>NZ_VDCQ01000047.1 GCF_006265175.1 Paenibacillus hemerocallicola | reverse complement strand
TGGGAAGCGGAGCTTCACGGCGATGCTCTTGCTCTTGCTTTGCTCGAAAGAAAGCTTCATGACGGAGTCATGACGCGACTTCCAGCACGCAGTTCCTCCCGAATGCTCTAAAGCAGCAGGCATCCCAACAAAGGGCACCAACTTTCCATACATCCGCCATATGAAAGCGGGTCTTCAGGTTGAGAGCGTGCCCGCAGGGCGAGCTTTCCCTGAAGATATAGAGCGCTCCCCGCACCCATTTCCGCCGAAGACGGCCCCGTAACTCCTACGCCCCTTAGCGGGGTCTTGGGGCGGCAGCCCCGAGTCCTCCCCCTTGGCGAAGGGGGAAAGAGGGGGATCGTGCTTCGAAAAAAACAAAAAACACGCATCATCCCGTGAGGGACGAGCGTGTGTGTTCTCGTGGTTCCACCCTGATTCGTTCCGCGGGTCGTAAATAGCGCGCAAAACCTTATCGCATCCGGTAACGGGGATGAAACGATGGCGTCTACTGCCGGGCCCACGGGCACGGGTTCAAGCCAAAGCTGCAAAGGGGTAAATCCGCTGTTCGAACAGAAGGAGATTGCAGCCCTAGTCTCCTCTCTCTGGACAGTCTCTCAGGGATTCGTGTCTTTGGTCGTCGCTTTTCGTCGGTTTATGTGATATCACTATACATCAACGTCACGTACGAGTCAAGGGTACAGCTGATCCTTATTTTTGCCGGTCAAGACGCTGCCGCACAGCTTGCAGTAGGTGCAAACCATCGCCCGGTTTTCGAAAATTTGCATAATCGTTTTGATGACCTGCTCCTCGGGGTCGCGCGTATGGATAACGATTTTTTGCGGCGAAACGGAAATGAGCGTACTTACGATCATATCCTCGAAATTGATTTCCTTATCCAGCAGCTCGAGCGTAAATCCTTCGAACTGCTCCGTATCGATCGGATTCATCTGCTCGTTGTACAACGTAAATTCGTTGCCGCCGCGATGCATCAGATGAGCGACCGGAATTTTCGTTTCCTGGATATAGACGAAATATTTGAGCAAGGATATAAACTCCTGGTACTGCTGGTCCATAATGTATTCGTCGATGGCGTATTCCGCCACTTCCCGAAGTTCGTCCATATAATCCGACAAGCGGAAGCGGATAAAGCCGACTACATTCATGACATTGTTTTGCTCCAGGTAGGCGAAGAGAGCATCGGCGATTTTATGCTGTCTTCTTTGCCGGGATTTGGGGAGATCGGCGCTCGGCTCGGGCTGGTCCAGCACTTGCCGGCAATACTGCTCGATCGCGGAAATGTCCACCTCGTCCACATACCGGTAATGCCCCGTAACAATTTCGCGCAGCAGTCGCTGTTCCATTTCATCCAGCATAAAAACGGCCAACGTCTCGGCCGTCATCCGAAATACGGCGGAACCGGACAAATCCAATCGGAATTCGGGCAAAACGGCGATGCAGCGTATCGTCGTATGGGTTTTAAACGAATCGCATTCGAATCGGACATGGTTTCCGGCTGTATGTAAATCCCGTGCGGATAGCGATAATCGGACGTATAGCTTGTCGGCGAACGCCGTCCAATTTTTCGACAGCGTCAAGGCGAACAGTTCCATCGGACTCACTCCTTTCTCGCGAACGTATGTGTCGCATTGCTTTCTAAAAGTATATGGTCGGAGCCCGCTATATATACAAACAACAATTTGGCACAAGCTCAATCCGCGCAGCGGCCGAATAGTTGGACAACTAACAGCAGGGATGGTGTATAATGGATGTCGGGAAAGAACGGAAAGCAAGACGATACGGGGAGGTTATCGGCATGGCGCAAGCGGAATTGCTATTGGACGCGAAAGCGGCGTTAGGGGAAGGTCCGAGCTGGGATGAACGGAACGGCCTGCTGTATTGGGTCGATATCGATGGAAAAGCTTTGCATACATACGAGGTGAGCTCCAAACAAACGTCCGTCGTTCCATTGGGGAAAAAAATCGGCGCCGTTGTTCCACGCAAGTCCGGCGGTGTCGTTCTGGTCTTGGAGGACGGATTCTACGCCTACGATCCATCGGGCGATGGTCTTACCTTCCTGGGCAACCCGGAAGGACGGAAGCCGAATACGCGGTTCAACGACGGCAAATGCGACGCAGCCGGACGGTTCTGGGCCGGAACGATGAGCATGAATGGCACCGCCAATCAGGGTGCGCTGTACTGCTTGGAGACCGATTTGACGATCCGGACGATATTCGAGAATGTATCATGCTCCAACGGGTTGGCGTGGAGCCCCGATAACCGCACGATGTATTACATCGATTCGCCTACGAGAAAAGTGATGGCTTACGACTTCGACCTGGAATCGGGCGAAATGAGCAATCCTAGAGTTGCGGTAGAAGTAACCGAGGAAGGAGCCGTCCCCGACGGCATGACCAGCGACGCCGAAGGCATGATCTGGGTAGCGCTGTGGGGCGGCTACGGAATCCGCAGATGGAATCCGCATACGGGCGAGCTGCTGCTGAAAATCGATGTGCCCGCGGAACAGTCCAGCTCCTGCGCTTTCGCGGGGCCGAACTTGGACGAATTGTATATCACTTCCGCGAGAGTAGGCATTTCCGAGGCGAACCTGCTCGACCAGCCTCTCGCCGGTGGATTGTTTTTGTATAAAAGCGACGTCAAGGGACAGCCGACTTACGCTTTTGGCGGGTGATGCTTTGTACTTGTTGATTGAAAACAAGCTCAACCAAACGAACCTCCTCCCCCTATCAAAAGGGTTTGAGAGGTTCGTTTGCTATTTCTTTGCCAACGATACATTTCGCATGCAAGCATCATGCGCCCGGTCAACCGGGAAGATTTCGGACTGAAGAAAACAGACGAACTGAAGCTCGAAACAGTCTATACGCTTGATCGATGTTCACGATCGCGATAAGTCTCTACAAAAACATATGTATAGGCGATGAATCTGGTGGTGCTAAAGTGCGGGTTAGAGTATCGGGTATGGCATAAACCCGAAACGAAGGGTGAGGGCTTGACGAAGCTGGATTTGGCCAACCAAATGCTGATGATGCTGCGTAAATCCGTTTCGCGCCGCCTCTGGTAGTAGCAATGAACCGATGGTATCTGTGTAAGGAATTCTGCGCATTTCTTGAAAAGAACGACTTTGATTGGGTGACCAAAGCCAAGTGCAATACCGCCTTATTTCGCAAAATCATGAACCCGGTACCCGTCGGGAACGCTTCGTACCGCTGACCCCTGTCATGCTCATTCGTGAAGTGTTTCGAGACTTAACGCGCAAGGCGGCATCGGGTTTTGAGTTCCAAGGCTAAAGCTGCTGAGAGCAACCAACTGGCTAAAGCCATCGAAGCTTCCGACTGAAACTCGGAAATCGTGTGCGTGATTCTTCAATCTCAAATACATCGTCGCCTTCGACTTGTTGACCTTTGATATAGCGACGTATCGTTTCTTCATTCACTGTGCCTACCGTTGCACAGAGATATCCTCTTGCCCACAAGTGTTGGCCCCAGTACCGTTTTTTCAGCTTGGAAAATTCGTCCTGCAGCATCCGAGACGACCTGCCTTTGAGATACTGGTTCACCTTAGCTGGGCCAATTTGCAAGACTCATTGAATTAATTTGGTCGGAACATATGCAGTGCATATGCAGTGCTACTTTGGGGTGCATCTAAACCGATAAATTACTATAAATTATCTATAACTGCATACGTCAAGTTATCTATTGAAAATATTCCAATTATATCCTTATAATAACTATGGCTCGACATACAGGGAAAGAAATTTTCAATCAGAATACCCAACAGGTACCCACAATTTCGAAATAACTAATGTAAATGGCACATGGACTGTTTACATGGGATAATTCCATTAATCGTTTAACCTTCAACAATTAATTTTAGATTAAATTAAGGAAATGGATGTGATGCGGGATGAACAAAAAAAGCGTTTGGTTAACTGCAGTTATAGTGGCATCATTCATAACTTGCGGGGGTATTTGGTACACGGTCTCAAATGCCCAAGGCTCTCCCGATAAACCTGTCGTACAAAAACCGATAGATCCGCAAGCGAAGACTCAGGAATATATCAATCAACCGGAACCGATATACAAAGGAAACAAAGACATGCAGGAGCAGCTGCTGGCCAAAAAAGACGAGATAACGACAAAGATTCGGTTAGTCGATAATCAAACCATTAGTTCAACCAAACTTACAACGTGGGGAGAGTATTTGCAGGCGGAAGGAGGAAACGTAAAACATTCTGAAATTGACGACAACCGACTCGTTTGGAAAGTTGCAATCGATTGCCCTGACGGTATTCACACAAAGGGCGGAACTTTTTTAAAAGCGACAATGCTGCTTGTGATGGATGCGGAGACGGGAAAATTGTTTGAGAAGGTTATCGATGGGGAACGGGACTGGAATACGATCAATCCATCCATTCGCAGTATGGGCAAATAAACAGCATACGGAGCAGCACGAAAAGAGCGCCGAATCATCGGCGCTTCTTTCACGTACGGACGCTTCATTCAATTCTGCATCACAAAATCGTTCTCGACCTTCGCGTTCACGTCGTCGAACACGCGCAAAATCTCGTAGCGCGTATTGCGCTGAGCGGGAACTTTGCCCGCCTGGCGGATCAAATCCAGCGTCGAGCTTATATTGACCTTGTGCGTCGTGCCTGCGGCCGAGACGACATTCTCCTCGATCATCGTGCTGCCGAAATCGTTGCAGCCGTAATGAAGCGACAGCTTGCCGACTTCCGGCCCCATCGTGACCCACGACGATTGGAAGTTGGGGATATTGTCGAGCATAAGCCGGCTGATGGCGACATTTTTCAAGTAGGCGTCGGGTCCGAGCTTCTCGGCCTTCAGATTCGTGTTGTCCGGCTGGAACGTCCACGAGATGAAGGCCAGGAATCCGGGGGACGGGTACTTGTTGGCCATGCATTCGTCCTGGGCATCGCGAACGCGAAGCATATGCAGCACGCGCTCCTCCATCGACTCGCCGAACCCGATGACCATGGTGGCCGTCGTATTCATGCCGATTTTGTGGGCGGTACGCATGACGTCCATCCATTCCGTCCAGCTGCCCTTGAGCCGGCTGATTTTGCGCCGCGTCCGGTCGTCCAATATTTCCGCGCCTCCGCCCGGGAGCGAATCGAGACCGGCCTCGTGGATTTCCCGTACGATTTCTTCCAGTGACAGCCCTTCGGACACTTCCTTCATCTTCCATATTTCCGCCGGAGAGAACGAGTGCATCGTAATGTCCGGAAACCGCTGCTTGATTCCCCGTAAAATATTCGTATAATAGCTGAACGGCAAATTCGGGTTCGTTCCGCCCTGCATCAATATTTCGGTGCCGCCTACGTCGATCGTTTCCTGAATTTTCTGGTATATCGTTTCGTCGGGGAGCACATAACCTTCCTTCGATCCCGGCGCTCTGTAGAAAGCGCAGAATCTGCAGTACACGTCGCAAATATTCGTATAATTAACATTCCGTCCGATGACGAAAGTCGTAATCGGCTCCGGATGAAATTTCAACATGATCTTGTTGGCGGCCGCACCCATTTTCTCGATTTCATCGGAGTCGTAAAGCGCCAAGCCGTCCTCAAGATCAAGTCGTCCTCCCGCCAGCGCTTTGTCCAATATGCGGTCGATCCGGCTCATCCTTATCACTCCTTCTTCTGATCCATTCTATCGTATCACATCGACACCCCGAAAAACAGAAAGAAAAGTGACGATTCGGCGGAATCGGAAGCTAAACGGCATTTTCGAGAGTATGCGATCTGACGCTGTCTGTCTTTACGACGCCAAAAAGCTGCCCCCGGAGGGACAGCTTCTTGGCATGGGTTTGGGTAGTCTTGCAAAGCTCGTTTCGTAACGCAGAAACTTATTTTTTATTTGAACGGCTTCAATTGCTTATCCGCCGGACGCACCGCATTGACTTGGTCGACATAGGCTTGGAAGATTTGTTGGCCTTTGTATTTGGTCATCAGCTCTTCGCGGTATTTCGGCCAGTTGGAAGCATCTTTGTCGTCAAACAGAACTACATTTTGCAGACGGGCCATTTCCTTGCGGAAGTCGCCGATGTTCATGCCTTCCGGCGGCGCCAGCGTAACCGGCTCGCCCGAATGCTTCGGAATCGCTTCGACGAATTTGAGAATCGCGCGGTCGCGGTCGGATACTCGCGGATCGATAACTTCCAGACCGAGAACGGACGGCTCGTCGAGGTTCGTGAAAAATTTCCAAACATCCAGGAAGCTGCCGTTTTTCGTAATGTTGGCTTCATACGATGCCGGATCGATCGTAATTTTTTTGCCGTCTTTTTTGTAGTCCCGGCCTTCGAGACCGTAGTGGGTCATCAGGTAGCCTTCTTCGCTGGCGAGCCAGTCGAGAATTTCAACCGAGCGCTTGATTTTATCCGGACTTTTCTCCGCAACCGTTTTGGAGAACAGGAACGGGCTTGCTCCGCCCGTCGTTCCTTGCTTCCAACCGTAAGGCTGGTTCGCAAACGGGAAGATCGGCTGCCAGTCGGCTTTCGGATCGATTTGCTTCGTGCGGGCTTGCACGCTGGTCGGGACGGATTCCAAAGCGAAGTTTTTGTCCGTTGACCACAGGACGCCGATTTTGCCTTGGGAGCCTTTATCCAGATGCTGCGGCGATTTGTTGACGAACCAATCCGGATCGACTACGCCGTCTTTGACCATATCTTTCACGTTTTGCAAGACGTTTTGCAGCTTCAGGCTGCTCTGCGTTTCCACGAATTCCAGGTTTTTGTCGTCGATCATGAAGTCGGCGACAAGGCCGTTGTTGACCCAAGCCGGAAAATCGAGCGGCAATCTGCCGCCTGCGGCCGCGGCGCTGAAGCCGTACGTATCCTTCTTGCCGTTGCCGTCCGGATCGTCATTCGTGAATTTGCGCATGGCGTTCATCAATTCATCATACGATTTCGGAGCTTGCAAATTGAATTTGTCTAGCCAATCTTTACGAACATAGAACGAGCCGTACGTGTTGCGTTGGAACGGCATTGGCGAGCGGGAATGCTTGATCCCTTTCAGCTGGTAGTTTTTGACCTCGTCTTCCGTAATCCACTTGAAGTAGTTCGGCATCGTCGCCTTCGTTACGAATGCGCTTTGGTCCGCCAGCAAACCGTCGACCGCGAACTTCTGGCTTGCCGCGCCGTTGGCCAAGAACATGTCCGGGTGGTCGCCGCTTGTCATAATAACGTTGATTTTGTTGTCATAATCCGTGCCGAACGGCAAATAGTCGATTTTCAGCGATACGTTGAATTTCTCCTCGATCGCTTTCTTCACGAAGTCTTTATCCGCCGAAGGAAGCGAGGCGTTGGCCGGAGCGAAGATGAACCAGCGCAAATCGAGCTTTTGCTTCGCCGTCGTATTGCCCCCATCGCCGCCGGATGCGGCGGGCGTTTTCTCCTCTTTCGTTCCGCATGCGCTCAGCACCATAGTGCTAACGAGCATAACCGCGCCTAACACTTTTAATGTTTTCATGGAATCCTCCCAGATCTGATTTCGGAAGCTGTTTTACGGTTAACTATGCCGATTGCTTCGAACCCCTTTGACGATCCAACCCGTTATGAATTTGCTGCAGACAGCATGATGATCTCATTCCGCCTAAGCAACCACCTCCCGCATAGGGTACGTTCGACTTGCGGTGCACATACAGGAAACGCTTCCATTATGGGTAAGAGACTCCGACAGGCCGTACCGTTGGTACTCGTTCCTGTCGTGCTCGCGAAACTCGGGTTTACGCGATTACGTGGAGGTTCTGCAAATTCACTTCCCCATCCAACGTCTCCCCGGCGATAAATCGGCGAATATCTTCTATAGAATAACGGGCCAGCCGCTGTTTGCCGTTATTGACCGCGCCCGCGATATGCGGGATAAGGATGACGTTCGGCAAGCTGCGGAACGGATGATCCTTGCTCGGCGGCTCGGGCTCGGTTACGTCGATGCAGGCGGTAAATCTTCCTTTGGCCAGCTCATCGGCCAATTGCTCCTCATGGACGAGGCTTCCTCTGGCCGTATTGATCAGAATGGCGTCGTCTTTCATCAGAGCGAACGTCTTCGTATTGAACATATGGTTCGTTTCCGGAATGGAAGGCGCATGGATCGAAATGACGTCCGATAGCTTCAGCAGCTCTTCCAAGCCAACTTTCCGACAGCCGAGCGCGACAGCTTCCTCGTCGGATACAATCGGATCGTACAGCACGATATCCACTTCGAATTGCCTGAGCAGCCGGATGTAGTGGCGGCCAGCCCTGCCCGCTCCCACGACGCCGATCGTGACGTCGAACATTTCGCGGATCAGCTCTTTGCCTTCTTCCCAATATCCTGCTCTCGTGCTGCGGGCCAATTCCCACATTCGCTTGAGCGAGGTGATCGTAAGTCCCAATGCCGTTTCGGCCACGCCGACTCCGAGCGCATCGTTCGCGCTGCTGACTCTGATGCCGCGTTCGATCAGCTCCGGCGTTACGATGCCTTTTACGGTTCCGGCGGCATGCGCGACCAGCTTCAGCCGCTTCGCATCCCGGAGCACTTCGGCGTCGAACGAAGGACACCCCCAGGACGTAATGACGAAATCGGCGTCGCGGATCAGCTCTGCGACCGTGCTCTTATCCGGATTGCCGGGATTCGGGTTGACGACGAGTTCGCCCATTTGACGGAGCCGGTTCAAATGTTTCTCGGTGAAAATTTCTCCCCAGACATCGATTCCGGGTACCAAAGCGATTCGATTCATGCTGCTCCCGCTTTCCGTTTGTAGTTTTGTTTTTTAACTCACAACTAACTCTGAATGTCTTCATTCTAACGAATGCCTTTACGATTTGTCAATAATAAATCGTTTTCACCCGTTTCCATGATGTATATCTGACTCACATAAATAATCATGGCAGTCAACGGGGACAAACGCGACAAAAAAACGCTCCATATACTGGAGCGTTTGCATCCAAAATGCCATTTCAAGAAAAAAGCCGGAACTCCGCTATCGAAGTTCCGGCTTTATAATTCTTTTCGTTTGGAGCTCCTTATTTCGTTAAGCGCTTTTTCGATCTTCATGCATACGGTTTGCTCCGATTCGAGCCCGGCCCAATACAGCTTAACCTCGTTAATGATCGCGGTCAGCATCTCGATCGTAACGTTCAGATCGGTATATAGCCGGTATGTCGGGACAATGTCGCGATGCATCGGATAGCGCAACGGCCGAAACATCGTCTCCGGCCCGATCCATTCGGCTGCCGGCTTCAACGCGGGGATGCTGAGCGTCCGCTGCCGAATGTTCAATTGGGGCTGATAAGAGGTCAAAAAATCGACGAACGTTTGCGCCGCTTCCTTCTGCTCCGATTTCGCGTTAATGCCGAGCCCGATGGCGATCAACAGCGTCTTCGGATTCTCGATATAAGGCAGGGGCGCGATGTCGTATTCGAAGTCGGCCTTTTTCAATTCGTTCAGGCTGAAATAGGTCGTCATGATCATCGACACTTTCTCCTGCCGGAACAGCTTCTCCGCATCGGCCTCCTCGTAGAATAGCGGCATGATCGTCTGATTCATCACGATGTCCCTGCATAGCCTGAGCACTTCCATCCAGGGGCCGTCGCAAATGCGTACGGGCTCTCCTTCGGGCGGCAGCCGCATCCCGCTTTGCAAAAGAAATACCGGCCAACGATTGTTGGACAGCAGGTAGAAGTAAAATCCGTACCGTTCGTTCGGTATGGCCAATTTCGAGGCCGCCCGCTTCAAATCCTCCCATGTCCAGCTGCTGTCCGGCTCGAGAATGTTCATCTCGCGGAAATGTTTGCGATTGTAGCACAGCACGACCGGAGAGAACGTAAGCGGCTGAACCAACAGCTCGCCATTATGCATGAACGCTTTGTTCAAATACGGGTAAATATCGCCGTTCGGCTGCTGGGGCTCGAGCAATTCGAGCGAATCGTATTCGACCATTTCGCGGAAATTGGGAACGTTGACGGTCACGACATCCATAATGCCGGATTCGAGCGACTGCCTGACGCTCACATAATGCTCAAGCATCATCGTTTGCACGCGGATACGGGGGTACAGCTTATGGAACTGGGAGATGAGCGTTCCCAGATCGGTTTCCTCCACGGTCGTCCGGTGACAGCCGAAACGGATCGTGATCGAATTGTTGTCCGATACGTCGGCGATCCGGTTGCCTACCTTCGGAATTTTCTCGATCAGTCCTTCGGATACGAGCACATCCAGACAATGCCGGACCGACTTGTTGCTGATGCAGTACAATTTCCCCAGCTCGCGTTCCGACGGCAAGTAGTCGCCGACGTTCCGTTTGCCCGACACGATCTCGTCGCGGATCGAGCGGACCATCTCGTCCATCCGTTTCGAAAGCGTCGCCCGGCTAGGTCTATTTGCCATTCCGACCCTCCTTCCGTACCAAAATCCGAATTTCGATAGATGGCAAAACAATCCCCCGGAAAACGATGTCCGAAGCCGCTGACGAGCGCTTCGGCTTGCAATAAGGGGACCTTTACGGAAGCGGTCGCTCCGCAATATGTGTTCCGTTATGCCTGGTTATGATCTTGCTCATAATCCGCAACGGGTCGCAAGCTTAAGTAAGTCAAGTCATCATTTTATTAAATGGGGCAGGCGAGATACGGAGATCCATTCTCAACCGCTGCTTCAAAACGGGGCACGAAGGCCGATAAGGGTCAGCAATAAAGCTATATTACCATACTCCCCGCGAAAAATAGTAGCATGAATTTGACATTAAAAAAAGCGAGCCCATCTCGCGTGAGAGCAGGCTCGCATAGGGTAGCGGCTTGTGTCGGATAGGCAAAGCTCAGCCAAGCTCCGCTTTCGCCGCGTCGAAGGCGTTCGATAAATCGGCGATCAAGTCGTCGACGTGCTCGATACCGACCGAGAAGCGGAGAAGACGATCGTCGACGCCCACTTTCCGGCGAATTTCTTCCGGAATGTCCGCATGGGTTTGTACGGCCGGGTACGTCATCAGCGATTCTACTCCGCCCAAGCTTTCCGCGAAGGCGATGAGCCGGATGTGGCGCAAAATCGGCTCGATCGTACGGGAATCATTCATCCTGAACGAGAAAATGCCGGTATTGCCCGAAGATTGCCGATTCTGGATGTCGTGACCCGGATGGGACGGCAGCGCCGGGTAATACACTTCCTCGACCATCGGGTGGGCGAGCAAAAATTCGGCGATTTTCGTCGCGTTGAACTGATGCCGCTCCATGCGCAGCGCCAGCGTCTTCATCCCTCTCATAAGCAGCCACGAATCCTGCGGATTCAGCACGGCGCCGATGGAGTTATGGAGGAACGCCATCTCCGCGGACAGCTCCTTGCCTTTCGTGACGATCAGTCCGGCGAGCACGTCGTTGTGGCCGCCCAAATATTTGGTCGCGCTATGGATGACGACATCGGCGCCGAGCTCGATCGGGCGCTGGAAAAACGGTGTGAGCAGCGTATTGTCGACGATCGAAATATACCCTTTCGCTTTCGACCACGAACATATTTTTTCCAAATCGGTAATCATCATGAGCGGGTTTGTAGGCGTCTCGATTACGATCGCCTTCGTGTTGGGGCGGCTCGCGCTCTCCAACGCGTCCAGATCGTTCGTATCCACATAGGTCGCGGTCACGCCGAAACGGCCCATGACCTTCTCGATCAGACGGTATGTACCGCCGTAAAGATCAAGCGATACGATGAGATGATCGCCTTGGCCGAACATGGCGAATATCGTTTGCAGAGCGGCCATTCCGGAGCTGCAAGCAAAGCCGGCGTCGCCCGATTCGAGCTCCGCGACCGCCTGCTCCAGCACGGCGCGCGTCGGGTTTTTCGTACGCGAGTAGTCGAAGCCCGTGCTTTGCCCGAGCCGCGGATGACGGAACGCGGTCGCTTGGTAAATCGGGAAACTGACGGCGCCCGTCACCGGCTCGGATTGCGAACCGATTTGCGCCAAACGGCTTTCAATTTTCATATTCGATTATCCTCCTGGGCATAATGGGGTATTGTGGCGAAAAAGAGCGGAACCGCTGCGGACGGCGGCTCCGTCTCGGGCACTTCGATCGGTCGTGTCGGGAGACGTACGACTTGAGAGTTACGGAGCGGCAAGCAATCAGAGTTACCGGGAGTTACAGCCCGGCGCCGTAAGTAAGCCACTCTTCCGCCGGAGCCGGCTTCTTCTTCAGCGCGGCCAAATCGAACGGCGTTTCCTGATACACGTAATAGTTGAGCCAATTGGAGAATAGCAGGTTGGCGTGCGCCCGCCAGGTTACAAGCGGATCGCGGCTCGGATCGTTGTTCGGGAAATAGTTTCTCGGCACTTCGATCGACAGTCCTTTGGCAATGTCGCGGTCATATTCCCATTTTAACGTACAAGTGTCGTATTCGGAATGGCCCGTTACAAAAATATGTTTGCCGTCCTTCGTCGCCACCAAATAAATGCCCGCTTCCTCCGACTCCGACAAAATGTCCAGCTCCGGCACCTTCTCGATATCTTCTTTGCGCACTTCCGTATGGCGCGATTGCGGGACGAAGAACAGCTCGTCGAAGCCGCGCAGCAGCTTCACATTCTTGGCCGTAGTAGCGTGCGGGAAGACGCCGAAAATTTTGTTCGGCACCGGATATTTCGGCACCCCGAAATGGTGGTACAGGCCGGCCTGCGAAGCCCAACAAATGTACATCGTCGAAGTGACGTTCGTCTTCGTCCAATCCATAATTTGCTGAAGCTCGGACCAGTAGTTGACTTCCTCGAACTCCATCTGCTCTACCGGAGCTCCGGTTATGATCATGCCGTCGAAATAGTCGTCCTTTACATCCTCGAACGTTTTGTAGAACGTATTCAGATGCTCGGCGCTCGTATTTTTGGACTTGTGCGATTTCGGGTGAAGGAGAACGAACTCCACCTGCAGCGGCGTATTGCCGATCAGTCGCAATATTTGCGTCTCCGTCGTCTCCTTGGTCGGCATCAGGTTCAATATCGCTATTTTCAGTGGACGTATGTCTTGATGGAATGCCACGGTCTCGTCCATTACGAAGATGTTTTCGTTGACAAGCACTTCTTTGGCGGGCAAATGGTCTGGCACTTTGATAGGCATCGTGATCACTCCTCGGTGAAAGTTAAAAAGGCCTTTCTTCATAGATGAAGAAAGGCCACCGCTTCGCACGTGCTCGCATGTCCTCTCTCATCTCCCAGAAACGTTACGCTTCCGCAAGAATTAGCACCGTGCATCTCCGCCTACGTGACGGATTTGTCGGTTGCCGGGCTTCATAGGGCTGGTCCCTCCACCTACTCTTGATAAGAGTTTCAAAGCTTATTCGGTTATCGTTAAGGTTATAGTACTAATGTAGCCGATCGAAACGATTTCGTCAAGATGCCCCCTCGATCGGCGGTCAGACCGTGCAAACCGCTGTCATCCGCTGCGCCATGCACCTCGAGTACACGTTTCGTCCGCCGCCGCATATGATGCCATGGGGCGCGAAATCGTTAAATTTGTGTAAATGGAGCGCTGTGGAAGCTGCGCAGCCCCGTTCTTTTGCCCCTGCGGGACGTATCGGCCGATTCCGGCCATCTTGTGCGCTTGACATTCTAAGCGTATACTGGACAAGTAAATGCAATCATGATTCGAAACGAAGGGGTGAACGATGCATGGACGGGGACCGACCCAGACCGACAACGAATCAACAGCATAGTTGCGAACGGCGGAAGGCTTGTCGTCCGATGCATCGCGCCTACCGATAAAACTTCAGGCGTAACCGGATTTACCTTCTGTCGAACTATAGCTTAAGGCGGATCGTTTGCTGCGTCTTTGTTGGCCAATTGTTGTTACTGGCCTGCACTACAGGCAAGCGCCTTTTGGCATGGCGTCCGCGGCCGGAAACGGACAGCCGCATCCTGGGTGCGGCGACTCCTTTTTGTTCGGCTGCGTGCGATGTCCTTTTGGCGTTTCAAGCAAATCGCATGGTGACAACCCGCATTCCGGGGAACACTGCTAAGGGGTGAGACAGATGAAGGTACGTCTGGTACAAAACGGACTGTTTACGCCGGTAGACGATGTCGCGGCGGCGCTGATGCCGCCGGCAAACGGCTTCTATTGGATCGACGCGAATCTGGAGGATCTGGAGATGCTCCAACCGCTATTTCAGCTTCACGATCTGGCTGTGGAAGACAGCATGAACGAAGAGGAGCAGCGTCCCAAAATCGAGCTGTACGATTCGCACTATTTTATCGTGATTAACAGCATACGTTTCGATGACGAAGAAATTTTTCTTCGCGCCTTGAACATATTTTTATTCAAGCATATGATCATTACGATTACCCGGCAAAAAATAAACGAGATCCGCTCGATCAAGCCGGTGCTGTGGGAAGAAGAAGTCAATTCGCCCGACCGTTTCCTGTATCATCTCGTGGATTTGGTCGTGGACAATTATTTTATCGTCGGGGACCGGATCGAAGCGAAGATCGAATCGCTCGAGGAAGACATTCTCGTGCATACGAAAAAATCGCATCTGAACGAAATAATCGGGCTCCGCAGCGAAATTTTGTGGCTCAAAAAAATGCTCGTTCCGCAAAGAGACGTCATCTGGTCGCTCAACAAAAAAGAGCTGAGGCTGATCGACGATCAACTGCAAAAATATTTCGGCGACATTCACGAGAACGCCGTGAAAATTACCGAAACGTTCGAGACGTTCCGCGATTTGATGGGCAACTTGCGCGAGGCGTACCAGTCCAGCCTGTCCAACCGGACCAACGAAATTATGCGCATTTTCACCGCGCTCACCACGATATTCATGCCGATGACGATTATTACCGGCATATACGGAATGAATTTCGACAATATGCCCGAGCTTCATACGTCCCATGGCTATTTTGCCGTATTAACCGTCATCTTCGGAGTCGGCTTCTCGATGTTTTGGTTTTTCAAAAAGAAAAACTGGTTCTGACCGCCCAGGAGAGGCCGTCCCATCCGTCCGTTCGCGGCGGCCGGGACGGCCTCTTTGCTTATGGCGGTAAAGTCCGGGGCGGCTTAAGCCGACTGTCCCGGAGCCTCTTCCCCGTCCTCCCCGGCCGCTTCCACAACATCGATTTTCGCCTTGCGGTAGCGGATTCGCAGCAGCCTAAGCCACTCGTAGGCGCGGCTCAACGATTGTTCGTCCAGCGACTTCTCGTCGTACAGCCGCTGCAGAATAGGTCGCAAGAAACGGCCGCCCGAAGCTTCGAACTCGCTCCAGGCTTTGTCGATAAGAGGCTGGGGGATGGACGAGAGCTCGACCGCAATAAGCCGCTCCAGCTCGTAGCCTTCCTTGTCCAGCTCTTCGATGCGGGTAACAAGCTCCCGGCGGCCGAGCGCTAGCAACGGCTCCATCGCGCCGAGATCCAAGCCGCCGGCGATCGCTTCGAGCAGCTTGCGCTTCAGCTCCTGCTTGGCCGACTCGCCCTTGCGCCGCTGCTCCTGCCGGTCGCGGACCCATTGCTCGGCCTCGGTCCCGTCCACCGCTTCCTCCACCCAATCGAGCGGGAATGCCGTCTGTCTCGTCGCGCAGTTCGTCAAGGCGAGTATATCGGTCCCGTATAGACCTGCCTTATGCTCGCCGAGGCCCGGCAATTGCAGCAGTTCCTCCTTCGAATGCGGGACGAACGCGGCAATCATTTTGAGCAGCCGGTTGGAAGCGAGTATAAACGGCGACTTCCCTTCGTGCGCAGCCTGCCCGTTCCGCCAGCGCCGCAGCGTCTCGTACAGCTCGGGGTCCGCATGCAGCTCGCCGTAATATTCGAGCTTCCGAACCAACAAGCCCCGTCCCGTGCTTCCCGACTCCCGTTCCGCGGCCTGCTCGACCAGAGGGCGGTATCCTTCACGCCGCTTTTCCGTCAGCCGGGCGCGAAACTCGGCAATCATTTCGTCCCAAGCGGCTCCCGTATACCAGCTTTCCTGGGTCGGCAATCCTTCGCTGCACGGCTCGTGCCACCATACGCTCCATTCTCCGAGCTCCTCGGCGATCGACACTTGGGCCGATACGGTGCTGCCGTCATGCTCGGTACGCTTCTCGAAGCTGTTCAAAAAAACGAGATTCATCCAGACTCCTCCTCGGATTCGCGGCACGACAAAAAGCACCCCTTCCACATAAAGTAGAAGAGGTGCTTCCTCCGGCCGATCATTTCATTTCATCGACATCATACCACAAAGCGGGTTCCGATACAATATTTTCCTAACGCTTTCATTGACATCCTTTTGCCCGCATTGGCGCATTCATGTATAATCGAGTTACTACAAACGACGACGGAGGACCCACCCATGTCCGCGAATTCATTCGATTTTTTATACGATCATTCGGAAGATACGAGAACGCGTTTCGTCTGCTTCATCACGCCTTCCTTGCAGCGCTTCGACCTGGCGATTACGAGCACGAGCCGCTTTTACGGCAAACAGCTGATCACCGACATCCAGTCCGGCAAAACGGCGATTATAGGCCCGGACGATCTGAATGAGCCCGGTTATCTCGAATATGTGTATAAGCTGTCCGAAGAGGACGGGGAAGACCTTCGCAATTTTCTGATCGAGATAGTCGGCATGATCAATTTCACGGACATTTGATCAGTCTCCCGAAAGTATAGCTGTCCTTCTAATCGTATTCCGAGTACTACGGGGGATCCCTCCCCCAAGGAATTCCACCCGAAGCCCCCAAAAATGGCCCCCGTGGTATTACGGAACTGCAGTACGTTATTCCGAAGAAATCCGGCTCCGCTCGCCGGAATAGCGGAACTGCGGTTCGTTATTGGAGCCCAATGCGCATCTATGGCTAGCTTTGGAGGCGGATAGAGCACCTGAGCTCCGCTATTTCCCTACAACAACGATTTTCCCCTCCTAATAGTGTACTCCAGTTCCGCTACTACCTCAAATCAACGAAACGGCCAATGCCGATACGCAAGTCCCGATGAAACAGCCGGCAAAGCAATCCGAAGGATAGTGGAGCCCCAAATACATGCGCGACATGCCGACCGTCGCGGCCAGCGGAATTACGAGCAGAGACAGCCAGACCGATGCGAACGCGAACGGAACAAATATGGAAAAGGCGGCCGTCGTATGACCGGAAGGAAACGAAGGATCCTTGAGCGGCTTCGGACCGGTTACTACTCCTTGCAAAGCCATATAGGGCCTTCTCCGATCGACCTTCCTCTTGATAATGGCGGCGACCGCGTGACTGACCGCCAGGGAAACTAGACTTCTCCAGCCGATGTCGCGCCATGGCTCGGATGCAAGCAGGACGAATGCCAGCACGAACGATATCGTGAACAGAGCGCCTCCCAGGTGGGTGAACCATCCGAACAGCCGGTCCAGAGCGGCATGGCGGATCGAGCCGTTGCACCACCGGAATACCCGGTTGTCCCATTCCCGCAAACGCGGAAGCAAACGTTTAGTCATGAAGCGTCTCTCCTTCTGCTCGCCTCGCAAAATTTCACTGACCTTATCATACTGAATAAAAGGCGTTCCCCGAACCGGTCTTAACGGCGGTTTTTTTCCAAGACTAAAGTCCAGTCCGCTATCGATTGTATCGGCAAGCCAATGTCATTCATATGAAAAACGTCGTATCGACCTATTCCGAGATCGAGCATCAACCGTCTCTATCACCCCGAATGCCGAATGTTTATTTTGTAAAAAGCACCCTCCAAGGGAACACTATAGCAAACTGTCACCAAGGAGGGTTTTTGTCATGTCCGATGAACGAGTAGAACGGGAAACCGAACGGCTGCATGCTTATGAAGGATTTATCGACGAAGAGCGCAGCGAGCATACCGACCTGGCTACCGTCGAATCGCAGCGCAACGATTTGGCCGCCGAAGAATTCCCGGAGGGTCCGTACGGCTCGAGCATATTGTCCCGGTCATTGGGCAAAAGTACGCCATGGCGCGAAGACCAGCGTCCGCCCAACCGGTTTGCTTATGAAAACCGCGATCTCCACGAAGGATTGGGCCGCGGAGGCTATCCGGCCGACCACAATACGCACGACGAGCCGGGGGACGAATCCCCGGTCGATTAAGAGCTTCTATTCGAGCGGCAACAGAATGGAGGGCGCCCGGTTTATACCGGCCTGCGCCCTTTTTCGTTCACTTGGCGACCCGCCGCGATTTCAAACAAACATCCCTCGCTTTTGGTCGTCCACTTCTTCGGAATGGAAAGTATGCAGTTAATCGCCCACAGCCACATAAAATATCGTTAAGCAACTGGAAAAGATGGGGAAATATGCATCTAAATTCGCTACAAGGTAACAAGGTCGACTTACAGTACAAAAACAAATGTATGTTTTCCGGTAAACCGTTCAAAACGCGAATAACGCCCGGATTAACTGCACTTTATCCATTGGACATGTGGCGAGCCGAGCAGGTTCACCACAGTTCGCACCAAAAAATCCTCCGGCTTCTAGCCGAAGGATTCGTTCGAGCTCTCTTTGCATCTTTACTCGCCTTACCTACTCCTGCACTTTTTTCAGCATGCCCTTGTAAACGCCGGGCACCGAGCCTTCGATCGGAATAGCGCCGACGGCTTTGCCGTAAAACTCGGTCGGACCCGCCCCGCCGATGATCGCATAGGCGTAGCCCTCATCGTGCAGCCCGTGCATGCAGGCGAGCAGCAGCGCTTTGCCCACTCCTTTGCCCCGCATCGACGGATCGACGCCGGTAGGGCCGAAGTAGTTTTTGCATGTCGCCTCATAGCAGCCGAAGCCTACTACTTTGTCCCCTTCGGTTGCTATAAAGCACGAAACCGGCAAACGGGAAAACGCCACGTCGACTTCGCTTTCCCAGTGCGCGCTGAACGTGCGGCGCACCCAATCTTTAACGATATGCTTCTCAGGGGCCAAGCCGCGGCGGATGACGATTCCTTCCTCGGCCAGTTTGTTGATGATAGTCGTTTTCTCGGGCAATTCGTACAGTTTGACGAGCATGTCCGGCATGGGGGGTTCCTCCCGTAAGTTGGTTTGTAAGCGAATCGCCATAAGCCTGTCCGGAAGCCCGGTACCTGCAGCGGCTATGTATTTCGTCCGATCCGGACGCGACGCTTAGCCGATCTGCTGCGCGAGCCCTTTGAACTCCAGCTCTTCGAACTTCGCCCGGAGCCGGACCAGATCGGGCGACCAGACGCAGCCGTCGATCGGACAGCTGACCGGAACGTCGCAGCGGATTGTCGCCAGGTCTCGGGACAAGTGCAGCATGTCCAGCGAGACTTCTATCTTGTTGCGGATGCTTGCGGATACGGATCCGAGGTTGGCCAGAATGCTGTCGATGTCGCCGTATTCCGCGAGCAGCTTCAGCGCCGTCTTCTCCCCGATTCCCTTTACTCCCGGATAGTTGTCGCTGGTGTCGCCCGTCAATCCCTTCAGCTCGATAATTTGGCGGGGTGTCAATCCGCGCTCCTCGAGCAGCGCGGCCTCATCGTATACCGCATAGTTGGACGGGCCCTTCTTCATGATGACGACGTGCACCCGTTCGGCCACAACCTGCAGCAAATCATGGTCCCCCGTCAGCACGAATACGTGCGCCTGTTCGTCGGCATAATGTCGAGCCAGCGTTCCCATGCAGTCGTCCGCCTCGTAGCCGACCAATCCGACATTCGGCACGCCGAAGCTGTCTACCACTTCCTTGACCAGATCGAATTGGGGGATCAGCTCTTCCGGAGCCGCCTCCCGGTTTCCTTTGTAATCGGCGAACTGCTCGGTGCGAAAGGTGGTGCTCCCCATATCCCAGCAGCAGACGACGTGCGTCGGACGGAACCGCTTGATCGCGTCCGTGAAATATTTGACGAAGCCGTGTACCGCGTTGGTCGGCACCCCGGCGCTCGTTCTCTTGATATACCCGCTGTACGAACTGGCGTAATAGGCGCGAAACAATAGCGCCATGCCGTCTACGAGCAGCACGGTGCGGTCGCTCATTTTACGTTCCCTCTCCCTCTCTAGTAAAAACGCAATCTCATCGCCATTATAGCATAAGCCGGGCTTCCGTGGGCGCCGGATTCCACCTTTCGCCCGCGATATCGAAACAAAATTCCACATTCACCCGGTCCGCCGGGCATGGTATGATGACGGAAAAAAGGAGCTCGCGCCATGTCATCGTTATTTCAAGCGGATTACGGCATATCCGACCGATTGACCGTTCTGTTCCTCGGCGACAGCATAACCGACAACGGCACGTACATCGCTTATATGGATGCCTACTTCCGGCAGCATCTGCCGGAGAAGGAGCTGCAATTCATCAACCTGGGCGTCTCCAGCGAGACAGCTTCGGGCTTAAGCGAACCGGGTCATCCGTTCCCTCGGCCATGCGTACACGATCGGCTCGGAAACGCGCTGCGGGAGACGAAGCCGGACTGGGTCTTGATCGGGTACGGCATGAACGACGGGATTTACCATCCGTTCTCCGAAGACCGGTTCGCCGCTTACCGGAAAGGCGTGCTGGATGCGATCGGGCAGGTCAAGCACGTAGGGGCGAAAGCAATCGTCATGACGCCTCCCCCTTTCGATGCGGATTCGTTCGGCCCGAACGGAGCGCTTCGGTCCGCCGGGGCGACGTCGTACGATTACGCCAATCCGTATGCAGACTATGATGACGTTTTGCGGCACTATTCCCGCTGGATTTTGTCTCTCGGCGATATTGTGGACGGCGTGGTCGATATCCGCACCCCTTTGGCCCGATACACCGAACATAGAAAAAAGGAAGAACCGGGGTACAAGTCGGGCGACGGCATCCATCCGAATGCAAGCGGGCATTGGATCCTCGCTCGGCAGCTGCTGCAAAGCCTGTTCGGCGCGACACCGGAACGAACGCCGGAATATGTGGAGCGGCAGCGGGCGTCCGGCTTTTTTACACTCGTCTTGGAACGGCATCGGCTGCTGAGCGCGGCATGGAAGGAGCATGTCGGACATACGAGCCCGAACAAAGCCGCCGCTTTGCCTCTCGCGGAGGCGCTGGCGCAGGCACGGGAAATCGAGCTCCGAATCCGAAAGCGGCTGTCCGAGCAATAAAAGCGCGGCAATACGGCGCTATGCGCAAACAAACAAGCGGGCTCCGCAACCATACGGAGCCCGCTGTTGTGTTGCCTTCCGTCATCCGAGGCTGTCGAGCAGGAAACCGGCGATTTCCCCGGAGCGGAGCGGATCTCCGACATGCCGGAGGACGAACGGAATCCCCAGTTCATCGTATTTCCGCTTGAGCACGTAGCCGTGCATCGGATGATGGATCACTTCCCCGACCGGAGCTTCGGCCGGTATGCGGGGATGGTCGAGGTCGAGCGCATAGTCGTAATTCATCAGAGCGGGAGGCGCCTTGTCCGACATGAAATGGATCGCCGAAGCTTCCTCGGCCAGCTTCAGAAATTCCGGCCGGTACAGGTCCTCGATCGAATCCATGCCGTAAAACAGCTTCAGGTTCGGCTGAATGTGCGGTCCCTCGTAGATCCCCTCATAAAATCGTTGATCCTTCGACGCTTGCGTACCGAAGCCTACGAACGCCTTTACTTCGGAAGACTCCCGCTCCACCGGGTCGCGGCTGTCCGGCTTGGACAAATCGCCCTTGAGCGCATTCCATAACGCGATATGCCCTCCGGCCGATGAACCGGCCGATGCGATGCGGGTCGGATCGATCCCCCACTCCGCCGCCTTGTGGCGCACGAACTGGATCGCCCGCGTACCGTCCTCCATCGGGGCCGGGAACGGGTATTTCGTAATAAACCGGTAATTGGCCGACACGACGGAAATGCCGGCCTCGATGCATTCCTTCATCAGTCTCGTGGACAGGACGGCGTTTTTGTCTCCGCCGACATAGCCTCCTCCGTGAAGGAACAGCACCGCCGGCGAAGGGCTTTCTTCGTTCCCTACCAGATACGCGTCCAATACGTTTCTTTCATGCGGACCGTATACGACGTCCTTGTACTCCATCACATGCATGAAGCCCGATCACCTCTCCCAGCAAAAATATGCAATCTATTGACCGCTACTACCAAATTAACGGAGAGTTACCCCGGATGCAAGCTTTTCCGCCGCCGACGCGACTCGCCCGTTCTCCAGATCCCACCTGTTCACCTCTTCCGTAATCGCGTCTCCGCCGTTTTCGCGCCATTGCTTGACGAATTCGTCGAATGAATCGGCGGGCGCCTTGCCGTATACGATTTTCAGGAACGCCTCCCGCTCCAGCTTGGCGAGGAGCGGCCCTTTCGCCGACATCGTCGGGGGATGCGGGCCTACGAATTCGTTTTTCCGCGAATGCTCCAGCTGGATATCGCCCACGAGCCGCCCTTCCAAAAACAGGCGGGAAGCGGTGGAGGCGAGCTTCTTCTCGTAAGGCGACCGGATATGGCCTTGAAGGACCCGCCGTTCTATGCTCTCGCCCGGCATGACGTTCGGGGGCGCGCTGCCCGGCCCGAACAACAGATGCTTCGATATCGTGCTGGTGGCGCCCGGGAAGTCATAGACGAGCTCGCCGTCCTTCAGGATGTAATCGTAGCCTTCCGCGTAACCATATGCGAAATCGGAAGCGGGGTCCTCGATAAGCGAGCCGTATACGGCATCCCAGTAAAGGAACGCGGCATCCATGCGGTCGAAGCCTTTGCGGAAAAAGTAGCTTCCGTACGACAGCTTTGAGCCGATCCGGCCGATTTTGCCGTCGGGTCCGGTCGGGTAGGGGATCGGCTTGAATACCGCTCCCGGCAGCGTCCCGCTCGCGTCGCTAAGCGGCCACCCGCCCATCCAGCCGGGCCCGGAAATGACGCCGGCCGCGCCGCTCGCGAACAGCGAGGACGCCTTCTGCTCGTCGTGGGTGCCGAAATCGGGATCCAGGTATCCTTTCGCGTACCATTCGCTTAACCGGGCGAGCGCGAATTTTACGCCGGGCTGTATGGAGCCGTAAGCGAGCGTGCCGTCCTTCGTCCGGTTCCATTGGTAAGGCTGGTCGCCGTAGGCGCCGAACAGGAAACTGGCGTCGCCGATCCAGTCGTTCAGATAGCGCTTGCCGGCGAGGGCGAGACCGATCGTGTCGCGCTTGCCGTTGCCGTCGGGATCGCCGTTCGCGAAGGCGTCCAGCACCGTTTCCAGCTCGTCCAGCGTGGCCGGAGGCTTAAGCCCGAGTCGGTCCAGCCAGTCTTGGCGGACCCACAGAATCGGGTCCCCGACTTTGCCGTCGGAAATTTGCGGGAGACCCCACCTTTTTCCGTTCAGCATGACGCTTCTCCAGACGCTCGGGTTTTTCTCGTACGCTTCTTTGACGCGGGCAGGCGCGTAGGCTTCGAACGCCTCGGCAATATCCATTATGCTGCCGGAAGCGACCAGATCGGGCAGCAGACCGGGGATTTGCGCGTCGGTCAGGAACAGCACGTCCGGCAGCTCTTCCCCGCCGGACAGCGCCAGCTTGATCCGGGTCGTCAGCGCGTCGTTCTGGTCGGTTACGATCCATTTGTTCGTCTGGATAATGCCGAGCCTGTCGCGCGCCCATCGGCTGATCGGGTTGTCCTCCGTCGTGTCGCCGTCCTTCAGCTTATCGTCGTTGCGCAGCGCCTTCGCCGTCGAGATGACGACGGGCGGATCGAATTTGCCCGGCGCGCCCGCGAGTCCGGTTACGGGCCTCGGCGGCGACGCCTCTTCTTTGCAGCCGGTCAATGCCGCGACGGCAAGCGCCGCCGGCAGCACGGCTTTTACGAGCTTCTCGAGCATCGTCTCGTACGCTCCTTGTATCAGGTTGTCGCCCCATCCGGAACGTCCGTCAGAGGCACCCGGAAAGATAGCAGCGTCCCGTCCGGATCCCGGACCGCCGCCAAGCTCAAGCTGCCGCCCAGACGCCGCATCCGCTCCTGCATCGCGCGAAGCCCGAAGCCCAGAGCCTGGCCGCCGTAAGGAATCCCGGCACTGCGCAGCGACCCGAACAGGACACCCGCTTCCTCATGCAGACCGAATGCGAAGGTCGCGGCTTTTCCGTGCCGGATTCCGTTCGTGATCCCCTCCTGAAGGGCGTGACAGACGATCTTGATGATCGCGGTATCCGCAACGGGCCAGTCAAGCCCGATCGAGCAATGGACCGAGATGCCGGCCATCCGCTCGGCTTCCGCGGCGAACCGCCTCAGTACGCTTTCCAGATCGGCATCCTCGTCCGGGTGCTTCAGCATGCCGACCGCCTCGCGGATGTCCTGCAAGCTTTTGCGCACCAGTTGCTGCGATTGCTCTAGCCGGGTCAGCCCTTCGGCATCGTTGCGCACGAGGAGCTTCCGGGCCGCCTCGATCTGAAACAAGGTGGCGGTCAGCGTATGTCCGACGATATCGTGAATGTCCTCGGCGATCCGCTCCCGCTCCTCGTGAACGGACAGCTCCGCTTGCGCCTTGGCCGCCAATAAATCCGCCTTCAGCCGCGGAATCTGGTCCCGCGCCGCATCGCGCAGCCGTTCCAGCTCCGCCTGACGATCCAGCCGCTCCAGCCGTTTGGCCGTAATGCCGCCGATCGTGCGCAGCAGCTCTTCGTCCCGGACCGGCTTCACCAAATAATTGATCGCCTGGAGCTCCATCGCCCGCTTCGCGTATTGAAAATCGGAATGGCCGGTCAGCAGGATGCAGTCGATATCGTGCCCGGAAGCGCGAACGCGCTCGATCAGCTCGAGTCCGGACATGACGGGCATCCGGATATCCGTTATGAGAATATCGACGGCTTGGCCCGCGATCGTCTCCAGCGCCTCCGGTCCCGAGAACGCCTGAAAGACGCGGCTCACGCCATACCGCTCCCAAGGGATCGTAATGGCCATACTTTCGACGAGATGCTTATGGTCGTCCACGATCAGAACCGAAAAAATGGGAATCGCCTTCCTTTGCCGCTTCATTTTTTTCCCAGCGCAGCACGACCCTCAAGCCGCCGTCCGCCGACGATTCGATCGCGATGCCGGATTGTCCTCCGAATTGATGGCGCAGCCGCTGATTGACGTTCCACAAGCCGAAGCTGTCTCCGTCCGTCTCGATTTGCGCAATCCGTCCGTTCAGCCGTTCCAGCTCCTCCGCGGTCAAGCCGGCGCCGTCGTCCTCGACCGTAATGGTGCACCAGTCCGCCTCGTCCGTGCCGATAATGCGGATTTCGCCTTCGTCCGGCTTGGACTCCAGGCCGTGCACGATGGCGTTCTCCACCACCGGCTGAATGAGCAGGCGGGGAATCGGCATATGCTGCATCGAGTCCGGTATCGCGATGCGCCAACAGATTTTGTTCAGCTGGTAGTTCATAATTTCCATGTAGGAAGTGACAAAATCGATTTCTTCGCGGATCGTCGTCGTCATCGACACGTTGCGGGTCGTATATTTGAAATAATCGGCCAAGCTGTAAGCCATCGCCTCGATCGGCTTCGGTCGGTTCATTTTGGCCATGCTGATGATGTAAGCGAGGCTGTTGTACAAAAAATGCGGGTTGATTTGCGATTGCAGCTGCTTCATCACCGCTTCCTTCGACCGCAGCTCCTCGCTGTAAACCTTCTCCACCAAATGCTGAATTTGCGCCGCCATTTCGTTGAATTGAGCGATCAGCCGCCGGAACTCCCGGTTCCGGTTCAACGGAAGACGGACGGAGAACTGCCCCTTCTTGAGCTTGGATACGCTTTCCGTCAACAGCTCTACGGGCACCTGCACATGCACGTACAGCAAATAAGCCGCGGCTCCCCCCAGAAACAGCAGAAGCCCTACCGTGACGTAAAACAAATACCGGCTTTTGGTCAAAGGCGCCACGATGTCCGCTAGCGGCACGTAATCGATCAGCGTCCAGCCAAGCTTCGGGGATTGGAAGAAGTAAATCAAATACCGCTTGTTGTCCAGCATGATCGTATCGTGGTTTTTCGCGCGGACGTTTGCCGCCACGTCGTACGAATCGATGATGCGGCGCGCGATGCCTCCGTCGGCCGTTCCGTTCAGCACGTAGCCGTCCGGCGCCTTGTATAGAAACGGATCGTTGTTGCCCTGGGACTTGAAGCTGTCGAGCAGCGACACGATATTGTCCTCCATCAGATCGACCTCGACGATAATGGAGGCTTGCCGCAAATCGGTTACGCCGGCGTACGGCTCGACGAAATAGCGGGTAAACGCCCGTTTCGGTATGCCGTTGACCGTGATCGGACGGAATATCCAGTTGGCGCTCAAATGTTCGGTCAAATAGGATTCGTCGTAAACGATCGAGGAATGGGAGGAAACGGCGCGGCCGGATGCGGGAAAATATAAGCTGAAGCGGCTCATCCAATCGGTGGACAAGCTGAACAGGCCGAGCTTGCGTTCGATGCTGTCCACGAGAACGGCGTAGTCGTACCGGTCGGCCGGCAGCGCATTTCCCGTCATCCCGTACAAATCCGGGTCCTTCGTAATAATGTTGGAATAGTTGGACACCTGGTCCATCGTGCCCTCGATTTTTTCCAGGAACAGCTTCAGCCGGTTTTGGTTGGCGATATTGATCTGCTCCTCGACGACGCCGATGCTTTGGTCATTCGAATACATATACAGCGCGATAACCGGGACCATCAGCATCGCGATCAGCAGCAGCATTTTCGTTATCAGTTTCATGGCGCTCCGGTTCCATATCGGGTCTCGATGACGGCGAATCGCCGTCTCATTTGGCTTTCCGGGCAGCCTGTTCGTCCCCCGGACGGTTCTATAGTCAGCTTACTGGAACTAAGCCGGAAATACAATCGCAACTATGTCGAAAAAAACTACGACAGCATAATTCGCGTACGGGAGAGCATGTACGGCATGATCGGTGAAGGCTGGCTGCCTTTGCCGGCACCTTGCGGGACCGCGAATCCAACAAATAGCGGAGCTGGAGTATGCTATTGACCCGAATGCAAGTGTCGGCAGCACAATAACGGAAAACCGTTCCTCTATTCCGCCGTTCACCCTCATTTTCACCTCGACAGATCGAAATAGCGGAAGCCTGTGCCGTTATATTCGGGAGTACAACGAAATTCCGGACGATAACGGAACTCGGCTCCGCTATATACGGCAACGTCTAGTCACCAAATATGCGGCAGTAGAAAAAAAACGAAAAACCGCCCAAACAAGTAAAAGGAATAGAAACAACCACGAATTGACGCAGGCAGGGGAAGAAAGGATTTGTTTTGAACGCAACTTTGCCCAGTAATTTACGGATTCGTCCGAAAGCTCCAAATTGGCGCAACGAAGTTCACGATTAGCGAATTTTGGTGCATGGTGTGGCGTAAACGCCGAACGAGGGCTAACCAGGCCGTCCGGCGGGAAACCGCTTGACCAGCGGTCACGGCTCCCGGTCGGGCTTCTCCGATTCGATCACCCGGTTTTTGCGGAATTCTCCGGGGGGAATGCCCGTCATCTTCTTGAACATCCGGATAAAGGAGGTCACGTTCCGGTAGCCGATTCGCGCGCTGATCTCCTGAACGCTCAGGTCGGTAGCGGACAGCAGCTCCTTCGCCTTGCGGATGCGGACGGCGTTGATGTGCTCGCTGAAATTGGCGCCGGTCTTCTCCTTGATATACACCGACAAGTAGGCCGACGACAAATTCAATTTGTCGGCAAGCAGGTCGAGCGACGCATCGTCGGCAAACTTGTTCTCCACGTAATCCATGACGAAGGAAACGGTCGGGTCCTGCTCCTCCTTCTTCGTCTGGATCACGGCCGCGGCCGCGTGGAACAGCTGCCCGTAAAACTGCTTGAACTGCTCGAGCGTGCAGCACTCCTGCATAAGTGCCGACTGCCTCCGCTGCAACGAGGAATCCGCATCCGCCCCGTACGGCTCCAATATTTTCGCCACCCTCGCGATCACGCCTTCGGCAAGCTGCCGCAGCTGCTGGATACTCGCTTCCTTCTTGTCCATCTGATCGAGCATCCGCTCCATGAACGCCACGCAAAATAATTGGCGGTTGCCCGCCTGCAGATTCGCATACAGCTCCTGCTCCTGCGGCACGGTAAACACGAGCTGGGCCGGAACGCTGCGGCGCTCGCGGATCACCTGGCTCTCGTCCATCGGCCGCGCCTGCTGCGCCATCTCCAGCACCTCGCGGTAAGCGTCATTGAATTGCGCGGAACGGTCGTACACCGGACTGATCGCGATCGTCACCAGAAAATACGCCTTGTCGCGATCCAGTATCGTCTTCAGCCTCGTCAGCGTCTCGTCCAGCGCCTCGGGTATTTCTTTGCTGCGGATCAGCGACAAAATTTGGTTGTTCTCGATCTGGAACGTATGCGACGAAGGCAGCCGCTCACTCAGGACGAGACTGATATATTCCTGGATGTAATAAGCCATCCGCTCGGTCTTCATCTCGCTGTCGGCGACCGGCTGCAGCTTGAAATGAAGCTGGAACAGCACGATGAAAAACGATTCGTCCATGACGGCGATATCTTTCCATTCGTTGATGTCGGACGTGATCGACTTCAGTTTGTTTATATAGCCGAAGCTCGTCAGCAGCGACCGTTTATCGAGCAGCTCCTTGTGAACGGCCTCTTTCTCCCGCATCAGCTCGTGGATGTTCCGATGGATCAGGTCGAATTCGCGGATCGGGCTCCGCAGCTCGACGGGGTCCCTTTGGAGAATCGAGGTGACCATTTGCTTCACCGGCCGGTTGATTTTGCGGCTGAAATAAAGGGAGGCGAGCAGCCCGATCACGATCGACACCGCAAAGACCAGGAGCAGCGTCAAGCTGGCGTTCCGCACCCGGGACGCGATATTCGCATATGGAACGGCCGTGACATAGGTGAGATTCCCCTCGGTATCCTTCTCGACAAAATAGTAGTAGCCGCGCGACAAACCGTAGCCGCTGCCGTTCTCGAATGCCGGGATGTTCGCCGCGGACAGCTCCGTGGACGAACGGTACAGCAGCGAGCCGTCCTTTTGCAATATCATGAACTGCCTGTTGTCCTCCGTCCCGTAAAACGCCTCCTGCAGCATCCGGGCGTCCAGCAGGGCGATGACCTGATAGTTCGAGGACGGCATCCGGAACGAGAACGGGATGAGCTCGTGAGAGGCCGACGAATTCAGCGTCGACACGGTGAACGTTTTTTGCGGATGAAGCTTGTAGTTGCCGGTCCGTCCGAACTGCTCCTTCCAGTACGCGAACGGATAATCCGGGCTGACATAGAAGCGGGAGAAAAACATGTCCGCCTCCACGGTCCCCTCCTTCTCCACGATAAACGAGTGGGAATCGAAGTACACGATCAGATTGTTGAGATAAAACATCGGATTATACGCTTCCGACCGGAGCTCCTTCAGCATTTCCGAAGCTTTCCAATACTCGATGTCCGATTCGCCCTTCACCTGCAGCTGACGGTTGAACGCGACGATTTTCTCGTCCGTGTACGTGTCGAACAGCAGCGTTTTGATCCGCTCGAAGTGCGTTTGGTATCGTTCCGCCGTATTTTTCAGCATCAGACGGTTGTATTGGATAATCTCCTTCTGCACGCCTTTATTGAACAAATGGACGGACAGCGCGTTAAAGACGGAAAACAGCACGATGATGCCGAGGAAGCTGATGAAAATATTGAACATTAGCGAGCGACCGTTCCAAACAGCCCATTTCAAGCTCCGCCTACCCCTTTGCCCCCGGTTTGACCGGCTTCATTATAATTCTTACCCATTGTATCGAAAGATCGTTTTCCGCAAAACATGCTTTTTTTTAGGTTGTTATCTTTTTTTAAGCCCGGACAATGAGCCGCCAATGAACGAAAGAAGTGTAAATACCTTTTCCGCGGGCGCTCTGCTATGCTCCGGGAAGAACAGAACGAAAGCAGGTGGTGGGGTTTTGTCCAAGCAAGCTTCCTTGCCGGCGGCAGCCAAGGACGCCGGAATCAAGCCGAGCCGATCGGCGGTCATGAGAAGGATTCGCAAAAACTGGGATTTGTATTTATTGATCGCGCCGGTCATCGCCTTCTTTATTATTTTCGAATACGTGCCGATGTACGGGGTGCAGATCGCCTTCAAAAATTTCATCGCCACCAAAGGCATCTGGGGCAGCCCCTGGGTCGGGTTTCGCCACTTCGAGCGTTTCTTCGAAAGCTATTATTTTTGGAGGCTGCTCAAAAATACGCTCGGCATCGGGCTGTACCAGCTGTTCGTCGGGTTCCCGGTTCCGATCGTGCTCGCCCTTATGATCAATGAGGTGCGGTCGAAAAAATTCAGCCGGTTCGTGCAAACGGTTACGTATGCGCCGCATTTTTTGTCCACGGTCGTCATGGTCGGCATTCTGATGATTTTCCTCTCGCCGCAAACCGGGCTGCTGAACAATGTTATCACCTGGATTCGCGGGGAACCGATCGAATTTCTGACCGAGCCGGCCTGGTTCAAAAGCATCTACGTCTTGTCGGGCGTATGGCAGCAGATGGGATGGAGCTCGATCATTTATCTCGCCGCCTTGACCGGCATCGATCCGCAGCAGCACGAGGCGGCCCGGGTGGACGGGGCGAACCGCTGGCAGCGCATCTGGCATATCAACCTGCCGGGCATTATGCCGACGATTACGATTTTGCTCATTCTGAATATGGGCTCCCTGCTCAGCGTCGGCTTCGAGAAGGTGTTCCTGATGCAAAACTCGCTGAATATGCAGGCATCGGATATCATCTCCACCCACGTGTACCGCAAAGGCATTATCGACGGGCAGTACAGCTATTCGGCTGCGGTCGGACTGTTCAATTCAATCGTCAATTTCATCCTGCTGGTGGTCGTCAACCGGATCGCCCGCAAAGTCAACGACACAAGCTTGTGGTAGGAGGTGATGCGGTATGAACCAACAACAGAGCACCGGCGACAAGCTGTTCGACTGGGCCGTCCATGCCGCGTTGGCGCTCATATGCGTCATCGTCCTGTATCCGCTCGTCTTCGTCCTCGTCGCTTCGTTCAGCAGTCCCGAAGCGGTCATGCGCGGCGAAGTATGGCTGTGGCCGAAAAACGTCACGCTGGTCGGATACCAGAAAATTTTCCAAAACAGCGAGATTTTATCCGGATATATGAACACGATTCTATACACCTTGGTCGGCACCGCCATCAATCTGGTCATGTCCGTCGCCGCGGCGTACCCGCTCTCGCGCAAAGACTTCTACGGCCGCAACGTAATCGCGGCGATGATGGTATTCACGATGTTTTTCAGCGGGGGCATGGTCCCGACGTACTTGCTGGTGAAAAATCTCGGCATGCTCAACACGATGTGGGCGCTCATTATTCCGGGAGCCGTGTCGGTGTACAACATTTTGATCATGCGCACCTTTTTCCAGAGCGGCATCCCTTACGAGATGCAGGAAGCGGCCGCGATCGACGGCTGCTCCAACCTGTCCACGCTGGCGAGAATCGTGCTGCCGCTGTCGATGCCGATTATCGCGGTCATGATCCTGTTCTACAGCGTCGGACACTGGAACGCCTACTTCAGCGCGCTCATGTATTTGACCGATCGCGACAAGTATCCGCTCCAGCTGTTTCTGCGGGAAATTCTCATTCAGGGACAAATGCAGGAGATGCTCGGCATCGGCGACGATTCCCACGCGAGAAGCGTCATGGAAGGCGAAGCGATCAAATACGCCGTCGTCATCGTGGCCAATTTGCCGGTGCTGCTGCTGTATCCGTTCCTGCAAAAATATTTCGTCAAAGGCGTCATGATCGGGGCGATTAAAGGATGATGGCGCCGTTAGACCCGGGGTCCCCGAGAAGTATTCGGTATAAGCTTCGAAGGCACTTTTCACTTTTTTGGGGTGAAGATCCGGGGTTTCCGGAAAGTACTCGATATAAGCTTCGAAGGCACTTTTCACTTTTCGGGGTGAAGATCCGGGGTTTCCGGAAAGCACTCGGAATAAACTTCGAAGACTCTCTTCACTTTTTGGGGTGAAAGTTTGGGGCGATTAAAGATTAAGGTCACGAGACGTTCACGGGATGAAGGAACGGCTGCGCGTCGGGTACGGGCGTCGTCGGGCGGGGCGAACGTTTGGCGGCGTTAGGCAGACCCATGCTCCTTCCACATTACCATATAAAGCATATCCCGCTTTTGCCGGCCAACTTCCCTCCCACCGAGCCATTAACATCGATTCCAGCACTATTCGGCGCTCGGGGGCAAGTTTTCGCGTGGATAAGGCTGGTTTGAACACTATTACTCCGGAGCTGGCCCATTTTCTTGGCCCCACGCCCATCAGCCGAGCAAATAACATCGATTCCAGCACTATTCGGCGCTCGGGGGCAAGTTTTCGCGTGGATAAGGCTGGTTTGAACACTATTACTCCGAGTGCCGTCTATTTTGCCCAAAGAGCTGCCAGCCTGGCGTCAATGAGACGGACCATAAGTAAGGTTCGCCCTCAAACGTGCCATCGTCAGTTCAATCGCTATCGTCTATGGCTTCGCGGAACTTCCTGTTCCGCTATTCGATAAATTCGGCCCTAAAAACGGCCGTAAAGGAACAATCGGTTCCGCTATCGCCCGCAAATCCGACAAAAATGAACGATCGTCGTGAAAGAAAGGAACTCCTTGTTCCGTATTGCCCGGTCTTCGGGCGGCTCTGGGCGAATAGCGGAACTTTCCCTTCCGCTTGACGGGGCATGCCCCATTTTTTTCGCAAGCAGAACACCACGTGTACCTGCTGCACTATTCTCGTTCAGGATGGACGCTTTGCATCACGGAGGCGTCCGGTATCCGGACCGCAGCATCTCTGCTTGGCTCCAAACCGAGCCATCGCTAGACGATGCACAGGTAAGCGCTTTATTCACTCGGCTATTGAGGGCGGAGCCCTATTAGCGCATAATGACAATGGAGAAAAGGGAGGACATGCATCCATGAACACAAAACGGTGGATCGCGATGACCGCGACCGTGGCGGTAGCGGGCAGCTTGCTGGCGGCCTGCGGCAGCGACGGGAAGACCGCAACAAACGAGTCCGGCAAGGAAAGCGCGGCGAAGGAGGTCGCCAACCTGAACCCGGCGGGAATGCCGATCGTGAAGGAGCCGATCTCGCTCACCTTTTTTACGGGCAAAGCGGCGACCAACGGCAACAACTTCGAGGAAACGCTCGTATGGAAGGAATACGCCAAGAAGTCCAACATGAATATCAAGTTCCAGCTCGTGCCGTTCGAGAACTTGACCGAGAAGCGCAATTTGGCGCTGGCCGGCGGAGACTATCCCGATGCGTTCTATTCCGCGCGGGTCCCGGCTTCCGACCTGATGAAATACGGATCTCAGGGAACGTTCATCAAGCTGAACGACCTGATCGACAAATATGCCCCCAACTTCAAGAAGCTGATGGACAAATATCCGGATTTGAAAAAAGGGCTGACGATGCCGGACGGCAACATTTACTCGTTCCCGTCGTTTTACAGCCCTGACTTTTTGCCGATGCTCATCGGTACGCCGCTATGGGTGAAGCAGGAATGGCTCGACAAGCTGGGCATGAAGGAGCCGACGACGACCGAGGAGCTGTACCAGTATTTGAAGGCGGTCAAGCAAACCGACCTGAACGGAAACGGACAGGCGGACGAAATCCCTTATGCCGGAGAAGGCATCAATCCGCTGATCGAGCAGGTCAGAGGCGCATGGGGCTTCGGCAACCGCGGCCTCGGGCACAAATTCGTCGACGTCGACCCGAAGACGAACGATCTGCGCTTTTTCCGCACCGACCCGAAATACAAAGAAGTGATCGAGTACGTTCGCAAGCTGTATACCGAAGGGCTGATCGATAAAGAAATATTTACGATCAAGACGAGCGCCCTGTACGCGAAAGGCCAAAAAGGCGTATTCGGAGCGACGATCAACCCGAACCCGACCACCCAGCTGAACCAGGCCGGCTATTTCGGACTCGGCGCGCTGAAAGGGCCTCAGGGCGACCAGCTGTACTCCCATGTCAAAGTACCGGCCGTATGGCCCGGGGCGTTCGTCATCACGGACAAGAACAAGCATCCCGAAGCGACGGTCCGCTGGATCGACCATTTCTTCGGCGACGAAGGGGCTACGTTCTACTTCATGGGCATCGAAGGCCAGACGTACAAAAAAACCGCGGACGGCAAGCTCGAATTCGTGGACGAAATTACGAAAAACCCGAGCGGTCTGACGATGGACCAGGCTTTGGCCAAATACATTACTTGGCTCGGCGGAAGCTACCCCGGCTATGTGCAGGAGAAATATTTCAAAGGGTCGGAGACGCTGCCCGAATCGGTCGCCGTCGGCAAGAAAGCCCAGCCGCACGCGATCAAGGAGCTGTGGAACAACTTCAACTTCACGGAAGAAGAGACCGAATTCCGCTCCACGGTAGGCTCGGACATCCAGACGTACATCGGCGAGATGGAAGCGAAGTTCATCACCGGCTCGCAGCCGATGTCCGAGTGGGACAAATACGTCGCGACCGTGCAAAAAATGGGTCAAGACCCATACATGAAAACGTACAAGCAAGCGTACGAGCGCTACAAAAACAGCAAGTAAACCCGATGCCGCCGGCAGCAGCAAGTATACTTCAGGAGGGTGCGGCCACATTCGCCCTCCTGTTTCTTCACGCCCGCATCGCGAAACGAAAGGAGGCGCCAACCATGTTTTTCAAGTCATGCCGCACCGCCGCCGTCAAATCATGGAGTATGATCGCGGTTCTTTCCTCGCTGCTGGCCGGGTGCACCGGAGCCGCTTCCGAACCCGGACTGACCGCGAACGCGCCTGCGCCCGTCCAGGAAACGCCAAAGACGGCCGCACAGCGGACGGATCAAATATTCGACAACAATGCTTACAAAGGCAAGCTGACGATCCGCTATTTCCATCTGGCCGGGGAAAACTTGACCGGGGACAGCTTCCTGATCCAATCGCCGGACGGCAAAACGATGCTGGTCGACGCCGGTCTGCCCGAGGTCGGCAGCCAAGTCGTAGCCTATTTGAAGAAGCTCGGCATCCCGTCGCTGGATATCGCCTTGAACACGCATCCGCATATCGATCATATCGGCGGCTACGCGACGATAGCGAAGGAAATTCCGATCAAGCAGTTTTACATGGAAAATCTGCCCTATCCGAAATCTTCGGCCTACAACAATGCGATAGCCGCGATCGATGCGAACAACGTGCCGAAGAAAACGCTGGAGGAAGGCGACATGTTTCAGCTCGGCGACAGCGTCCGCTTCGAGGTGCTGAACCCGCCGAAGGGCGAGCTGCCGGATGCGGTGAAAGCGTTCTCCGCCCAGGAGCTGAACGATTATTCGATGGTGCTGCGGATGACGTATGGCGACCGGACGTTTCTGTTCACGGCCGACATCTACAAGCACCGCGAAATCGAGCTGTCCGCCTCGCCCTGGAAAGACAAGCTGAAGGTCGACATGATGGACATCCCGCACCACGGCAGCGAGTCTACCTCTTCCTCCGAGGCGTTCCTGCAAGCCGTGTCGCCGAAAATCGTCGTCATGAGCCAAAACGTGTTTCAAAGCCCGAACTTGAAGGAACGGCTCGAGAAAAAGGGCGCAAACGTATATTCCACGGGACTGCACGGCAACATCTTGCTCCATTCCGACGGCAAAACGATCGAGGTCGTCACGGAAAAAGACTGGGCGCCTCCCAAAACCGCGGAGAAGAAGTGACCATAAGGAGGAATGTGTAATGACAGAGCGACAAAAGCCGGGCCGTACGATCAGCAGAAGAAAGCTGCTTGCCGCCTTGGGCATGACGGGTGTGGCGATGGCCGCCGGAAGCGGCATCTTCCGTTCGGATACCGCGGTATCCGCTCAATCGGTATCCGACGCCGTTTACAAGGATAAAGGCAAGGAAAAGGACAAGGAGAACGGCAAGCTGCAAACGCTGCTCGCCGAATCGCTTCCCTTCTGCAACGTGAAAGATTTCGGCGCGGCCGGAGACGGCACGACGGACGATACGGCCGCCATACAAGCCGCTTTGAATGAATCGCTGCAGGGCGGACGCTCGCACGTACTCATCCCGAAGGGCACTTATAAAGTCATCGATACGCTCAGAATTTACAGGAACACGCGGCTCACGCTGGACCCGGGCGCGAAAATTTTGCGCTGCCACGACTACTCGTTCCTGGTCAACGGCGACAACGGCTCGACGTACCAAGGCTACGAGGGACACGGCAATATCGTCATCGAGGGGGGCGTCTGGGAAGGCAATATTTTGCTCTATCCCGACGCCTATAACGGCTTCGGCTTGGCCAGAGGCCGCAACATCGTCGTGCGGAATACCGAGCTTCGCGATATCGTCTCCAATCACGGTATCGACATGAACGCCTGCGACAACGTATGGATCGAAAATTGCCGGTTTCTCGGATACCGGGACGGCACGCCGGACCAATCCCGCGACTATCCGGAAGCGATCCAGCTCGCCAATCATACGCAGGCCGGCTTCTCCCAATGGGGCGCCTTTGACGGTACGCCTTGCACGAATATCGTCATCCGCGACTGCTACTTCGGCGCCAGCGGAACGGCGGGCACCCAGGCATGGCCCAGCGGCGTGGGCAACCATTACGCCGTCTACGATTCGTTCAACTCCAACATCAAAATCGCCGGCAATACGTTCGAAGGGATGACGTTCGCGGGCGTGCGCAGCTTCAAATTCGCCGATCTGCTCGTGTCCGGCAACACGTTCTCCGGCTGCAAGCGAGGCATCATGCTGTCCAACCCGGCGGGCAACACGGAGTCGTCCAAGGACGCGGCCGGCAATCAGACCGGACTCCCCCAATCTTCGAGAAACGTGATCATTTCGGACAATATATTCAAAGCGACGCTCGCCGAAAACATTTACTGCGTCGGCTGGCCGAAAGACAACGCCGTCTACGCCAAGGTCGAGTCGGTGACGATTACCGGCAATACGTTCGAGCAGGCCGTTACGACGAGCAGCAATATAACGATGCGCTGGACGAACAACTTGACCGTGACCGGCAATGTGTTCCGGAACGTGTACCGCGGAATATGGCTGTCTTACGTTAGCCGAGCTAACATCGGCGACAACCACTTTCAGGATACCAAGACGGAAGCGGTATACTCCGAAGAGCCCGATGCCGATTACAAAAACAAAGGCCATACGGCCCATATCAACATCCATCACAATCAGATCGAGCGCTGCGGCAGAACCGGAATCTATATCCAGAGTATGGACCGGTTCCAGGTCAAAGACAACTTCATCGCTTCCCCGGCTACGGAAACCGACAATACGCGGCACGGCATTACGGTGGCCAATTCGGCGAAAAACGGAACGGTCGCGGGCAACCGCATCACGAAAGCCCCGTCCGGCAATCAAAACCAATACGGCATCAACGTCACCTCGACATGCAGCAACGTGCAAATAACCGACAATAACGCGGAAGGCAAAACGGCCCCCGTATCGGTCCAAGGCGCGTCGAACTTCGACGGCATCTACATCCATGCTCCGAACGGAACGAGGTACAAAATGACGATCGGCAATGACGGTTTGCCGGTCTATACCCCGGGCTGAGAGAACGGCCCGCAACTGCAAGAAACGAAACAAGGGAGGAAAGCGCTACACCTTGCGCCTTTCTCCCTTGTTCTTTCTATAAATCTATATTGAGCTATTTGGCCGCTTCGGCGATCTTCTTGGCGGTTTCTTCTTCCGTCGCGCGGAATACGGTATTGGCGTCGCCGGTCTGAATCACCTTCGGAACCGCTTTCGCATAAGGGGTGAGCAGCAAGCTTTCGAAGCGCGTCTTGGCCGGAATCGCGGCGAACTTGTTGTAGAAAGCCGCTTGCAGCCGTTTCTCTTTAAAGGCGCTCTCCTGTCCGTACAGCTTATGGATCGCTTCGTCCTTGAGCACGGTCATGACGCCTTTTCGGCTGAGCTGCTTCTGCATATCTTCCGAGATAAGATATTCGATGACGTTCATTGCCTGCTCCTTCTGCTTGGACATGCTCGTGACCGTAAAGTAGGTCGGATACGCCTGCGAGCCGGTATTCGGCAGCTTCTCGAAGGTGGGCAGCGACACCATATCCCAATTCATGCTCTTGAACTCCTCGGGGTATACGAAGATGATCGAGGAGAGCCAGGCGAACATGCCGACCTCTTTTTCCTTGAGAAATTCATCGCGGTACGGGATAACGTTTTTGTGCGCTTCCATGTACTCCTTGTAGCCGGGAGCCTGCGCCGGACCGACGAAGACGGTGTCGAAAAACTGTTTCCACCTCTCGTCGCTCGCGATCGTCGGCGAGCTTTTGGCCGGATCGACGAACGGGATGGACAGCTGGTTCATGAGCAGCATATGCGTCTGCGAGGAGGATAGCCCGATATACTGCTTGCCATCGTGACGAGTCAGCTTCTCCGCCAGCTTGTTCGTCTCGGTCCAGGTCATGCCGTCCTTAGGGTACGGCACCCCGAACCGGTCGAACACGTCCTTGTTGTAATAAAGCACCATATTGTTGTTGAACACGGGAATGCCGTATACTTTGGCCGGGTCGATCAGCTTGACGGAGTCGGCGACGGTCGGCTCCATCTTGGAGAAATTGACGCCGCGCGCTTTCATCAGCTCGGTCATGTCGTACTGCAGGCTGCTGTCCGCAAGCGTCGAGGCGAAGCCGCCGATCGAATCCCAGTACAGGTCGATCGTCTCGCCGTTCGTCAGCAGCTCCTTGAGCCCGACTTCCTTCGTCTTCTGGATGTATTTGATCGTGTAGTTGGGGAATTTCTGCTTAAGCGCGTTGCCGAACCGGTCGTTCCAGCTTTCGACGGAATCCCCGCTGTTGGAATAGACGACCAGGCTTGCCGGTTCGTCCGCCTTCGCGGCCGCTTGCTTGCCCGGCGCTTCCCCGGTGCCGGCGCTTCCTCCTCCTCCGGAGCAGGCCGTGACAAAGACCAGGCTGAAACCGGCCGCCACGGCAAATACTTTGCGTGTTCCTTTAAGACTCATATTAATCCCCCCATGATTATTATGAATTCGCGACCGTAATGGTTATCGGTCCGATCAGGCCGGAAGGAAGGCTTTCGCCGTCGAGCCGGTTGGCCAGACTGTTCGTGACGGCTACGGCAAGCTCGTTCGCGCCCTGACGCACGTAAGGTCTTATATCGATGACGTATGGCGCCCACATCGCGACTCCCGCCGCTTGCCCGTTGACCCGCACCTCGGCGATTTCATGCACTTCTCCAAGGTTCAGCAGCAGCCTTTTTCCCGCTCCCGGCTCATCCAGCCCGAACGAACAGCGGTACACCGCCGTACCCGATATGTGCTCCAAGCCCGGCCGCTCCGTCCAAGAGCCCAATCCTGCGACATCGCCCGGAAAATCGGGAGCCTCCGCTCGCCAGCCTTCGGTCAAAAGAAGCTCGCGTCCCGAAGCTGCCGGAGCAGGACCTGCATCGTCCTCTCCAGCCTGCCCCACTCCGTCCGGATCGATCCGGTACACGACGCTCTGTCTTCGTTCCAGGACAACTCCAATATCCGACCCCGCTTCCGCTCGGCGCGTATCCGCCGGATGTATTTCTCCGCTCCACGCATTCCAGAGCTCGACCCGGCCGGATACGGGAACCGTGACGCGACCTTCGTAGCCGCCTTCGCCTTCGTTAACCAGCACGAGAACATGCTGGCCCTCCTTGACGAGAAGGCTGGCGCGGATATCGGCGCTCGGCGGATGCATCCGAACGACTCTCGGCGTGCTTTCGTCCAGCGCGGCGACGATGTGCTCCGCCTCCGCGATGTGCCGCGTGAAGGGCAGCAAGCGGGACGCTTCACCGGCTTCGTCCAGAACGATTACCGTTCCCCCCGAGTCCCGGAATCGATTAACCGCTTCATACGTTTCCTGCTCCCACACGCCGCCGTTCTCCACTGCCAGCACGGTATAGGTTTGGCCGGCAATCCGGATCGCTCCGTTCCGTATGTCGGCAATGCCGGACAGCAGTCTTTCCTCCAAATAATTGAATTCGATCTGGTGCTCGTAAAGCGGTTTCACGATTTTCCAAGGCAGCCAATCTTCACGGCAAAGCACGGCGACCGGCGTCACGTTGCGGCTGTCGGTCATGAGCCAGCACATTCGCTTCATATAATCGACGAACGGCTTGTAATGCGGCCACCAAATATTGTTCGGCCCTACGTCCGGCGGCCGCTCCTTGTAACGGAGAGGTCCGCCGACGGAATAATAGAAAGCGTGCGGCACCAGCATGTTGACTCCGCGTACGAACAGCCAATCGAGATACCATTTCATGTCGTCTGCGGTCAGCGCCCAGCCGTTTCCTTTCCCGCATACGCCCAGCACCTCGTTCAAATTCCGGCGCCTGCCCCGGTGTCTGGCCGCGTCCGAGGAGCATTTGGCCATCGTGCTGTGCCGCCCCTCCAGCGCAAGCCCGTCCTCAGGCCCGACCCAGCGCCACACGACATCCTGCCCGGGAATGTGGAAATGGTCCTGGAGGCCGATATCGTCGCTCGCCGCCGGATGGCCGGTGAAGGCGATGCCGTGCCGCGTGCACCAGTCGGCCAGCGGCTCGTAATAGGCGAAGGACAGCCGCTTGCGCACGGCTCTGCGATATTTGGCGCGAACGTCTCCGGACGTCTCCGCTTCCAGCCACAGCAGCGGCAGATCGGTTTCCCTTAGCCCTTCCTCAAGAAAGAGATCCAGAAAGCTTCCGGTCCACGGCACGAGTCCTTTCTTATGCCTGCGGCCGAGCATATCCGGTTCGTCCGTGAAGAACGCTTGGACCGTATTGCCGAAATAGCGCGCCAGCCGCCCGTAATACCGTTCGTGGGTAATCCGGATAAATTTGGCGGTAGCGGCGGGGTTCAACAAGTCGGCGGCCGCCGGCGCATCCGGCTGACCGTCATCCTCTCCTGCGTGGATGCCCCGGATCGTCCCCCGGGAGTTCGTTTCGATGAACAGGACAATCGACCATCTGCCGGAATCCGGAGGCTCGAACGATACCGCGCCGCCAGCCGGCTGCACGACGACCGCCGAATCGGGATCGGCCGCCTTTTCCCCCGTCTTGCGGATCGCCTGCGCCGAGACGAGCGTGTCCCCCCGCTCCAGCGCGGAAGCCAGGAGCACCGGCTCGTTACAGTCGAATTCGGCCATTTTCAAGCCTCGGCTCGCGAATTCGGGATTGCCTTCGACAACGAGACCGTTGGCCGAACCGGACGGGTACATCGCCTCGTCGTACAAAAAGACGGTCATCCCGCGGCGGGAAGCTTCCCGGACGGCGGCTTCGACCAGATCCATGAAGCGGTCCGACAAATACGGGATCTCTTCGGGAATGCCCATCCGGGGATGGATGACGAAGCCCATGACGCCTTTCTCCGCAAAGCTGCCGATCTGTCCGAGCAGCTCCACCTCGTCAAGCGCGTCGTTCCAAAACCAGAACGGGATCGGCGTATACTCGTCGGAAGGCGTTATGAATTGCCGTTCAAACGTCCGATCGATCGTCTGTATCTTCTCTTGTCCGGCCGTCCGGTCAATCGTCCGCTCAAGCGTTTGCTCGACTTCCCTCTCGCCCATCGACGCTCCCCCTCTCACTTCGTGCTCGGTTCCAAACCGTTTCCCGACGCCGCGGCTTGCCCTGCAAGCTCCCGGGCGAGCCGGCTCCGATCGAATGTTATGCGCAGCGTGTCGCCCGCTCGGAGCTGAACGTCCGGCAGCGTGTCGCTTGTCTCTCCCGCCGGCCCGCCTGCGTCGCCTTCCGCCTGCTCTCCGTCGGCACGTTCCAGCCGCCAACGGCATTCGCCGAACAGGGGAGGCGCTTTCACGCTGATCCCGGCTTCCCGCTCCGCATGGAGCGCGGCCTCGAACCGTCCCTGCCCGACATCCCAATCCATCGCGACCGTGCCTGCGCAAAAGCGCAGTCCGTTCACGGACCCCTGCTTCCAATCGGCAGGCAACGCCGGCAGCAATTTGACCAGCTTCGGCGATACGTACAGCAGCATCTCCTGTACGGCGGATACCCAGCCCATGTTGCCGTCGAGCTGAACCGGCGCCTTCCGGTCGGACAGCGTAACGCCCATGCCCCTCCAATCGTTATGCACCGTATACAGGTTGCCGAGCACACAGGAGCGGGACATCAGCTCGAGACATTCGAGGGCGCGCTCGCCGTCCTCCATCCGCGCGTACAAGTTGGCCAAGTGCGCTAGCGACCACGCGGTCTGGTCGGCGATCCCGATGACGAGCCGCTTCTCGATCGCCGTGCCGAATGCCGCGAACAGCGCGGGATCGCTTTGTCTCGTAATTTCCCTGCCCGGGAAAACAGGGTACGAATGCGAAATGTGCCGATGCCGGTAGTTGTCCTCGAAATCCGGATGCATCCATTCCTTGACAGCACCGTCGCCGTTGATCTGATACGGCGGAATGCGGCGGAGCATTCGCTCCCATTCGCCGCGCTCCTCCTCGTACACTCCGGCTGTCCGGCTGCCCTCGACCAGATTCGTCAGCAGCTCCCTGGCGATGGCAAAATCCAGTGTCGCGTTGATGGCGCTCGGCATCGGATGGGCCAACGGCTTCGGTCCGGACGGGTAAAAATTGGCCGGGGTGTTTTCCGGCGATACGGACGGATAGGAACGGTAATACCCGTCTTCCCCCACCTCGAGAAAATCCTGGTAAAACAGCGCCGCTTCCCGCATGAAGGGCAACGCCCGCTCCTTCAAAAAAGACCGGTCCCCCGTGAACAAGGCGTACTCGTATACATGCTGCGCCAGCCATCCGGCGGCCCCCGTCCAGTACAAAATGACGGGCACGGTCTGGAACGGCGTGCCGACATTCGGCGTCGTCCCCGCCGGGATGAAGATGCCCCGGCAGCCGTACAGCTTGCGGGCATTGTCGCGAAAGACGTCCATCATGCCCTCGTAATAGCGGAACAAAGCCGGGACGAGCTCGGACAAGCCGCCGACGGAGGCGTGCCAATACATCATCTGGATATTTTCGTTCGCCATGAAATGGCTCCACATCAGACGATATTCGCCGCCCCACAGCCCGTACAGCGGGAATGGCATCCCGTCCGGCCTCGTCGCCGAGATGAACAGGTAACGACCGAACGCCCACATTTTCTCGGCCAAGCCGGGAGGAAGACCTTCTCCCTCATACGCCTCCAGCAGCAGCTCCTCGTTCGACTTCCCTTCCTGTTCCGGGCCCAGACGAATTCGCGCGGACAGGAACAGAGGGCGGTGCAATGCCGTATGCCGCTCCAGCAGCTCGTCGTAGGAAAATGCGACAGCTCCGAGCGTCTCCGCGAGAGACGGCCATTCTTTCGCCCGTTCGCCGCGCACGAACGTTTTCAGCAGCAGCAGCGCGCGCTCCGCTCCGGAAACGATCGCTTTGCCGTCCGAGAAGACGACCCGGCCTCCGTCCGGAATAACCCGCAGCACGGCCCCGAAGTCCCGCCCGTCCTCATTCTTCGCCGCATAAAACAAATATCCGTCGCCGGCTATCGTTTCCGCCGTCGACTCTACATACGACGGAATGGACGGCGAGGAATCCGCCTTATCGTGCGGCATCAGCCCGATTTCCGCCTCGATCGTCCCTCCGCCGGCCCGCAGCTCGTACACGACCATGTCGTCCCGGCGGGACACGAAGAGCACCCTTTCATAAGATGCGGCAGCGCTCTCCCAGCAAACGGAAACCTCCCCCGTCTCCATGTCGAGCGAGCGTCTGTACCGCCGGAAAGCGTCACCCGCGGTCATCGTCACCTTGATATCGCCAAGGGGCAGGGGCACCTCCCTCTTCGATTCGTACCGCCGCTCGGCCAGCGCTTCGGTCAGCGCCGTTTTGGCCGCGGCATAGTTGCCATCCCGCATCTGCGCGCGAATGTCCGGCAGCAGCGGGCTTACGTCGGGCAATTGCCCTTTCACGCCGCCGTGCCACAGCTCGGAGTGGTTGATCAGCACCGTTTCGGCACGAACGCCGCCGTAGACGGCTGCGCCGACGATGCCGTTGCCCGAAGGAAGCGCTTCCCGCCAAAGGCTCCCCCACCACGAGGACGGACGTCTCATTACGAGCCGATTGCGGCCCGGTTGCCGTGCAAACCGCGATGCATTCATGCGGTATCCCTCCCCTCCGTTATGGACCGTTCTCTATGTGCCGGTACCGTCGCTCGTTCCATGGTTCGCTTGGCGTCGCTTGGCAACCGGCGTCCGTAATCTATACGTTAAACAGCGCCACTGCGGGCGGATGGATGTAGTCCTGGTATTTGTCCGCCACTTTGGCGGCCGCCGTATCGCCTTCGTGGAAATAAATGCGGTGCCTGTACCGGATCGACTGTCCTTTGCGGAACAGCTTGCCGCCGGCAAAATACAGGTTGTTCGCCGCAAGCAGCCCGTAATCGCGGACATGCCAATACGTCGGGAAATCGTCGTTGTCCGGATAATCGAAGGCGGCGATGCCGAGCGTATGGCCTCCCGCTTCCCCGTAATAATCGCACCAGGGGGCGCGCTTGCCCCAGCATTCCTTCTCCCCGACGGAGCCGTAAGCGTTGACGATCGTCCCCCCGTTGTCCGCCTTCATCGACTCGGCGACCCGGATGCCCAGCGGACCAGCTTCCTTCGTCGCGCCGAACTCGATCCGATCCTTATTCGCCGCAAGCTCGAAATCGAGATCGATCAGCCGTCCGTTCGCCGGTGTGTTGTAGAACGTCATCGTCCGGGTCTCGGACAATTGGGCTTTGCCTCCGTGCGAGCACCAATTTTGGGTAGACGTCAATCTCGCCAAAACCGGACCGTCCGTCTTCCCCGACAGCTCCGCCAGCATCTGCTTCCCATGGCGGTCCGCCGGCTCATTCCAGAAGTCTATGCCGTTGACATCGCCGATCGCGAGCCATAGGGAACGGTGGTGCGGATGCTCCTTCGTCTCGAAGTCGAGCCGGGTGAAGCTTTCCCCGTACGGACCTGCAACCGGACCGATATACGGCTTGGCGAGCTGCGGATCGAATACGCAAGAGGTGAAGAAGCTTCCTTCCGCCACGATGTCGACCCGGTTCTCCGTCTCGACGAGCCGTATTCCCTCTTCCGGCCCGATAGGCCGATTATTGCCCTCATAAACGGTGTATACCGGCTTATCGCCGGGGGAAGCGCTGCGGATGATCCAGTGCAGGAGGAGAGCGCCTCCCTCCGCCTCCTCGCATTGTAGCGCGACCGGCTCGCCGTCCGGCCCGAGCATGCCCAAATCCGCGGCTTTACGGCCTTGCAGCAACGGAGAATCTGCCGGGATGCGGAACGACACCGGACAATGCTCACGGCGATGGAAGCCGGCATTTGCCTGCAATTTGAACAGAGTAGACATGGAATCCGCTCCTTGCGTGATTTTTATTTCGCCAATGCCTGATGCGTACTTGTTGCGGGCTTATGCGCAATCGTATCGCTATGGCCTTCGCCATCTTCGCATGACGACCGCTATCGTCTGTATGCTCACTGGATGCGGGTTTGCTTTTGGTCTTGGTCATGCGATGGCGCGTATTAAGTTCGCTGACCGCTGTAACTCACACCATTGCGCCTATCAATTCCACTGTTTGCTGTTATCGATAGGACGGCGCAAATACGACATCCGATTCAAGCGGATTCTGGGTACTAACGTACAACGAGCTGTTGGTCCCAACCGAATCAGTTCCAGCGTATCGTACCCGGAAACGGGCTCCTTTTCCGGAGCTTGTCGGGGAAAGCGTTTACTTCAACGAACCGGCTTTTACCGAAAAGCCGGACTAAGAGCGATTTGTCTCTTCTACAAAATTATATCATTTCCGTTTGCGTCTTTATGGGGGTCCTGCATCAGCTGTACAGGGATAATGAATCATTTGGGCCGTTTCGTCTTTGCGGCGCAAAAGCAGCGGATCGAGTCTGCGGGCGGGGACCGCTTGCCGCAGACTCGCACGTTCCCGTTCACATCCACCGGTTCAACCCTTCCCAGCGTACCGTCCAGCTTCCGTCGTCGGGGAATCCCGGCGCGTGCTCGTGCGGACCGTCCTGCCATCCGCACGCCATCATGGCGACTGCGATCAGCAAGCCCCCGTTGCCGGGCAAATAAGCCATCAAGCCCGGCCGCTGGTAATTGTGGCCGTTCGGCAAATACAAATTTTTGGTTACGTCCATCAGAAGCAGGTCCACGGCCGCTTTTCGTTCCCCGAGGCGGGCCGCGGTCATGGCGGCCATCGGATAGTCCCAGCCCCACGTCGTTTCCCATTGCCAGCTTTCCATGACCCGCGCCAGCGTAGCCCGCATGATGGCAAGGTCGACCTTCTTGCCCGGCAGCATCCCAAGTGCGCCAAGCATGGAAGGATGATCGGTATTGGTACGGGTAAACGTATCCGGGCAGTTCTCATGGGCCAAATAGACGCCTTCCGCTACGGGAAGCACAGACAATCGCTCGCGGACGTCCTGCCACTTAGGGTCCGCTTCCTTGCCGAGTCTCTTCGCCCATTCGGCGGCCAGCTCGAGCCCGTGGCGCCAATACTCCAGCTCATAGGTCGGATTGCGCGTATGCTCGCCCTTGTGCCGCTCCTGAGCGGGGATGACGGGAGGACCCAGCACGTACCGCTGCCCCGCCTCGTCCCATTCCGCAAACGAGGCCATGAACTCCGCCGATTCGAGCACGAGCTCGCCGTATTCCCGCAGCGTCTCCTCCGTCGGGTCGGCCAAATAGCACAGCTCCGCCAGCGCGATCGGATGCGGCTGCTGCCAGATGAGCAGAGGACCGATCGGAGACGGGCTTTGAATTCCGTCCGGCGCGACCATCTTCGGCCATCTGGCCCCCGCATACCCTTGCGACTGCGCCAGCGCCCGCGCTTCCGGCAATATATCGCTGTACCAGCCCATACTTTTCCGAAGCAATTCGGCTCTTCCCCACAGAGGAAAATGAAAGGCGTGCCACCAATGCATCTCGAGGTGGAATTTGCCGAACCAGCTGTTGTACAGCAGCCCGGTCTCTTGCGGGGGCAGCGATCCCGCACTGTGAATCGCCGTCAAAAACTGCGATTGCACGATGCGTCGTTCCAGCTCCGGCGCCCGCGGGTCGCGGCTGTCCGCCAGCTCGATCGCCCCGCCTTCGCGCCAGAACCGTTCCCAATGCTCCCGGCTCGCCTCCATCGTCTCTCCCGCCGATACGGGCGTCGGCGTCCGGTCCGGCGGCGTAAAGCCTGCCGCGAAATCAAGTCGCTCGGCCGATCCGTCTCCGCGCAGCAGGAACGAGTGTGCGCTTTCCCGCTCCAGCACGCCCTGCGACCATCGAAGCTCGACGCGGTAACCGTCGTTGTCCATCGATCTGCCGATTAAAGCGCTTGCGGGCGACAACGGCGTGAATGCCGTAGCATGGGAATCCGCCTCGTCCCAATTCAGCGCGATCGACCGGTCCCAGCTGCGCGACACCATTCCGGGCGCGGGGAACCGGATCGACACGGCCATCCGCCCTTCGGACAGCAGCGGACTTTCGGCCATAATCCCGAACTGGTCCAGCAGCGGATGACAGGACGTATGCACAAGGACCGGAATTCCTTCCACGCGGAAACGGCTCGTGAGAATGCCGGTCCATTGATCGAGCGTCTGTTCGATATCGGTGACCGCTTCTGCGGAAAGCGTCCGTCCCGCAGACGAGAGAAAACGGAAGCCGAACTGGCCGAGCTGCAGCCGGTGCGGATTTTGCCTTAACCAATGAAAGGGCTCCTCGCGGTCTTCCGCCCGGAGCGGATAGCCTCCGCGTCCGCCTTCGCGGTACTGCATGCTTACGTCGTCCAGCCGCCAAACGTCTCTCCCTCCCGAGCTGTGCCAGGCCCATTGCGACTGAGTGCTCAGCGGAACTTCGTACTTCTCGGGAAACGACTGCATCCCCGTAATATCCGCCGTAAAAGCGAACTCTCCGTTCCCTACGGAAAGCGGAGCCATCGGTACGATTTCCCGGATAACCGGATTATGCCGGGATACTAAAGCTTGGCGATCGATTTTCGACATAGAGACCTCCTTGCGATGCTTGTTTTGGATCGCGAGCGATGACGGCCGGACCGAACCACTCTGTCTTATAGCTTTCATTATACGCGAACTGGCCAATCAAATATGGGGGTTATACCTGAATTATATAGGGGTCATAAATCATTATGAGTGGTCCGACAAATCGGGGCGAGGCGGAGCAAGGATTGTATCCGTCATGCGGCCATGTATATAATGGTGATAATGTCAGAAGCTCGGGGAGGCTGCCGTTCATGATTCCCGCCGCTACGGAAGTATTCAAATCGGACGAACGATTCCGTCCGGGCATGCACGTATTCGTCAACCGCGCCTACGAGGCGTTCAAGCTGTCCAAGCATACCCATGATGCCATCGAGATCAGCTATGTCACCGAAGGAACCGGCTTCCAGTATATGAACGATGCGACGCTGCAGGTCAAGCAGGGGGACATTTTTTTGCTGCCGATGGGTACGGCCCACGTGTATCGCCCTCCTTCGCCGGCCAAGGTCGGCAGCCTGGGAGTGATCAACTGCGTGTTCCGGCCGGAAGCGCTGAGGCAATGGCCCGATTTTCCGCCGGCCGGCTCGGCGCTGCACCAGGTGCTGTACGAGCCACATACGATGGAGCGGCCCTGGTTTCATCTTTATGATAAAGACAGCGCTTTCGCCGATTTGTTCTACAACCTTCTGTCCGAGTATCGGCAAAGACAGCCCGGCTACGAAGTCGTCGTCCATTCGCTCTTCAGCCAGCTGATCGCCCTGCTGCACCGGCATTCCGTCATGACCGGCTCCTATGAGAGAAGAAGCCCGAAGATCGAAGACGCGCTTCAATATATCAAGCATCATTGCTTCGAGGACATTACCCTGAAGCAGGTCGCGGAGCATTCGTTTCTCAGCGTAAGCCATCTGCAGCGGCTGTTGAAGCAGGCGACCGGCTCCTCCTTCACCTCATACGTGCAGCATTTGCGCGTCAAAACATGCTGCGAGCTGCTGAAGACGACCTCCAAGACCGTCCAGCAAATCGCCAATACGGTCGGCTATCACGATATGAAGCATTTCCATGAGCTGTTCCGGCACAAAACCGGCATGACCCCCCAGGAATACCGTAAAAATGACAAGGCGCTGTCCGGCGAGGGAGAGTGAACGGTTAATGTCCGCTACTGCTTCTGTGTAAGTTAGATAACGGAACATATTTCCGTTATTGTCCTGTAAATGTAGAATATGGGCGAAATAAAGGAAGTGCGTTCCGTTATTTTGTCTTCTCCGTGTAAAATGCAGAGGAACTATCTCCTTAACGGAAGATAGTTCCTCTATTTGTGCGAAAATCGCACGAAGCCTGCATGTAACGGAACAGCGTTCCGCTCTCTCGACGAAAACCGTTCCGGCAGCGACTTTCCAAAGCAACGGTCGCGAAAGCACGGTTAAGCGATAAAGCAAGCCCCGGTCGTAAAAAAAGCAACGTCCGCCATATTAGTTGCGCGGATCGTCGGCGACGCCGACCCGATCAGCCGATTTCGTCCTGCTCGAACATCGAGGCTTCCCGCTCCCGGATGATCCCGCGCAGCCGGCCAGCCGTCTCGCGGGTAATTTCGCCCTTCTCGTAGAGCGCCTGCACCTCGTCCCGCTCGGCCTGGACCGCCACCCAGTGCAGCTCCTTCTTCCGCTCGTCGAAGTGCTTGTCATGACTCCTTACCGCACGGGGAAAACGGGCCAGCCGGTCGAGCACGTGATTATAGTAAGAAATAACGCCGACGGCCGCCTGCTCGTTATCCTCGCAGCGAACCTTCTTGACCTCGCTGATGGCCGCCTCGCACGTGCGTATTTTAATATTCCGCAGCGTCTCGATATCGGCAGCCGGCAGCTTGGCCAGCGCTACTTCCTTTCTCGTAAAGCTGGTCTGCAGCCGGCCAAAAAACAATTTCAGCATCATTTTCCACAAATGAAACCGGTTCGCCAAAATGAGCTCGACCTGATCCAGCGTCTTGAAAAACTGGTGCGCATGCTCGCGGCTGATTTGCCCGTTCTCCATCATATTGCGGGCGCATTCCCGTTCCTCCGATAGCGCCAGCAGTCGCAGCTCGTTTTCTTTCTCTCGCGAACGCGGCTCGCTTCTCCGGGCGGCGCCCTTCAGACGCATTTGCTGAATCCATTGCTTATAGTCCGCTATGACGGAGGAAACCGCCGCCTCGTTCTCTTCGTTACGCTCCTGATGAACCGCTTGGATGGCTGCGGTCATCACTTGAATCTGGATTTGCCGATCCGTCTTCTCCCGCTCCGCTTCGTCGTCCGACTCCTTCTTCTTCGAGAGCAGCGGCAGCAGGACGCTCGCGACGATAAGCGAGAGCAGTATGACGGTGGCCGCCAGAAAGATGATCAGATTCCTCTCCGGAAATGGGCTCCCGTCCTCCAGCACGAGAGGAATGGAGAAAGCGCCTGCCAGCGTAACCGCGCCGCGCACGCCGGAGAACGATGTCATCACGAGCATTTTGAATCCCGGCATACTGCGTTCCCCCCTGATGCCGAGCAGGCGGCTTCCTCTCGTGAAGGCGAACGTCCAAACGAAGCGAAGCACCATAAGCATCGCGAAAATAATAGCCGCATAGCCGATCACCTTGAAGTTGTTGAAAGCCGGGTCGGCCAAAATAATGTCGGACACGTGCGGAATTTGCAAGCCCAAAATAACGAAAACGAGACCGTTCAAAATAAACAAAATGACCGACCACGTGCTGTTCGACACGACCTTCAATTTCATCATCGACGTTTCCGCGCGGTCGCGCTCGATCGCATGCACGATCCCCCCCGCCACCGCGGCCAGGATGCCGGACATCCCCAGCTCTTCCGCAATCATGTACAGCATGAACGGAGTCAAAATTTGAATCAGCATATGCATCGTCACGTCTTCCATCCCGGCCCGGCGAAGAACGACCCGCAGCCAGCTGATCAGGAAGGCGATAATCGCCCCGATCAACAGTCCGCCGACCGAGATGATGAAGAAGCTGACCGTAGCGTGGGGCAACGAGAATACGCCCGTCACGGCGGCGGCAATGGCGAACTTGAACGCGACGAGTCCCGAAGCGTCGTTCATGAGCGCCTCCCCTTCGAGAAGCCGCATCAAGCTTTTGGGCATATGGATTCTTCCGGCCAAAGCGCCAACCGCCACGGCGTCCGTCGGCGACAATATGGCGGCAAGCCCGAATGCGGCGGCAATCGGAATGGACGGGATCATCCAGTGGATCGCATAGCCGACCACGAAGACGGTAATGAATACGAGTCCGACCGCCAGCAGCAATATCGGGGCGCGCAGCTTCCAAAGCTCGTCGCGGGGCGTATGCTTGCCGTCGTTATACAGCAGCGGCGCGATGAACAGAACGAAGAACAGCTCCGGCTCCAGCTCCACGTGCAGCCCCGACGGGATGAGCGCGACGACGACGCCCAAGCCGATCTGGATCAGAGGAACCGGAATGAAGGGGACAAAGCGACTGACGACATTGGAGACGCCGATTAGCGCAAGCATGACGAGGACGGCGAGAAATAGTTCCACGGGGCATCTTCCCTTCGAGTTCCGATGTACTTTTTTCCAATTATATGATACCCATTCTCCCGAAAACAATCATCGACAGCTTCCGACATCCTATCGGCGGCCGAAGGGAGGGCGTAGACGGGCAAAAAGGCCGCTCGGCAATACACCGGCGACCGTATGGAGCAGTCGATTCAATCGCGTCTCATCCTTTGTTCGAAGCTTGCCGCTTGGTCAGCATCACCTTCACGAATTTCCCCATCGAACGGACCCGCGGCCGTTTCAGATGGTCCCGGACATACCGGTAATCGGTCAGCTTGACCTTCGCGTCGCGGAGGGCGTATTCGAAATCCGGATCCAGCATCAGCTTGTATTCCCAAACCCTTTTTCTCCAAGAAGGAATCAGCTTGCCGAGCGCCTCGTCCTCTACGGCCGGATGAATGTACGTTTCGCTTACGCCTTTGGGCAATTCGTACATTTTCGCGATAAGCGATTGCTTGAAGCTGTCGTAAGTTTCCCCCTCTTGCGCGTGGTACGGATGGGACAGCAAATAGTCGGGTATTCCGACACGGAGCGCATCCGCAAGCGCCACGACCTGCACGAGCGCCTTGTCCGCATCGGGTATCGAAGCCAAAAACTTGTCGTTCGGGTCGACACTGCGGAACAGCCGAAACGGCATTCCCCTCTTGGAGCATTGCAGCAGAACGTACGGCAGATGGCTTCGTCCGGTAGCAAGCCCGTACAGGCTGCCCATATGATTATCCGCATGCACGACGTTCAGCCCGGCTCTCTTGGCCGCCTGGAACTGTGCCCGGATTTCCGTTCTGACGTCTCTCGATAGCGCGTATTGCTCGAAATCGATAACCGTCCGGTGCATATACCCGCTCTCGTCATGCAAGGACGACAGCCCGGTCAAGCTTTTCCAGCGCAAGCCCGAGAATTCGCTCGTCAAAGTCAAATGCAGCCCTATGTTCACATGCGGCCTGCTTCTGCACCATTCGGCCGCTTCCTCGAAAGCGGGGGCCGGCGGCATTATCGTCGCCGACGATACTTTCCCCTCCTCCAGCAGGTGCATGATGGCCTTGTTCGCCGCACGGCTTTGGCCAAAATCGTCGCAGTTCATGATCAAATATTTGTCCATCGATTCCTCCAGTCCAAGCGACGTGCGAGGCTTCAGCTCAGTCGTTCGGTTTGTTTTTAAGGAGCAGGGAAATGAGGAAAGAAACCGCCAATAAGCAAAAGGGGATGACGCTGATCAAATAACGGAACGTGCTCTCCGGATTGGAGCCCGGATCGTCTCCGCTCACGTAGCCGAAAATCATGCCTACGATCCAGAAGGCGAGAGCGGAGATGAGACCGCTGGAACGGGTGATAAACGCCCCGACCGCCGTATACACGCCTTCCCGCCTCCGGCCGGTCTCGGCGAAGTCGCGGTCGATAATTTGGCTGCCGAGCACGAGGGGCGTAACCAGAAAACCGGCGAGGCCGAATCCGGCCGATATTCCGGCCGCAATGCCGCTGCCCAAATCGGTAGCGAACCATAGAGGAATGACCGACAGCCCGTAAACGGCCAGCGCAAGTCGCCAGCCGGATATGCCGCCGAGCTTGCGGACGATCCAATACCATACCGCCACAAGCGGTATAACCGATACGAAGATGGAGGCGAGCAGGAGGGAAACCTGCGATTCGGGAATGTGCAGCACGTATTTCGCGTAGAAAGGAATCATCGAGCCGAGCAGGCCGTTGACGGTTTGGGCGAACGAGTTGGCGATGTTGAATATCCAAAACTGCCTGTTTTTCAACGTTTCCCGGAACGCTTCCTTGAACTTGAGCGGCGTTTCCCGGAGCGCTTCATCGCTTTCCTTCACGCTGGCCGCGAACAGCAGCATGAAGACGGCGAAGACGCAAGCAAACACGACCGCCATTTTGCCGAAGCCGATCGCTGCGAACAAAATCGGCGTCAATACGGAGGCGACGAGAATCGCCGCGATCTGGAACGCTTGCTGGATGGCGGACGCCTTCGCCCGGATGCGGTCCCCCCGGAACAGCTCGGGGAACAAAGCGCCGTAGTTGACCCACAGGACGGTGGAGACGCCTTCGAACAGCAGGAGCGCGACCAAAAACCAGATGAAAAGACTCGTGCCGCCGAGTCCGTCCGGTACGGCGAATACCATCACGAACGTTGCCATCAAAAGGGGGATGGACGAATATATCCATGGCTTGCGCCGCCCCCAGCGGGTTCTCGTTCTGTCGGAAAAATAACCGAGCAGCGGGTTGTTGACGGCATCCCAGATCAAATAAATCGTCCGGGCCAACGTCGCCAAGCCGATCCCGAGACCGAGCTTCTCCACGTAATAATAGCTGTAAAACGAGCTGAACGCGTGGGCGGGCACCATCATCGCGAACATGCCGAGCGCAAACATGACGGGGGAATTGACAAGCCTCTTGAGCATCCGATCGTCTCCTTCCCGGGCCGTCTCGTTGTCTCCCGATCGGTGTTTCACGATCGTTGTCTCCCGATCGGTGTTTCACGATCGTTGTTTCACGATCGTTGTTTCACGGTCGTTGTTTCCGATCGTGTTCCCGATCGTTGTTCCCGATCGTTGTGGATCGTTGTGGATCGTTTGTGGATCGTTTGTGGATTTTTTGTAAACGCTTTCAGATTGTTCGTTTTCAATGGCTGTTTTCCACAATTATACAGCAAATCATACGTAGGAGTCAATGGGACGCGAATGCCCTCCTTACAACGTTTACTATTTGCGACATAAAGCTTTCAAGAGGAAACGCAGACCATCACTCCATCCAAAACCGGAGGAGCGACACCTTCTTCGCTATTTGGCCCCGAACTTTCCGCTAATCGGAATGAATTCGTTCAGTGCCTAACCCGCTATACCCTCTATTAGAGCAGCTCCGTTCGAAAACGCGATTTCGGCGAATATAGATGGAGTTTTTCCAGTTATAGACCGCCTGGCGATTTATCGAGCAAAAATAGATGTAGGTTTTCCAGTTCAGTCCATTATAGTGGCAACCATGTCTTTCGAAGCGTACCACTGAAAATAAAAAAGCTGTTTCAAAACAACTGAGCAGACGCAGCAAAAGAAGGCGGACGGAATCTTGCTCCGTCCCCCTCTTTCGAGTGCCTTTTGAGCGCCTTTTGAGCGCCTTTTGAGCGCCTTTCGAGCGCTTTTCGAACGTCTTTCGAGCGCTTTTCGAGCGTCTTTCGAGCGCTTTTCGAACGTCTTTCGAGCGCTTTTCGAGCGTCTTTCGAGCGCTTTTCGAGCGCTTTCGGGAGTTCTGCGTTCGTCGAGGGATATGCCGGTTTGATTGGACACGGCTGCCAGCCTTAAATGGAAATCATGCTGTTATTTCCATGATTTTTCGTCACGACACCGAAATAAATGGATAACCTCCATCTATTAGAACAGCTTCGCTCCGAAAACGCGATTTCGGCGAATTTAGATGGAGTTTTTCCAGTTATAGACCGCCTAGCGATTTACCGAGCAAAAATAGATGTAGGTTTTCCAGTTCAGTCCATTATAGTGGCAATCATGTCTCTCGAAGCGTACCACTGAAAATAAAAAAGCTGTTTCAGGGCAGCAAAGCAGACGCAGCAAAAGAAGGCGGACGGAATCTGACTCCGTCGCCCTACGCCTCCCGCTCTTCCTTGTCCGTCACGCTGTCAGCCCGCCTGCGAACGATTCGACATCAGCCGATACAGCCGACCGCGCCCCGCATTAACTCGACGCTCCGACGCCCCTATCGTGCAAAAACCGACCGATTCGGCGAACTGCTTCCGCAAGCCGCTCCTCCTCCTGGACGAGTGCGATACGGACAAAGCCTTGTCCCTGCTGGCCGAACGCGTCGCCCGGAATTACGACAACGCCGACGGAAAGCAAGATTTCCCGGGAAATTTGTCGAGATGTCCAGCCGGGCGGAATGGGCGCCCAAAGGAACATGGTCGCTTTCGGCTTGGGTACGTTCCAGCCTACCTCCCGCAAGCCGTCGACCACGATATTCCTTCTTCGCTCGTAAACCGAGGCGACTTCCCAGCCGGAACCGGCCATCTGATCGTCAAGCGCGGCAATACCGGCTTCCTGTACGGCGGCAAAAACGCCATAGTCGATGTTCGACTTCAACGTCCGCAGCGCGCCCACCGCCTCCTTGTTGCCGACCAGGAAAGCGAGCCTGCAGCCCGCCATATTGAAGCTTTTCGACAACGAGTGAAATTCGACAGCGATTTCCTTGGCACCGGGAACTTCCAGCACGCTTCGCGGCCGAAACCCGTCGTATGCCATCTCGGAGTATGCCGCGTCGTGCACGATAAGCATGCCGTGCCTTTTGGCGAAATCGACAAGCTCTTCGTAAAAACCGAAGTCGGCCACGGCCGACAGCGGGTTGCTCGGGTAATTAAGCAAAATAAACTTGGCGGACGCAGCCGTTCGCTCGGGGATTTCAGCGAATTCCGGCAAAAAGCCGTTCTCCGCTCGAAGCGGAAGCAAGTAAGGAGTAACTCCGGCGAGCACGAGACTGGCCGAATAAATCGGATAGCCGGGATCCGGCACGATGGCTATATCGCCCGGATCGGCAATGGCCATCGCCAAATGGGCCAACCCGTCCTGCGAGCCCATCAACGTCGTCACCTCGAGCTCCGGATCCAGCTTGACCCCGAAACGGAAGTCGTACCAGCGGGCAACGGCGCTGCGGAAAGCGAGCGTTCCCTCGGAGGTCGGATATCCGTAATTGGCCGGATTCCGGGCCGCGCTGGCCAGCGACTCCATAACGCGTTCCGAAGGCGGGCGGTCCGGACTGCCGATGCCCAGATCGATGATGTCGTGCCCTGCCGCTTCCGCCGCCCGCTTCCACTGGCCCACTTCCGAGAAAATGGCCGACCCCAGCAGCTGAAGCCGGCTCGAACCGAAACGTTTCATCACTCTCGCTCCCGCCTATAGGAAGTTGAACTAAAACATTTTGTGTTCATTTACTCGATTTATCCCGTTAACTTTTTACTTTCTTAACGAATGCAGGAAGCCTCCCTGCGCGTTCAGCATCATTTGCACGATATCGAGCATGACGAACAGCACGAGTGCAAGCGCTCCATAGCTGATGCCGAATTTCCAGCGAATCTTGTCCGGCACCTCGTAATAATTTTCGATTTCGTGCGGCTCGTAATCGATTTGGTAGCGAAGCACGACGACCTTCGGCGTTTGCCGCCACCGCCGTTCGACCTTGGTGCTGACGACGGAGCGGATAATGCCTTGCTCCTGCATTTTGATCAAATGGACGACATCGGCTTCCTCCCACTCGATTTCCACCCACTGCTTCCCGTCCAAATCGGAATAGGTGCGATACGGAAGCGGCTCGCGTTCGCGAAACGGGATGAGCATCCAATTCTCTCCCGGAATTTGCTCGAACGGCACCTCGATTTTGCCCCAGAACGAGTATTCCGTCGTTTTCCCTCTGTGCACGATATATTTGGAGATCAAATCCCAGACGAACAGAGCCCACAGCAGGAAAAACAGGATCGAGTGCAGAAAAATGACGGCGACCAAGCCCCCCAAGGCGCCCGCCACCCATAACCAGCGCGTAACGGACGAAGCGATCCGGCCTCCGTCCAGCGGGTGTATCGGCAGAAGGTTGATCAGGTTCAGCGTGAAGCCGATATAGGCGATTGCGTAAAACAAAGGCTCTCCGGTCGCAAGGCCGATCAAGAAAGAAACGAACGCGCCGAGCGTGCCGAGCAGCGGCCCTCCCAAGGCGACGAAAGCTTCGGTCTCCGCATCGCGCGGATTCCGTTTAAGCATAATGAGCGCCCCGAGAAACGGAATGAAGAAGGGTGCCGTTACCGGAATGCCTTTATGTCGGGCAGCCGCCACATGACCGAGCTCATGAACAAGCACCATGAGCGTTACGCCGAGCGCGAACTCCCATTGGTAAAACCACATATAAATGGCCGTAGCGACGGCCATGCTGAGCAAAGCTCCGCTCTTTTTGCCGAGCCGCAAAAACTGCAGCAGCGTCTTGACTCCGGCAATCGAAAATAGTCCGGCCGCGCTCGGCGCCCATTTTTCGTTCCGATTCGGTTTTGTTTGTCGCCTCAACGGACCGGCCCCCCTTCTATCTTTCCAGGTCTGCAGCGGCCGAATGCCGCTGTCCCTTGTTTCTGTCTAGCTTCGCTTCCATACCCGCTCGTATTCGTCTTCCTTGAACCCGACCGTAACCCGTTCCCCGTCATAGACGATCGGACGTTTGATCAGCCGTCCGTTGGAGGCGAGCAGATCGATCATCTCCGCTTCGCTCATCCCGGACAGCTTGTCCTTCAGCTGCATTTCCTTATACACTTCGCCGGACGTATTGAAAAACTTTTTCATCGGAAGTCCGCTCTTGGCGATCATTTCGGCCATGCGATCCCGGGAAGGCGGCGTCTCGAAAATGTTGACCGTCTCATCCGGTCGGACGCCTTTGCGGTCCAACGATTTCAGGGCGTCCCGGCACGTCCCGCATTTCGGGTATAAATAAACGGACACCGATTGCTGCTTGCTCATCATTTCTCTCCTTCGGCTATCGTTATGTAAATTAAAAACGCTGCTCCAGCCGCCGTTCGATAACAGACTTTCTCATTATACATGAAAAGAGCGAACAAGAAAGTGGCGTGGCATACAAAATGGCGGAATCGGTGCGGATAAAATGAGGCGGATCATGAAACAGTAAGAACAGCAAGAACAGGAAGAGAATACCTTACGGGGAGGACAGCGTCATGAAACTTCGTAAAACGGCGGCCTTCTTGGCCGCCGTCATGCTTGTCGCCGCCCTGTCGGCCGGGTGCGGCCCGAATTCGACCGTGAAGCAGCAGCAATTGGAGCAGCGGGACGACACCCAGGGCGGGACGGGCAATAAAACGCACAGCGGCAATCTTCATTCCAAGTGAGCGCGCAGCCGTCCGATCAAGCCGGCCATATCGGCCGGCAGCGGAGCCTCGAAGCCGACGGGACGCCGGTCTGCGGGGTGGGCGAAGGCGAGCCGGGCGGCGTGCAGGGCGTGACGGTCGAGGGATATTCCTTCGGCCGTCTTTGCGTCTTCGCGCACAGCCGTCTCGAGTCCGTTTCCCGATTGCGCACCGATTCCGTACATCGCATCGCCTACCAAAGGATGGCCGAGATGCTTCATATGGACGCGGATTTGGTGCGTGCGGCCCGTCTCGAGCCGCAGTCTTACGAGCGAGGCAAACGAGCCGTACCGTTCGACCGTCTTGTAATGGGTCACGGACCGATACCCGCCCGGCAACACGATGCGGACGTGCGGCGATTCGGGATCGCGGTCGATCGGAGCGTCGATCGTCCCGCCGTCCGGCCCGACCGAACCGTGGACGATCGCCAAGTACGTTTTGTCCACCCCGCCCGCCTGCATTTGCTCGGAAATATGCTGATGGGCGTACGGATTTTTGGCGATGGCGAGCACTCCCGACGTCTCCCGGTCGAGCCGGTGGACGGGCCGGAAGCGGATCTTCTCGCCCCGCTGCCGCCAATAATGGACGACTCCGTTGGCAATCGTATTCGTATAATGGCCATGGGTCGGGTGTACGATAATGCCCGCGGGTTTATTGACGATTAACAAGTGTTCGTCCTCATGCAAAATGTCGAGCGGAATGTCCTGGGGCAAAATGTCCTCGGACTGCTCCTCCTCCATGCGGATTTCCACGACGTCGCCGGCCTGTACGCGCGCGGACGTATAACGCCTTTGTCCGTTGACGGTTATTCCTTCGGGAGTCAGCTTCAACCGGGACAGCAGCTTGCGGGACAGCTTCATCCTGTCGCGAAGCAGCGTCTTGAGCATTGCCCCGTCCTGCTCCGGGGGAACAACGTAGGTCAGCGGCTCATAATAGTTCATTTCGATTTGCGCCGGAACACTTCCGGGCTTCGGGCATATTCCACATCCGGCACTCCCTCGCGATGGTTGGCGGTACGGGCGACCGTAAAGAAGAAGTCGGACAGCCGGTTCAAATAGCGGCGAACCTCTTCATTGATCTCCGCCTGCTTGGACAAGGTGACGCACCGTCTTTCCGCTCGGCGGCATACGGTACGGCAGACGTGGAGGAGCGAAGAAGCGGACGATCCCCCCGGCAGGATGAAGCGGGTAATATCCGGCGTCTCCGCATCGTATTTGTCGATCCAAGCCTCCAGACGGTCCACCATGTCCGCCGTCACCTTGTAAGGACGAAGCTCCGGCTTGAGCAGGGCCAGGTCGGAGCCGCAGTCGAACAGCTCGTGCTGGATCAGCTCGAGATCCGCCTTCAAATCGGCGAGCTTGTCGCCCGTCATGACGCTGATCGCTTGCCCGAGAAAGCAATTCAGCTCGTCCGTCGTTCCGTATGCTTCCACGCGCGCGTCGTCCTTGTCGACGCGTCCCCCGATGACTCCGGTCTGTCCTTTGTCGCCCGTTCTCGTGTAAATTCTCATTCGTCCCGTCCCCTTTCGTTCTCCCTATTCATCATCGCATAAATGCGCTCCATATCCAAATGCTGCCGCACATGGTCGGCCAGCCGGTCGAACGCCGCCTCGCGCTTGCTCATAAACTTCAGCTCCCCGGCAAAGGGAGACCAGCCTTTATCCGAGCGGATCTCGTTGATCCAGAACCGTCTGAGCTCGTCGTTGTGCAAAATGCCGTGCATGTACGTCCCCCAGACTTTCCCGTCCGCCGATACGGCTCCGTCCGGGTGATACGAGTCCTCCGAATCCGGCGCGTCGTGAACCCGAATCGAAAAAGGCTGGCGGATCGGCCCGAGAAAAGCGGTACGCCCCATATGAATCTCGTAGCCGTCTACGTCCAGCTTCCCTTTGCCCGGCAGCTCGACGGTCCCGGCCACCCGCTCGGTCCGCTTGTCGGGCGTGAACGTCGTCTCCGCAGGGAACAGTCCGATTCCCGGAAGCTCCTCCGTATCGGATTCGATCCGCTCCGGGTCGAGCAGCCGCTTGCCCATCATCTGGTAGCCGGCGCAAATGCCGAGCAGCCTTCCGCCGCCCTCGACGTGGCGGCGAATGCACGTCTCCAGCGCGGTCGCGCGCAAAAACTTCAAATCGTCGACCGTGTTCTTGCTTCCCGGAATAACGACCGCATCCGGATCGCCCCACTCGGAGACGGTGGAGACATAGCGTACATGGACGTCCGGCTCCTCGAACAGCGGGTCGAAATCGGTAAAATTGGACAGCCGCGGCAGGCGCAGGACGGCGATATCCACCTGACCTTTCCGCTTCACGGCGGTTGCCCTCTTCGCATCGAGAGAGGCCGAATCCTCGTCCTCCAGCCCGAGATCCGGCAAGTACGGAATGACCCCCAAGACCGGCTTGCCCGTCCGATTTTCCAGCCAATCGAGTCCGGGCTTCAGCAGCGTGACGTCGCCGCGGAATTTGTTGATGACGAAGCCTTTCACGCGATCCCGTTCCTCCGGGGTCAAAATGTCGAGCGTGCCGACGAGGGAAGCGAATACCCCGCCCCGGTCGATGTCGGCAATCAACAGCACGGGAGCATCGGCCCACCCGGCCAGCCTCATGTTGACGATGTCGCGGTCTTTCAAGTTGACCTCCGCCGGGCTTCCGGCACCTTCGATCACGACGACCTCGTAGCGGCTGCGCAACCGTCCGAGCGCTTCCTTGACGATATGCTCGGCTTCGCCGAGATATTTTTCCCGGTAAGTCCTGGCGTCGTAATCGCGCAGCGGCTTGCCGTGCACGACAACCTGCGATACCATGTCCTTTTTCGGCTTCAGCAGAATCGGGTTCATGTCGGTCGTCGCGGGAATGCGGCAGGCGTCCGCCTGCATCCCCTGCGCTCTGCCGATTTCTTTGCCGTCCGGGGTAACGTACGAGTTCAGCGACATGTTCTGCGATTTGAACGGGGCAACCTTTCGTCCGTCCTGCAGCAGAATGCGGCAAAGTGCGGTCGTCAAGATGCTTTTGCCCGCATCCGACGACGTCCCCTGGAACATGATGGTCGGCGCCATCGGCTCTTGCGGCCAACCGCCTGCCGCAGCTTCTCCGGCTGTTGTCGCCGCTTCTCCGGCGGCTGTTTCCTCCGCCGGCGACTGCTGTATGCATGCCGCCGATAGCGCTCCTTCCCGACCATCGTCCAAAGCCTGCCCGAGCCGGTCGACCAGAATCGCATTGTCTTCCCTGAACCGGATCGCGACTCGGAAATAAGCGGAGCCGAGGCCGGGGAACAGGGAAGCGTCGCGGATCAGCACGCCCGATTCGCCCATGAGCCGCTGAAGCCGCTTCGCATCGATGCCGAAACAGTCCGGGATCGAGACGAGCAGGAAATTGACGTCGCTATGATAAACGGAAAGTCCGAGCTCCCGCAGCTTCTCCGCAAGCCATGGCCGTTCTGCCGCAAGCCAGCTCCGTGTCCGCTCGGCATATTCCCGTTCGGCGAATACGGCCTCTCCGACCCATTGGGCGATCGCGTTGACGCTCCATGGCACCTGAAGGGCCGCCATCTTGCGGATTTCATTCGGATGCGCCACGACGAAGCCGAGCCGGATGCCCGGAATCGCGTAAAACTTCGTCATCGAGCGGATCACGCACAGCCTTTCCGTCTCCGCCGCCAGCCGGATCAGGCTTGCCGATTCCTCGTCCGGCACGAAATCGACGAATGCTTCGTCGACGATCAACGGAATCCGGTCGCCGACGAGCCGCAGCAGCATGTCCCGGTCGGCCAAACGCCCGGTCGGATTGTTCGGATGCCCGAGCATCAGCAGATCGGCCTGCGCCGCCGCCATGCGGACGGACTCTTCGCGCAGAGAAAAGCCGTCTTCCTCCGACAGCGGAATATCGACGATACGGCCCCCAATTTTCAAAACGGCTTCCTCGTATTCCGAGAAGGACGGCCGGGCCAGTCCCACCGAGCGGGGACTCCATGCCCGGATGGACAAGTCGATCAATTCGGCCGCCCCGTTGCCGACCAGCACGCTTTCCTCCGGTATCCGATACTTGTCCGCGATTGCGCGGCGCAGCCCCCGAACTGCCGGATCCGGATAACGGGCAAGCTCCCGCCACCGTTCGGCCAACAGCCTGCCGACGCGTTCCGGCGGGCCGAACGGGTTCATATTCGAACTAAAATCGACAAATTGTCCGGACGGTTTGCCGAACACCGCCTCCGCGGTCGTCAAATCCCCACCGTGCCCATATCGCTCCAACATAACGCTTCCTCCCCGTCTCTATCGGCTTGCCGCCGCAACCGCCGCGAGCAATACCGCGCATTCCAGCAGCTCGATCAGTGCCCCGTACGTGTCGCCGGTCAATCCGCCCAGCTTGCGCGCCATCCCGCGGGCCAGACCGTATCCGAGCAACCCGGTCATAAAGCTTACACCCGCCGTATAAGCGATCGCCTCCCACAACGGGAACCGCAGCGCCATAAACACAACGACGCTGGCCGCAAACGCCCACGCCGTAGCCCTACTCGCCTCCGAACGCGTCACCGAAGCGAACAGGCTGCCGAGTCCCGCGCCTTCCCTCGCATAAGGCCAGCCCGCTATCGCCCAGACGGCGAACCATCTGCTCCAGATCGGCGCGACGACGAGAAAGGCGAGAAATCCGTCCTTATCGGTAACTAGCGAGAGCAGCAGCGACCCTTTCATCATCAGCAACAGGACGCCGGCCACGACTCCCATCGCGCCGACGCGGCTATCCTTCATAATCTCCAGCATTCTCTCCCGCGGCCGGTGGCTGAGCAGTCCGTCAGCCGTGTCCATCAAGCCGTCCAGATGAAGCGCGCCAGTTACCGCCACCCATGCGCCCAACACGAGCACGGAAGCCGGCGCGGCCGGAATCGCGAGCCCGAGCAGCCAACCCGTCACGGCCAGCAGCATACCGATGACCAGACCCACGATCGGGTAATAAACCGTACTTCGCCGGAACAGATCGTCCGAGTAGGGCAATTGGACGTTGACCGGGATACGCGTCAGAAACTGGAACGCCGAGGCGCACGCCTGCAGCCCGGTTACCCATGCATCGCGAACATTGCGCATAAAAGCCCTCCCGCCGCCACATAGCTTACTCCGTAACAAATCCGGGTCGCGAGAACGATGTCCCCGCGCGTTTTCTCGCGAAGCGGCCAGCCCATCCGCGCCCGGTCGCTCACGACGTCGCCGTATCGGTTCAAGCCGCCCAGCTCGATGCCGATCGCGCCCGCCACCGCCGACTCCGGGATGCCGCTGTTCGGACTCGGATGCAGCGCGGCGAACGTCCTGACCGATTTGACCGCTCTCGCCGCCGACAAGCCCCGGCCGAACAGACTTACGATCACGATCATCCAGCCGGTCAGACGCGCCGGAATATAATTCAGCACATCGTCCAGTCGGGCGGAAGCCCAGCCGAAGTGCAAATACTTGTCGTTCTTGTAGCCGACCATCGAGTCGAGCGTATTCGCCGCCCGGTACAGCATCGCCAGCGGCGCGCCGCCGAGCAGCGCGAATACGAGCGGGGAGACGAAGGCGTCCACCGTATTCTCCGCTACCGTCTCGACCGTGGCTCGGACGATCTCCGGCTCCTCGAGACGGGTCGTATCGCGGCCGACGATGTAGCCGACGTACTTGCGCGCGTCAGGCATGTTGCCCTCGGCAAGCGGACGGTACACTTGCATGGCCGCATCCTTCAACCCTTTCACGGCGAAAGTCGTCGAGATGAACCAAATATTCGCCGCATAGCCGAGCCACGGATGCACCCACCGGCACATAAGCACGATGCCGAGCATAATGGAAAAAGCCGCCCCCACCGTCAGCACGGTCAAAGCGACGCCCGATAGCCGCACCCGGCGCGGCGATACGGCTCCGGAAGCCTCTTTCCGCCGAAGCCGACGTTCCAGACGCGAGATGAGCCGTCCGATCCAAATAACGGGATGAGTCGGCCAACGCGGATCGCCGACAATCCAGTCCACCGCGATGGCGGCAAGCGCCATCCAAGCCGTCTCCTCCCAACTGTACAGCAGCATTTCCGACTCCCTCTCCTTCGCCCGTTCCGGCTAGAACCGAAACGCCAGCCGTTTCAGCTCGACCGGTATGCCGCTCGTCACGAGAAACGCCTCGTCGCACGCTTCCGCGATCCGCTGATTCATCCGTCCGGCCAAATCGCGGTACACCCGGCCGAGCTTGTACTCCGGCACGATGCCGCTGCCTACTTCGTTCGTCACGAGCAGTACCGTTCCCTCATACCGGCTTAACGCATCGGCCAGCTCGTCCACCCGTTCGCCGACCCGCTTGTCCATGTCGGCCTCCCGCTCAAACCGGAGCACCCAGTTGGACAGCCACAGCGTCAAGCAGTCGATCAGGACGACGTCTCCTTCAGCCGGCTCGTATTCGCGCAAAAAATCAGCAACATCAAACGATTGCTCGACGGTTGACCACGCAAACCCCGAGGCGTCCCGACGCCCCCTGTGCAGCGCCAGTCTGGCCGCCATCTCGTCGTCGAAAGGCTGCGCGGTGGCGATATAGACGCCCTGCTTCCCCAGATGGGCCGCGTATCGTTCCGCGAACGAGCTTTTTCCGCTTCTGGCACCGCCTGTCACCATGATCCGCATGCTTGCTTCTCCTCCCGCCGTCTCCCGCAGCTCGCTTTACTTCTCCGATACGCCCGCGCTTTCGAACGTAGCCATCTCGTTCATCAGCTTCACCGCCGCCTCCACGATCGGAAAAGCCATGACCGCTCCCGTCCCTTCGCCCAGCCGCATATCCATCTGCAAAATCGGCTGCAAGCCGATATGCTCCATCAGCAATCGGTGCCCGCGCTCATGGGACAAATGCGACGGCAGCATGTATGCCGCCGACAAAGGCGCGATGCGCGAGGCGACAAGCGCGGCCGCCGACGATATGAACCCGTCTATGACGACCGGACAGCGGTTCGCCGCCGCGCCCAGAATGACACCCACCAGACCGGCGATCTCGAAGCCGCCTACTTTGGCCAGCGTATCCAGCGGATCTTCCGCATTCGGCCGGTTCGTGTCGAGCGCCCGACGGATGACATCCCTTTTGTGCCGGAGCGCCTCGTCGCCGATTCCCGTTCCCCGACCCACGACCGATTCGATGTCCATGCCGGTCAACGCCGCGAGCAGCGCCGAGCTCGGAGTCGTGTTGCCGATTCCCATCTCGCCCGTAGCGAACAACCGGTAGCCGCGGGCCGCCAGATCGTCAACGATTTCGACGCCGGTCCGGATCGACCGCACCGCTTCGTCCAGGCTCATCGCCGGTCCGGCCGCGATGTTGTCCGTTCCTTTCCTGATTTTGCGGACGACCAGGTTCGGGTGGCTCAAGTCGGCATTTACGCCGATATCGACGCATACGACGTCCGCGCCGACGTGCCGCGACAGCACGTTGACCGCCGCCCCCCCGTTCAGGAAGTTCAATACCATCTGCGGCGTCACCTCGGCCGGGAACGCGCTGACGCCTTCCGCGCATACGCCGTGATCCCCCGCCATCACGATGACCGCCTTGCCGGACAAGTCCGGACGCAGCTCGCCGGTGATGCCCGCCATCTGTCTGGCGATCTCCTCGAGCCTGCCGAGGCTGCCCGGAGGCTTCGTCAACCTGTCGATTCTATGCTCGGCATCCCGCATCGCGGTTTCGTCCAAGCCGCGAATGCGTTCGACCGTTTGCTTCAATACGGACAAAAGCTCCATGATCGGTTTCCTCCTCCTGCTAGTTTACTACGAAACCGGTCCGGCCGTCTCGCGTCCCGAACGATAAAACGCCGATTCTCCCGGCTGCAGCAGCAATTGCGGGGCTCCCGTCACCGGATGGGACGTTACGATCGGTTCCGTCTCGTATACCTCCTTGATGAGGGAACGTTCCAGCACCTCCCACGGCGTGCCGATCTTGACGATTCGGCCTTGGTGGATGAGCAGCAGCCGGTCGCAATATTGCGCGGCCAAATTCAAATCGTGGAGGACGGCGACTACCGTCAGCTCCTCCTCCGTCTGCCAGCGGCGCACCGTATCCATCATCTGCATCTGGTAGCCGATGTCGAGATAGGTCGTCGGCTCGTCCAGCAGCAGCAGTCTCGGCTGCTGCGCCATCACCTTGCCCAGCGCCACGCGCTGGCGCTCCCCCCCGCTCAAATGCTCGAGCGTCCGGGACGCGAACGGCGCGAGTCGCAAATGCTCCAATATGCCGTCAATGAAGCCCGATTGGTCCTCCGCCTCTTCGCCGAGCCAGTTTTGGAACGGAAAACGGCCCATTTCGAGCACCTCGCGCACGGTAAAGCCGATCGGCGGCAGCGCATCCTGCTGCAGCACCGCGATCATCCGGGCCAGCTCCTTGCGCGAATAGGCTTTCAGCGCCTTATCCTGCAGCCGGATATCTCCCGAATCGGGCTGGTCCACGCCGGATACGAGCTTGAGCAGCGTCGACTTGCCGCTCCCGTTCGGCCCGATGATGCCCAGCGTCTCCCCTTTGGCTACGGCAAACGACACTTCGTTTACGACAGTTCTGCCGTCGAACGATTTCGACAGACGATTCACCTCGATCATACGATCAACCTTTCAACAACTTCTTTTGTCTGGATAACAAATAAGCGAAGAACGGCGCCCCGAGAAAAGCGGTGACGACGCCGAGCGGAATTTCCGTCGGACTGAGCACCATGCGGGCGAGCGTATCGGCCCACAGCACGTATATGCCGCCGAACAGCAGCGACAAAGGAATGAGCAGCCGGTAATCCGGGCCGACCATCAGCCGGACCAGATGCGGCGTAATGAGACCGACGAAGCCGATGACCCCGCATACCGAGACGGCGGCGGAGGTCAATACGGTCGAGACGAGCAGCACGATCCATTTCGTCCGCTCCACGCGCACCCCCAGATGCGCGGCATGCCGTTCCCCGAGCGCGAACAGGTTAAGCGAACGGGCGAAGGCGATGAGCACGACCGCCCCGATCAGCAAGTACGGCAGGATCACCGTCGTGTAGGGCCATCCCCTCAGCGCGAGACTGCCCATGAGCCAGAATAAGATTTCGTTGACGATCTTGTCCGAATTCAGGGCGACCATGAAGGATACGATTGCGCTAAGAAAGGAAGAGACGACTACCCCGGACAAGATGACCGTCTCCGTGCGAAAGCGGCCTTGAACGCCGGCCAGCCGGAAGACGACCCATAGCGTCGCGAGTCCGGTGGCGAACGCCACGATCGGAATCGACCACATGCCGAACAGCGCATAGTGGAGTCCGAACGAGATCAGGAAGGCGGCCCCGACCGATGCCCCCGAGGCGACGCCGAGCGTGTACGGATCGGCGAGCGGATTGCGCAGCACGCCCTGGAACCCGGCCCCCGCAACGGACAAGGCGGCGCCGATCAATATCCCGAGCACGATTCTCGGCAGCCGGACCTTCATAATGATTTGCTCCGACGATTCGGGCCACGTGACCGGAACGGAGCTTCCTATATAAGGGATCTGCTTGAGCAGCACGCCCCACACTTGCGCAACCGGAATATGCGCGGACCCGAGCGACAAGCTGACGACGACGGAAAGAAGAAGGAGCAGCAAGCCCGCCACTCCCCATACAAACAGCCTTCGCTTCATCTTATTTCACCAGATCCGGATGCAGCGCTTTGGCCATATCGACGAGCGCCTTCGTAATGCGCGGTCCAGGACGCGACAGCAAATTGTCGTCAAGCCCGACCACCTTGCCGCCCTGGATCGCGGCGATCTTGTCCCAACCGCCCCGTCCGCGGATCGTCTTCTCCAGATCGGGCACGCCCTTCGCGAAGAAGATGACGTCCGGGTTCGCCTGAATGATTTTCTCCTCGCTGATTTGCTTCCAGCCCTGCAGATCGGACGCTACGTTGATTCCGCCCGCGAGAGTGATCATGTCGTCCAGAAACTCGCCCTTGCCGACCGTCCAGCCCGGAGAAAATTCGATGTATACTTTTTTCTTTTGCTCCGGCTTCAAGCTTTTCAACGCGTCGACGACCTGCTGCTTTTCTTTCTTCATCTCCGCGACGACCTTTTCCGCCTGCTCCTGCTTGTCGTTAATGAGACCGAACAGGATCACGCGTTCCATCGCCTCGTCGACCGTCTTCGGGTTCGTCTGGAACAAGTTCATCTTCAGGTCGTTCAGCTTCGTTACCGAGTTTTTGTTCAGCGACAGCCCGGCGAACACGATATCCGGACTGGCCGCGATAATCGATTCCGCGTTCCCCTGCAGATCGCCCATCTTCGGCTTGCTCTTCGCCTCTTCGGGATAATCGTCCAGATTGGATACGCCGACGATTTTATCGCCGAGTCCGAGCGCGAACAGCACCTCCGTCTCCGTCGGCGAGAGCGATACGATCCGCTGCGGCGCCTTCGCGAACGTAAATTCCTTGCCGGAGCCGTCCTTGATCGTTAGCGGATATGTCGTCCTTTTGCCCGTAGTCTCGCTTCCGGCTTTGGCCGCTCCCCCGGATGCCTGTACCGGCTCCTTGACGCCTTCCGCCGGCTTGCTCTGACCGCAAGCCGCGACCGCAAGCGACAGGGCGAGCGCCATTAGCAGCATTCCCAATTTTTTCATTCGTTTCCCTCTCCTTTTTCCCCCGCTATTCCTCCACAAAGAAAACCCCATCCTATTGGAAGGATGGGGGATCAGCAAATACGGGCAATCGCACGATGGGCACGAATGAGATCACTTTCCCGAATGAGCCGGTTCCTTTTCCTCGAAGGATTCCTTATGCTACGCCATACAGGCAGGTCTCCTGACTCATAGGTGCACGACAATTGTGCGCAGCTTTCCCGCCTTCCCGTCCGGGGCTCGGACAGTGGCATCGTGAGAAAGCTCCTATTTCACAGTGGCGGGACCGTGTCGGATTCTCACCGACTTCCCTTTTAACCCGATCGCCTGACACGTTCGGGCACCTGTTGGACAATTCCGGTATTTCGCAAAACTTGGCAAGCCTTGCATCCGGCTTACGGATCGATTATAGGCCAAATCCGGGCTTCTGACAATAGATTTTGCATCGGGGCGGAGCTTCACGGGGAATATTCGCATCGGATGGGAGAAGTCTTTCACGGAAATTTTTCCATTATTAAACAACTATTGAAGGGAGCAAACGTCTACATAATCAGGTAAATGAAACCCGCGCTCAAAAGGAGGGATCGACCGTGCTTCAAGTCATCCTGTCGATCGCGCTCGCACTCGGCATTACGGCGTCGGCGCGGCAAGCGGCTACCGTCGACGCTCCGCCCGCACTAAGCGAACAAGAGCTGCAAGACATTTACAGTCGCGTCATCATGCTTCAGGACACATTCGCGGCCGAGTCGCTGCAGCCTATGGGGATTTATGTACGGGATGGAGCGCTGCGCGTCATGGTGCGCAACCGTTACAACCACCGCGAGCAGCCGGACGGAAAACGGCTGGAGAGTCTCGGAAATGCGCTGTACGCTGCGGCAGGCCGCCCTTTTCCGCTTGTCCTCGAGCCTTATTCCTCGCCCGAGCAGCCGGAGATCGAAGGTCGCATCACGGCCATCGACGAGGCTCTCGGTCGCGTGCTGATCGTCGATGCCGTCAACAGACTGCCTAACGGTGCACCCGGCGCGGTCTGGGCCAAAATGTACGAGGACGGGATCATTGTGCGGGCCTCGGATCGCAAGGAACTGACATTTCGGGATTTGGCGCTCGGCCAGCGGGTCGAGGCATGGAGCTACGGCATAATCCTGAGTAGCTATCCCGGCCAAACCGAGCTTCTGGAGCTCAGCGTTACGGACCAACCGGAAGAGGAGGACCCTTATATTCCGGTGACTTCCATCCTCGGCAGCGATTTGGAGCAAGTCGCGAAAATCGAAGTCCGTTACGGGGACGGCAGCCGGCTGACGATCGAAGATTCGTATACAATCGGCTTAATCGTACACAGGCACTTGCGCCTCTTGGTCCTGCAACCATGCGAAGGCCCGGAGCGCACTTCCGGGTATTTGTACAAGATTCACCTCGAAGTCGGGAATCAAACCTTGGCATACAGCAGCGATTTGCAATTCGGGGCCGACCGGTATAAGCCGAATGGGGAAACCGAGAAGCTGGACGATTTCATCGTGCAGTACGGGCGGGAGCATATTCCCGGCTTGCTGCCGGGTATCGACCGGTAACCGCTATGGTCCATGCGGCCGGCAAAAGCCGTGCCCACCGGCACGGCTTTTGCCTTTCCTTTCCCGCCATCGCTTTCCGTATGCGCTCTGCCCTTGCTGCTTAAAAGCTTCTTGATATTTCGAACCAAATGCCCGATATCCATTTAAAGGTTATGAACTGATTCGAATTTGCACCGACAATGTCGACATTGCCTTTCGTCCGGATCGTGGAGGCTCCATACACGATCGTCGTATTAACCGCGAGCCTGACTACGATCGTCTGGTTGTTCATTCCGTCATCGAGCATCGTGACAAGGGTCGGAGCCGTATTGGCAAAAGCAAACAAGCCGCCCTTGCCGACCGATGGCGTCGTGTCGCCGTCCGCCGGTCAATCAGAAAAACGGACTTAAACAAAAAACTTTCCGCCTGTGCGGGAAGCCTCATCCGTGTATTCGATTCGATCCCGGATTCGACACCGGAACAAAAAGGCCGCGCCTGCCGGCACGACCCGTCCCCTTACTATTCAGCACGTCTCGGGCTTAAAATCCCGTCACCGATAACTCCCGCCCGACTTTCTTTTGAACAAAGCGATAACCGTTATCAAAATAAGCGGAAACACATACGCGACCGATCCCCATATCGGATGAACGATCGATATGATGTCCACCCACTGTTGGGCCGATTCAAAGCCGACCAGCGTATACAAAAAAACGATGAGCGCGAGCGGCATCACAATGGTCCGATGGTCGTTCAGCTTGCACAACTGCGAGACGAACAGGCTTACCCCATATAGCGTAATCGTCGTTTTCATATAGGAACCGGAAATAAGCGACATGCCGATAACCGACTCAATCCTCGAAATAATCTCCTGAACTTCGATCGTACGGGCAATTTCGTACAAGGAGTACTTCTTCACCCCGGCGAGCGGACCGAATATCATGATCGTGCAAACGGTAGAAATACATAACGTAAAAATGTTCAGAATCAATGCTGCATTCATGGACCTCTTTACTTCACCGGTCGAGTTCTCGCGAACGAACGGAAGAAGCATAACGAACAGAAAGCATTCGGCATATGGAAAGCCGTACGTGAAAAAAGCGCCGTTCAGCACCGGTTTTATCCCGTCCGGCATAACCGGGATCAGATAAGCCGGGTTATAATCGGTCGCGACGAATAGCAGAACCGAGCCGATAAAAAAGATGACCAACAGCAAAATCAAGGCAAACATTCTGGCCATGACTTCAATACCGGCCCGGACGGTCAAGGCCGACAGCAGCAGGACCGGAAAGGAAAACGCATAAACCGGCGTTTCTCTCATCATCGAGCTTCTCATGAACAGTCCGATATCCAGAACGATCCCCGTCAGCATATGGATCATATACGGCAGCGGGAGCACGGATAGGATCGCGGTCGGCCATACCCCGATCAGCTTGCGGCTGTAATCTACGTAGGACATATGCGGATATTTCCGGTACAAATAAAGGATGCAGGCCAACAACCCCATTCCGATTCCGCCGGACATCAGGATCGACAGCCACGCGCCATTCTCCGCTTTGCCGATTAGCGGTGCCGGGATGTTGATGATGGAAGAGCCGGTCATATAGGCAAAAAAAAGAACGCCCATTTGCCGGGGACTAACCGTTTCCTGTTCGTTCACAGTATCTCCTCCGCAACGGCACAATCATTATTCGGACACCGTCAGCCACTTATCGATCGTCAGGGCCGTATCGGTAAATACTAGATCAACCAGCTCATAAAGCCCGAGCATATTCAGATTCGCCGCATATTGGATACCCAGGTATAAAGCAATGAGCATAAGGATGATAGAAACGGACCTCTCCCTCTTGTTCATCCCGCTTTTCCAGTACGATTTGTTGCACAGAACAATCGAACCGAAGGCAATCAACATGACAATGATACGTTCTTTCACATCGGAACCTCCGTTTTATTCGGTCTCTTTCCATACAGCCGGTTTGCTGATTATCGTTCCGGATGTCAAGAGCTTCAACTCGACTTGAATATCGAAAGGGATCTCGGCAAATTGCCGCTCCCACGTCTTCTTCATCGTTTTCCATTTGTCGGGATCCATCCTGAAAATCTTGTTTCCTATCCCTATAACATCCGTTTGTTCCGATTGGAGATAACGAATCGTCGTCATCATTTGCCGTTTGATCGCTTTTTCCAATTTGCCGACAAATTCGGCTTCATCCTCCCTTGTTTTGATTTCGGTACATTTCAATTCGCCGACTCCCCCGTCCACCTCCGTCTTGATTTGTACGGCAACCTTGTCCTCCCTCAGCTTCGGTTTCAGTTTGGTTGACAGGGAAAGAATTTCAACCGTCTCTATTTCGCCTGGTTTGCCCGGGCAGCGGATTTCGACAATTCCGGATTTATACTCGTCTCTCAGCATGGCGAGACCCTCCACTTTATCCGCGGGCACAATGCCCTTCATTTTTCCATTCTTGAGGAGGGCGAGACCTGCCGCGGTGAACATGCCCGTTTCTATCGGATCTTCATAGATGTAGGCAATGAAGGTATCGTTTTGCGGGCTGTTCAACTGCAGCGCCAAATCGAGCAGCGTAGTTTCGATGGATTTGGCGGAATTTTTATGGGCCACTTGCGAGGTCAGCAAAAGCTGCTGGCCCGTCGTCTCCTCGATGACCGGTTCATTTTGCAATATTCGATCCGCACGGCCCTTGGCAATCAAGATGGATGTCGAATGTCTCGGCTCGTGATCCCGGTAAAAAAAATCGATCAGCTTGCCGACATCGGCCGACATGGCCAGCTTCTCTCCGATCAAAATGGCGCGCATATGACCCCACTGCGCTTTTCTTCCCAATTTGAGCGGTATGTCGCGAATCGCTTCAAAAAGAGAATCATCCGTCGTCTTGATCAAAATGTTCGAGGATTGCTTTTCCGATCCTCTTCCACCTTGGCCGCCTTTGCTGGAAGCGGGACGGTACAAGAGAGTCGTCAAATCGAGATTTCCGTCTTCCCCTTGATCCAGAGCGACCGCCATTACAAAACCGAACTGATCCAGCTCGTATTTGTTCCAACAGCCGGCAAGGGCAGGAAGGAGGGCCGAGAGCAAAAACAGAACCGCAATTTTTTTCATGGCCCCTCCTTCTCGGATATATCGTCGGGCTACTTGACCGGTTTTTGAATAGGTTTGCGTGTCGACCGCAGCAACACTTTTAACGGAGCCCTCACGATAACGTCCCGCAATTGGGCGAACCGAAACGGAGCGAGTGTCGCCAGGTACGGTTGTCCAAGCGAACGAAGCTTGCAAAGATGAAGCAAAATGAACAGAAAGCAAACCATCATCCCGAAGCCTCCCATTACCGCCGCGCATGCCATAAGCGGAAATCTTAATATCCGCAGCGCAATGGCGATGCTGTATTGGGGAATCGCAAACGAAGCGATGCCGGTCAGAGCAACGACGATCACCATGTTCGGCGAGGCGATGCCGGCGTTGATCGCCGCTTCCCCGATGACAAGCGCCCCCACGATGCTGACCGCCGAGCCGATCGGCCTCGGCAGCCTTACTCCCGCCTCCCGCAGCAGCTCGAAGAAAAATTCCATAACGAGCGCTTCAAAGAAAGCCGGCAGCGGTATGCCTTCCCTCGAATCGACGATCGCCAGCAGCAGTACCGTAGGAATCAGTTCCGGATGAAAGGTCGATAGAGCAATGTAAATACTGGGCAGTGTCAAAGCCAAAATAAAAGCGACTATCCGAAGCCATCGGATCATCGTGGAAATAACCGTTCTTTGATAATAATCTTCGCTGGATTGGAAAAATTCCGTAAACAAGCCCGGACATAGCAAAATACCGCCCGTGCCTTGCACAAGAACCGCAATCTTGCCGTCCAGCATGGCAGCCACCGCTACATCCGGACGTTCCGTATACCGGTGTTGGGGAAAGGGCGACCAGGTCGAATCTTCGATCAACTGCTCGATATAGGTCGATTCCAATATTTCAACCTGCTTGACTTGCTCGATTCTTCTTTTGAATTCCGACAGCATTTCGGGATCCGCGCGGCCTTCGATATAGCCGTAAACGACAGCCGTTCTCGTCATTCCGCCCGCCGTAATCGATTCTATTTTAAATTTGGGGGTTCTCAGGCGAAGACGAAGGAGATTGATATTGATCTGCAGGTTTTCGACCGTACTTTCCTTCGGCCCCATAACGGTCGCCTCGTTGATCGGTTCCTGGACCTGCCTGCTCTCGACGGAAAGCGCGCTGTAGGATAAAGCTGTGTTCCAGCTATGAAAGAAGATGACGACATGTCCGCTCGAAATATGTTCTACCGCAACTTCCAAGTCGTCAATTAGGGTCGCTTGATTGTCGGTAATCCCTTGACGGCCGATGAAGGATTTGATTTGCTCCGAATCGACCGCCATTCCGGTACCCGCTTCAGGAGGGACTATATCTTGAAGCGATGCTTTTATAGCATTCATCTTCCGGGTTTCGACAAGCGACTCGTAATAAACCGAGCAAGCCGTGCGCTGCGGCTCGGAACCGTATGTCCCCCTATTGAAAACGACGTCGCAGCTGTTTGCGAATACGGTTTCCAAGTAACCGACATTATCCTCCAGTCGATCGGAAATCGGCCGTTTCGGTCCGTCCCCTTGCCGTTCCCGATTCCCGATGGACGTTCCGCAGCTATCCGCCGTTCCGTTTGCTTTGGAAGCATCCGAAGTTTCCCTGCTCATCGGAGTTCACCCTGTTTCGATTGGCTAACTAATATTGGAAAATAGTATGGCTCAATAGGTCGGGTTATATGCACAACATTCCATCATGGCGAGGGAATACGTACGCATTCGCATGGGATCAAAAAGGCCGCGCCTACCGGCACGGCCCTTCCTTCTATTTTTCCGCCATCACTTTCAGCACTTGCTTCGCCTTCTCTTTATCCTTCACCCGTTGCGTGACGAACGCGAAGATCTCCTCGCCTTTGTAGCCCGCGTCCTTCAGCAGCTTCGAATCTTTGAGCGGAATGCCCACGAGCTGCCCGTCATGCACGCCGCTCGGGAAATCTTCCTTCTTCAATATGTCGTCCAGCGGCACGAAGCCGCCTTCTTTTTTGAAGCCGTCGAATTGCTCCTTCGGCAGCACGAACACGCCGTGATCGCCGGCAGCCAGCTCGACAAACATTTTTTGCGGCTCGAACATCGGGCTGATCGAAACGGTTACGGTCGGCGCTTCGCCGATTTTCGCCTGTAGCGCGTTTTTCACCTCGTCCTGCTTGTTGAACGGCGAATTTTGCGGGAACATCATAAAAACGGATACGTCCGCCTTCGGCCCCCCGCATGCGGTCGCCACCGCCAGCAGCAAAACAAGCACCGCCGCCAGCACACCGCCCCTGCCCCATTTTGCTTTCATCTGTATGTCTTCCCTCCACTCCGCAGTCCATCACCCTTCTATGATAGCATGCGAAAAACAGAAACGAAAGTTTCGAAGGACACGCCGTGCTGGTCCGGGACTTTCGGCTTGCCGCCGCCGATCCGCTCATGCAGAGACGGGAGATTGGTTTGCGAAACGGTCAAGCTATCGTGAACGACGCTCTGCCGGAACCGCTCCACGTCCTTCGGCGATGAGAGCGGGTTCTCGTAAATCAGCCTCCAATGATTCAAATCCATTCGTCGTAACCTCCGTCTATCGTCCGAGAGCGGCAGCCGCCTGACTTGCCGAAGCCACAAAAAAAAGAACCAGGTCGCCCTAGTTCTTCCGTACGGCTTTCATATACTCGTTAATTTTCGCATCCAGCATCCGGCTAATTTCCATAACCGGCTCTGAAGTCAAGGAATCGCATTGCACAAAAGCATCTTCCATCCTGCGGCGCAAGCTCGCTATTTCATCCTCCAAAGCGGTGGCAGCGTACGCTGCGCCCGGTAGGGACTTCCGTTTGAGGCGGCTGGGCCATCGCAGCGGTCGTAGAGCATTGCCGATGTCCGTGGCGGCACTGTGCGAATCATTGCCGAATTCGACATCCATGACCATCGTTGCCCATCCCTCCTTGGATTGAATGTTGCGGCTGTTTGCAAATGCGAGTTATTCCCATTATATCAAAGGAACTGGAGAAAGTGTAATCCTTTTACAACTGCGAACGTTGCAGTCAAGCTTCCGTCTTCAGCTTGTTCAGGAATCCGTCGATACGGTGAATCGCCTCTTGAAGCTGGGAAACCGACGACGCGTAGGAGCAGCGGATGAAGCCTTCCCCTCCCAATCCGAACACGTGCCCGGCCACGGTGGCCACTTTGCCTTCCCGGAGCAGCCGTTCGCAGAATTCGTCGGAAGATAGTCCCGTAGACGCAATCGAAGGAAATAAGTAAAAAGCTCCTTGCGGCTCGTGGCATTCGAGACCGATTTCGCGAAAGCCCTTTACGACCAGACGGCGCCGCTGATTGTACGACTCGATCATCCGGTCCTTTTCCTCGAGCCCTTTCGTCAGCGCCTCGTAGGCCGCGACCTGGCCCATGACCGGGGCGCACATGACGGTATACTGATGGATTTTCAGCATGGCCGATATAATCTCCGGATGGCCGCAAGCATATCCCATCCGCCAGCCGGTCATCGCGAACGCTTTGGAGAAGCCGCTGACCAGTATGGTCCGGTCTTTCATGCCGGGCAAGGAGGCGATCGATACATGCCGCGTGCCGTACGTCAGCTCGGCATATATTTCGTCGGAGATGACGATCAGATCGTGCTCTTCGGCGATTTTCGCGATCGGCAGCAAATCCTCGTAGCTCATGATCCCGCCGGTCGGATTGCTCGGGTAGCATAGAATGAGCACCTTCGAACGCGGCGTCAGCTTGGCGCGGAGCGCTTCCGGCGTCAGCCTGAAATTGTCCTTGGCGAACGTCTCGATGCCGACCGGCACGCCGCCCGTAATCGTCGTAATCGGCGAATACGGAATGTAGCATGGCTCAGGCACCAGCACCTCGTCCCCCGGACAGATGAACGTACGGAGCGCCAGATCGATCGCTTCGCTGCCGCCGATCGTCACCATAATTTCGTTCTTCGGCTCATAGGTGACATCGAACTGGTTGTGCAAATATTCGCCAATCGCTTCGCGCAGCTCCGGCAGACCGGCGTTCGGGGTGTAAGTCGTCCGTCCCCGTTCGAGCGAGGCGACCGCCGCTTCGCGGACGTGCCAAGGCGTGACGAAATCCGGCTCGCCTACGCCGAGCGAAATTATTTCTTTGTTGCCGCTGGCCAAATCAAAATATTTGCGAATGCCCGATGGCGGCATATCGCGTACGAGCGGATTCAAAAACCGCGTCATCGATTTCGTCTCACGGACCGTTTCCGTTTTTACCTGTTCCTGTTTAATCATCCGAATCTTCCTTTATGATCATTATGGAGAGATATGCATCCGGAAATCTTCGACGTGATCTTCGAAGATGATCCCGTCCTGCTTATATTTTTTTAAGATGAAGTGCGTTTTCGTGGAAAGCACGCTTTCGATCGGCGACAGCTTGCTCGACACGAACGAAGCGACTTCCTTCAAATTTTTCCCCTCAACCTCGACCAGAAGGTCGTAAGCGCCGGACATCAAATATACGGATTTCACTTCGGGGTGGAGATAGATGCGTTCGGCAATCGCGTCGAAGCCGCGGCCGCGTTCGGGCGTAATTTGCACCTCGATCAGCGCGGTCACCTTCTCGTCGTCGACCTTGCTCCAATTGACGACGGTAGCGTACTTGACGATGATATGCTCCGCTTCCATCTCCTTAATCGCTCGCCGGACCTCTTCGACATCGACGCCAAGCATCGTTGCCACCAGATCCGGGGTCCGACGAGCGTCTTCCTTCAGCAACTCAAGCACTTTCAGCTTCAATTCTTCCATGTCGAGTGTACCTCCTGTACGGTTCGCGGATTTCCCCATAATCGCTGAAAAAAACGTTAAAACCACTATACACCAATTCAAGGGCGAAGCAAAGCAAAATAACCCCGGAACGGGCCGGGGTTGCGCGGTCGAGGCCACGCTTGACGCGCAAGCGTCGGATGGCTTCGCCGCTTGTTCCGCGGCTTTTCCGGGGATTGTATGTGACGGTCTGCCGATCCGGCATCATGCCCGCTTGGCAAGCAGAGACCGACGGCGCTTCAGCAGCTTGAAAATCGTTCCGACGATATCGCGATTCCGGTAGTCGGGCAAAACGACGATGTCGAGCCGGCTGTTCGCACCGTCTCCGTCGCCGGCTTCCCCGCCGTCGACGATCCGGCCGACGCCTACAAGCTCGTCGCGGTCGTAAGCGGAAATGAAGCGGCATTGCTCGGGATACGCGTCAAAAAAGCGGTTGGCGTCCCAATGGCCCTCAAGACCGCTCGCTTCGATCAAAGTCGCCACCTTCGCTTTGTCCGGCAAAGCATTGTCAAACGCGATTTTCATAATCGTTCACCTCGATGTAATTATACACTTTTGTGCATAATTATGCAACAGAGGGAACGCAACGGAGTACCTAACACGTGCATACTAAGCGTGTTCAGACGAATTATAGAGCCATGTCCGGTACGTATCTTCAAGCGCCTCTTCCGGCGTACTTCTCCGAGTTGCCTCTCCAGAAGCGCCTTTTCAGAAGTGCGTCTTCAAGCGAACCTACTCAAGCTACTCAAGACTACCTACTCCAGAATCAAGACTGCCTACCCCAGACTCAAGACTACCTACTCCAGAATCAAGACTACTTAC
>NZ_VDCQ01000046.1:18088-79209 GCF_006265175.1 Paenibacillus hemerocallicola | reverse complement strand
AAGTTCTCTTATCGAGTGTCTACTTTCTTGACAGAGGTCCACAGCTTCCGCTAAGTGCGGAGAATTTTCAGTAGCCATGACATTAACGGAACTGGATTCCGTTATGCTTCGAATCTGAAAATTGCGTGAGGGATTGACAGGCTAATCTTGCTGCTGCGGTTTTTCCGGAAGCCCGGCGTCAAAAGCCCCAAGTAGCGCACAGTGAGGAGGATAACCGGCGGAACGATGGAAGGGGGCATCTCCGGCAGACTACTTCCCGGCTGGCTATAGCTTAACTGTAAAACATGCATTTAAATTCGGAAATTGGACGGTATTCGGCGAAATAACTGGAAAACATGCTGTTAAATGGTCTGCTACAGTAATAATACTTGAATGCGAGCGAAAACAACTGGAGTTTTTCCAGTTATATAGAGACAGATGGGCGGTTGCCTTCTAAATAACTGCATATTTTCTGGTTGTTGAAAAAGTCAAAAAGAGAGAATTGTCATACAAAAAGGTGGGGGAAATGTCGGGAAAGCGAAGCGGTTGACTTTACAATCGTGTTGTAACCGCTAAAACTTTAAAAACAACACGATGTTAACGGATGCGGAGCGCATTCCCCCACCTCTTGTCCCAGGCGCTTCCTCTCCTTGCAGACTTTTTCAACAGCCTCATATTTTCCAGTTGCCCGGCTTTCAATCGGCTCCACGGCTGTTCCTGAATGATCGGTTCGAAGAAAGTGATGCCGCTGATGGAGCGATCCTCAATAGCGAGCTTCGGCTTCGACATTTTTAAGTGGTGCTGTAGGAAGCGAGGATTGACAACGGATTTTTAATATGTCATTATGATATTATTAAATCGAATATTCAAGGAGATGCAATGGAGAACAATCGCGATCATTCCGAAACCGAAACCGAAACCGAGTCCGAAGTCGAAGTTGAAGTCGAAATCGAGAACGAGTCCAACTATACTTCGAGCAAATACCATACGCCTGACGGGGCTCCGAGCGATATCGTCATCTTCACGATCACGTCGCGCGAGAGAGGGACGGGCAAGAAGGCATTGCCCGAGCGCGAGCTGCAGGTGCTGCTGATCGAGCGGAAGAGATGGCCGTTCGAGGGCCAGTGGGCGCTGCCGGGCGGATTTTGCGGCGAGGAGGAGAGCATGTACGACTGCGCGCGGCGGGAGCTGATGGAGGAGACCGGGGTGGCGGACGTGCATCTCGAGTATTTCAACGTCTATAGCGAGCCGAAGCGAGATCCGCGGGGATGGATCATTTCGCACGCTTTCTTCGCTCTTGTTCATGAGCGGTATTTGGCCGAACGCAAAGCGCAGGACGATGCCGCCGATGTCAGGCTGTTTCCGGTAAGCGAGGCGCTCCGGATGGATCTGGCGTTCGACCATCGGCGCATCCTGAGCGACGCGCTGGAGCGAATCCGCGAGAAAATGCTGACCACGACGATCGCCAAGGAGTTTCTGCCCGCCGAGTTTACGATCGGGGAGCTGTATCAGGTTATCCGCACGGTCGTTCCGGACTTCGAGGAGCAAAACTTTATCCGCAAAATAACGTCGACCCGCAGCAGACAAGGCATTTTGGAAGAGGCGGCGGACGAGAACGGAGCGCCGAAGCTGTCCAACCGGTATTCCCAGCGTTCCGCCCAGCTGTACCGGTTTACCGATTACGCGCCGAAGCTGTCGATATACGGTTGACAATCAGAGGAGGGTTCCCTATATGAAAGCATTGATCGTAATCGATTATACCGTCGATTTTGTAGTCGGCAAGCTGCCTTGCGGGCAGCCGGCGATCGACATCGAGTGCCGCATCGCGGAGCTGGCCGAGTCGTTTGCCGCACAGGGCGATTTCGTCGTCATGGCGGTCGACATGCACGAGGAGAACGACACGTTCCACCCCGAGCACGCGCTGTTCCCTCCGCACAATATTCGCGGAAGCGAGGGGCGGAGTCTGTACGGCAAGCTGGATGGCGTATACCGGCGGGAGCGGGAGCGGATCGTTTGGATGGATAAGACGCGCTACAGCGCCTTCTGCGGCACCGATCTGGAGCTGCGTCTGCGGGAGCGCGGCATCGGCGAGGTGCATCTGGTCGGCGTCTGCACGGACATTTGCGTGCTGCATACGGCGGTCGATGCCTACAATAAAGGGTTCCGGATCGTCGTCCATGCGGACGCGACGGCGACGTTCAATCCCCCCGGGCACGACTGGGCGCTGCGGCATTTCCAAAATACGCTCGGAGCGCAATTGCAGCATGGGGGACAGCCGGTACGATTGTGAAGGAAAGGATGAGCGACGATGACTGACGGCAATTTGACCTTGCATACGGATAAATACCAGATCAACATGATGTACGCGCATTGGATCAACGGAACGCAGAACGAGAGGGCGGTATTCGACGCTTATTTCCGCAAGCTGCCGTTCGGCAACGGCTATGCCGTGTTCGCCGGACTGGAGCGGATAGCGGACTATATTCGGAGCCTGTCGTTCGGGGAGGCGGAGCTTGCTTACTTGAGCGAGCAGGAGGAGCGGTACAAGCCGGAGTTTCTCGACGAGCTGCGCCGGTTCCGGTTTGCGGGGAATATCCATGCCGTCCCCGAGGGGACGGTCGTATTTCCGAACGAGCCGCTCATCCGGGTGGAGGGCCGCGTGTTCGAAGTGCAGCTGATCGAGACCGCCGTGCTTAATTTCATGAACTACCAGACGCTGATTGCGACGAAAGCGGCGCGGATCAAACGCGTCGCGGAAGACGACGTGCTGCTCGAATTCGGCTCGCGGCGCGCGCAGGAGGCGGATGCGGCCGTATGGGGGGCAAGAGCGGCCTATATCGCCGGCTTCGACGCCACCTCCAACATGCTGGCCGGGATGAAATTCGGCATTCCGACGAAAGGGACTCATGCGCATGCCTGGGTGCAAGGGCACGATACCGAGCAGGAGGCGTTCGACCGGTTCGCGGACGCGCTGCCGGATCAGGTGACGCTGCTCGTCGATACGTACAATACGCTCGACAGCGGCGTGCCGAGCGCGATCCGGACGGCGAAGAAGCTGGAGGAGCGGGGAAAACGGATGAACGCGATCCGGCTCGACAGCGGCGATCTCGCCTACTTGTCCAAGCGGGCCAGAGAGCTGCTCGATGCGGCCGGACTGCCTTATGTGAAAATCGTCGCCTCGAACGATCTCGACGAGACGCTCATTTTCAACCTGAAGGCGCAGCATGCCCGGATCGATACGTGGGGCGTCGGAACGCAGTTGATTACCGGGGGCAGCGAGCCCGCGCTCGGCGGCGTATACAAGCTCGTCGCACGGGAAAAGGACGGGAAATACGTGCCCGTCATCAAAATATCCGGCAATCCGGAGAAGGTGACGACTCCCGGACTGAAGCAGGCATACCGCATCGTCAACCGGGAAACCGGCAAGGCGGAGGCGGATTACATCGTGCTTCACGATGAGGAGGATGTGCGTCTCGGGAAGCGGATCAAGCTGTTCGATCCGGTACATCCGTACATTCACAAATATGTGGAGAATTACGATGCCATTCCGCTGCTGCAGCCGGTGTTCGAAGACGGGGAGCTCGCGGGCGGATTGCCGACGCTTGCGGAAATTCGCGAATATCATCGCAAGCAGCTGGAGCTGTTCTGGCCGGAATATTTGCGTAAGCTGAATCCGGAAACGTATCCGGTCGATTTGAGCGTCGCCGCTTGGGAATTGAAAATGAGCCTGCTTCATCGGTATACGAAGCAGGAATAGTGCAACGCAGGCCCTCCGGTATCCGGGGGGCCTGCTCGTCCGGCTCTCAGAGGCCGACTTCGCGCTCGCTCCATGCCCACAGCCGCTTGGCCGATGCGGCATCCCGGGCGTTGGCCGAGATGGGGGCGGATTTGCCGTCATAGAAGTACTGTCCCGTCATTCCGGTTACTTCATCCGACGTTGCCAAATAGATGGCGGTTGCGGCACCTTCGGCCGACGTCCGGAAAAAAGGACGGAGCATCTTATAGACCGATCGGCCGAATCCGGTTCGGCGGTCTACCCCGAAATTGGTGGCGACGGCTCCCGGATGAACCGCGTTCACGGTGACCGTGCCGCCCTGCAGCCGTTCGGCCAGTTCGCGCGCGAACAGCACATTGGCCAGCTTCGACTGGGCGTATCCTTTGACGGCATTGAACCTCCGGGTAAGATGCGGGTCCTCGAAATGGATTTTCCCCGCCTTATGCGCCCCGGACGACACGACGACGATACGGCCTTGCGGAGAACGACGGATAGCGGGCAGCAGCAGATTCGTCAGCAGGAAATGGCCCAAATGGTTTACGCCCATCATCGCTTCGAATCGATCCGAGGTCGTATGCCGTTTGACCGTAATGACTCCCGCATTGTTGACCAACACGTCCAGCACGTCGTGGATGGCGAGAAACCGCTCCGCGAACTGCCGGATGGCGCTCAAGGAGCCAAGATCGCAGCTCATCAATTCGATATCCGCGCTGCCGCTCTCGCGGATCGCTTGCTGCCGGGCCGCTTCGCCGCGTTCCAAGCTTCTGCACGCCATGACGACGCGATATCCGCGCCGCGCCAGCTCGGTTGCCGTCGCGAGTCCCATTCCGGAATTGGCGCCGGTGACAAGCGCCGTTTTACGTGACATGACCATCCCTCCCTCTTCCTAATCTCTATTATATAAGCTGAACGTACGAACTTCTATCGGGCTTGTCTCATGCCGAATCATGCAGCGAACCGCCGGAATGACGGCAAAATTGCGGATTGCGGCGTCTCTGTTCCATTTCTCGACAATGTTCTCCGGCCGCAAAAAAATAGTTCGACGGTACCGGAATTCGGGAATGTCGAATCCGTTGTCGGACCGGGATCGTCAAAATGACCGGGCGGGTGCGTTGCGACCGACATTCGGGCGACTTGAAGAATCTTCAATATGGAAAAAGTTCGACATGAATCGAGCGTTTTTTGCGCTTTCTGTTATGTCCTGACGCATGGACGTTTCCCAGTCGCGATCCGGGCACCCGATGCGGGAAGGTTGTCGGCAGGGATGTGCGCCAAACCGATATATTTAGACAAATATCCTTCTATGATCCTAGTTCTTTGGATGCGAAAGCGGTCCGATTCGCTAGTTCGGGTAAGCTGAAATCATAAATCCTGTAGGGCTTGATGCGCAAAAATTAAAGAATTCTTAGTGTAATTTTATATGAAAATTTAAACAGGACTTCGACATGGTTTTACAGCATTCACATGCCGTTCATGCGATAACTAATGCATGGGAATTTTTCCCGTGGGAATGGAGGGATTAATTGGGATGAAGGAAGCAGCAGGGAAGGTGCTCCTCGATATCCGGGTCATTATGGTGCAATTGGGCATGAAGCCCGATCACGGAGTAGAAGCCGCAAAATTGGAAACTGTAAAAGCCGGATAGGAGGCGAGTGAAGGAAGTTTACATATGGAATAATAGTCAACATACAGAGGGGGCTTGTAAGAGGCTTTTACATCCGGCATGTGCGTTCGCTAACATGATATTGCGTCGTCCTGGAGACGGACGTTTATATAAAAAATGGTTTTAATTGAACCTTCATTTGCGTAATGCGGAAACGATCGGTATGCTGGAAGGTGTGATTTTCCGCAAGACGGATTTACGTGAAATGGGGGATAGTATGACAACTGCGGCACCGAAAACTTCGATGGCGGACCTGTTCCGCAATCGGGTCGTACGGACCATTCTGATGTCCGCTTTGTTTCTGCAAATCGGCATATGGGTGCGCAATTATTCGATTTTATTGTATGTGATGGAGCAAACGAACGAAGATCCGGTCGCCGTGTCGCTGATCTCGGTCGCCGAATTCGCGCCGATCTTCTTGTTCTCGTTCATCGGAGGAACGTTTGCCGACCGGTGGCGGCCGAAGCGGACGATGGTCTGGTGCGATCTGCTCAGCGCCGTATCGATCTTCGTCGTGCTGCTGACGCTCATGCTGGGCAGCTGGAAGGTCATTTTCTTCGCGACGCTAGTCTCGTCGATCCTGTCGCAGTTTTCCCAGCCTTCCGGGATGAAGCTGTTCAAGCTGCACGTCTCGGATGAGCTGATGCAGATGGGGATGTCGGTGTACCAGACGCTATTCGCCCTGTTCATGATACTCGGCCCGGTTATCGGGACGTTCGTGTACCAGCACTTCGGCATTAACGTATCGATCGGGATTATGGGAGTCGCTTTTATTTTGTCGGCGGCGGTACTCGTCTTGCTGCCTCCGGATAGACGCGAGGAAACGAGCAAGGAGAAGAGTACCATTTGGCAGGAAATGAAGGACGGGATCCGTTATGTGCTGAGAAGCCGCTCGCTCACTTCTCTCGGCGGATGCTTCGCGGCGGCCGGGCTCGCGATCGGCTTGACGCAGCCTCTCGCCGTGTTTCTCGTAACCGAGCGGCTCGGCTTGCCGAAGGAGCAGTTTCAATGGCTGATGGCGGCGAACGGAATCGCCATGATCGTCGGAGGCGGGCTCGTGCTCACGCTGGCCAAGAAGGCGGCTCCGCAAAATCTGCTCGTCCTCGGCATGTCCGTCAGCGCGCTGGGCTTTCTGGTCATGGGGCTGTCGACCAATCTGTGGCTGACCTTGGCGGCGGAATTCTTGTGCGGACTCGTCATGCCGTGCATCCAGATCGGGATCAACACGATGATTTTGCGCAATACGGAGGCCGATTACGTAGGGCGCGTCTCCGGAACTCTGACCCCGCTCTTTATGGGAGCGATGGTCATTACGATGAGTTCGGCGGGCGCGTTGAAAAAAGCGTTCTCGCTCGTCGCGATTTACGAGATCGCGGTCGTGCTGTTCATCGTCGGCATTGTGGTGATGCTTCCGCTGCTGAAGCGGTCATCCGATAAGACAGGCGGGAACAACGAGCCGGGAGAAATGGCAAGCTGAAGCTGAATGGAGAAGGACGTCTGCCGTGCGCGGGCGTCTTTTTGTTCGATAAGAGACGGATTCATCGGCGTTTGAGGGCGGCATCGGGCGGTCGTCCGGCAACCTTTCGCGCTCGGGAAGCGTCTATAGGGGGAATAACGGCAGTGCAGGTTGCCGCATCCGGGAGGAATGGATCATGAAAAGGTTCGGTTCCAGCACTTTATTCGGCATAGGAGCGGCCGTCCTGCTGGTCGTCATGGCCGGTTGCGCGGACTCGCCGGCCAAGCAGCCCCAAGATCAAACGGATGGAAGGGCGCCTACGGAGCAAACGCCGACGAAACCGGACGGCAACGGCAACGGGTCCCAGGGTCAATCGAATGGGGGACAGCCCGACAAACAGCCGGAGAAGCCGGCGGCACCTGCCGTCGAGGAGCAAGGGAAAGCCGCCGTGCAGGCGTTGAAGGATAAAGACATGAACAAGCTGGCCCAGATGGCGCATCCGGACAAAGGCATCCGCATCTCGCCGTACGGATACGTGGATACGGATAAAGATTTGACGTTCAAGCCGGCCGCGGTCGGTAAGCTGTTGACGGACGACAACGTATACGAATGGGGATCGTACGACGGCTCCGGCGAACCGATCAAGCTGAAATTCGCGGACTACTACGCCAAGTTCGTTTATGACGCCGATTTCGCCAAAGCGCCGCAGACCGCGGTCAACAAGACGACCGGCAAGGGCAACATGGCGAATAATATGGGCGAGGTTTATCCCCCGGAACGGTACGACTTCGTCGAGTATCATTTCAGCGGATTCGATAAAAAGTTTGAAGGGCTGGATTGGAAAAGCTTGCGGCTCGTCTTCGAAAAAGACGGAGGCCGGCTTCTGCTGGTCGGCATCGTTCACGATCAATGGACCATTTGAAGGAAGCCGGCTTGTCCGGGGAGTGCGGGACGCTTGTATCGTTTCTAAAACATGCTCCAGTCGTACTGCTCGGACAAACGCTTGAGCAGGTGGACGCCGGCGGTGCTGTTGCCCTTGTCGTTGAGGGCCGGCCCGATGATGCCGATGCCGAGCTCTCCGGGAACGACGGCCAGAATTCCTCCGGCGACGCCGCTCTTCGCGGGAATGCCGACCTGGATGGCGAACTCGCCGGAGGCGTTGTACATGCCGCAGGTGACCATGAACGATTTGGCGATGCGCACGTATCGTTTCGGCAGCAATTCCCGTCCCGTCGACGGATCTACCCCGTCGTTCGCCAGTACGAGCCCCATGCGGGCGATATGGGCGCAGGTCACTTCGATGGCGCATTGCTTGAAATATACATCAAGCGTCGGCTCCACGTCTTCGTCCAGCACCTTGTTGTCTTTCAGAAAATAGGCGAGCGAGCGGTTGCGGTTGGCCGTCGCCGCTTCGGACCGGTACACGCTTTCGTTGAACGAAGGGCGGTCGTCTCCGGCCAGCTCGCGGATAAAGCTTAAAATGCGCCCGGACTTCTGTTCGGGCGTATCTCCGCGTATGAGCGAGGAGATGACGATCGCTCCGGCGTTGATGAGCGGATTGAACGGCTTGCCCGGTTGGACGAGCTCCAGCTTCAGCATCGAGTTGAATACGTCGCCCGTCGGCTCCATGCCGACCTTCTCGAATACGGCTTGCTCGCCTCGATCGATCAGGGCGAGGAGCAGCGTGAACACTTTGGATATGCTTTGCAGCGTAAAGGGCATGCCGCAGTCGCCGGCGGACGCGGTGAGGCCGGACTTATGGTGCAGCGCTATGCCGAGCGCCTGCTGCGGCGCGTGGGCCAGCTCGGGTATGTAGGTCGCGACTCGGCCGTCGGCGGCGTATGCGCGGCATGCTTGCACCCAGTCGGGCAGCTGTTCGGACAAATGGCGGAAATCGGTCGGCATCGGGTTAGGTCTCCTTTATCGGACGGGTTGTGAACATTTGCCTGTAGTGCAAACGGTCAGGGTACAATGGGTTAAATTCGCGGAAAAATTGCTGCTGAATCGCGGTCTCGCTGTCGCTCATCCAATAAAATACGCCGATGGACGTTGTTCCTATTATACACCAGTCTGTCGCCCGGAGTGAATCCGTGCCGTGCCGCCGACCGAAAGCTTCGGCTGCCTGCGGCCCGCCATAATCGCGACGATTATGGCGGGCTTTTCGAGTTGTAGAGGGCGCTGCCGCGACAACTTCTTTGCAAAGTAACATTTTTCGTTGGACGGTCTCGTAGAATGGAGCGGGTGCACGCCGGTATGATGAATACGGGAAGGTGATGCGTTTGAGGTCGGAAACGGTTGAAGGCGGAGAGGCGCGAAAAACGGGCGGGGCCAGCAAGTCGGTCTGGAGAAGGCTGGCCCGGCAATGGGACGTCCAGCTGATGGTCGTGCCGGCGCTGCTCTTCATATTCGTGTTCATGTACATTCCGATGTACGGCATCCTGATGGCATTCCAGGATTACGACTTGTTCAAAGGGTTTTTCGGCAGCCCGTGGGCCGGGTTCAAACATTTCCGGATGTTCTTCGAAGCGCCGGAGTTTTGGAGCGTCATGCGCAATACGGTCGTCATCAGCGCGCTGAAGCTGCTCGTCGGCTTTCCGGCGCCGATCGTCCTGGCGCTCATGCTGAACGAAGCGCGCCATATGGCGTTCAAACGGATCGTGCAGACGATCAGCTATTTGCCGCATTTCTTGTCGTGGGTCATCGTCTCGGGGCTCGTCATCTCTCTGCTGTCGGTCGACAGCGGCAGCTTGAATATCGCGCTGCAGAAGCTGCGTCTGATCGCCGAGCCGATCAACTTTTTGTCCGTCCCCGACTATTTTTGGGCGATTCTCATTACGACCGGCGTCTGGAAGGAGGTCGGATTCGCCGCCATCGTCTATTTGGCCGCGATCGCCGGAGTCGACCCGCACCTGTACGAGGCGGCGGCCATCGACGGAGCGAGTCGCCTGCAGCAAATGATTCTCGTGACGCTTCCGTCGATCTCGCCCGTCATTATCATCTTCTTGATACTCGCGGTCGGGAATGTGCTGAATGCCGGCTTCGAGGACATCCTGCTGCTCGCCCGCAATCCGGCGCTGCGGGACGTTTCCGACGTCATCGACACGTACGTATACCGGGTCGGCATTCTCGGCTCGCGGTATTCGTACGCGACGGCGGTCGGCTTGTTCAAGGCGGTTATTAGCGTCGGCCTGCTGACGATCGCCAACGGCATCGCCAGAAAGTTCGGCACCAGCTTATGGTGATCCGCATAAGGAGGTGAGTTCCGCATGAAGCCGAGCCGGGGGGACCGGATGATGCAGGCATCGATTTACGCGCTGCTGGCCGCGTTCGGGGCCGCCACCCTGTATCCGTTCTGGAACGCGCTCGTCATCTCGTTCAATACGGGCGCGGATACGGCATTGGGCGGGCTGACCGTATGGCCGCGGCAGTTTACGCTGGAAAATTACGCGATCGTCTTTCAGGACAAACGGCTGTCGAACGCATTTCTCGTCTCGGCGACGCGAACGGTCGTCGGCACGGCGCTTTCGATATGGTTTACGGCGATGTTCGGCTACGGCATGTCGGTCCGGGGGCTGATCGGCAAAAAAGGGTATATGGTGTTTTGCATCGTCACGCTGTATTTCAGCGGCGGGCTCATCCCGTTTTTTTTGCTGAACCGCGAGCTCGGCATGATGAACAGCTTCTGGGTAATGATCGTCCCGTCGTTGATCAGCGTCTGGAACATGATCGTATTCCGCACGTTTTTCGCGGCGCTTCCGGCCGGTCTCGAAGAGTCGGCGAAAATCGACGGTTGCGGCCATTTCGGCATTTTTTTCAAAATCGTCGCTCCGCTCTCCGGCCCGGTCATCGCCACGCTATCGCTGTTTACGGCGGTGTATCATTGGAACGATTGGTTTACGGCCGGCATTTTCATCTCGACGCCGGAGCTGCTGCCGATCCAGACGGTGCTTCAGCAAATCATGAACTCGAACATTATGTCCGAGCAACTGATGCAGACGAACGCGGCGGCCCAGGAGCATATGGCGAGAATGGCGGGCGTCACGACGAAGTCGCTGACGATGGCGACGATGATGGTCGCGACGATTCCGGTCGTCCTCGTCTATCCGTTTCTGCAAAAATATTTCGTCAAAGGCGTGCTCGTCGGCTCGTTGAAGGAGTGAATTTTATAATTGCGGGAATTTGCGATTGGAGGGAACGGCATGAACGTCTCGAACGGCAAATCCGCCCTGCTCGCGGCGGCGCTCGGCCTCGCCGTGGCCGCAGCCGGCTGCGACAAAGGGGACGGCGGGGACACCGGGCGGTCGGACAATGCGGAAGGCAAGTTCGCGTTCGGCGAAACGCCGCTATCGTTCAGCTTTTACGGCAGCTATGACTGGTACACGATGCAGCCGTGGGGGGGAGATATGGCGACGAAATGGATCAAGGACAACAAGAAGGTGAACGTGACCGCCATTCCGTCCGGCGGCGCGGCGGCGCAAAAGCTGAACACGATGATCGCCGCAGACGAGCTGCCGGACGTCATTTTCACCGAGCGGGGACCCGATGTGGAACGGCTGCGCAAAGCCGGCAAGCTCGTGGCGCTCGATCCGTATTTGGAAAAATACCCGAATTTGAAAAAATGGGCGTCGTCTGCCGCGATCGGCCTGCTTCGGTCCGAGGACGGCAAGCTGTACCAGTTTCCGAACTGGTACACGAAGCTTCCGACCGGCAACGGCGGCTATATTGTCAACAAAAAAATATACAAGGAGCTCGGCTCGCCGAAGCTGGAAACGTTCGACGACCTGTACGCCTACCTGAAAAAGGTGAAGGAAAGCTACCCGAACGTCGTCCCGTTTGAGGTGACGATAGCCGGGCAAGGGATCGACGTGCTGTACTCCGGCTTCGCGGCAGACCATCCGACCCAGTTCCTTTCCCAACTGGCGGTGCCGCAAGGCGGTCAGCTGACGTCGCTGTTCGTCGACCCGGTCTACAAGGAGACGATGCAGTTCGCCAGCAGGCTGTACCGCGAAAAGCTGATGACGCAGGACGCGCTGACGCAGACGCTCGACCAGGTGCGGGAAAAAGTGACGGCCGGACGGGTCGCCGTCGCGGCGGCGTTTAACGTAACCGATCTCGGCAAGCGCGGCACCGTCGCACTGATGGCGAAAGATGCGGAAGCGGGCTATTCGATCATTTGGCCGCTACGCAAGGAAGCGGTGGACAAAAACAAAGTATGGGCGACGGGGTACGACGTGCTCGGCTGGAATGTGAATGTCATTACGACTCGCGCCAAAAATCCGGAAGGCATATTCGCCTACTTGGACTGGCTGACCGGGGAAGAAGGACAGCGGCTGATCAACTTCGGACCGGAAGGCACGTACTGGCAAGGAGTCGACGAGCTCGGCACCCCGAAGCTGAAAAAGGAATATTTCGATCATTCGGAGGAGGTGGCGCGGCTGCTCGGAGTGTGGGATACGTTTACATGGGCCGGCAACTCCTCGTTTTTGAGCGGGATTAACGATCGGGTCATGCAGCAGTATCCCCCGGGCAAGGAAGATTGGGGAGCGGCGGCGCAAAGCGCGGTTACCCGCAAAACGTCGTACAACGTAACCGAGTTCATCAACCTTGACCCGGCGCCCGATTCGGAGGAAGGCATTATCGCCCAAAGGGTGCAGGACATTTACGCCGAAGCGAGAGCGAAAATGCTGTACGCGAAAAGCGACGACGAAGTAAGCGTCCTGCTCGACAAGGCGAACAAGGACGCGAACCAGGCGGGCTACGCCAAGCTGTTGAAATACAAGACGGACAAATGGCGGGAGAACCTGAAAAAAATGGGTGCGAAATAGCGAGATTGTTCGTTGTATAGATCGGTGATACTTGCCGCATCGCCGAAGTCGTCAGGGAGATTTATGTCGAAGCGAGGGCGAAAGCGATTGCGGCCGCTACCGACGCCGATGCGATCTTATCCTCGACCGGGCGGACAAAGAGGCAAAGGTGGCCGGGTGCGGCAGGCTTCTGCAGGATAAGACCGCCAAACGGCGCGAAAATCGCGCCAAAATGGGCGTCAAGTAGCAGGATAACGGGGCCGGGCCGTACGTATAGATGATACGGGGCGGGGAGCGGTTCTCCGCCGCCGATCACGCTTCGGAAAGGAACGACCGCGCATGTACAAAGTGTTGCTCGCCGACGACGAGCAGCTCGACCTGGACGGGCTTCGCCGCTTTACGCCGTGGGAAGAGCTGGGGATGGAAGTCGCGGCCGCGGTGAACAGCGGCTTTGCGGCCCTGGACGTGATGAGCCGGGAGACGATCGACGTACTCGTGACCGATATCCAAATGCCGAATATGTCCGGCCTGGAGCTTGCGAGGCAAGCGGCCGCGCTGCGTCCCGGGCTGAAGGTCGTATTCGTGAGCGGCTATGCCGATTTTCAGTATGCGAAGCAAGCGATCAAGATGAACGCCTGCAGCTATGTGCTCAAGCCGGTCGACGACGAAGACATGGCGCAGGCGCTGCGAACGGCTGTGGAGTCGCTCGACCGGGAACGGCTCGGCGAAAGCTTGGAGCGGACGTTTCGGCAGTCCGTGCCGTATATGCAAAACGAGCTGCTCGGCCGCCTGCTCGAAGGAAGGACGGACGGAGAGCCGGCCTTATCGCTCCTGCTGCAATACGGCCTCGACCGGATTCCGTTTCCCGCGGCGGTCGCCTTGTTCGAAATCGACGATCTCGACATCAGGCTGCACGCCTGTCGGGAGGAGGAACGCGCCGCCACGATGGAGCGATGGTTCGACGCGCTGCTCGGCATCGTCCGCTCGTTCGGAACCGAATACTGCCGCAAGGCCGAAGGGCGTCGCATCGCGCTGCTTCTGACCGGGCCGGAGCAGCTCTCCTTGCCCGAACGCATTGTCGCGGACATGCAGGCGCGGACGGGCGTATCCGTGACGGCGAGCCTCGGGGAGCCGGCCGCCGGACTTGCGGAATTGCACCGTTCGTACGCGCAGGCGGCGGAGGCGCTGGCATGCAAAATGTTTTACGGCAAAGGCCGCTTGATCGGGCCGGGCGACCGCGACCCGGGCGTCGCGCGGGACGTCGCGGAGTTGGGCGCCGTTTTGGACGACATGTTCGCGGCGATATCGCGCTACGAGCTCGTCCGGCTCGACGACGCCACCGGCGATTTGTTCGCGCTGGCAAGCGGCGTAGGCACGAAGCACGCGGTGTATCATTTCGTCCTGCACGCGATCGCCAAGCTGGACGATTATTTACGCGAGTTCAACGAAAATTTTTACGAGCTGACGGACACGGAGCTGCAGAGCATGGAGCTGCTGTTCCGTTTCGAAACGGCCGAAGACGTGAGAAGCTGGCTGCGGCGCAAAGTGTTCGAAATTTCCGAGAAGCTGTACCGCAAACGGGTCAAAAAAAACGGTCGGCTCGTCGAGGAAATCAAGCGGTACGTCGAGGACCGTCTCGACGGCGCCGTTACGGTGCGCGACGCCGCGAACCGGTTTTCGTTCGCTCCGAACTATTTGGGCCACCTGTTCAAGGAAGAAACCGGGATCAATTTCAGCGATTATGTCATCGCCAGACGTCTGGAAAAGGCGAGGCTGCTGCTGCAGGACCCGAAGCTGAAAGTGTACGAGGTCGCCGGCCTGGTCGGCTACCGCAGCCTTCCGTATTTCAGCCGTCATTTCAAGGAAACGTTCGGCATGACACCGGGCGAATACCGGAGGCGGTGCTGACATGCGGTCCGGGACGATCTCGTTCGGACAAAAGCTCGTCTTGTCTTATTTGGCGTTCGTGCTCATTCCGGTCGTGCTGATCGGCACGTACGCGTATACGTCGACGCGGCGGTCCGTCAAGGAGCAGTTTTCCGCGGGCATCCAGGGGACGCTGCGGCAAATGAAAGACAACGTCGCCTACACGCTGGAAGATTTGAAGCGCGTCTCCGGCCTGCTCTATTACGACCAGAAGATGCAGCAATATTTGCGCGGCTACGAGGAAGGCTGGTCGAGCTACGAGGCGACGACGAACTATTTGAAGCCGAAGCTGCTCGGCACGGTGAACGCGACCGGCGTCCCGATCTGGCTGTCCGTCTACGTCGCGAGCGGCACGCTGCCGGAAATTTACTATGCCCAAAACCAGGACTCCGACCCGCTGCAAACGAAGGTCGGCAAGTTCGAGCTGTACCATATCGGGAGGATCGCGGACCGCTCCTGGTACGCCGGGCTTCCGGGCGCGGAGGGGAAGCCCGACGCGAACGCGCGCTTCATGCAGATCGAAACGGATACGGCATTCCGCAACATTTCGCTCGTGCGCCGGCTGAACGACGAATACCGGCTGACCCCGCTCGGCTTGATCCGCATTACGGTAAAAATCGGCGAGCTGTTCAAGACGATCGACGCGCAAAAAATCGGCGACGCGAGCTACATCGCCGTCCTGAGCGAAAAGCGCGAGCTGATGTACGCCTCCGGCGATCCGCCGCCGCAAAGCGGTAAGACGGGGCGCTTTTTTACCGTCGAGGAGACGGTTACCGAGCTTGGCTGGACGATCGCGGCCTACGTCCCGAACCGGCTCGTCGAGAGCGGGGCGGCCAAGGTGCGCAATTTGACGCTGTTCGTCTGCATCGTCAGCTTTCTGTTTTTGGCGATGCTCGGCATTGTCGTCTCGCGGTTTTTCGCAAGCCGGGTCGCGAAAGTCGTGGCCGTGCTCGAAGCTTTCCGCGAGGGCGACTTCCGGCGGCGGACAGTCGATTCCGGCGGCGACGAATTCGCCCGCATTTTTCGCGCGTTGAACGAGGTGGGGGAGCATACCGACATGCTGATCCGCGACGTGTACGTCGCCAATTTGCGCAAACGGGAAGCCGAGCTGGCGGCGCTGCAGGCGCAAATCAACCCGCATTTTTTGTACAACACGCTGTCCTCGATCAGCCGTCTGGCGAAGTTCGGGGAAATCGGCAAGCTGCACGACATGGTGATGGCGCTTGCGAAGTTTTACCGGCTTACGCTGAGCGACGGGCGCGCGATCATCCCGATCGAGGATGAGTGGCAGCAGGCGCGGGCGTATGTCGACATTCAGCGTATCAAGCATAGAGACCGGCTTCGCTTCAGTTTCCGGATCGACGAGGGGTTGTTCCGGTACGATACGATCAAGCTTATTTTGCAGCCGTTCATCGAGAACGTGCTGGAGCATTCGTGGTACGGCGGCGAACCGATTTGGCTGAAAGTATGGGGCTATGCGCAGGACGAGTCGATCGTGTTCCAAATCATCGATGACGGCGTCGGCATGCCGCCGGGCAAAATCGAGAGTATTTTCGCCTCTTCCGGCGTCAAAGCCGGCTACGGCATCCGCAACGTGCACGAGCGCATCCGTTTGCAGTTCGGGGAGCCGTTCGGCGTCTCGATCCGGAGCGGGCGAGGCATCGGCACCTCGATCAAGATCGTGATCCCGAAGTTTACGGAGGGATAGCGCCGTTCAAGCGGAAGAGCCCGAGCCCTTTTTGTCTCCATCGGTGAAAAGTGCAATTTTTCGTTGATCGGAGTGCTAAAAATTTCCTTGAAAGCGCTATAAAATGGAGGAGAAAGGAGGTCCATCTTATCATGCTTTGGCATCAAGATACTGGCATCAAGGAGAGGATAAGCGATGATCAAGCGCAAATCGGCAATGTTGTTCATGCTGGTCGCCCTGTTGTCGTCCTTGTTTACGTTGACCGCGTACGGGCAGGAACAGACGGACGCTCAGACGATGACGGATACGGGTCAAGGCGGCAGCGTGGAATGGACGGTGAAACGGACGGAGGAGCTGATCTGGAAGCAGACGGAAGAAATTACGTACAAAGCGAGCGTCGTTGGCGGCACCGGCAGCGGAGGCGACAAACCGGGCGTGGCGCGGCAAGCGAACAATACGGCCTATTTGAACTCTTATTGGTTTAGCGGGGTCGAGCCTTTGACGGATGCGCAGATGAAACAGCGCGTGCTGGAGCTGCAAAAATATAAAATCAAATACCAGCTGGCGGATATCGGCATTCTCGCGAACAGCAATGACGCCTACAACGGCACGCTGCCGGAGGAAGGCTACGCGCAGCTCGGCCGCTGGATGAAACTTTCGCGGGAAACGGACCCCGGCCAAAAAATTATCGCCACCGTCAATTACGGCCAGCGGTATTTTTGGCAAAACGGCCAGCGGGTAAGCAATCCGAACTTCGGGAACGCCGTCTTCAACGACAACCTGCGGGCATTCGCCGACAAAATCGTCAATCAAGGCGTACTATACGAAGGGAAATGGTATAAGGCGGACGGCATTCAGCTCGACATCGAAGGATTCCTGCCGAATGATCCGGTGCTTATGGCGACGGCGCAGCATGTGCGGGGCGCGCTGAACGAGACGGCCATTTATTCGATCGCCTCTCCGGCCGATCCGGCCGTTTGGTCCGACGCCTACGTAACGGAAATGGCCGGCATATTCAACATGCTGAACCCGATGATGTACGATCAGATGGGCTGGGGCTCCCCGGTCGTTTCCGCGGAAACGTACCAGCAGCTGTGGAAATCGACGATAATTCGGTACGCGCACGCCATCGCGAACAGCAGCCGGCCGACCACGATGCTGAATCCGACTATGCCCGCTTACGAGAAAAAAGTGGCGGAAGACGGCACGGTGTATCACGATCCCGCGGTCGAAAACATTGTCAACGCGGCGAAAGGGCTGAAGATGGCCCGGGAGCAGCTGGCGATCGACCGGGGATCGGACCCGAGAATCGTCAAAAACGGCGTGAACGGGGCGGGCATTTTCTGGTGGAGCAAATTTATTTTGGTCGGCCCGGATCCGAACGACCCTTACGGACACGATTACGCGCCGGACCGGGAATGGTGGATGAAGGAGTGGGTAGGCCAAAAGTAAGGCGCAGCGCAGCAGGAAGCGCGGCGGAGCGCCTCATATAAGGAAAACATCCGGTTTCGCCTCAGGGCGCGGGCCGGATGTTTTCTCTTTATCCGCATGTAAAAGCTCTTCGTGCATCCGATCCAAAACGGCAACGCCCGATACTTCGCTTTTTTCACGCGCAACGAATCGCTTCTTCGGCATTTGCCGCGCCGTTCGCCTCGCCGCCGTGCGGGTGCGCTGGATCAAACGGCGTTTTCATGGAACCGGCAAGCAGCCTGCCGCCTCATTTCATATCTTCGTTCAGCGAGTCGACCAGCTCGTCGACTTCGGCCGGCACGCTGTGCTTGTGCGTAGCCATGCCGAGGCCGATGAAGAGCACGGCCGATACGATTACGGGCGAAGCGACGAGGGTGGCGGTAGAGGCCGCCTCCATTATATATTTCACATAGCCGAACGTCAGCAGTCCGCCCGCCCAAGAGACGATCGCGGCCGCCGATCCGCTGCGCTTGAATGCGGGAAGGAGGCCGAGCAGCATCGGAATCGAGATCGGCCCGATGAGCGCTCCGAACCATGTGATGAGCAGGCCGAGAATGCCGCCGAAGTCGCTCTGGTTGACCGCGACGAGAAGCGTCAGCGAGGTGAAGACGACGAGGGTGACGCGTGCGGCGAGCAGCGACGCTTTGCCGTTCAGGTTGCGGAAGCGGGCAAACAGTCTGGGCAAAATGTCGCGGGTGACGACCGACGTGATCGCGTTCGCATCCGACGTCGTCATGGCCATCGTATGCGCGAACATCGATGCGAGCACGAGCCCGATCAGGCCGGGCGGCAGCAAATCCATCGCCATCATCGAGTAGGACTGGTTCGGGTCGGCGAGCGACGGATAGAAGATCGGAGCGGCCCACATCGGGAAAAACAGGATCAGCGGCCATATCAAGTAGAGGGCGGAGGACAAGTAAGCGGCCTTGCGCGCTTCTTTGCCGTTGGGCGCCGCGAGTGGGCGAAGTCGGTCAAGGCATCCGCCCATAGTCCGCCGATCGTAATATACAAGAGCGACAAGGCACCGGATACGATAATGCCGGTCGTCAGCGGAACGTCGGCGAATACGTTCAGAATGACTGCGATCGCCGCCCACTTCGCGCCGACGTCGAATAGCTTCAGCAGCACACCGCTCCATGCCATGATTTGCTGGGTCGGGACGTTGTACCGTTTCGCCAAATATTCCGTCGGCGATTCGATGTTCAGCCGCTGCCGCAGTCGGGACCAGCGGGGGGCGATCCACCTGGCGCCGACGAAGACGGCGATCGCCACCGGAACGGCCCACCAGATGTACAGTGTGAAGCCGTACTTGTAGGCGACGCCCGCATAAGCGACGAACACGGCCGCGCTGTATCCGGACATATGGTGCGAGATGCCCGACAGCCACCACGGCATGCGGCCTCCCGCCGTGAAAAAATCGCCCGTGCCCTTCACCTGCCGATACGACCAGACGCCGATGCCGATCATTAGAAGGAAATAGAGTCCCATGACAACCCAGTCGAGTACGTGCATGCTGTTCCTCTCCTTTGCGGAATAGTTGTCGCTTAATCTGAAAGCGCTTTAACGATTCGGAATGTTAAGTTCGATTAGGGATATAGCTGAAAAGTGATGCTTCGATCAAGCGGACTGCGACATTCCGAACCAAGAAAGCTTCCGCCGAATCGCGGCCGCTCTTCTTCGCAAGACGTCGATGAATGGTTTTCTTACTAAGAGCATATTTCGATCGGGGACATTCATGACAGGTTTATCGGGACCGGTATCGAAGGCTGAAATCCATGATCGTCGCGACAGCTGCCCGTATCCGGAAGCCGGTATGGGGACGGATGCCGGTTTTGGACTGACGCACCAGTCTACCGGTGAAACCGTGAACCAAATTTGCTTATTAGTGAACCCCATTGCTACTACTCGGGTGAAGGAGCCCTTACCCAAGCATGGCCCCTAGCAAGTGGTCCGCCGGATGGGGAATGCAGCAGTCAACTGTCGCCCGGGCTAACGAACAGGAGTGACGCTATTGGAGTGAATGCCCCTATCGATCCGGTAACGGTCAGGAGAGCCTTTATCGGCTCGGAAACGGGCCGGAAAGCGCCTCGTTTCACGAAATAAGGTCTCCGGTGTCCGTTCGCTTACGAAGTCGCCCCTTTTTCGCCCGATAAGGTCCTTGGTTGTCCGTTATCTTGAGTGTCGGCCGGCTGTCTCTACCTAAGCAGTAACACCTCATTGCGGTATTTGGTCCAATTCTTGGGCAAATAGATGGAGGAGCAGGTGCAACATGTTGCGGTAAATAGAGGAACTGTATTCCGCTATTGTCCCGAATTCCGTCACGCTCTTGAGGATAGCGGAACAGACTTCCGTTATCTCGATCTTTCGGGATGAAAATGATCGTGAACGGTGGAATAGCGGAGCGGGTTTCCGTTATTTGCGACCGACATCGGTACTCGGGGTAAATAACATACGCCAGTTCCGTTATTTGATGGATTCGCGGTCTCGCGGTCCTGCAAACCCCTGCAGAGGTCGTTCGCCTTCACCGATTATGCGGAACATGTGCTTCTGTTCGCGAATTTTCCGTTATTTGCGACCGACATCGGTACTCGGGGTAAATAACATACGCCAGTTCCGTTATTTGATGGATTCGCGGTCTCGCGGTCCTGCAAGCCCCTGCAGAGGCCGTTCGCCTTCACCGATTATGCGGAACATGCGCTTCTGCTCGCGAATTATGCTACTGCAGTTTTTTCGCGATGCGAAGCTCGCTTCGCGCGGTATGCTTTGTGAGGGGGATCCGACCAATATTCGAACCTCATATTAGAGGATGGCTGGAAGGCGCTATATGTGGGGTATGATGGGCAAACAGTAAATGAAATATAAAATTATATTGTGTATTATGAAAGTAAATACTATAATTCGATATATAAATATGTTTTTTCTTCCTTCATTCGTGAATATGCAATCACTCATCCAAAATGAGCTTGGAGGTTTTCCATGGTACAGCTGTATTCGAACAAATTCTCGGGCGTACACGTCGCGATGAATTCCTGCTACGACGAGCAAGGGGACATCGCTCCCGAAGCGGCCAAACGGCTGACCCGCTTTCTGATCGACAAGGGTGTGAGCGGCCTGTATGTCGGAGGAGGAACCGGAGAAGGCATTCTGCAAAGCGTCGAGGAGCGGCAGATCATGCTGGAGGCGGTGCTGGAGGCGAATGCCGGACGCGTGACCGTAACGGCGCATATCGGGGCGAACACGACGAAGGAGAGCGTGCAATTGGCCCGGCATGCGGAAAAGGCGGGAGCCGACGCCGTATCCTCGATTCCGCCGTTTTACTATGCCTATACCGAGGAAGCGGTCCAAGCGTATTGGGACGCGATGATGGACAGCTGCTCGCTGCCTTTTATCATCTACTACATTCCCGCAGCGACCGGCTTTCATATGTCTCCCGCCATGCTCAAGGCCATGCTTGCGAACCAGAAGCTGCTCGGCATGAAGATGACTACGTTCAACGTATACGAGCTGCAGCAATTCAAAGCGATCGGCGGCGAGCGCTTCCTGCTGTTCAACGGCCCGGATCAGCAATATTTGGCAGGGAGAGTCATGGGGGCCAGCGCGGGTATCGGGGGAACGTACGGCGCGATGCCGGAGCTGTTCGTCCGCCTGGAGAACGAGTTCCTCGCTGGAAATATCGCCGAAGCGCAGCGGCTGCAATTCGTCATCAACGAGATCATTACGGACATTCGAGCGATCGGCTTATTCGCCGCCGTCAAAGAGCTCGTCAAGCTTCGGGGCATCGATTGCGGCAAGCCGCGCTTGCCGCTGCCGACCGCAAAGGCGTCGGACGGTCCGGCCATCCGCGATATATACGAGAAGATCATGAAGCACGTCCGGGAATGCGAGCCGAGCGTTACGTAACATTAAGGGGCTTGCCGATAACGAGGCGGTTCGAAATGATAGAAGGGGGCGACGAGCATGCAGCGGTTAAATAGGAAACATAAGCAAATATTGGTCGGCAGCGAAGGGGCGTACGAGGAGCAGCGGTACTACGCGTTTCCTTCGATGCTCGAACTTAAGCGGACGGGAACCCGCATCCTGATCGCATACAAAAACGGGGAGAAGCATTTTCGGGAAGCTGGGGCGCCGCTCGAGGTCGTCACGCTGGACGCCGTATCGAAGGACGTATCGGCGGTGCGCGTCGTGGACGCGGGACTCGACAAGGTGAACCAAAATCCGGAGCTGATGCGCATGCCGGACGGCTCGATCCATATGTATGTAGACGTTCAGCATGGCGGCTCCAAGGAACGGGCGGGGCTGCGTCTGTATCGGTCCGTCGATGAAGGAGAGACGTTTGCGGACGAAGGCGATTTTCCGGAGGTCGGCGGCTATCGGTACGGCTATTCGTTCGACGATGCGACCACTCCCGACGGATCGATGAGCATGCTTGTCATGTCATTTGCCGAGCTGACCGGAGGCGTCAGGGCGGTACACGCGATTCGAACCGCGGATTCGGGGAAATCGTGGACCTATTTGAAAAACTTGAACGCCGAATTCGAGTTCGATTTTAACGAAAGCACGCTGCTTGCCTACAAAGAAGGATTCGTCCTCATAGCGCGAGGGTACGACCGCAGGACGATGGCATTTCTTACGGATGCGCATTTCAATAAAATAGCCTCGGCCGTATTGTCCGACCGGCACGCTTCGATCGATTATGTCGGCAGACCGAAGCTGTTCGAGCGCGACGGCGATATGTATTTGCTGTGCCGCAATATTCCCGCCGGACAATCGCGCGGTACGCTCGAGCTGTACCGGTTCGATCCCGATGGTCTGAAGCTGGGGTCGAACGTGCTATTGGACACGAATGACAATGAGGCGGGCGATTCGTATTACCCGGAGCCATATTTTATCAGCGAGAACGGACGGACGATGTTTAATGTGATTACGTATGCGCCTCATGCGACCGGGGATAAGCCGGATATCGTCAGGCTGGAATACGATTGGACCGAGCTGCGAGGTCGGCTTGAGGAGAATGCGTATGTCGACGTCGGATGAACGGGCGGCTTCGTTCGGCGGGAAGGCCGCACCGCCGCTCGGGAAAGCGGGGGATGTGCTCGTCTATCGGTTCGGCGGAGAGGGCAACGATTTGTGCTTCGTGCGTCTGCCGTACGAGTACGACCCTAACGGAAAGCCTCATCCTTGGATCGTGTGCAATCACGGCAACGGATGGATAATGGACGGAACGGAGCGCACGGCAAGCTGGACCGGGAAGACGCAGTACGGCGTCGATGCGCAAAACGGTGGAGCCTATTTGCGCCGGGAGGCGCCCGGTTACCGGCGGTATTCCAACCCGACGATCGAAGCTTTTTTGCATGCCGGATACGTCGTTTGCGGCGCGCAAAATTACGGAGATCTGCTGTATGGCAACAATCATAGCCGGCTCGCTTGCGTTTCGTTCTGCGACCATATGACCGCGACGTACCGGCTGGAGCCGCAAGGCTTCATGCTCGGAGCATCCAACGGTTTTATGACGACGGTAGGCGCGGTGCGAGCGTTGGGAACCGGTCGGGTGCTCGGCGTGATCGGCCAGTACCCGCTTTGCAATCTGCGGCATGCCTATATGCACACTCATCCGGATGGCGTAAAGCGGGCATACGGCATCGGCTCCGACGATCCGGCCGAGTTCGAGTCGAAGGCCGGGTATGCCGATCCGTGCCGCGAACCGGTACCGGAGAAGGCCGGTTCGGACAACAGAATCGGGTACAACTGGCCGCCGACGCTGCTAGTCTGGTCGTCGACGGATCAGGTGCTCCCGATGGAGGAGCATGCGGTCAAGTACGCCTCGCTGCTTCGTTCTCACGGCATAGCCGTGGACGATATCCGGGTGGACGGGGATGGGGAGCCGTGTCCGCACGGCCATTACCGGCATTTCATGCCGGAAACGTTCGTGTCGTGGTGCGAGTCGATTCGTTCGAAATCAGCCGGATGATTCGTGTCATTGCGGGGGGCGCAACGTATGCCGGGGGCCGCGAATGTAGCGATATTGTTAGGGAGAGCAAGACCTTCGTGTGTGCGAAGGTCTTGTATGCGTTGTGAAGCCGCGCAGGCGTTAATGTCGGTCCAACTCGCATCCCGACTTGACACAATTCCCACGTTGTTTGCGGCGATTGCGATAGCGGGTCGAAGCTACTTGAAGGTGGAATTCGACATTGCGGCAATAATATGCTTCTGGGCGAAGACGAACACCACTACGATCGGCACGATGACCGTAACGCTGGCGGCCATCAGCAGATGGATCGATAACGCCTCGTTGCCCCCGATGGAATCGCGCATCTTGGCCAGTCCGACCGTGAGCACGCGCATCTTGTCCGAATTGGTCATGACGAGCGGCCAGAAGTACGAATTCCAACTGCCGATGAAGCTGATCACCAGCAAGGTGACAACCGTCGGCATCGCCATGGGCGTCAAAATCCTGTACAAAATTTTCATTCGGTTCGCCCCATCCATCTTCGCAGCCTCGATAACGTCGTTGTTGATGGAGCGGAACATCTGACGCAGCAGGAAAATTCCATAGGCCGAGGCAGCATGCGGAACAATAAGCGCATAGTACGTATTGAGCCATCCCAGCTTGGACAGCAGGACGTACACCGGAACGAATATTACCTGGTCCGGCACGATCAGGGCGGCCAGCACGAGCAGGAACAACGGATCTCGTCCCATGAAATTCCCCTTGGCAAAAGCATAAGCGGCCATTAACGCCACATTGATCTGCAGCACTACGATGCCGACGGTCTGAATGATCGTGTTCAGGGCATAGCGGGCGAAAGGAATCGTTTCGAACACGTTCAGGAAGTTGGACCACATGAACGTCTCCGGCCAGAACGTCGGTACGGCCAATCTCAGTTCCTCCGGGGACTTCAAGGCGGTGATCAGCATCCAATAGATCGGGAAAAACATGAAAAGGGTAACGATAGAGGCTATGAGGGTACGGGTAGATACGAGCATCATCGTACTTTTCATGACGGGACAACCTACCCTTCGTAATGGACTTTTTTGCGGGACACATACATTTGCAGGATCGTCAGCAGAACAATGATCAGGAAGAAAATAATGACAAGCGCCGAAGCTCTGCCCGTCCTGAATTCGCCGAACGCCATCTCGTAGATCCAGTACACCATGGCCTTCGTGGCATCGAGCGGTCCGCCGTTCGTCATAATGTCCACGGATTGGAACACTTGCATGGAGGAGATGAAGTTGGTGATGAACAGAAACAGCGTCGTCGGGGACAGGAGCGGCAAAGTAATGCTCCAGAATTGGTGCCACTTGGTGGCCCCATCGATGCTCGATGCTTCATAGTAATCCAGAGGCACGCTTCTGAGGCCCGCGATGAAAATAATCATCGTAAATCCGACGCCCTTCCACACCGATACGACAATCAGCGCCCATAGCGCCGTTTTCGGATTCATCAGCCAGAGGACCGGCTCGATCCCCAGCTTCTCCAGCAGCTTATTCAATACGCCGTACTGACCGTTAAATATCCATAGGAAGATCATTGCGACGATAACCATCGAAATATAGTGCGGCATGAATAGAAGGGAACGCATGAAATTGAACAGCTTGGAGGTGCGATTGAACAATAACGCGAGCAGCAGACCGAGCGAGAGCGTCAGTGTCACGTCCAGCACCGTATAAGTAAACGTAATTTTCAAAACCTTGTAGAATGTATCGCTAGTAAGCAAATACGCATAGTTGTCTAATCCGACGAGCTTCTTGATCGGCCTCGTCATATTCCAGTTCGTGAAGCTCAAATAGAAAGAATTGAGTAGCGGGTAGTATACAAAAATAAATAGAGCAAGCAAGGCGGGCAAGGCAAAGCTAAAATCCTTGAACCCCTCGATCCAACGGAAGTTCGTTCGCGTGGTTCGGGTACCCGCGGACAGCGGCCGCGGATTTCCCCGCTGTTCCTTTATCGCCTTCATGGCAACACCTCTCGTCTGCGGCAGAACGGTCAAGAAGGCTTGATCTGACGGCTGCTTGACCGAATCGCCGCTGTCCTCTTACTGATAGTCTTTTATAATATCGTTCATTTCTTTAACGGAGTTTTTCAGAAGCGGAAGCGGGTCCGCATTCTCCAGAAGCATCTTGCCGACCACTTCCAAATACTTTTTGCTGAACTCCGAATAAGCGGGATGCTGAGGCCTTCCTACTACATAATCGAAGTTGTCGAAAATCACTTTGTATTGCGGCCATTTCTCGAAATACTTCTTGCCCTCGTCCGTGTTGATGACCGATTTATGCGTCGGCAAGTAGCCCGTGCCATCCGCCCACCGGATGTTGTTTTCCTTGTTGGTCAAAAATTGTACGAACTTCCATGCGGCTTCCTTTTGCTTATCCGGCGCCTTATCCATAATGACAATGCCGGCTCCGCCGATATGCGCCTTCCGCTCCTTGTCCCCGGGAATGAACGACATGCCGACTTCGAACTTGGCGTTGTCGAGGTATGTGGCCTTTAACGTCGCGGACGAATGCTCGACCATTGCGACCTTCTGATCCAGGAACATCTGCCGCATGTTGTCGGAGGCTCCGGGCCCGTAGCCCATATGTACCGAGCCCTCCAGCGTCCACTTGCGGAAGTTCTCGATCCATCTCCAGCTCTCCGGCTGGTCGAAGCCTACCTTTTTCTTATCCGCAGTCAGAATCATACCGCCGCCGTTCGTAATCCACGGATCGAAGTACCACGTATCCCAGCCGGGAACCGAGAAGGCATAACGCGTCGTTTTACCGCCTTCCTTCACCGTCACCTTCTTGTTGAACTCCTCGATTTCCGCCCATGCTTGCGGAGGCTTGACCCCGATTTGGTCCAGCATTGTCTTGTTGTAGATAAACACGCTGGAGCTGACGATTAGAGGGAAGCCATACTGTTTGTTGTTATAGGCATAAGCCTGAAGCATCCCTTTGGAAAAATCGTTCAGGTCGATCTTATCCCGCTCGATGAAAGGGGTCAGGTTGGCGAATGTACCGCTGTCCGCGAAGTTGGGCAGGGAGGCCACCTCCACGTTGGTCACCGCGGGTACGTCATTCGCGGCTACGGCCGCCTGGAGCTTCTTGTGCAGATCGGCATAGGCGCCTTGATACACCTGTTCTACCGTAATGTACGGGTATTTCTTCTTGAATTCCTCGATCATCGTATTGACGATCGGCATTTGCTTCTCGGCATGGGAATGCCAGTATTGAATCGTGATCGGCGACGTGTCCTCTACGAGCGGCTTGGCTGCCGCCGGGGTTGAGCCAGGCTCGGAGCTCTGGGAAGACGAGCAGCCGATTAACAAGCTTGACGTTAACGCCGACACCGACAGCAGAGCCGCAACTTTTTTGAATTTCATAGTGTTAAGTACCCCTCTCGATCATTTCCGATTTAGACAGCGGGAAGAGTCTGCCAATGTTCAGCTTGCTTGTGTACTTTTCCTTATACAAAGAAAAGAGACCATGGAAGCACAAAAAGACAACAGAATGGTTCGTATGCGCGCATACGACTTCTTTGTCTCCGAGGTGATCTCATGGTCTCCGCAACCCAGAGTGATGAAGTTGTCGAACTTGAGTAAGCGTTTTACTTGCTAGACGGTTATTGCCGCCGCTTAATAAAGGACGTCTTTGTAATAAATACTGGCTTGCTTGGTAGTGTCCGTCGATGAGACATAGCTGGCAAAACCGAACGACAAACGAGCAGAGCCGGGATTGCCGGGATTCGGGATCTGGATCGCCATGCCTTCCGGTTCCCGGTAAAGCAAGGAGTATCCGGCTTTTGTAAGCTTCGGTCCCTCTACGATCGCGCCCGTATTCAAGTCAATGGTGGTAATGTGCGTATTTCCGTCAGGTGGCACCGAATTCGCTCCGGCCTTGCCATAATAGGTGCCTTCCAGCAAATAGGCGTAGCTGCCATAGGTGGTATAGCCCTGGAATGAGGTGTTGGCGCTTACCCCAGGAAGCGTGATCGTGGATCGCGCCGTATAGTTGCCCAATTTCACTTGGGCCAGGTCGAACACGCTGAGCTTATACGACTCGTCCGTGGCTTTGTAACGCTGAACAATGTAACCATGCGCCATGTCGATGCTGACCGTCGTATTGGTAGCCCCTGGTACGAGCGTGTGCTTCTGCAGCCAAGGCGTATTGGGGGTTACGACCGCACCGTCCGTAAACGGGAATCTGGCGATCTTCGTGCCTCTTGCCCCGCTTCCCGTATCCACGCCGTCGGTCTCCATCCACAGATAAGCTACCGGCTGCCCGCTCTGCCCGATGCCCGGCTCGACGCCGATGGATACTCCGTGTCCGGCTCCCAATACGTACATGTAGCTGATAATATTGCCGGACCAATCCAGCTTCGTCACGCACAGATCCCCATTGGAGCTGCGGGTCGCCGCATTGGGCGCGGAAGTTTCGCCCGGAAGCTGTAGACCTCCGCCAATCAACTGGACCGTATACGTATGCTGATTGGTATTGTCGAAGGCGAACGATTGCAAGACGGTGTGTCTTTGCAAATTTTTCTTAAGCATCGACGGGTCCGAACTATCCGACAAATTGAACTTGAGCGTTACCGGAAGATTGCCGGCTGCCGACGCCTGATGATTCGACGGCAGGATCGGGAGCAGCAGCAGGGCGATCAGAAGAACGGCGCCCATCTGGACGAACAACCGACTGCCCTTGCGTGAAATCAAGCTTTTCACTGGACTTGACACCTCCACCTAGTATTTGCATACTCTGGCTATTCTCCGGCACCCCGGGGGAAGCAGTATGAGATACTATTCCGTGCCTATGTCCCAGCCCACCTCGCTTTCTTCAAGACCTGCCATTTCTTATTATCTAAGATCCCGCTCCCAACTTGCAGGAAAGAGATGTGGCGGCGTATTGAGTATGTACCAGGTTGTTCATGTAATCGCATACAACGTGATTTACTATTAATTATGCACATTTTTGTTTGTTTAACAATAAATATTTTGCTTTTCATTAATAAAATGTGTAAATTAGCGCATGTAACGAACATTTATAAACATATATGATCGGTAATGAGTAATCATCGTCGCTATGCCGTTCGGAACAAGCGGATGGACGAATCAAGATAATAATGGAATAGCGGCAAAGTGTACTTGCGCGAATATATGATTTTGAATTACGCTCGGAAATGAACCTCTGCTCCTACTGCTGATGCTTCTCCTTAACATTTTTGGACACGCTCTACATCCGAATATGGAAATCAATCATCGAATCCGATAGAATGGAAATGTGTATTATGAAATTGGCTTTTAATTGAGGAGGATCCTCTTGAAATCGGAACAATCCACCGCGATGCTGACGCAAAGCGTAACGCGGGCACTAGGAATACTGTCATGCTTTACGAACGAGTACCCCGAGCTGAGAGTTATCGACTTTGCCAAAATGCTCAATCTGACGCAAAGCAACGTATCCCGTCTGCTTACGACGATGGTCTCGCTCGGATACGTGATCAAGGACGACTCGACCGGCTATTATCGGCTCGGCAACGAGATTATTACGCTCGGCGGCATCGCCCTGAACCATTACGAGATACGGAAGCAGGCGCTGCCCGAGCTGTACGAGGCGGAGAAGAAGACAGGCTTCGACGCCAACTTGGCCATCCTGGACAGGGGCACCCTATTTTACTTGGCTCATGTAGACAGCTACACGTCCCCCAGAATGTACACGTTCATCGGTCGTCGCAATCCGCTGCATTGCACGGCTATCGGCAAAGTTCTGCTTGCATACGGCAATGCGGACGAAGCGGAGCAGCTGCTGTCGAACGAGCCGTTGAAAGCTTATACGGAGCGGACGGTGACGGACAAGGCCGTCTTGTACGAGCAGTTTGGGCAAATCCGCAAAAAAGGCTATGCGGTGGAAGAGGAGGAGCTTGCTCTGGGCCGCGCTTGCTTGGCCGCGCCCGTCGTCGGACGGACCGGGAAGGTCGTGGCCGGCATCAGCATATCCGGCGCTTTGTCCAAGATGAACTTGGCCGAACGCGAACGGGAGCTGGCATCCGTCCTCGTCGAGATGGTGGATCGCGTATCGATGAAGATGGGGCACATTTCCGCCACCTATTAACCTTAACCCCGTAAAGGATCGGTATGGACGATGAACGATACACGGAACGATACACGGAACGATACACGGAACAATACACGGAAAACGGTTAAGACCATGAACGAATGGACATCGCGGACCAAAGCGGTCCGAGGAGCCAAAACGATTGCCATGTTGCTCGCGATATTGTTGTCGGTGTCGATTGCGACGGCGCAGCCTCCTGTCGCCGCGGCGGGGGAGAATACGAATGCCGCCCCCGTCATCTGCATCGATCCCGGGCATCAGGAGAAAGGCAATAACGCCTTGGAGCCGGTCGGGCCGGGTTCTGCGGAGAAGAAGCCGAAAGTATCGTCAGGTACACGCGGTGTAGCTACCGGCAAACCGGAGTATGTGCTGACGTTGGAAGTGTCGATGCACATCAAGGATAAGCTGGAGGCGCGGGGCTATAAAGTGGTCATGACCCGGCAGACGCACGACGTCGATATTAGCAACAAGGAGCGGGCGGAGGTCGCCGGCAACGCCGCCGCCGACTTGTTCGTGCGGATCCATGCCGACGGCGACTCGTCGTCCAAGACGCGGGGAGCGTCGGTATTATACCCGGCGGAGTCCGTCTCGGCGACTGCCGAGCAGTACGGACTGAGCAAATCGGCCGCAGAAATCGTGTTGGCGGATATGGTGGCGGCGACCGGCGTAAAATCCCGCGGAACGGCAGCCCGGAGCGATTTGTCCGGATTCAACTGGTCTACGGTGCCGAACGTGCTGATCGAAATGGGGTTCATGACGAACCCCGACGAAGACAAGCTGTTGTCGACAGACGAATATCAAGAGAGCATGGCGGAAGGCATCGCTGGCGGTGTGGATCGTTACATAACGGAAATCGTGGGCAAATCGCCATGGAACCCCGAGCCTCATTACGAAACTATAGCGCTGACCGAAAATGCCGATCTGTACGTTCACGTGAACGGCAGACTCGTCCCCGTCGGCGCGTATTTGGGACCTCAAACGGTCACGGCCCGCGAGCGGGCCGGTGATTGGTATCTGATCGACACGTGGTTGGGCGGCAACTGGATCCGATTGCCGAACAACTGATCTCGATTGGCAGTGAAACGTTTCGTAAATTCATTGCTATGACCGCCAACGGCTTCGATCGTGTAGTCTACCATCCGGGATTTCCTTGAAGGGAACACCGTGTGATTAGAGACACGCCAGTGGCCGGAGTGAGCAGTCAGCAGTCAGGCATCGCAGACCGAGCGCCAGGGCGAACAGGGCGACCAGCGACGAGTCCGGTTGGGATTTACCTGCAAATATGCATCTTGTTTGGCCTCAACTCGACTTATTGACTCGTTTACCTGCAAATGTGCAGGCAGATCACACCATAACCCGCTAAAAACGGCTATTTCCGGGAATCTACCTGCACTATTGCAGGTTAGCTGCAGGGGCGCCTGTTCCGCGACCCCCCATCTGCCGCCTGGGGCGGTGATCGGTTCCAGCCGTTCCCGCCCAATCGGGTTCTCCCGTAGGGGCTTGATCGGGTGAGGATACGCCTCTGCAGTCGTTCCGGCCGGGCGATCTTCAGCGTCGCGTCCGCGTGACGACTCTTCGTAAAGGGAACGGCTTTCTGAAACGTTGTACTAGTGAAACGAATAAACCCCCGACTTTGTCCGAGATCGGACAGGTCGGGGGTTGTTTAACGTAGTAGATGTTTACTTATGCATCAATGTTATATTTCTTGTTCCTGCGCCAGAAGGCGGCTTCGTGTTCTTTCTTGAGCGTCCAATATTGCAGGAGGGCGAAGGAGATGGTCATGGAAAAAAGGACAATCAGCGGTTTGTGGGCTCCGAAGTACAGCATGTTATTGCTAGCTAAAGCCACATAACCTAGAATTGTCAATTGCAAAAGCTTTCGATTGACGCCTTGGAAAATCGTGCTTTTTCCATATTGCACAAAAGAATATCCAATTCGAAGTTTTTGAATACTCCAAGTCAAGATAAACACAAGAATTCCGGCGATAAACTGAATGAGATAGGTAATAGGTGTTCCGGGATAGCTTTCGACCCCTATATAATCTATACCTAGGTAGATGATCGAGGTTACTAACAAATAAGCCAAATAACCATTTACAACAATTAATCCCGCGTAAAAGACCGGGATCTTGAAGAGCAGCCAGAAAAACAAGAACACGACGATCGGTTGGATGAGAGTAGCGAACAGTGTTAGTTCAAGTACTATAAATAACATGAAGGAAAACAACGATAACAAAAAGGAGGCAAACAGCAGCTGGCCGATATGATCCCGAATTTCCAATCTAAAGAGAGCGAAAGTCAGCAAAATCAGGGCGAACCATTCGAGCATTGAAAAAAATAGAAAAATGATAACATCCATGTTTGTTTCTCCGTATATCGTGCAGTGGAATTGTACATTTGCTCTTATTACTATACGTAAGGTAAGCTTGGCATTCATTTATTTACCATGATTATAAGTTAGTTATGAAAGGGATGTCGGCGGGGGATATCTGCAAAAAAATGTTCGAAAAAACAGAATTTCGCGGAATCAATAAGTGACAAGGCGAAAATTTGGTTCGGATAATGGGGGACAGACGTCGATTGCTGTAAACGAGCAAGCCCGACTCTATCCGGTCGGTAGAGTCGGGGCACTTAAGAGTCCATACTATATTTCTTGTTTCGTTTCAAGAAGGCGGCCTCATGCTCTTTCTTGAGCGTCCAATACTGCATCAAGCCGAAGGCTACGATCATGGAAATGAGTACGATTAACGTTTTATTGGCTCCATAATATAATATGTTAAAGCTGGAAAGAGCGATATATCCTATGATGGTCAATATAAGAAGTTTTAAGTTAGTTCCCGATATGTTCTTGATTTCATGACCGTGCTGAACAAATGAAAATCCTAACCGATATTTGACTACCGCTCGGGCCAGGAACAACACGATTAGGCCTGCTATGCTTTGAGTAGCGAAGCTTGTTGGGGTAGAAGGAATAGATACAAACCCAAATTGCTTAATGAAATAAAAAATTACAGACGTTACGAGACAGTACGCTAAGTATCCGTTAACAACCACGAGTCCTGCATAAAAAATAGGAATTTTGAATAAAAGCCAAAAAAATAAAAAGACAACAATTGGCTGAATGAGGGTTGCGAATATTTTTAAATCGAAAACATTGAATACCATGTAGGAAAACAAAGCCAATAAAAATGAGGAAAATACAAGTTGACCCACGTAGTAACGAATCTCGAATCTGTAAAGGGCAAAAGCAAGCATAATAAGGGCAAACCATTCCCACATGGAAATAATAAGGAAAATCAAAACATTCATGGAACTTCTCCGTTATCCTGAAGTAACAACAAAAATCTTTTTATTAATCATACTACACGTAAACCAAATTGGCAGCAAAATTTCTTGTGAACTTGATCGCTCTCCTATGCAATAAATGGTACTGCTTATGTATTATATTAAAATTCGTTCGGCGATTGTTCCGTCCGCCTACTCATTTCCTTTTTCACTTTCATTTTCTCTCTGTTCGATATTGTAGCAAATTTGCTTTTTTTTGTAATTTCACGATCAAAAAAAACGAGCGCACGCTCTTCGTCGAAATGAGTAACTTTATTCATGTTCACTAAGTTGTTTCGGTCCAACCTGTGAAAGCCGTGATGCTGTAAATGAGGCTCTAATGTCGAGATAGTCCATACTAACGGATAGTAAACTTCTTCACGTGTATGAAAAGTAACGCTTCGATCATTGACTTCTATTTTCACTATTTCTTGCAAATCAAGCATAACGATATGTTCAAAGTTATCCGGATCGAGGGTAACTGGGTATTTCACGATACAGTCAACTCCAAAAGGGGGTAAGGCTGTCAGAATGTTCTGACAGCCATTTCTAAAAATCATTTTTTTAACTCTTCGGGAATTTCCGGTCGATGAGCGGATGGGGACGCAGTTTGAACAAAGTAACGAGCGATACCGGTCAAAAACGTCGACACCAATTTAGCGGCAGTGCGTGTCATGTTCACACCTCCTTAAACCCGAATAGTGAGACTCCCTGGATTGCAAAGACTAGCGCCATAACTTCTGAACCAATATAGAGATTGCTTGCAACAAAAATGACGGATGCAGTTTTCAAAAGCGGATAAAATTTTTCCGGCATTCTATTGTAACCTCGCATATTGGAGGGCGCTAGCATAGCCACAAGAATTAGACCAACTACAGTCAAGATTAAAGTCCAGTTTTCCGAGACGGGTACGAGCGGAGGGATTACGGCAATAACAATCATGGTAAGCATGCACACCATAGATGATTTGAAATGATAACCGCCGGAAGCCATGCGCAATATTACGAAAGAACTAATGGAAAGTGCAGTTTCAGCAAGGTTTCCCGTCATGGCTCCAATAAGTAGAGAAATAATAGTCGGTATAAAAAAGTTAAATAGAATGATCAGGGCAAACTTCATCAAAGGTACACTGGCCGTATGCTCTTCATTGGCGTTTTTAATGGAAATGGCGATTTTTTCCGACCATGCTTCAATCATCGTCTGAATACTCCTTCCTGAATACCCAGTATTGTAAAATCCCTAGCGTTCCAGTCGTGAGCAAAACTAGTACCACAGTATAGTCGCCGAGGTATAAGTAATTGAATCCTGAAATGGCTATATAGCCGATTATTGTAAATAAAAGAAGCCGTAGATTTATCCCTGTCAGCTTTACATTTGCCCGTTCGCCATGCGGAACGAATGTAAATCCGACTCTATACTTGTGGATTAACCATGCTATAAATAATGCTGCAAATGCTGAAATCAATTGAGCAATATACATGGGCGGTGTGCCAGGCAATAACATAATTCCAAAGAGGCGGTAAATTGAATAAACAATCATATTAATGAGCAAGTAACCCAGATACCCGTTTATCGCCATTAATCCGGCATAAAATACTGCAACTCTGAATATTTGCCAAAAAAACAAGAAAACGATCGGAGGTTGAAGAAATGTCGCAAGCTCGGACAATTTAAGTACTTCAAACAGTCTGTAGGAGAGCAGGGATAGAAGGAACGCGGAAAAAATAATTTGCCCCCGGTACCATCGGATTTGGAATTTGAATATGGTGAAAGACAAAATAACGAGCGCAAGCCACTCCAAAGTGGAAATAAGTAGAAAGATTAATACATTCATAATAAATCCCCAATCGACAACATACTCTGAAATTGCTTTCATTATACTATATGCCGATGGAACTATGAAGTGAAATATAAACAGGCAAATTATAACAGTTTGATAGCGAAAAATCAGAGGAAATATGATATAATATGTGTTTTTATGGAAGCTTTGTAGATGATGGGAAAGAGATTTGCCGGTTCGGGCAATATTGGTTGTCCGATCTCGTCAAACTTCGGGAAAATGCGCGATATGGGAAAGGACTCGAACAAGCGCGGATGTGATCGATATTCGTAATATTTTGACGACCGGGCCATGTGCCGCAAATAGATGGAGTCGCTGAACCCCTTGTGCGTGCTGGCATGTAATCGAATTGGAAATGATGTCCTCCAATAATCGTAGCCAAATAGTTCATCATAGTATCATATACTTCATGTTCAAAGAATAAGCTTTATGATTACATAGAACTGAAAGTTATACAGTCATGCCCATTCGTGAAAGCAAATAGTAGGAGGGTTCCAGTCAATGGCAAACGGGAAATTGAGAGTCGGTATTATCGGAACGGGCGGTATCGCCAACGGCAAGCATATGCCGGCTTTGGCCAAGCTTCCGCAAGTGGAAATGGTCGCGTTCTGCGACATCGAAGAAGAGCGCGCCCATAAAGCGGCCAAGCAATACGGCGTAGAAGGCGCGAAGGTGTATTCGGACTATCGCCAACTGCTCGAAGATACTACGCTTGACGTCGTGCACGTTTGTACGCCGAACGATTCCCATGCGGAAATTTCGATCGCCGCTTTGGAATCCGGCAAGCACGTTATGTGCGAGAAGCCGATGGCGAAGACGGCCGCCGACGCGCGCCGGATGGTCGAAACGGCGAAACGGACAGGCAAGAAGCTGACGATCGGCTACAACAACCGTTATCGTCCGGACAGCTTGCACATGAAGCAGGTTGCCGAGAGCGGACAACTGGGCGAAGTGTACTATGCCAAGGCGCTTGCAATCCGCCGCCGCGCGGTTCCGACATGGGGCGTTTTCCTGGACGAAGAGAAGCAAGGCGGAGGACCGCTCATCGATATCGGTACGCATGCGCTCGATTTGACGCTGTGGATGATGGACAACTACAAGCCGGTCAGTGTTACGGGTTCCGTATTTCACAAGCTCGGCAGCAGAGAAAATGCGGCGAACGCTTGGGGTCCGTGGGATCCGAAGAAATTTACGGTCGAAGACTCGGCATTCGGCTTCATTAAGATGGAGAACGGCGCGACGATCGTCCTGGAATCGAGCTGGGCGCTGAATACGCTGCAAGTCGGCGAAGCGAAAGCAGTGCTCTGCGGTACCGAAGGCGGTGCGGATATGGAGAACGGCCTGCGCATTAACGGCGAGCAGTTCGGCCGCATGTTCGATACGACGGTGAAGACGGATGTCGGCGGCGTAGCTTTCTACGACGGCAAGAAGGAATCCAGCGGCGATTTGGAAGCCCGTCTGTGGGTCGAAGCGCTTCTGAACGATACGGCACCGCTCGTCAAGCCGGAGCAGGCGCTCGTCGTGACGGAAATTCTCGAGGCGCTCTACGAATCCGGACGTACCGGTAAAACGGTTTACTTGAACCAATAATAGCAGCGGACGGATAAAACTACCGCTATACAGACATCATACAAACGGAATTCGGGAGGAGGAATTTGCCATGAAACTGGGTGTATTTACCGTATTGTTCGCCGGTCGTCCCCTGGAGGAAGCGCTGGACTACATCGCCTCCAAAGGGCTGGAGGCGGTCGAGATCGGAACGGGCGGATACCCGGGCAACGCGCATTGCGATCCGGATACGCTGCTCGGCGATTCGTCCAAGCTGAAAGCGTTCAAGCAGGCGGTCGAGTCCCGCGGGCTGACGATCAGCGCCTTGAGCTGCCACGGCAATCCGCTTCATCCGCAGAAGCCGATCGCCAAAGAATTCCACGATGCGTTCGTGAAAACGGTCGATTTGGCCGAGCGGCTCGAAGTGCCTGTCGTGAACACGTTCTCCGGCTGTCCGGGCGACCACGAGGATGCGAAATATCCGAACTGGCCGGTAGCGCCATGGCCGAACGACTATCAGGAAATTTTGACGTGGCAGTGGGAGCAGAAGGTTATTCCGTATTGGAGCGAGTGGGGCCGTTACGCGTCCGACCGCAATGTGAAAATCGGTCTCGAGCTGCACGGCGGATTTTCCGTGCACAGCCCGGGTACGTTGCTCCGCCTGCGCGAAGCGGCGGGCGAGGCGATCGGCGCGAACCTCGATCCGAGCCATATGTGGTGGCAAGGCATCGATCCGGTTCAAGCGGTGCAAATTTTGGGCCGCGCCGGCGCGATCCATCACTTCCATGCGAAGGACACGACGATCGATCCGATCAACGTGAACAAGCACGGCGTAACGGATATGCAGTCGTATTCGCTGATGCTCGACCGGGCATGGCAGTTCCGCACCGTCGGCTTCGGACACGATCTGAAGACGTGGGCGGACATTTTGAGCGCGCTTCGTCTGGTCGGTTACGACTATGTGGTCAGCATCGAGCACGAAGACGGCTTGATGTCGGTCGACGAAGGCTTTACGAAAGCGGTCGGCAATTTGCAGCAGGTGCTGCTGCGGGAGCCGCTCGGGCAAATGTGGTGGGTGTAAGGTAACAGCTGCGGCAAACGCTTCTCCGATTCGTTCGGGGGAGCGTTTTTTTCGGTACACAAACGCGCATGAGGTCCGCTCCGCTTAGTCTATCAAGTTCGCTTCTTCCTCGCGGTACTCCTTCGGGCTAAGACCATACCTGGCGCGAAACACGCGGAAAAAATACGTATAGCTGTTGAAGCCGGACATTTCGGCGATTTGCTCAAGCGACATTTTGCTGAACAGGATTCGTTCCCGGGCGATCGACAGGCGAATGTGCTGCACGTACTGCATGATCGTCTGGTTGAATACCGATTTGAACAGATGGACGGCGCGGGATACGCTCAAGTCCACGTGGGAGGCGACGTCCTCGATTTTAAGCGGCGACAGCGCATGCTCCTCGATATACCGTTTCATCTCGTAGGCGAGAAACGATTTTCCTTTGCCCGATACGTTCTGCTGCTCATGGCTCGCCCGTTCGACCGTCAGGCAGAATAGCCGCAAATAATATTCGGCCATTTCTTTGGCCGGCGCTTTGCCTCTGCGCTGCTCCAATATCGTTTGGCGGCACAGGTGCAGCACGTTCTCGTTGATCGGCAGCTTCAGCTTCTGCTGCTTGGCCGTCCGGCTCCACCATTCCTCGAGCCAGGCGCCACGGCAAAAAAAGTAATAATCCCCGCTCGTCACGCCGAGTTCCCCGTTCTGCTGCAGCTCCTCTTCGATCCGCAAATCATACTGATCCTTCGGCTTGAACAGCAGAAGATCTCCGGGAACGATCAACTGCACTTGTCCGTCCACGAGCGCCCGGCAGCACCCCTCGACTTGAAACCGGATCAAATAGTTGCGCAGCCCTCGGGTCGATTTGACATAAAACGGCTTTGAATGATGAGAGTAGCCCGCCGACAGTACTTCACAAGCAAGCGAGTTCATAATGGACCTCCGAATCGTAGGAAGGAACCGTATACAGGCTCCTGATCCTCTTCAACATAGCAGAATCGATTCCGGTCTGCAATTGCTGCGAAGCACGCTTGCGTTCGGCAGCGTATTATTCCGTGAGTTCCCATTTCACTTTCGCAATTTGCGTAAGTTTTCCAAGTCCAAGGTAGATATCAGTAATAATTACTGTTAAAATGGGAATTGCGGGACAATTGGATACCCCGTCGATCATTACGATGTCTGAACGGGAGGCTTGCAACTTGCGTTCTGCCCTTTCCCAAATGGCGCTTCACGGTTTTTTTCTGCTGCTGATCAGCTTTCTGATTATTATGGCGATGAATCCGGGCGTGCTGGTCAGCCTGGAAGATTTCAAGCTCCCCGCCGTGCAGAGCATTCAGTCGTTCAAGACGATGTTCGTCAGCATCGTGCTGGAAGCGCTGCCCTTTATCGTCATGGGGGTGCTCGTATCCTCGTTCGTGCAAATTTTTATCCCGGAAAGCTGGATTCGCCGATTTGCCCCGAAAAATCCGCTGCTCGGCATCTTGTTCGCCTGCCTGCTCGGCTTCCTGTTCCCGGTATGCGAATGCGGCATGATTCCGGTCATCCGCAGGCTCATCGTGAAAGGAATGCCGCTATATATCGGCGTCGTCTTCATTCTGGTCGGCCCGATCGTCAATCCGATCGTCTATGCGGCGACCTTCATGGCGTTCCGGAATCGCCCGGAGCTGCTGTATTCGAGAATGGGGCTGGCATTGTTCGTCGGCGCCGCAATCGGGCTTATCGTTTATTTTTTCGTGAAAAAAAGCGTGTTGAAGCACAGCGCGGCGACGCTTTACGGCTCTTCCGCCGACGATACGGGCGCCGGAGAGCATAAGCATGCCCGGGGCAATCCGTTTTTCGCGATGCTGGAGCATGCCGGATCGGAATTTTTCGATATGGGCAAATATTTGATATTCGGTTCGGTCGTAGCGGCCGCGATCCAGACGTTCGTGCCGCGCGCCGGCTTGCTCGAGATCGGACAGGACCCGCTGTTCTCGCACTTTTTCATGATGGGCTTGGCGTTTGTGCTGTCGCTGTGCTCGACGTCCGACGCTTTCGTGGCCGCTTCCTTCGCCAATACGTTCTCTGCCGGCTCGCTGCTGACGTTCATGGTGTTCGGGCCGATGCTCGATCTGAAGACGACGCTTATGCTTGGTACCGTATTCCGCGTTCGGTTTGTGCTTATGCTGTGCATGCTCGTCGCGGTTTTCGTGTTTTTGGGGGCGACAATCGCCGGGCAGCTTGCGCTGCGGTAAAGTTGCGGGTCAAAGGAGGAGTTCGATATGGTCGAAAACCGTTCGCTAACCGTTCACTATTTGTTTCGCGCGGTCATTATGGCGGGATTTTCGTTTTATGTGCTGCACCTGGTCAAAGCCGGGAGTCTGGTGTATTATATCGCTCCGCGAATGGAAGTGTACGTGAAGTGTGCAGCCATCGCCTTGTTCGTGATCGCCCTGTACCAGGGGTTTCTCGGGCTGCGTTCCTTTTTCGGCAAAGCCGAAGCGGCATGCGATTGCGAGCATGCGCCGCCTGCTTCGATCGTTCGGAACATTTGGCTGTACGGCCTGTTTTTGCTGCCGCTGACACTCGGCTTCCTGCTGCCGGACAAGCTGATGGGCAGTGACGTCGTGGCGATGAAGGGAATGAACTTGAGCGGAGGCAACGGGGCAGCGAAGGCGGGGGGACGGGCGGCCGGTTCCGGTACGGCCGCAGCAGGGCAGACGGCTTCAGCAGGGGCGGTTCAAGCTCCCGAGTCTGTGGCGCCCGAGCAGCCGGTATCGGCTGAAGAAGCGGCGGCTAAAGGGGGTGTGTCTTCCGCAGCCGGGACCGGGACGAGTCCGACGGCCGACGAGGAGCTGAAGCGGCTGTTCGAGGCCGATGATTTCAGCAAGCCGTTCGTTTCCCTCGGCATAAAGCTGTACAAGCAGGATCGGATCGTCATCAAGGAAAACGGCTTCATGGAGCTTTTGACGGCCGTGGATTTGTTTCTGGACCGGTATATCGGCAAGAAGATGGAAATTACCGGATTCGTCTATCGCGAACCGGACATGAAGGAAAACCAATTCGTCGTATCGCGGCTCGCCATGATGTGCTGCTCCGCCGATTCGTCGCCCTACGGCGTCCTGGTGGAAGGCGCCACGGCCAAGACGCTCAGCAAAGATGCGTGGGTGAAAATCGTCGGCACGATCGGCACGACGAAGTATAAGGACATCGAGATCATGAAGCTGGACGCGACGAGCATCGAGAGCATTCAGGCGCCGGAGACGCCGTACGTGTATCCGTACTACGAGGATTTCGAGAAGCTGGCGGATTAGCGCTCGAACATCGGTTTCAACCTTATTTCCTTTAGCGAGCCGGATTTCGACCGGAGTTCATCCGTCAACGCCGCAAATAAGGTCGGTTTCAGCACTATCCGCGTCGTTTTCCCGCTTCGTGCCGACTTTAGCGCTCGTTTCAACCTTATTTCCTTCAGCGGGCCGGATTTCGACCGGAATTCATCCGTTAACGCCGCAAATAAGGTTGGTTTCAGCACTATCCGCGTCGTTTTCCCGCTTCGCGCCGATTTTAGCGCTCGTTTCAACCTTATTCCTTCCAGCGAGCCGGATTTCGACCGGAATTCACCCGTCAACGCCGCAAATAAGGTCGGTTTCAGCACTATCCGCGTCGTTTTCCCGCTTCGGGCCGGCAATAATGCCGGTTTCAACCTTATTTCTGTCTTCCCGCTTCATCGTGGGCCAAGCCGGCCTATGCGGTAACTCGAACATACCTTTTTTGTAATCCGGAAGGAGCGTTTGGAGCACATACCTTCCGGATTACAGCCAGTAAAGTGCCACGATAGCAGTCTTTTGCACCTCTAAATTGATGTTTTCGATATGACTGGCCACAAATAGGAGGTGCGGGCAGCTCTTATTTGTGGCGTATTGCCGATTTTGGACCGACTACTCGTCAAATATCAGTCCCGAATCGCTCTTATTTCGCCGAAATGACCACCCTTATTCGTCGTCTGCCGGCGCCGAGAAACCCGGTCAGCTCCGTAACCGGAATTCGCGTATCGACTAGTCCCGCATCGGACAGGACGGATTGCTACTTAACCACCGAATTAATACGTAAATATTACAATTTATACAATAGATTCCCGCAAAAACGATGTCAATCGAAGATCCGGTGCCATTGCTCCGTCAGCCGTTCCGCGTCCAGATCGAGGCCGATAAACACGACATACGGCTCCCCGTCGTAACGGGACCTCTCCCATACCGTCCGTCCGCCGGCAAATTGCATCAAATATACGGAGTCGTCGCCCTCGAAGCGCAAATACCCTTTCGCCCTCAGCAGACGATCTTCCCAAGCGCGCAAACATTTTTCCACGCGGGAGCGGGAGGTGCCGCCTTCTCGGGGCCAAGGGAGCGAGATCGTCTGGATGCGCGAGAACGATTTCGTTTCCTGCTGCTTCACGACCGTCGCTACTCCGCGAATCGCCACCTTTGGCGTTTTGGGCACCTGCGTCGACACTATGGCAGAGGTTGCGGATTCGATATCGGCAAACAACGGGCTCATGTCGAAACGGCTTTGCGTCGTCGGATAGATCGGGGCGCGATCGTTGTATTTGCGGATCGTTTTCTCGATTTTGAGCTGTTTGGCGGACGGGATCAAATCGGTTTTGTTGAGCAGCAGCCGGTCGGCGACCTCGATTTGCCGCCTCAGCGTGCGCACGAGCTGCTTGTCGGCGGCGAAGATGCTGTTGTAGTCGAGAATATGCTCGCCGTCCAGCACGGTGACGACCTGTCTCAAGTACAGCTCATCTAGCAGCCCGGGCTCGGTGATCGTCTCGGCGATTTCCTCGGGATTGGCGACACCGGTCAGCTCGATTACGATCAGGTCCGGCTTTTGGGCCGACAACGTCTTCAAGGCGTCGAGCAGCTCTCCTTTTTTGCTGCAGCAGACGCAGCCGTCCAACAGCTTCTGCACCGAGGCGTTCGCATGCTCCTCCAAAATTTGTCCGTCGACATCGAGCTTGCCAAGCTCGTTCATCAGCACGCCCGGCCGCAAGCCGCGTCCTGCCGCCTCCTCCAGCAGACGGAGCAGCAGCGTCGTTTTGCCGCTTCCGAGAAAACCGCTGATGATGAGGGCCGGTATTCGCACATTCATATCGATATCATTCCTTTCGATGGCTTATGTAGTAAATTTTACGATTTTTTATCGACTGTTACAAATGGGTACAACAAGGAATGTATATGACGGGGAGCGGGGAAGCATGCATGAACGGCCGAACGAGCCTGCAACGAATGAGGTTCAACCCGTGTCGTGCGGCGACCCAGGCGCGGTAAGCTGCGCCCGTTGCGAGAGTGGCCGCAGTCAGGCGCTTTACAGCGGTACGCTTGCAGCATTTGTCGGATCCGAGTAGTGCGGAAAGCCCTTTCAATCGATTCCATATAGTTCCATAATCATTCGAAGTCTGTCGGCGGAAATGGATCGAATGGCATACGGATCGGGAGAAATCGTGCGTTATAACGCACGATTCCGCAGCATAAATTACACCGAAATGCTTATTACGGAATAGTGAGTAGTTCCCATGACAGCCTTTCGAGCAGCTTGTTATAGTGAAGGTGAATCATGCATGTTTCATTTTATACATGGATGTAGTTCACCGATCATGCTTCGTACATAAGGCATTCCTACATACGGTCGTCTCATTTTTCCCGGGAAGGAGGAGATTCGGATTACGCTGGTGGAGGAGCTGCAGCTGACGGAAACTAGCCTGCGGGGACACGTTCGCATACAAGATCTCGTTTTCAGCTTGACGAGGCAATGCAACGCGTTCTGCGATATTTGCTGCAATGACGATGGCCCTTCGAAAAGGGGCGTGATCGACATTAGCGGCGTCAGGCAGTGGATACACGATTTCTCCGAATACGTGCCTTATTGCAAAACGGCGGGCTTTACGGGCGGGGAAGTGTTTCTCCGTTATGACGAAATGCTGGAGATCCATAGGCATTTGTACGATTACGGCTTTCTGACCTCGATTACGACCAACGGGTTCTGGGGCAACAATCCCGAGCTCGCACGCCGTCGGCTGCAGGAGCTGCGGGCGCTCGGCTTGGTGGAAGTGGCCGTATCGATGGACGAAAGCCATTCGGTCTGGGTCAATCCGAAGCACGCGGCGACGGCAGCGAAAACGGCGCTCGAGGTCGGCCTTGCAGTGTCCATAACGAGCAATTTCACAAGCCCGGGCAAAAGCGCCAAAGACTATTTCGAGCCGGAATGGCACGAGCGCCTTATATGGGACGAGAACTGCTACGTGCTGCCGGTCGGCAGGGCGAAGCAGCTCCCGCGGCTCGTCAACACCCGGATTCCGCGAGACGATCAGCTGTTTTGTCCGCGCGTACAAATGGTTATCCAGCCGAACGGCGACGTAGATCCATGCTGCTCGGTCTGTTTGGACGACGGCGTGTTCGTGGTCGGCAATCTGTACCGGCAGACGATGCCGGAGGTGCTGACGAACATGCTGGGCGACGTTTATTTGAAGGTCATTACCCATCGCGGCCTCGAGGAGCTCGAACGGATCGTCCAGCGGTACCACCCCGAGTGGAAGCTGCCGCCGCGGGAGCATTCGGTATGCCACATGTGCAACGGCTTGCGCTCGCAATCCGATTTCTGGATGGTGGAGGATGCCATGCGCCGATACGGTATGGAAATTTTGCTGAACAACTTGGCTGCCGCCAAAAAGACCTCATAGCTGCTGTACACCTCTGACGGCACTTCCCGCAAATGCCGGACTCTGCTTCGCGCCTCTCGACACCTCTTGCCCAATTCCGTCATATTGCGACCCTAGCGACATCATGCAATTATAAAATGGGAGGAATACCAATGTCCGATAAAGGAATGGATGAATTGGGAAAGCTGCTCGCCTCGGATCCGGAATTGCAGAAAGCGGCTTTGTCCGGCATGCAGAAGGCGGTACAGGAGCAAATTAACAGCAAAAATTTGCGGGTGAGCACCGAGGCTATGCAGAGCTTGGGCCAGATGGCCGCGCTCCCGTCCGGAAATCCCGTAGCGGACGATTATGTAGCCCGGGTAGCCAGCAGCGTAATCGCCGTCGTCAAGACGAAAGTCATCGATCTGGCGCACGATATGGCGCAACTGCACGAAATTCAGAACCGCATCAACGATAAAATAGGCGGAATGAATTTGAATATCAATAATAAAATCGGACGGTAGTATAGCGCGTCGCGCCACGACTTCCAGACGATCCGAATCCCCTCGGACTATGCAGTCCGGGGGATTTGTTCGTTCGCGAGAATCGGAAGCCATGAAAGGAGAGGCGTACTTTTTCCGGAGGGCGGAGATGGGGGAGGAATGGGCATTCTGCGGATGGCATTGACGTAGACTCGCTATGCTGATATAGTTTAATTGTAATAATTACTTATAAGACTCCAAGGCGCACGGCAAGTCCGAATGCAAGGGATTGCGTACGCAAAAAGCGCCGAAGGCGGAAAACCGGACAAAACGCGTTTGGTTACGTCCGAAGTGAACGATAGCTATGAATTTCCGCCAAGGAATCGAACAACCGGTAATGTCCAATCAAAAGGATTGGAAGCCGTGATGAAACGAATGACGATTCCCGCCATGGATAAATGGCGAATGGTCCAGTAGCCGCTTTTTCCACCTTATAAAATCGTAAAAATTACTTTTAAAGGAGAGCTTGAAAGATGAATAATGCCGACAAAATACCCGTAACCGTCCTGAGCGGATATTTGGGAGCGGGAAAAACGACCGTATTGAACCATGTGCTGAACAACCGCAACGGGCTGAAGGTTGCCGTTATCGTCAACGATCTTAGCGAGGTGAACATCGACGCCGGATTGATCAAGGAAGGCGGCGGCTTATCGCGTACGAACGAGAAGCTGGTCGAGATGTCGAACGGCTGCATTTGCTGCACGTTGCGGGAGGACTTGCTGCGGGAGGTAGAGAAGCTGGCCAAGGAGGGGCGTTTCGACTACATTTTGATCGAATCGACCGGAGTGGGAGAGCCTGTGCCGGTAGCCCAGACGTTTACTTATATAGACGAGGAGCACGGAATCGACCTGACCCGGTTTTGCCGGCTCGATTGCATGGTCACCGTCGTCGACGCGTACCGGTTCTGGCACGACTTTTCTTCGGGCGAGACGCTGCTGGAGCGCGATCAGGCGGTAGGGGAGGACGATACGCGGGAAGTGGTCGATTTGCTGATCGATCAGATCGAGTTTTGCGACGTGCTCCTGCTGAATAAATGCGATAAGGTGGACGAGGACGATCTGGTCGAGCTGGAGGCCGTGCTTCGCAAGCTGCAGCCGAGAGCGAAACTGCTCCGCACCGTGCAAGGTCAAGTCGACCCGTCGACAATCCTGAACACCGGCCTGTTCGATTTCGACGAAGCGAGCTCGTCCGCAGGCTGGATCAAGGAGCTGGAGAAGCCGGTCCACACGCCGGAAACGGAGGAATACGGCATATCCTCATTTGTGTACGAGCGCAACAAGCCGTTCCATCCCGAGAGATTGATGCAATGGATGTCCGATTGGCCGGAGGAAATCGTCCGGGCGAAAGGCATGGTATGGCTCGCCACCCGCAACGATATGGCGCAAAACTTGAGCCAGGCGGGACCTTCCATCCAATTCGGGCCGGCCGGCTACTGGGTCGCCGCGCTGCCGGAGGAGGAGAAGCGGCGGCTGATGGCGGAGGATGATGCATTGCGGAACGAGTGGGACCCGGTATACGGCGACCGAATCAACAAAGTCGTCCTGATCGGCATCGGGATGGACCGGGCGCGTCTCTCCGCCTCGCTGGACGGCTGCTTGCTGACCGACGACGAGTTGGATGCGGATTGGAACGCCTTTCCCGACGAATTCCCGAATGCGGCGATGGAAGAGGTCGAAATGCTACACTAAAGGAGGCAGAGGGCAGCCGGACGGTTCACGGAGTTGGAGAGTGAGGAGAGAGCTCCTTATCACGGCATGCATGCCATAAATATAATGAAACAAGGGTCGCGTTCGCGCGGCCTTTTTTGCATATTCAAAATAAGAGACGCGATCCGTTCAGCCCTTCACGATCCGCGGCTTTGTTGTTGATCCTCTCTATTTGCTATATAATATATATATGTTATATATAATGAATAATACTCCATACTTCCAAAGGTGAACCGACCATGAATGAAACTAACCGTGCGGCATCGACCAATAAGCAAAACTTAAGTGCAGATATCGTGAAGTTCATCAAACAAAAGATTATCGTCGGCGAATTAGACCCGGGCGATCGGATCGTGGAGACGTCACTGGCCCGCGAGCTCGGTGTCAGCCAAACACCGATTCGCGAAGCGATCCGCCAGTTGGCAGGAGAAGGGATAGTCACCCTGGTTCCGAAAAAAGGACCGGTCATTAACACGTTAAGCGAAAGAGACGTGTTCGAGCATTATTCGTTCCGCTCCGTTCTGGAGGGAATGGCGATCCGATTGGCCGTTCAAAATGTGTCCAATAAAGATATCAAACATTTGGAACAATTTTATGAGGATATGAAAAAGAAGCTTGACGACGACACGATCGAATCTCTCCAGCAGGATTCCGGTTATATTCACCACTATATCTACATGCTTTCCAAGCACTCCGTCTTAGTGTCCATGCTTCATATTATTTCCTTTCGAAATCAGTTGGTGAACCGGATCGTCGGACGCAAGTTCAGCAAAGAAAAGGAAGTGTCCGAGCACGGGGAGCTGATCGAGGCTCTCAAGCAGGGCGACCCCGATCATGCGGAAAAAGTGATGAGGGAGCATATCCGCCGTGCCTATAGGGATTATATGGACATCGGTCCGGTTACCCGGTTGGAGCTTGCCCAGAACGAATGGATCTGATTGCAGGTGTCCTTCAAACAAAAATTGGAACCAAAAGCCGTCGGCATGATCATGATGCCGTACGGTTTTTTTTGTATAACGGTACCGTGCTCATCAAGTGGATTTTTTATTTTATATAATAACAATAAATATTATATAATCTTATTGAATAGTGTAAAATCGTATTGTATAATCACCTTGTGATCAAATATTATATATAATATTTTATGGGAGGTATCATGCATTGATCGATACCAAATATTTATTGACCGACGAACAGATGGCCCAATTCATCTCACACGGCTATGTACAGCTTCAAACCGATTTTTCGCAGCAATTTCATCAAGCCGTATTGCAGAAAATGAATGAGGTATATGCGAGCGAAGGAAATCTGGGTAACAATCTGGTGCCGCGTATACCGGAAATCCAACAGTTTTTCGAGCATCCGACCGTTAGAGGAGCCCTGACCAGCATCTTGGGACCCGACTACATCATGCATGCCCACCGGCACGGCCATTTTAACCGCGCGGGAAGCAAGGGCATAGCATGGCATAAAGACAACTACTGGGGGAACGAGAAAATACGAAATCATCATCCTTGGTCGGCTATGATCTTTTACTACCCGCAGGATGTAACGGAAGATATGGGCCCCTCCAGCATTATGCCGGGGACGCATAACCACTACAAACTGTCCGATGACGGTTCCGAGTATAAGCTCCCCATAACCGGAAAAGCGGGGACAATGGCGTTGATCGCCTATGACATTTGGCATACGGCAATGCCGAACACTTCCGCAATCGACCGGTATATGCTGAAATTTCTGTTTTTCCGTCTGGAAGCGCCCAAGCATCCGAGCTGGAACAATCGGCGGAAAGTATGGGAGCCATCGTCGAACAAGCTCCCGATCATGGACCATAGCCTCATGTGGGAGCACGTCTGGAGTTGGCTATCCGGATCATCGGCCTTGAAACGTTCCACAAATGAGGCTGCCCGGGCTCACGGAGAATCGGACGGCAGATCCATCCAGCAATTGGCCGATTGCTTGTCCTATGAATCCGATGAAGCCTCGTCTCTGGACGCTGCATACGCTTTGGCATCACTAGGGCAAGATGCTATTTCGGCTCTTATTGGCGGGTTGCGGCACCCTTCCCCAACGGTCGTCCGAACTTCCGCGTACGGGTTGGCTGCCGCAGGAGCTGAAGCGCTTCCGGCGCTCGTCGAAGCTTTGGATGTTCCGAGCGAGAATCGTGATGCCCCCGGGTATATCGCCTATGCACTGGGAGAAATCGGGGAATCGGCTTCCCATGCCGTACCGAGACTGATCGAACTGCTGCAAGACGATTCCGCATTCGTCCGAATGCATGCCATCGAAGCATTGGGCATGATCAGACAGCCGGCGGAGCTGCTTGTTCCCGCATTAGGTGAAGCGCTGCAGGACGAAGACGATTACGCACGCTTTACGGCAGGATTATCTCTCGCTCGACTTGGGGCGGAAGCAGGTGATGCGGTTCCTGCATTGAAAAGGGCGCTGGACGATCCGAATCGTTACGTATCGGCCATAGCGTCCACCGCCCTTCAACGCATCCGAAGCGACGAAGCATTAGACGTCCTGCTTCCATTTTTGCAGACGGCCCGGTGGTGTCCGAAAACAACGGTAAAAAGCATGTACTGATCGGACACGCCCGGGAATATTTCCGGCGCATATTCTTTCTGACACCTGGAAATCCGGACTCCCAGGACAAGCGGGGTTAACGTGGTTAAAGTTAGGGGTTAACGTGGTTAAAGTTAGCATAGTTGAAGATTAGTGCAGTCTGAGGATATTGCGTGTCGCTAACTCAAGCGTGGTTTGAGCATATTGGGCGGTTTACGCGCCTTAGCGGAAGTTCTGATTCCGCTATGTACGGGCGTGCGGAAGGAATAGTTCCGCTAAGGCTCGCGACAGGGGCGTTCGTGGGGGGAAAGGGAACATTTATTTCCGTTATTGGGTGAAAACAGTCGCAGGTCAGCTGTATTTTTGAGAATAGAGGAAAATATTGTTCCCTTACGCCCGGGTTGGACGGCTTTCAAAAGAAATAGAGGAACTAATTGTTCCCCGTGGCATCCTGCCATATCGGCACGAGGGTCGGCCATCGAACCATCAGCCATCGAACCATGAGCCATCGAGCCATCAGCCATCGAACCAAAGCCATCGAGCCATCAGCCGTCGAACCATTAGCCGTCGAACCATCAGCCATCGAGCCCATCCGCCTTCGCGCCGCTCTCGCACTACGCTCTTCTCGTCCAGATGCGGTAACCGATCCAGCTGCATGCCAGCAGGACGGCATAGACGCCGATGACGATCAGCGCGTTATGGAGATTGACGAAGAGCTGATTGCCCAAGTAAGAGAACAGCAAAATGCTCGGTATTTTCCCCAAAGCGGAGGCGATGGCGTAAGTGGGCATCCTTATCGACAGGAAGGCCGGATACACATTCACTAGCGCCTGAGGCAGAACGGGAATCAAGCGCGCCGCCAAAATGATGGCGAACGGGTGCTTCTCCATCAGCTTGGCGATTTTGTCCATGCGTTCGAATTTTGCCAAGTATGCCCTGCCCCGCTTTTGAAAGCCGGCTCGCACGAGCATATACAGCATGACCGACGCGACCGACGCCGCGGACCAGCTGACCAGAAAGCCGAGCAGCGGACCGTACATATACCCGAATGTGCCGATGACGATTTTATACGGCAGCACGGGAAAGAGGACGAAGCATAAGGCGACTCCGAAAGCGACGAACGGGGAGGGCTGATGATGTGCCATCCAATCGGCAATTTCATCTTTATACGCAAAGAAGCAGGCTATCGCGATCGCGTATGGGACGGCCAGCTGCCATATTTTCATAAGTTCCCACCAATCTGATGCAAAATTCGCGCCGTCTCGAACGCCGATACGTCGGACCGACCGCCGCAGCCATGAAATGCCGCCGCTCGACGGGAGGGAGGCGCATGTACCCGGCAGCCGTCCAAGACGAATGCGTCCAAGCTTACGATTAGTATACAGGCAAAAGGAAGCCGACGCGAAAAAACCTTCGCCGCGGCTGCACGGCCGTTCGACGAAGGCGTATCGGAAGCACCGCGCTACGAAACGATGGTGCGTTCCGCTTTGACGTTCCCGGTATACTCCATTATTTTCGCTTTCAGCGCCGCCGCCCGTTCCATGTCCGACTCTCCGAGCGGCAGCAAAGGCAGCCGGGGTTCCCCGCAGTCCAGTCCGCGCAAACCCATAATGGCTTTGCAGGCGCCGTACAGAGAAGGGAAGGACAGAAGCTCGACGATGATCGCATTGACCCGGGTCTGCCATTCCAGCGCTTCTTCCATGCGGCTATCGACGAAGCATCGCTCGATGTGGAGGAACAGCTCCGGCATGACGCCGTACGTGCCGCCGATCCCGCCGTCGGCCCCGATGCTGCGCCCGGCCAAATACTGCTCGTCCGGTCCGTTCAGGACGAGGAAGTCCGGACCTCCGGCGGCTTTGAACTGCTGCAGCTCGAAGGCGCTCTCGGACGATATTTTTACGCCGATCACTCGTTCATGGGCCGCCATCTTGGACAGCAGCGACGTCGTAAGCTGAAAGCCCGTCGTTTGCGGAATATGGTAGATGATAAAAGGCAGCTTCGTGCTGTCGATCATCGCTCGCCAATGCCGTTCGACACCGGCCGGGGGCAGCCGGTAATAAATGGCCGGTACGGCCGAGATCGCATCGGCGCCTACGGACTCCGCGTGAATGGACAGCTCGACGCTGTCCCGGGTGGATGGAGCGCCGACGTGAACGATCACCGTCAATTCGCCTCCGACCTCCTCCATGACGGCTTCGAGCGCGAGCTTGCGTTCCGCCACGCTTTGCAGTATGCCTTCGCCGGTGCTGCCTCCGACATAAAGCCCTTTGACGCCCGTACCGGCATAATGGCGGGCAAGCCTCTTGACCGATTCCGGGCATACGTTGCCGTCCTCATCGTAGCATGCGTACATGGCGACGATAATACCTTTGAATTTGTTCAGGTCATAGGTGCTCACCGTTGTCTCATCTCCCCTGCGTAAAGCTTGGCGTTTTTCACCCGGAAGCGGATCGTAAAGCCTGCATCCGGCATGCCTATTTCGCCGTTCTGCTCCCACGATGCCGTTCCGCCGGTCGTCGTTTCCGTTATTGTCCGGAACTGCTCGAAGCGATAGCCGTCCACAGGCTTTCCGGACCGATCGCGGATCTCCGCCTTCACATAGCCGTTATCCCATACGTCGGCCGTCAAGTGAAGCCGTCTGCTGCCCGTCATTTTCAGCACCGAGGTTTCCAGACAGCCCTCGCGCGAAAGGTCGCTCGGCTCGTACCCGGCAAAACGGTCAAGGCCGATCGAAGCGACGCATAGGCCCGTTTCCCGGAAATTCGTATGCTGTCCGTTGCCGCCCATGTAGTACAGATCGATCCGGTCCGGATGGAAGACGGGAACGCTCGGGTAGATGCAGCCGCTATCGCAGTCGCCGTCGGGATATTCGCCCGCTCCGCGCGGAATAAACGGCGTTCCCGGACATATCCGGTTCCATGTAATCGTATCGCCGCTATAGGTCAGCTCGCAGTCGACTTTGTCCCAATGTGCAAGCTCCCGATCCCCGTCGCGATAAATGGCGGCGAGTCCGATATATAGATTCCCGTAACGGAAAATCGGCATCGAATAAATTTGGTCGTCCGAACCGATTCCCCGATACACTTCCGCCGGCTTGCTCCAATGGATGAAATCGTCGCTTTCGCTGCGGACGACGACGCGCACTCCTTGGTTCCAGTGGCGGGAAATCAAAATATATTTCCCGGAATGCCCGTCCCGGAAGGCGAAATTGTGCGTATCGGCTTTAATGAGCCGCTCTTTCGGCTCCCACGGGATCGGTTCGCGCCAATGAATGCCGTCCGCCGAGAAAGAGGCGGCGAGCAATCTCGGCTCGTCGTCGAGACGCAGCATCATTTTGTACCGTTTGCCCGGATCGGTTTCCCGCTCGTCCCGGAATACGGATGCCCCATGGGCGTTGCGCATGATCAGGTTATTGTCCGAATCGCCTGCGAACTGGACCGTGCCGAGAGACGGCTTGACCCATTCCGTGCCGTCCTTGGAGTAGGCGTACGCGAGAGAGGTTTCGCGTCCCGGCTTCGGTACGTATTGGCTGCCCCGGCGCGCTTCCGGCGGTGTGTTTGCCGAAACGTCATCTTTGCTGAACAACGTATAATAGCACCGGTACAACCCATACTCCGCATCGTAAAATACGTTCGGATATCCGTTGTCGTAGCGCGCTTCCCATGGACGCGGCGGCTCGGAGAAAAAATCTTCTTTAAACAGCGGGTTTTGGGGACTCTTCGCGACATCTCCGGGCTTTAGCGACATATTCGTAATGGACTTCGTAACGGCCGTATCGAAAAATAAAAACTTGTCATCCGTAATCAGCATGAGCTTCCTCCGCGATCGTGTAGTGTCCGCCATGTTGTCCACGGCATCGTTTATTTGCTGTTTTTGCCGCGTATCGCCTGATTCGCCTGCTCCTCGGCTTTGCGCAAGGCGGTGTTCGCGTCGGTTTGCAGCAGCGCCATTTCCTCGACGGCCGTTTTGATGAACGGAGCGATATCATCCTTGTACTTGGAGTAGTCGGAAGGGACCAGCGGCGCATTCGGAACTTTAAAAATGGCGGCTATGTTCTTTCCCCGGAACACGCCGGAATCTTGGGCGAACGCCTGCTTGACGGCGGTATCCTTCAGCACGCTGATTCGGCCTGCTTTGCTGATGGCCAGCTGCGCTTCGTCGGTCAGCAGCGTCTTCATCACCCAGTACGCCGCCTCCTTATGCTTGCTCGACTGGGACACGACGAGCATATGGAAATCGACGGGATTGCCTACGTTCGGGCGATCTTTATACGTCGGATAGGCGGCGAGATCCCATTTGAACACGGGCTGCGCGGCTCGAATCTGGGTCAAGTGCGAGGCGATATAGCCCGTATACATCGCAATATTTTGATCTTTGAAAAAATCGTCGTTCCCATAAGCGTATTTGCTAGGTTGTCCGGGGGCTTGATTTTGCTGGATGAGCCCGGGTATTTGATAAAATTTTTGCAGCAGGGCGGCGACATGCTTGAAGCCGTCCGAGGTCAGCAGCGCATTCTCGCCTTTCGCGTCCACGCTGGAGGCTCCATATTGCCGGAACGCGTTCACGATCGTCCAAGCGGGAGCGCCGCCGACATACTGGCGACCCTGCTCATTGCGGGTCAACCTTTGGGACAATTCCAGAAAATCTTCCCACGTCATCGTATCTTTGGGGTAGGGAACTCCGAATTTATCAAAAAGATCTTGATTGTAAATGGTCGCCCCGTGGTTCATCCCGAACGGCAAGCCGAAGATGGCCCCGTTTTGGCCGAAGCCCCGGATAGCCCCGACTACCGCCGGTTCGATCCGGTTCAAGTCGATCCGGAACGTTTGGACCATCGGGCTTAAGTCGCCCGGAACGTCCAGCTCCAAATATTTCATCAATGCGCTGTGGCTCGTCGCTACCAGATCCGGAGGCGAGCCTGCGGCGAGCAAGCTTTCGATTTTGTCCTTCGCGAACGTTAAACGGATATCGGGATGCTTTGCTTGAATCAGCTCTACAATCGCTTTTTTTATTGCCTCGTCCGTGGCGATTCCCGAATTTTCATCTTTGATGACGAGCTCCACGGGGCCGCCCGTATACGTATCGGCGGCTGCCTTCTTGGCGTCTTCGGCAGGCCGGGCGCGGTCCGGGCCGCAGCCCGAAACGGCGAAAGCGATTGCAATGGCCGTTGCCGTCAGGACATGCTTGCTTATGCCGGGCATGGAACGTTCCCCCTTATTTCATCGTTGCAGAAAGCGATAAATTCGATAAGACGTCAAGCGAATTTACGGCTTCCTGTACCAAGAATGCCTCCGCTCAATCGCGTTTGCTTGTTCTTGGAGGTACTCGATTCATGTTTTTCTATTGTCGGCGCCGACATCTTTATTGTATGGTGAAGACAGCTTCGATAAAATGCTAAAAGTGACTATTATATTGCGTTTAGTGATTGGGAGAAGAAGACGATACCGCTTGCGCATGCAACAGATTACAGGAGGACCGCACGATGGATATCCCAAAGCGAAAGCCCCGATATGCTTCCATTTCGTCCGACTTTATGATTTTTCACCATTACGACGAGCGGATCAGTAAAGCGGGGCCGCATCGGCACGATTTTCATGAAATCTTCCTGCTGTTGTCCGGCGAAGTTTCTTATGTCGTCGATGACCGGAAATATAAAATGTACCCGGGCGATATGCTCCTGATCCACGCGGGCGTTACGCATTACCCGATCATTAACGACGACCGGAAAGTGTACAATCGCATGGTGCTGTGGATCAAAAAGGACTATTTGAATTCGCTGTGCACGGAGGAAACCGATCTGCGCTCCTGTTTCACGGCGGACAGCAGCATCCGGATCATTACGCCGGACGTCACGACGTACGGGAGCATAAAGGCTGCATTCGATTACTTGTACCAGCATGTCCATATGGATTTCTACGGCAAAGACATTATGCTGCGCTCTTATTTGGAGCAGCTGCTCGTGTTGATTAACGGGATTAACCGTCATTTCAGCGTGTTGTTCGAGACGGACGATATCGAGAAAGATTTGCTGATCGATTCGGTATTGAATTATATTTCCCGAAACTTCCAGAACGATCTGTCTCTCGATCAAATCGCGGAAAGATTTTATTTGAACAAATACCATCTGAACCGCAGATTCCGCAAATTTACGGGAGTGACGATGTACAAATTCATTACCGAGAAACGTCTGGAATACGCCAAGGTGCTGATCGTACGCGGCATTCCGATCACGGAAGTATACAAGCATTGCGGCTTCGGCGACTATTGCAATTTTTACCGGCTGTTCAAGAACAAGTTCGGGATCAGTCCGAAGCGGTATTTCGCCATAGCTTTTCAGGAGGAATAGGCGACAAGACTTATTGACACGGGAACGCGCGTTCGGTATGGTGGAGATGTAAATATTATGCAGACGCATGCGAAAGAGAGGCGAGTGACCCGAATGAACGGTACTGAGACGAAGAAGGCTTTGTTGAAGCGGATCGATTGCGCCTATGTGCCCGTGTCCGATGCGGCGGCCGCTGCAGAATGGTACGGGCGGGTGCTCGGCTTGAAGCTGCGTTCCGCGGTGCAGCCGGGCCGTGGCGCGATAATGATTATGGGCGACGGCCAGTGGCTGTTCCTGCTGCCTAGCCCGGGCATGACTCCGCTTACGTTCGACACGACCGGCTGGGGGGAAGAGGGGGAAACGTTCGAGATGTTCCCGCTCTGCTTCGAGACGGAAGACATCCGGTCGCTTCACGATTCTTTGCAGGCCTCCGGCGTCTGGGTGGAGGACGGGATCCGCGACGAAGGCGGCTGCGGATTTCAGATCAATTTCAAAGATCCCGACGGCAATAAGTATCAAGCCTGGCAGCAGCCGAAGTGACGTGCGGACGATTCTGTCGATTTGAGTAATGCCAAGCCCCCATGGTTCGCTCATGAGGGGCCGTTTTTGGCGTCCGCCGGAGCGGAAGTGCAACCTTTTGTTTCCAGTCGAGTCAAATGATTATATACAATTTGCAAAGGAGAGCTGTATAGATGTGGAGGAAAAGGATGCTTCTCGCGGCCGTTGCGGTCATTCCCTTGCTCGGCTTCCCGCTGGCGGGGAATGGTTCTGCTTCTGCGGAAGCGGCTGGAGCGCGCGTGTTCGAGCCGGACACGCTTCGTATCCCTGCAGTCATCTCTCTCTTGGCCGGAACGCCGACGTACGCCGATCCGGCAGGAGAATCCACGGGCTGGCTGGAAGCGCAGGACGGCGTTCGCGTTATTCGCGGCGAATACGGCTGGTCCCGGGGATACAGCTGGTGGCTCGTCTCGACTCCGGGGGGAGAGACGTGGATTCATCCCGAACCGTGGAACGTCGATGTTCCGCCGCCCGGGAAGCTGACGCTATTCGAAGAAACGCCGATTTACGCGTCCCAGGACGAGTCGGCGGGGCCTACGGCCGTTCTCGCTCCGCAGGAAGTGGAGGTGACCGGCGCGCAGAAGCAATGGTTTTACGCCAACGGTCCGCAAGAGAAGCGCTGGGTCCGGATTCGCACCTCGTGGCTCGGCGACCAATGGGTTCATTTGCCGGTGAAGCGAATCGGTTATGTCAAGCCTGCGGACTACTACGTCTATCACTTGAGCGAAGTGCTGCTGGACGATCCGAACTACGAAGGACCGATGGGCTCGATGGCCGGTCCCAAATTCGAATCGGCGCTCAACCGTACGATGCGCGTCACGGGCGAATTCGTGTCGGCCTATGACAAACGGTACCAGGTCGAGACGGAGAAGGGGCCGAAGTATACGCTGGCGCAAGGAAGGCCGGTCGTACGGGTGGACGAACCGGTTACGCTGAAGTCCGATACTCCCGCCTATGGCACATTAGGTTATCAGTCGGGGTGGATGACGGTGTTGGGGCCGCAGACATTGACCGCCTTCGAGAAGCTGGAGGGCTCGACCACGTACCATGTGCATACGGAGCTGGGAGACAGATGGGTCGACACCGCCGATTCGGAGCCTGCGGATACGATCGAAGCGGACTTTGCCATAGAGCTGAGCGGCCCTCACGAGCTGTTCCGATTTCCGGGCGGCCGTTTCCAGATCGCAGGCGCCACGTTGAGCGACCGAATCGTGCGGCCATCCGCATATTGGGTCGACAAGGAAGAGACGTTGTGGTTTGTGCTGCGGACGGGAACCGGAACCGCGTGGTTCAAGCTGAATCCGGCCCGCGACCGGATCCGGCCGTTGACGGGCGTGCCGACGGCGCAGATCGCGTTTCGGGAAACCGTCCTCGATACGGTGAAAGTGAACGGACAGGAGCTGTCGGTCAGAGGGACCGCCATTGGCTATCTGAAGGAAGGAACCCCTTATTTGTCTCTGCGTTATTTGGCCGAACGTTTCGGTTTCCGGGAGGACAGGGAGGAGAGTTCGCGCTCGGTGACTCTCGCAAGCGCAAGTGAGCCGTACTCTTTCCGATTGGAGCCGGGAAGCACGGAAGCGGCGACATATTGGGACGGCAAGGAGGAGGATCGGCTCCAGCTGCGGGAAGCGCCGGTAGAGGCGGACGGGGACATTTGGTTGAACGGGGAAGACGCGCAGCATATGGCGGGATTGTCGATCGACTGGTTCGAGGGCGGGCAATTTTTCTACTTGTTCCGGGACGAGTACGATGTGGAGCTGCCGGACTTGCCGGCGACAGCACGCGGCACGACACTGGACATATCCGCTTACCGGTACGAGCGTTGGATCGGTCCGAACTATGCGAAGCCGAAAGCTTCGCCGCTGCTTACGATCCGCAGCCGGACGACCGGAACCGATGGCGCCGTCCCGGACGGTACAACAGCAGCGAATATCGGCAAACCGGACTACCAGATCGCGCTTGTGCGGCAGTTCGCATCCGCAGCCTTGGCGCCGGGAGCGAATGCTTTTATCGTAGAGGTTAAGGTCGGCTCCAGAATATTGGCGCGGCAAGATGCGGAGGTTGCCGCAGAGTCTGCCCGCTGAATCCGATCCTTTGCAACAGAAACGTATCGTGCGCTGTCACGTATAGCATCGCATAGGAATTTCGGGAGGTGCAAGGTTTGGGCAACAGCTTTTACCACAAAGTCGGCGCCGCCTTCCTGTTCGCCGCCGCTCTGATCTACACGACGGAACGAATAGGGCATAAAATGGCGGGACTCGCCGTTAGCGAAATGCCTGGTTTTTTCGGCAATGTGTTCGTACCCGTTTTTTCGCTCATCGGCATCGTTATTTTCGTATTCGGATTCCCCGGCGGCAGACGTTAATCGTTAATCGGGAAGGAGGCGTTAACCGATCATGATCCTGATTCTGAAAGCGGCGTTTATTCTGCTAGGAGCGGCGGTTCCGGCGTATGCGGCCTTTAAGCACCGATTGTGGAGAAGCATGTAGGTGCTGTTACGCAATAACGTTTCTGAATACAGCCCCGATTTGCTCGCTGCTTTCTGCGGTAGACGAATACGGGATAGCTCCACTGCTTTTTTATGGAGAAAAGTTCGTTCTATGGAATACGGCCATCCTCTCGCAGGGTGGCTGTTTTCGTTTGGATATCTCGAGCGAGTCCGGGAGGCCAAACGGAACGATTAGTTCCTTTACCCAGGCCCCCCAACTACCCAACCTCCCACATTCGACTACCAAACCCCACCAACCGCCCACCCAATCGATTCATCTATCGACATTCTAATTGACAATGATTATTATTTTCATTAAACTTTTTTGTGAAGAGATTGCTCTGCTCTAACAAGCCGGATAAGCGAGGTGAGTTTACTTGAAGACGCTGGAACGGCTGGAAACATTTCTGGTTGTCGCCGAATGCGGTTCTTATACGGAAGCGGCCAAACGGCTGTACTGCTCGCAGCCGACGATCAGCCACCATATTCAGCAGTTGGAGGAGCAGTTTCATGCCGACCTGTTTCATCGGGCGGGCAAGCAGGTGCGGTTGACGGAACAGGGCGAAATCGTACTGGACTATGCGAAGCGGATGACCGGTCTCGTACGGGAAGCCTCGATAAAGGTGAAGCAATCGCTCAGCCGGCAGGAGCGCATATTGTCCGTGTACGTCAGCAATTACATTTCCGGCTACTATTTCCCCGGTATTTTGACTCATTACCACCGCTCTTTTCCCGAACAGCTGCTGGAAATATACACGTACTGCTATGACGATCTACGACGTTCGTTGCTGGACGGAAAAACGAATCTGGCGTTTCTGCCCATTTATCCGGAGGATAACCAGCTCCATACTCAATTCGATGCGTTCACGTTGTTCGAGGAAGAACTAGCGCTCGTCGTTCCGGCAGGACATCCTTGGACGAGCCGCAAAATTTTGTATATGAGAGATTTGCAGGGCGAGACGATTTTGCTGCCGCAAAGCCGGTATATGTGCCAATACATCGAAGACCAATTGCGGCGGCATGGCGTAACGGTACGGTTTTTGCAAATGAGCAATTTCGGCATGATCAAAGAATCGGTCAAGGCGGGGCTCGGCATCGCATTTCTGCCGGGCGAGGTGATCAAGGCGGAGATGGACAGAGGAGAGCTCGCTCCCGTCCGCGTGTCGTCGCTGGCGATCAAGCGCAAAAACGGCTTCGTCATCCGCAAACAAAAGCAGCTTACCGAAGAGGAGCTCACGTTTTGCCGCGAGGTGGAGACTTATTTCCGCGCGCAATAGGCATGTAAGAGCCTTGTGACGAACGCCATGAAGCGCTGAGACGAGTCTTGGAGAGAGTCGAGTCTACCGGGAGTCGGGTCTGCGGCGAATGTCTAGTCAGTGGCGAGAGTTGCAGATCGCGAGTGAAAGTCGAACTGCAGTTTGCACCTGTAGCTTGTGATCGATAGAGGAACTCCATTCCGCTATATGTTTCATTTTCCGGAATTCCCCGCAATAAAGGAACTGGCTTCCGTTAAACTGCCGACTGAGCGGTCCAAAAGCTCGGCAGACGCCATATAGCGGAACGCAGTTCCTTTATTGTTAGACCAAGCTACCCATTCGAGCGTATAGCGGATTTCCGGTGCGTTAAATCCGCAGCACAGTCTTCTATTATGCGGGGGATGGATAAATGATCCGCAGGACTGCTGCCCGTAATCGGGATCGGTGTTCATAGCGGAAGGATTTCTTATTGCTCGGATTGCTTGGCAACCGCCCATTTATGGATTGCATATATGCGTTGATGTGGATTAGGAGTAAGAACAGGCGTCCAGCAGCGCTCTCGTGTAGTCCGAGTTCGGCGCTCCCAGTACGGACTCCGTATAGCCCTCCTCCACGACGGCCCCGTCCTTCATGACCGCCAAGCGGTCGGCGAAGCCGGGAATCGTCTCCAGCCTGTGCGTAATGTACAAAATGGACATGCTCTGCTCGCGCTTCAAGGCGAGGAGCAGGTTCAATATATCCCGCTCCGTCGTCGGATCGAGCGCGGACGTGATCTCGTCGGCGATCAACAGAGCCGGCGACATCGAGAGCGCCCGCGCGATCGCGATGCGCTGCTTCTGGCCCCCCGAGCATTCGGAAGGGCGCCGTTCCAGCAGTTCCCGCGGCAGACGTACCCGCTCCAGCAGCTCGCCGGCTAACCGGAACGCCTCGGATCGTTCGACGCGCTGGAGCAGAAGCGGCTCGGCTACGATTTCCTTGACCTTCCAATACGGGTTCATCGAACGATCCGGATTCTGGAATACGAGCTGCACTTGCCGTCGCCTATCCGCCGCCGCTTGCCCGGACCCGTCCCAGTGCCACACGACCCGGCCTTCCGTAGGCTTCTGCAGCCCGACGATCAGCTCGGCCAGCGTCGATTTGCCCGAGCCGCTCTCCCCGATAAGCGCGAAAATTTCATCCTCGAGCAGGGAGAGGGAGACGTCGCGGATGGCGGTGACGATCCGATCCCGGTCGCCGAACCGTTTCGTTACGCGCTGCAAGTCCAGTATCATAAGACCCTGTTCACTCCTTTATTTTCAGTTTCAATCCCCGTGTTCGTACGCTTTGACGTTGTTGCCGCAAATGCTTCAGCTGCTGAGAAAAGTCGATCCGGCTGCGTTTTGTGCCATCG
>NZ_VDCQ01000046.1:0-18078 GCF_006265175.1 Paenibacillus hemerocallicola | reverse complement strand
CCGGCTGCGTTTTGTGCCATCGCTGCGACTACTGCGACTACTGCGACTACTGCGACTACTGCGACTACTGCGAAAGATGCCACTGCTATTACTACTGCGACAGATGCCACTACTGTTACTACTGCCACAGATGTCACTGCTATTACTACTGCGACAGTTGCAGCTCCCGCGACATCAGCTGCGTCTCTTGCCCGTGCTGACCTTGTTGTCGGGCCAGCCACTGCTCCTTCTCGGCATCCTCGAGCAGGCGACCGTCCCGGATGACCATGATGCAATCCGCATAGCGGAGAGCCGCTCTCAGATCGTGCGTGATGAGCAGAAGCGTCATCCGGTGCTCCTTTACCTTGCTTACGAGCAAATCCAATATTTCACGCTTCACGATCGGATCGAGAGCGCCCGTCGGCTCGTCGGCAATAAGGACGCCCGGCTTATTGACGAGCGCGAGCGCGATCAGCGCGCGGCTCAGCATGCCGCCGCTCAGCTCGTGCGGATACCGGTCCAGCAGCCGTTCGTCGAGCTGCACCTCGCGCAATGCCGTTGCCGCGGCTTCCCGTTTGCCGCGAGCCGGGACGTCCAACTGCATCGCTTCCGTCATTTGATTCCCGATCGTCATCAGCGGATTGAAGCTTGCACGGGGGTCCTGAAAGATGAACGCCGCGTCGTACCAGCGCCGCATGGCGCTTTTGGAGCCGCCGCCGTACATGCGCTTTCCTCCGATGAGCGCTTCCCCAAGCACCGCCTCATCCGGCAGCAGGCCGTACAGCGCCCGGGCGAGCGTCGTTTTGCCCGAGCCGGATTCCCCCACGATGGCCGCGACGCTCCCGGTCTCCACGGCGAACGAAACGGGATGCAGAATGGTCTTGCCGCCATATGCGACTTCCAGCCCGCGCGCGGCTACAGCGGCCGGGGGAGGCGGCTCATCCGCCGCTGCCATCACCCCGGATGCCGTGCCGGCTTGCGAGCCGACCGTCGTTTCCGCTGTCTCGAGGAACCCCCTCCCCGATTTTGCCGGTCGAGTCCGCTTCGGAACGGACGAACCGAATCGATCGCTTTTTTCGCCCAATAAAGCAAGAGCTACGGTGACGAGCAGAATCGCAAAGGCGGGGGGAAGCACCGTCCACTGCCATACGTCGGTCATCCATGTTTCACTGCGCGAAAAGGCTTGCTGGAGCATTTTGCCCCAGGAGGGGAGGCTCGGATCGCCGATGCCCAGAAACGCCAAGCCCGCCTCCGCCGCTACGGCTTGCTTGAACGACATAATGAACTTCGTTCGCAACAGCGGCCGCAGAAACGGAAGCAGATGCTTGCGCAGCACATAGAACGTCCCGCCGCGAAACAGCTGCGCCGCTTTGACGAACTCCCGCTCCTTGAGCGACAGCACCGATGCCCGGATTAGCCGCATGTAGGCGGGCCAGGTGAGCAAGCCGAGCGTCAGGATGAGCTGCCAAGTTCCGCCGCCGGAGAAAGAGGCGACGATCAGGATGAGCAGCAGGGAAGGGAGCACGAGCAGCATGTTGGCGACGGCGTTCAGCACCGGATCGAGCCGCTTCGAGTAGCCTGCGAGCAGACCGAACAAGCCGCTGAGCGCCGTGCTGAGCGTCGCGACGGCCAGTCCGATGAACAAAGTAGTTCGCGCCCCGTGGACGAGGCCGCTGAAAACGTCCTGTCCGAGCGCATTGGTGCCGAGCCAATGCTCCAAGGAAGGACCGGCGAATCTTTGGCCGTCCACCGCGAACGGTGCGAATTCCGCCAGCAGCGGTCCGAATGCGGCTGCGGCGACAAACAAGACGATGACGATACCGCCTGCCATTCTGGCCCCATTCATGCCGGATCCCCCCTATTCGGTGTGCGTATGCGCGGATCGAGCCGGGGATAGATCAGGTCCGCGACCGCGTTCAGGCCCAACACGACGACGGTCATCATCAGAAACAAGCCGTGCAGAAGCGGGTAGTCCCGAGCGTGAATCGCTTCCTGCAGCAGCTTGCCGACGCCGGGATAGGCGAATACCGTCTCCGCGAGCACGGAGCCGGCGACCAGGCCGCCCATGCGCATGACGATGATCGTGACGAGGGGAAGCGCCGCGTTGCGGGCGACATGCCGCAGCAGGACGGCGCGGTCCCCGATGCCCTTGGCCGAAGCGAACTCGACGAACGGCTCGCCCCGGACCCGGATCGCCTCATTGCGCATCAATAAATAAAGTCCGGCCAAGCTGCCCGCGGTCAAGGTGACGACCGGCAGCAGCGCGTGCCGGGCGACGTCCGCCGCCCGGTCCCACCAATGCTCGGCCCGGTAAAAAGCCGTCTCCGCTCCGCCAAGCGGGAAGAAGCTCCAGTTGACGGCGAGGACGATCAGAAGCAGCATGCCGATCAGAAACTCCGGTACGGCGCTTAAGGAGAGCATGCCGAGAAACAGGCCCCGATCCGTTTTTCCCGGATGCCTCCAAGCTGACAGCAGGCCGGCTGTCAAGCCGATCAGGAGCGACAGCAAGGTGGATATGCCTACGATAAGCACCGTCCACGGCAGCCGGGCCGCAATAATGTCGACTACCGGTGCTTTGAAGCTGAAGGACAAGCCGAAGTCCAATGAGAACAAGCCTTGCAGGTAGAGGGTGAACTGGTCCCACAACGAGCCGTCCAGATGATAGTAGTCCAGCATCGCTTTCTTCTGTGCCTCGGAAACGAAAACGGCGCCTTCCTCGCCCCCGGTCAGAAACTCGACCGGTCCCCCCGGCAGAAGCCGGGGAAGCCAGAAGTTGAGCAGCAGCACGAATACGAATACGCCGATGTAAGCGGCAAGCTGTTTATTTGCTCTCATGAATAAATGCTGCCTTGTTGTCCCACAGCGGAATTCCGTCCGCTATGCCGCCGTATGTGTTGAAGTAGCCGTCGAATACGCTTTTCTTGAACATATAGTAGAACGGACGGTGATAGAGGACGAGCGTCGGCAATTCGTCGGCCAAAATGTTCTGCATGCTGTCGACGAGCGCTTTCCGTTTCATCGGATCGAGCTCTCCGATTTGCTGCAGGGCAAACTGCTGGAATTCGGCATTGTCGAACGTCTTGCCTCTTGCCGCAAGCGAATTGCTCGCTTTGCCGAGGAACCATAGCCGCAAGTAGTCCGGATCGCCGCTGAGCCCGATATGCCCGGTAATCGCCATATCGTATTTGTTTTCACCCATCGCTGTCGAGAACGTCGCCGAGTCCGCCTGGCGAAGGGTCAGCTCGATGCCGACCTTTTTCAGCATTTCGACCATCATTTGCGCTTCCTGGGAAGTGGAAGAGACCATGACGCTGAGCTTCAGGCCGTCCCGCACGCCGCCGGCATTTTTCTTGTAGCCGAGCTCGTCGAGAATGCGCTCCGCTTGCGCCGTATCGTAGGCGTAGTTTTTCACCTTCGGGTTATACCACGGCGAATCGGGAGGGATGATGCCGGCATTTCCTACGATCGGCTCTCCTCCGGTAATTTTCTGCGCCATTTCCTTCCGGTCGAGCGCATAGGCGATCGCTTGGCGCAGCCGCTTGTCCTTCAGCTGAGGATGGTCGAGATTGAACGTAACGCGCAGCGCGCTGCCCGTAGGCGCGCTCTTGATTACGCCGAACCCTTCCTTCTGCATTTGCTCGACCTCGGGGTAGCTTGTCGTCGATCCGCCGTCGACTTCGTTTTTCTTCATCGACAGCACCTTGTTCGCGGCATTGACGTAAGCGACTTCCTTGACCAGCACTTTGCCTTTGAAAAAATTCGGGTTCGCCTCGTACAAATATTGTCCGGACTTCTCGTCATACTGCTTCAACGTATAAGGACCGGTACCGACGAGCGCCGAAGGATCGCGGTATTCGACCGGCTTGTCGACTTTTTCCCAGACGTGCTTCGGAATAATCGGTACGATGCCGACGAGATCGGTCAGGAAAGGGGCGTATTTATTGTTCAGCGCGAATTCTACTGTGTAGTCGCCGGTTTTGCGCACCGACTTGATCTGCTCGATATCGCCTGTCCACATGAACGGATATTTCTTGTAGTAGGCGAAGCTGAATACGACGTCTTCCGCCGTAAAAGGCTTGCCGTCGTGCCACTGGACGCCTTGCTCCAACTCGAACGTGTAAGTCAGACCGTCGCCGGACACTTTCCACGATTTCGCCAGCCACGGAATGAGCCCTTTCTCATCTTTCCAGGTCAATGTGTCGAACAGGAAGGAGCTGCGCAGGAAGCCGCCGGGGCCGGAAGGGCTGAAGGCGAACGGCGAAGGGTAGCCGCTGTTTCCCCAGACGAGACGAAGCATGGGGATTTGTTCGGGCCCGGACGCCTTCGCAGCCTGCGGCACAGGGGAAGCGGCGGCGGATTTGTCGCTGCCGTTGCAGCCTGCGACGATCATCGCCAGACAGCATAAGACGATCATGATGCCGAATTTCGTGCGGGACAACATGTGAAGCACACTCCTTGTGAGATATAATGGTCGGTCGCTGCTCAAAGCTTTCCTTCGGCGAGCCAGGGGAGAAATCCGTCGAGAAACCGCTCGGTGGCGGGCATGAAATACGATCCGTAATGGAATTCGGGATCAAGCGTCGTCATGATGAGGGTTCCGGGTGTCGTTACCCGGTCTACATACAGAATGGCCCCGCCCTCCTCGAGGCCGATCAACACCTCCGCGCCTTCCGGCGGAGAGAAGACGCCGTGGTAATGCCAGGTGGCATCCGCAAGCGTAATGTACCGGAACAGGTCATGGCCGGGGCGATTCAGGACAAGTCCGCTTTTCGCTTCCTTGTCGAGCCACCACCAGAAATTCGTCGGCCGGAACTCCCAATTGTGAGCGGGCAGCAGATCGTGGGGCTGGGCGCCGAAAGCGGCGACAATGCCCCCTCTGTCGGCGAATGCCGAGATGCTGCCGCGCGACTCGGCAAGCAGACGATGATGGAGCTGCGACGGGATGAGCAGCACGTCATATGCGTCGAGAGACGAGTGGGGAAGCTCCGGCAGATAGATCAGCCCGTGGAGCCAGCGACGGTATTTCGGCTCGGTGAAGGTCCGATGCTGGTGGGAATTTCCCCCGTATATAGCGGCGACTTTTCTCATAAGGCGGCCGTCCTTTCCCGGATCCGCACGACTTCCTCGCGTACCCAGCTTCTCAGCTGGCCGCCGATACGCCCGGCCGAGGAGCTTCGGCTGCCGCCATACCCGAACAAATTGTTGCCGGAGTGGACGATAATCGTGCCACGGGTGCTGCTCCGATCGATATACGTGATCGGCTCTCCGCCGGGAAGCGTCAGCAGCGCCTCGGCATGCGGCGGCAGCGGATGGTGACCTCGCGCGAAGAAGCCGGAGACGCCCCGGTTGAACGTCAAATCGTCCGGCTGCACCCCCTCGAATATCGGGTGCCGCGGTTCGGGAATCGTGACGGCATAGTCGTGATGGCTGCGGATCGTCTTCGGCACGAACGCTGCGGCTCCGGGCAGCCACGGCCGGAACAGATGTCCGCTGAACAACAGCACTTTGCCCGAATCGAGAAACGCTCTGATCCGCTCTCTTTCCCGGTACATCAGCTCCTGATCGACGAACGGGTCCACGACGAGACACAGGTGGAGGGACAAGTCGCAGGCCGGCAAATCGTAAACGTCCAACACCCGGATATCGCCTGTGGGCTGTCCTTCCCGGACGCTCTGCCCGAAGTAGCAGCCTCCGTCCACGAGGACAAAATCGGCTGCCCGCTCGCCGCCGGACAATAGCGCGCCCGTCATCGGACTCTCCTTATGTAGAGAAGTTCGTCAAGAGGAAGGGCCAGCGCGCGTTCGGCCAATGCCAGCTTCAGCCCGCCGAACGTCTCCGTATCGGCTTCCGTCATCGTCTTCTCGCGGCCTTTCTTTAAATAGTCGTAAAACTCTCCGGGGAGGAAATGCTCCTTCAGCACGACTTCGACGGCCGAGCCGTCCTCCGTGGAGATGACGAACGCGTAGCTCTGCGCCCGGTGCGGATCGTACTGCGCTTGCGGATAGTCCGTATCGACCCGGTAGGCGCCGCGCGTAACGGTCCGCGTCACGAATTCGAAGGCGTCGCGGAATCCCGGACCGGCATGGCCGGATAAGATTGAAATCGCTTTGCGCTCCGGAACCGCCTGATCGCCGTATAGCTCCAGGAAGGCGGCCTGCAAGCTGCGGAAGCCTACCGCAACGGCCATGAGGGCCAGACTCCCGTGATATTTGCGAATGTCCGGGAAGCCGATTTCAAGCAATTCCTTGCCGTCTTTAATGCGAATGACAGACATCTATGTCACGCTCCTGCATGTTGGGAATGAATACATTCGTATCGTAACTAAAATGATAATGATTATCAATATCACAAAAAACACCAATGCCGCAAATATGGTTTGCGCATCGGCGCTTCAGCCGGTTTATTCAATTATTGAATCGATCTCGCAAAAAAATGAATACTCCTTGCATTAAAAAAAGGACTATCCCCCGAAAGTCCGTTCAGACTTTGCGGGATAGCCCTGACGTAATGAGCGTGTAGGAGAGTGCACGTTGCTGGGGATCGGTCTATTGGGTAAAAACGTGCCGGTCGATACGAATTTTGATGGGACGTTTCTTGCTCCAGGACGACGTGGCGATTTCCGGATTGTAGTAATACAGTGCCCCGTCCGTCGGATCGGATCCGTTTAAGGCGGCTTTTGCCGCTTCGAAGGCCATGGGGCTCGGTGTCAGATTGAACTGCCCGTCCCGGATGGAAGTAAATTGCCCCGGCTGAAAAATAACCTCGGTGATGGAATCGGGAAATTTGTCCGATTGCACCCTATTCAGAATAACCGCTCCGACGGCGACTTGTCCGAGAAACGATTCTCCTCTTGCCTCGGAGTGGATCATTTTTGCCATTTGCTCCAATACGGTAGAGTCCGGCTCTACCGCTTTGTTCAACTCCGACAACGTAGCGTCATCTGCGACTCCGGTCGAGGGCAGACCGGATTGGCTTTGGAACATTTTGACCGCTTCGTTCGTTTTGGAACCGTAATAGCCGGTTATGCCGGCTTTGAAAATGCCGAGCGCGCCGAGACGCTGCTGCAGGTCGAGCACATGCTCGCTTTGAGCCCCTTGCTTCAGCGTTAATGCGTATGCCGACGTAGTCATCGCCGCGAGGCCGATGATGAAGCAGGAAATGAAGGAAACAAGCACGGAACCTTTCTTCATCGCTTTCAGAAAACCTCCTCTTCCTTTTACGCGCCGCTCAACAATAGACGGCATAATAAATTAAGGGACGGTATCCGACCGGGAAAGCTGCCGTACACGCTCAATACGTTCAAACAGGGACAACTTCGGGTTGTCCCAATAGGTTTCGGATCATGTAACCGGTTTAAGCCCGTCTTCCATATTTTTCACTTTCACCGATATGGCGGAAAGACTTCGCCGATAGGGTCCTGCGTCGTGCCGGCGGCGATTAATTCCCGGTTCGCCGCTGTCCGTGGGCCGCCCGGAATTGTTTGGGCGTCGTGCCCTTCACATCCTTGAATGCCCGGGTGAACGAGCGCGTATGATCGAAGCCGACATCCATGGCTATGTCGGTGATGCTCATCGAGGTTGTGGCCAGCAGACTGGCCGCCCGCGTGACCCGCAGCGTGTGCAAATATTCCGTAAGCGTCTGCCCTACGAGCTGTTTGAACGCCCGGCTTATGTAAGAAGCGTTCCGATTGAACCGTTCGGCCAATAAGGACAGCGTAATTTCCTCCTGGTAATGGACATGCAGGAAGTGCAAAATTTCTTCAATGTGATTTCGGGTTTCGATGAGTACGGTTGCGGAGCTTGCGAATGGGGTCGTTCGTGGTGTGCGCAGCAAAAATAGAAGCGCTTCCATAAGTTTGGAGCGAAGGGCGGATTCTTTGGCGAATCCGTCATCTTCATATTCCCGCTTCATCGATTCGAGCAGCTTGGCCATATGGGTCGTCTGTTCTTCGTCCAGATCGTAATGCGAAGGGTATTCCATGCCGGTTTTGAGCAGTGCGTTGGCCAAGTCGCGATCGGACGGACTCAGGAAGAGCAAATTCAGGTCGAACATGCAGTTGTATTTGACGACGGACGCGCTGTTCAGTCGAATTTCATGTATATGATGAGGCAGCAGGAAAGAGACGGTTCCTTTCCTGAACAGGTGCGGCTTTCCGTTGACGATTTCCGTCCCGTTCCCTTCGACGACGAGACTTAGCTCGGCGAAGTTGTGATGGTGCAGCGGATAGCTGCAGCTAAGCGAGCTTTTGACGACAAACATGGGAAGCCGGCTTTTTCCGAACTGCTCGTGAGTCAGGGAGTCTTGGTACACGGGATATACCGCCAATGACAGTCACCTGCCGATTCGTTTTGAATATATTGTAACATAAGTTCATATACATGTAATGTACAGGATAGTAAAAAAGAGGGCGTGCGCAGTAAAAATTTGTCGCTTGTCTATCGGCGGTATTTGAGATAATAAAAACACGCTGTTTGGAAGCGCTAACAAAAGAAAGTAGGGGGATTTTGCCAATGGGTAAAAACAAGGTCGTGCCACTGGTTCTGTTAAGCAGCGTTTTGCTGGCTGCCTGCGGGACGGGAAGTAATTCGGGTGCAAACGAAGGGGAGAAGAGCGCTCCGAAGACGGAGGTCAAAAAAGATCCGTACACGATGCTGATCTATGCGGCAGGAGTCAGCAAGGAAGAGTTCGATAAACGGTTCCGCGCCACGCTCGAGAAAAAATTTCCGCACATTACGTTCAATTACCAGACTAGCGGAACGGGCAACAATATTACGGATCTTGTTACGCGCGGGGAGATTCCGGACATTATCCGAACCGATATTCCGACTCTCAGAAGCGGCTACCTCGACCTGAACCTGGGCGTCGATCTGACTCCTTACGTGACCAAATACAAGTACGATTTGAACCGGTTCAATCCCGTATTCATTAACGAGATCAAAGATTATACGCGAGACGGAAAGCTGTACGGGCTGCCCGTGCCGCCGTTTTTCCCGAACGTGCTCTATTACAACAAAGATTTGTTCGACAAGTTCGGCGTTCCTTATCCGAAGGACGGCATGACATGGGATGAAGTTTACGAGCTGTCCAAAAAAATGACGCGGATGGACGGCGGCAAGCAAATTCGCGGCTTCAGCGCCAACTTGACGGGTATGCTGCGCGACAATCCGTTCTCCCAGGCGATTCTCGATTCGGAGAAGGACGGCTTGACGGATACGGATAAATGGTCGAAAGTATTCAGCAATCTGAAGCGCTTCTACGAGGTTACGGGCAACGAATATCCGAAGACGGCCGCGGACGATATGAATATGTTCGGCAAAGGGGAAGCCGCTCTATCCGCCAATTTGCACAGCGTCTATTTGGTCATCCCGCCGGAAATCAACTGGGATATCGTGTCGCTGCCGACGATGGAGGGCGCTCCGAAACGGGTGAGCCAGCGCGGACCTGCCTATTGGGCGCTTACGGAGACGGGCAAGCACAAGGATGAAGCGTTCGAGGTCGTTATGCAAATGCTGACCGACGAAGTCCAAATGGAGGATTCGAAGCAAGGCATTCCGACGACGCTGAATAACAAAGACATTCAGAACGCGCTTGGAACCGGGCATTCGCTCTATAAGACGAAAAATATGAAAGCGGTCTCGTTTTATCCGCCGACCGATCCGACTCCGAAGCGGAAGCCGGGACTGGTCGACGTACCGCTCAGCTCGCAGCAATCGGCTGTCAGCGCCGCGTTCCTCGATTATGTAAGCGGCAAAGCGGACTTGAACACGTCGCTCCGCCAGCTGGACGAGAAGCTGAAAGGGCTGGTCGAAGCGGAGAAGAGCAAGAAGTAATGATAGACGCGGCGAGGCCATCCCCCTGGGCGGGGGATGGCATTTTGCTTGGGGAGGGAGGAGTTTCGGGCCACCGGGTGGAATGTACTTGGAATGCTGGTTAAGAAGGGGGCGGGTTAAGCGCATGGAACGCATTGTTTACCGGAAAGTCGGTCCGGCCGATAAGCCGGTCCTGCTCGAGCTGCATTGCGAAATCAATTACGCCTGCGATACGTCGTGGGCCAGAGAATTGCCATACGGGGAATATCGGGCCAAATGGATGTCGACTTCACAGCCCGGGCAGTATTACGACAGCTTGATCCGTTCGATGGACGATCCCCGGACGATGGCCCAGCTCGCGGAGACGGAGGACGGACGCACGGTCGGGTATTTGTGGGTCGAATACGTAGATGTACCGGATTATGGGTTGACGATTGCGGAAATCCGGGATTTCGTCATTTGCGGAGATTTTCGCGGACAAGGTCGCGGACTCGGTCTGCTGGCCCATATCGAGGAAGCCGCGAAGCGGAACGGCGCCGACCTGCTGCGCTCGGAGACGGGCTCGGACAATATCGCGTCCTGCTCCCTTCATCGCAAGCATGGGTTCGAAACGTACCGCGTCGCCTTCGAGAAGCGTTTAGCCGACATGGATTGAGCGGACAGCCGCATGACAGGAGGAGCTTTATTGTACAAAGCGATTATTTTCGATTTAGACAACACGCTGCTCGATTACGACCGTTGCGAGACGGATTCGATGCACCTGACCGGAAGGCAGCACGGGCTGGAGCAGTGGGAGCTGTTTACTTGGGACACGTTCTGGAAGACGTTCTCGCCGATCAATTGGGTGTATTGGAGCGAAAGGAACGAGCGGAAGCTGAACATTCATCAGGTGCTGGAGCTGTCGTTCCGGGATACGCTGGAACGGCTGGAACGGGACATCGCTTTCGCGACGGTGCTGGCCGGCACGTACTGGGAGCATTTTTGCAGGTCGTGCCACTTCGAGGAAGGCGCCAGGGAGCTGCTGTCCGAGCTGCACGGCAGTCGCAAGCTGGCCGTCATCTCCAACGGGATCGGCGAATCCCAACGGAAACGGACGGCCAGCGGTGGGATCGCCCATCTGTTCGACGCGTTTATCGTATCCGATGAGGTGGGGCATTGGAAGCCGGACCGGAACATATTCGAAATCGCTTTGCGGGAGCTCGGCGTCGACCGTTCCGAAGCGCTGTATATCGGCGATTCGCTCAGGGACGATTACGAGGGCTCGAGGGAAGCGGGAATCGATTTTTGCTTCTACAACCGCGGCAAAGTACGGCTGGAGGAACGGTTCGCGCCACGTTACGTCGTCGAACGGTTGAGCGACATACGACCGCTTTTGCAGCTGTAGCTATGACGCGTCAGTCTTCGCCGGGAGAAGGCCGATTTGTCCCGGGTAGCTCGATATAGAACGTGAAGCGCCCGTTCCGATGCTCCAGCCCGAGTTGCCCGCCGTGCAGCTCGGCGATGCTTTTCGCGATCGATAGCCCGAGTCCCGCTCCGGGCAGCATGGCAGGATCGTTGCGGGAGGAGTCGGCTTTGTAGAACCGTTCGAATAGAAGGCGTTCTTGCTCTTTCGATATCGGCTTGCCGCGGTTTTCGACCTCAAGGCGTGCTTGCCCTCCGCGTTCGAGGAGCCGGACCGCAATTTCCCCGGGTTTGTCGGAAAACTTGAGAGCGTTCATAAGCAAGTTGTCGATAGCCCGCACGAATTTTTCTACATCGGCCATTCCGGTCAAGTGATCCCGTTCGCTGAACCTGCTGACCGTCAGCAAATGCTCCTGGGCGATCGGCTCGAATTCGGTGAGGATTTGCTCCAACAGTCCCGTCAGATCGACGGACTGGATGGAAAGCTGCGCGGTGCCGCTAGTTAGCCGGGTATATTCGAACAAGTCGTCGATTAATTTTTTCAACTGCTGCGTTTTATTGTACGTGTTCTGGATGTACCGCTTGTGCTCTTCGAGATTGCTATAATCGTCGTGCTGCAGCAAATTCAAATAGCCGATGATGCTGGTGAGCGGCGTGCGCAGGTCATGGGATACGTTCGTAATCAGCTCCATCTTCGATTTCTCGATCCGGCGCTCCTTCTCGATCATATCCTGCAGCTGCTCGGCCATATAATTGATGTTGATCGCCACGCTGCCAAGCTCGTCGTGCCGGTTCAGCGGCAGCCGATAATTCAGGTTCCCTTGGGCAATCCGCATGAGACCGTCGGCGAGCGTACGGATATAGCTGGCGATATTGTGCATGAACAGAAAGAAGAAAAGGAGGAACAACACGACCAGCAACAAAAAGTTGTTCCAAATCCAGCTAATGGTAACGGCCAAGAAAAAGCTCAGGAGCGTCGACCACAAAATTCTGCCCCGGATGCTCCTCTTCCAGTCGAGCACCGCGAGCAGCCGTTTATTCCACCTTATACCCGACTCCCCAAACCGTTTGAATGTATCGCGGTTCACGCGGATTGTCCTCCACCTTTTCCCGGATGTTGCGGACATGGACCATGACCGTATTGTCCGAGCAAAATTTGTCTTCCTTCCACACATTCCGGTAAATTTGCTCTACGTTGAACACATGCCCGCGGTTGCCGGCAAGCAGCTCGAGTATCGAGAACTCGATAGGGGTGAGCGATACTTCCTTGCCCCGCACGATGACCTGATGGCGGGTTTTATGGATAATCAGGTCGTCGATTTCGATGACCGAGCTGTCGTTCGGCTTGCCGCCGCCTGCCAGCGTCTGCCTGCGAAATTGGGCCTTCACCCTGGCGATCAGCTCGAGCGGGTTAAAAGGCTTCGTCACATAATCGTCCGCTCCGGTTGTGAGACCCGTTATTTTATCGATATCTTCGCCTTTGGCGGACAGCATGATGATCGGAATGGCGGATTTCTCGCGAATTTTGAGACATGCCTTGATTCCGTCCAGATTCGGCATCATGACATCCAAAATGAGCAGGTCAGCCTGCTCGCGGAGCATGAGCTCCACAGCCTGCGCCCCATCTCCGGCTTCGATGACCCGGTAACCTTCGTTCCGCAAATAGATGCCGACCACGTCCCGGATTTCGGGATCGTCATCCGCTACAAGCACTGTCAGGGCCAAGCTTATCCCTCCCTTTTTTATTCGATGGCAAGTGGGGCTACCATATTCTTGCATTTATGTTTCCGAAAAATCAATAACTTTATCGCCTGTTTTAGTCGAAAAGAGAATTCCGATCCGGAGGAATCGTTCCGCTGCCGTAGGGAATGCGCATAGGGCGGGAAAATCGGTCATTTACGGTCACGTTCCGCCTCGCGGGACGTCATCGTCTTGTGTCTGTTTTCGGAAGCACGATGCCGGGTACGTGTCATTCCGTTATCCTCTTCCGGCAAACGTATACGAAAGCGGGAGGTACATTGAAGGGTACGAAATGAATGTGCTCGATGTCGAACTGTCGCTCGAGCTGTCTTCTCATCTGCTGCGAGTACTGAAAGGCGATGAACAGGCCGCCGGGCTTCAGGGAGGCTTCGATTTGGTCCATCAGTCGATTGCGAAGCTGCTGCGGAAAGTTAAAAAACGGAAGACCGCTCAAAATGCAATCCAGCTGTCCGATTCCTTCGCTTTGCAGAGCCGAATCGAGATGGCAAGCGTCGGAGTGGCAGGGAAAATCGGGATAACGGCTGACCAAATCATTGTACAATTGCGGATCCTTTTCGAACAATACCACTTTCGTCCGTTTCGTCTTAGCCTGATCGATATATTTGGTAATGGCGCCCGTGCCCGCTCCAAGCTCGGCGACGGCTTTCATCCGGTTCCATGGAACGGGCTCGATCATTTTTTTGGCTAAAAAGGCGGAGCTTGGCGTTACGCTGCCGATTTGTTTGGGCGCGAGCGTAAATTTATACAAGAACAACAGCTTTTCGCGAATGGCATTCATCATGGGGGGCGTAAGCTCCTTTTCATTATTGCGAATGCCTTAATCGTAGCGGGTAAATGTTCAGATCGAGCGAATGAATTTCTGAAGGGTTTCTGAAGAATTGTTGAAGAACGGCAAACAAGCATGTCCGTCATGAGTGGACATGCTGGGGAATAGCCGCGCCACTATGGAGGCGGTAGAGCTCAACAGCTCGTTTGCGGCTTCAAAACAAACGATGTATCCGCCATCTGCTCTCCATTGACGATGATCGCTAGGCCGTGCTCGCCGGGGTAATGTTTCCTTGTCGTTAGCTGCGCGAAGCTGTGGCGGAGCTTCACCTCGATTTCTCCGGGAGGGTATTCCTTCTCGGACAGCTTGAACAGCTTGCGGGAGCGGCTTCCGTTTGCCTTGACGAAGTCGACGGCATATTCGATGCGCAGCAGCGTTCGCGTATCGCCCCCGTTGATTAGCCGGAACGATGCGGTAAAGGTGTCCCCGATGCACAGCTGTTCCGCGGACAAAACCAGGCCGTTTACGGATATGCGCTCGTCAGCCACGAACCCGAAGAAGCGCAGAACTTCCGGGTCGCAACGTTTCAGCAGGGTGCGGCAGCCATGCCGTACGATCCAGTCGGTATGCGGGTGATGCCCGTACCATCGGCGGGCGATGCTTAACACCAGGCGGGGATGGTCTTTGGAAATGTCATTCAAATTGTTCGCCACGCTTCGGCGGACGTATTCGGAGACGTCTTCCTTCAGAAGCTCCAACAGCTCGAGTATGGGGGCGGGATTTGTCTTGAACTCGTTCAATGCCATCGCCCAAGGCAGACGTGGCCTGCATCCTTCGCTCGCCAAGCGGCGGACGTGCTCGTTCGGGTCGGCGGCCCATGCTTTCAGCTGTTCCAGCAAGAGCGAAGGATACTTCCGGATGAATGGCCTCACGGCGAATTCGGAGCTGGAGTACTTTGTGAATGCGGCCAGAGCCGGCACCGACGCCTCCGGGTCGTCAAGTCCCCGCAGCTCGACAAAGTCGGGATAGAGCATGTACTCCAACCCGCGGCAATCGACGGACGACCGCAGCAAAATGTCAAGCGCGTCACGGTAATCGGGCGGAAGGGTTGCCGAAAGCGACTCGGTGATTCGCCTCATTCTTTGCTTCAGCGCAAGCGATTCCCAGCCTTCGGCGTGTACAAGCTCTTTGAAGCGCTCGACGGGGAAGCCCGGGTGCTCGGCCTTGATCTGCTGAGCAAACCGGTCGATAAAATGCTCATTGTAAATATCTTTTAACAGCTCTGCCATCCTCTATGCACGACCTTTTCGGCTAGTTTACTGCTATCGTACCACAGAAAAGCTGACAGCTTGTTTGTCAGGGTTAGCTTTTTTGCCGTTGCGTCTTGCAGAGCCGATGCATGTTAAGGGGCCGCTTGAAAGCGAGCCTTGGTTCAAGGGTTCAAGCAGCATCGTTCGTCATGGCTCCGAATGACGCGAGCTGTCCTGCAAAGCCGATAGCAGACAGGCACCATCCTTGACTCCCTGCATGTACAGCCACTCCTGCTCCAGCGAATTGACGTAATTCCATTTCTCTTCCAGAACCATAAACCGGTTTCGCAGCTTGTCGTCCATCGCGTCCATGAAGCTTTGCAATACACTGTCAAATTGAGTGTAGGCTTGCTCGATATTGCTCGCTTGTGCAGTGCGAGCCGCCACTTCGTCGAATCTGCGGCGCATGGCTTGGATCAGCCAAGGGGGGAACATATCGGACTTCACCTCATCCTTAGAAAAGTAATTTCATAATACTATCATTTTAACACAAAATGTAATCATAAAATAATACAAAATGTGTTATATTTTTATTCGTTTGTTATGCCTATACTGGTAGTTGAGGTGAGGCGATGAGCGGCGATGAGTTTATCGTGACACGCAAAGAGGATTCGCAAACAGTTACCGTTACGGTTCGGATGGAAGCAGCCATGCAGAACAAGCTGGAGGAGCTCGCCCGCCAAAGCAATCGTTCACGCAATGAGTTGATTCTGATGGCTCTGGAATATGCTTTGAAGAATGTGAAATTTGTAAATAACGCCAAAAACGATAAGTAATGTGCCGGATACAACGTTCGCACTTAGTGTTCAAAACTTGGTTCGATGTATCTTTGTACTAGAAACGAACCCTGGGCGGGAAGCTGAGCGCCTATATGTAAACAACAAAAAGACCGTCCTTTCCTCCATAAGGCCGGTCTTTTTGTTAACCTCGATTGGCCAAGAGTCGACGGAAGGCGGATCAAGCTGCGCTAACCGTTCACATACGCGTCTACTCCTTGAACACGCGCATAAAAACGGGAGGCACCTTGCTCTCGAAGCGCATGACTTCCCCGCTGCGCGGATGGCGGAAGGCGAGTACATGCGCATGCAGGCCGAGACGTCCGATGGCGCCCGATCTCGAGCCGTATTTTTTGTCCCCTACGACGGGATGGCCGATATCCTTCATATGAACCCGTATCTGGTTTTTGCGCCCCGTCTCCAGCCGGACCTCCAGTAAGGAGTAGTCTTTGCCCGTCTTAAGCGCTTTGTAATGGGTAATCGCCAACTGGCCATCATCCGGCTTCTGGCTGGAATACATGACCATTGCCTTGTTTTCCTTTAACCAAGACTTGACGGTTCCTTCCGGCGACCGCACTGCGCCTTCCACTAACGCTACATACGTGCGTTCCTGCACGGCGTCCTGCCAATCGTTCTGCAGCTGCTGCTGCACCCGCTCGCTCTTGGCGAACATCATGACCCCGGACGTATCGCGGTCCAGCCGGTGCAGGATGAAGACACGGGCACGCGGATCGGAGCGGCGTACATGCTCCATCAGCTGACGATAAGCGGTCATATCCTTCTCCTGCGCGGTGGCGATGGAGAGAAGCCCGGCTTCCTTATGAACGACGATGACATCCTCGTCTTCATGCAGAATGGACAGGCCGGCCAGTTGGCTTTCCCTTTCTCCGATCACTTTAGCCCAGCTCACGGCTACTTGCTGTCCGGGCTTCAGCGGATGATCGTACTTCGTGACCGTCCGGCCGTCGACCGTGATTTGACCGCGCGCCAATATCGATTTCACCGAATTGCGGCTTCGGCCCGCAAGCGAGGCCAGTACAAAATCCAGCAGCTCCGCAGGCTGCTCCACGACTAGCTCGGTCGCGGAAGCTTTTTTGCCTTCGGTCGCTTGTGCGGGGAAACGTCCCTTTTTGTTCATGCCGATCTCCTTTGGACTATAGATTCTTTCAGATACTATATCGTATCTGGCGGGAAAAAGCATCCGGGGCGGTCGGTTCCTCCTTGTGGGAAACCTCCGTTTTCTTTGCCGGTCAAAGCGAGTATAATAAAGGAAAGAGACGGAACACGGAAGTGCCTTCCGGCAATCGTGCCGATGGTGCTCTATAACGGAGGATCGTCATGGACGGCATGCCGCAGATTCAGGGATACTTTAGACGGTCAAGAGTGGTTTGGCGAGGAATTGCTGGATTTCCAATACATTTTGATCGATGTTCATGAATATACCGAGGAGAGGCTGCTGGAGTTGTCCAATTTGATCGGAATGGTGTTCCTGCTGGAGCGCAAGCCGGATATACCTTCTTTCATGGAACAACTGCAACGGCTTACCCGGGCGCTGGAGGAACTGCCTCCGGAATTTTTCCCGATTTTTCAGACTTGGATCAAGCTTGTGACAAACCGCGGATTATCCGAAGAAAACAAAAGGAAGGTCAGCGATATCATCGATCGATTTACGGAGCCGAAGGAGGTCAGGAACATGATTTCCCATCTCGAGAAAGCGTTTGAAGGTTTTGAGTTCAAGGCGAAGCAGGAAGGGATTGCAGAGGGAAGAGCGGAAGGAAGAGCGGAAGGAAGAGCGGAAGGAAGAGTGGAAGGAAGAGCGGAAGTCGCGAAACGGATGCTCGACCTGGGAATGGATATTCAGACTATTGCAAAGGCGACAGGGCTGACCATGGCACAGATAGGGGAGCTGAGTCGACCGAAATAAGTGTAAGCGGATAAAGCGGGCGCAAACCGGTTCGGAAAAGAGAAAGCGAGTCCGCAGAAATATGCACCGCAACGAGGTTCCGCTGCAGCAGATTGCTGTAGCCGGGACTTTTCTTTTTTTCTACGCCCGCATAAAACACAACAATCCGGACACTTTGGTGAGCGGTGAGAGACATGTTGCCTATGTATAGCGGTACAGAATTCCGTTATTGTCCCTACTTTCGTTACACTCCTGAATATAACGGAACCGGCTTCCGCTATTTCGAACTTTGGGGTGATATGAGATAGTGAACAGCATTATAGAGGAACGGTTGCATGTAGAATAAAAAGTGGACACCCGTTAAGAGAAACGA
>NZ_VDCQ01000045.1 GCF_006265175.1 Paenibacillus hemerocallicola | reverse complement strand
TGTCGATTCTTAACACTGTCTACTTAAAGGGGATAATATCAAGGGCTCATGGCTGTCTTTTAGCGGCGTAACCGTTATCCATAGCTGATTACTGCTCTGCTGTGTTCGAAATCAACATATCCAAGACCAACAAATGCTTCTTCATGATCGCTTTCGCCTCGTCCACATTCTTCTTCCGAATTTGCGCTATAATTTGCTTATGCTCTTCAAAGGAAGTAATCTTATTTCTGACATCGACGAAATGCCGCTCTCTGATTTGGCTAAAAAACTCGCTTAACACATTGCTTAACTCGAAAAATGTCTGATTTCCCGTCGCCTTGAAAAGTGCTCGATGAAATGCCAAATCCTCCTCTATCGGAAGCTTTCTTTCTGTAATGCTCTGCTCCATTTGTTTGTTTGCAAGATCAAGCTGCTCCAACAGACCAAGATCATAATGCTCGATGGCCATCTCTACGGCACAGAGTTCCAGCACCCTTCTTGTAGCGATAAGTTCTTTGAGCTTCAACTCGTTATTTTTCCATTGAAAGGATACCTGGTCCACAAATGGCTTGAGAGAGGGGGCATTCAAAAAAATACCACCGTTTCCCGCCTTAATCCGCAAAACGCCAAGCGACTCCAACGTTTTCAGCGCTTCACGCACGACGGTTCGACTGACCTTCAGCATATCGATCAATTGATTCACGGAGGGAAGCTTATCTCCCGCCTTGAGCTCATGTTCCACAATATATAACTTGATCCGTTCACTTGCTATTTGCGGTAGTGTTGTTTTCTCGGTTAGATCCATATATCACACATCCAAATATATTAGTATGCTGATCATACCATAAAAAAACATAAGCGCACCACATTCACCATTAGCAAATGGCATGATAGAAATCCGTTGGCAAGGTTACATATGCGAAAGATTATGTGGTCTAACGCCATACCCATGAGAGGCAATCGGTCATGTCAAGTTGTTCAGGAGCTAGCTCGCATCATTGTAAGCGCCCATCTCAAGGGCGCTTTTATTATGGCGAGCAGCTGCAATGCGGATCAGCATGGCTGTTCAGTATCTATTGCACTAACATACTCCGTTAGTGCAATATGTTGCATCACAGATGAAATCAGTATTACTTCAACGAATGAATAAGACCGAGGAATCTCGGGCGGATTCGAGTAAAACACCTTCGTCGGATGTAAGCACGCGCGCGATCGGATCCGCCACTTCCACCAGCAGGCGGCCTGAACCGTCCAGCATCACTACACCGTCGTTGTCGCCCAGTCGGCAGACGAGTCGATCGTTCGACACTTGCACGCCGACGACAGGCGTTGCCCAAACGAGCGGGTCTTCCCCGTCCAGATCGGCATGGTACAGCTCGAATCGGTTTGTTTCCTTTTGGATTGTGTAAAATACGTTGCCGTCGATGCCGTCAAACCATGATACGGCATGGTCGGACAGCTTGATTTCGCCCTTCCCGTCCAGCGCCGACGAATATAGCGCGTTGTCCTCGACTTTCACATAGTATAGCTTGCTATTGATAATCCGGAACGAGCTAATGCCAGAGTTGACGACCGTATCGCTTTTATTCGTTTTTAGGTTAATTTTGCATAGTGAATTCTGGTCGTTGAAGCCTTCTAAGCACAGCACGAAGACATCATCCCCCACCACAGAGGCGGCGGTTGTAGGAAAGCTGCGCCTAGCCTGGTTGAAGTACATCATCACACTCGGGTTTTCTCCTCCCACAACCTTGCTATTCGCCTCATCCTCACCTGGTTGCGATAAATACATGTAGCCGCCAGGGAGATTGAGGATTAATGTCCCATACGGGGTGTCCATGAAATCGATATACCCTCGATGCAGCAGCTCGGCTTTCCCATCGTCACCAATTTTAACGAACAGATCCGCACCCGTAAATCCTCCCCCGAGGTGATAGGCAAACCAAAGAGTATTATCACGGATTTGAAAAGTTACGACCTTTGGATTCCTATCTGAGGTATAGAAGTTATAGGAATAAATCTCCTCCTTGTCGTATGGCTGCTGCATGGGAGCCCGATATACATGGTTCGTCATATCCGTCGTCTCGACAAAATAGTAATACCCCTTGAAAAGTGCAACATCGTTCTCACCGGAATATGCAGGAAGTTGGACCATTTGCACCTGCGGGTTTTCGGACGTGATGCTAAGTCCATCGGTATCGCTCCACTGGTAACCCCATTTGAATTCGTCGTACGCGAAGCGCCAGGTCAATGGAAAATACGTTACATCCCGGAAGCTTAACAACGGATATTCTTCTTTTGTGTTGTCGATCGGCTTCCCGTTGACCATGACGGAAGATGCGAGAACTTCTGCGGCGTAGGAGGCCGAGTTGCGACGCTCGGACTTGAATGGCACATACGAAGAGGTCACCTGGCTTTGTTTGATGATCAGACCATCGTCCGGCGACCAATTCGCTTCCAAACCGAGCAGTCTGCTGTCGTACCACGTCATCGGAAAATAGGTGATACCGTGATAAACCAGCAGAGGGTAATCTCGGTACTGATTTTCGACCGCATGTCCATTCAGGTTCACCGTAAAGTCCGGCAGCGTAACCCTTACGCTCGCATCTGCAGCTCGACTGAGTCCGCCTGGTGTCAACAAGCTCAAGCATAATGAAAATACAACCGTACATCCGATCCATTTCTTTATCATAGTTCCATTTTCTCCTTTTTGAATTAATCGAGGCAATATTTGTATGATATATTGACGTTCAATCCAAAAAAAGGTTGCATCAAGCTGCCAGTTAGCTTAATAAAAAAAACAAGGAACAACTGCCGCGGCAAACTGTTCCTTGTTGCGTTCATCTAACGTTCTCGGTTAGCTTAAGCTGGTTTTAAGCCTTCCCTTAATTCACATAAAAAAGCTATTCTTTTCTCAAATAGTTTAACAATTTAGCTTTAACTCGTCCCCACTCTTTATCAAGAATACTATATACATTTGAGTCCCGAATGTATCCTTCACGGACAATCATTTCTTGCCTCAACGTTCCTTCGAACTGTGCTCCAATTCTCTGGATTGCACGGTTAGATCTTTCATTTCTTGTATCTGTACGGAATTGCACTCGAACCAGGTTCATTTCTTCAAACCCATATTCCAATAATAGATACTTGCACTCCGTGTTAATCCTGGTTCTCCAAACCTTAGGGTCCAGCCAAGTCCCGCCTATTTCAAGTTTTCTGTTTAGCAGAGAGATATCCAAATAACTGGTACTACCAACAATTTCACTCGTACTCTTGTCAAAAATCACGAACGGGTATCTCAATCCCTGCTCTTTTAACCTCATCCACTGATTCATTGTAGCTGTCAAGTCTTTTAGCTTACTGATGCTTGATGGGCTATACGTCCATATATCGCTATGATTACTTGCCTTGAATAAACCCTCCAGATGTTCATCTGACGCCGCTATCAACCTCACTCGATTTCCTTCGAGTAATGCAGTATCGAAATAATATGGAAATGCTCTATAACTAAATTGTCCTTCATTTTTAAAAAGGGCTGCGCACGGCCACTTTTTCGATATTGATTCTTCCCTTCCTGGGGCTACCCAAGGGCCGATTGTTAAAGGGTTGACGGATTCTTTAGAATGGTTTAAGGATCATAAGTACGGTTATGGTAATCATAAGCAGCTGTGACGCCGTCTCGATTGGTACGATCTTTTTCATCAATCGACCGAGCTCGGAAGGGACTTCATCCCCTTTGCTTTGACTTATAGATACAATTTCCATGATCTTTTTCATGCGCGGCCCGATCAACCCCTCGATCGTGGCGACCATGAGCAGCGATAAAAGGATCGATATATTTAGCCACATTTGGGACAACCCCATCTTCGTTGTGATCATAAGCCAAACCCCGGTAATAATAAGTACGGCTCCGCCAATTTTAGGCAGGATGGCAAGCTTGTTCGTTACATCAAAAGCAAAGCGCAACTGGCCGACGGTTCTAGCGGACCTTCGAATGACGGGTACCACTAAAGCGGGACCGATTACCGCGATAGAAGCCAATATGTGCAAAACGAGGATCCATCCAAACAAACTCACCATCTCCCTTTTTGCTCATTAGCACACCGGAATCTCGCTTTGATAGGCGAGTCCGACCCTTTTCCTCTTATAAGGCCCTCCGAGCTCGATATGGTCCAGCATGCATTTCACGACATCATCATAAGCAACATCCAGCTCTTGAAGCCGACTGAACAAGTAACCGGCTATATCGGCTTCGGATAATTCCTTGATAGTCTTCGGAATTGATATGGGCAAGGTTTCCGTTGTTACATGCAGATGAACCGACGCCGGAGGTTCTATCGAATCAATCATAGTTCCCGGACACATAATTGACCAATCAAGCTCAGACTGCAGCAGTCGTTCAAAATTACGGTTGTGATTTTTATACGCAGGCGGGAATCCGGGCAGATTGTTGCCAATGAGATCCGTATATGGAATATTCAGCAGTCCGGCACCTCCCATTACCCATACCCTCCCGGAAAAACTAGGGTGGATTTCACATTGGCTTATAATGTTATCAAAGAGACGAACGAACTCATCTCCTTGACCTGCATGGCCGGCAGCAATAATAGCGGCGTCTTGATGCGAGAGCGCCTCGCCGACGCTTACTGGGTTTATGATATCGTCCACGATCAACTTCACATGTTTGGCGGAACGCTCTCCTTGCTGTCCATAAAACTTCTCGGAGTTTCGCACGAATGCTGTCATTTCATGTCCCATTTTACACCCTTGCTCCAGCGCTCTTCTCCCCGTTTTTCCCGTTGCTCCGAAAACAATAATTTTCATCGTTTTTCCTCCTTAATAATTGACTCCCGATATTTCATCTCTGGATTGACTCAAGCTTAGCATCTTTTAAAAATCTTTATAAGAACCCACTTTAATGTAGGGTCCTTACTTAAAAGTAAGCATTAAGCAGAAAGGGTTATCCATGTTGGTCCACGGCGAAAATCTTAAAGGAAGATTGACTGTAAATAGCAAAAGCTGCCAGGGAAAATCCCTTGGCAGCTTTTGTTATGAGTCCTTGAATTAGTGTGCAAACGAATTGAACCAGCTTTAAGAAGCAGATTCTTCATATTTCCGCTTATTATGGTTTTCTCCCCAAGCACACATGACTTCTGCTACAGGAATCAATGTTTTACCATATTCACTAAGGGAATATTCTACTTTTGGAGGGACGGTGGGGTAGACCGTTCTATCGATTATGCCCTCTCGTTCCAAGTCCCGTAGATGTTGTGAAAGCATTTTTTGAGAAACATCAGGTATAAGCTTTTCCAGATCGTTGAATCGCTTATTGGATTGTATCAAATGCCATAAAATCATTGGTTTCCATTTGCCGCCTAGAACATGGATGATTGTCTCCACTGGACATTCAAGCTGATGAATCATTGATAAATCATCCCCTTACCTTTAAGTAAGCACATTATCCTAAAGTAAACACTTAACAAAATTCTACAGAATGTTTGCAATCCGGTCAACCAAATAAAATTAATTCGTTTTCGGATCCAAAATCGATTGCGAAGATTAAACGAGGCTATTGAAATGGGGTTACTCTCCTTTAATGAGGCTCTTATCTATGAACGGATCTCATTTTATCTATTGTCTCATTTGTAGACCATGAAGCACTAGCAATCATTCGAAAATTTGTTTTTGCGGCTTGATCCCCATCCAAGTCGTTCGTTTTTGCGGAAGCTGTGGCATCGTGAACAACTGCTACTTCAAATCCTTGTTCAATTAATTCGCGCATATGGGATTCAACGCATAGGTTCCCAGACATACCCGCTAGAATGACACGCGAAATCGCCTGTTTTCGCAATTGCAAAACCAAGTCATTGGCTTCGGGTCCGAATATTTTATGCGGGCTTGTGATGACGGTTTGACCATCTTCAATATATGGCTTATATCTTTCCAGAAAGTCGGCACCAGAACCTTTAAAGCCTTCAAGCGATAATGGACTTTTTCGTTGATACATCTTGAGATCGTGCATCAAATGTTCCAATACTCCCCCAAACATCCATTTTTGGTCATAGGGATAATACCAATGAGGGGACACAAACACTTTAAACTTATTTTCTTTTGCGGTTTTTAATAATGATTCGATGTTCTCAATCGTATGATTTTTAGCAACGCTGTCTTTAACTAAATCCCATGCTACACCTTTTGGACTTAAAAAGTCATTTTGCGGATCTGTGATTACTAAAGCGGTATTGTTTCGATCCACCTTCATTCCTTGCGCTGGAAGTGATGCAGGTCGTGCCGCAGCAACATTTTGATGAAAATCATTGTAAAATCGAGGTGCCATTTGTTTCTCTGGGTACATGTTGTGAGATGTTCCTGTTCCTACATAAGGGTTGGATGGTTGCCGAGGGGTATTCGGGTAAGATGTTAAAGGTGGGCGGAATAAATAAGGCTTTATAAAAGGGCTCCCATAGTAGCCTAAGCCAAATGGGATTCCAAAACCCCTGTTTTCAAAATTGCCGAAGCTTCCGTTAAAGCACATATATGTTATCCTCCATTTATGATGATTGCAGACACTGACCATGTAGTGTATGGGCATCTGTCATAAACAGTTCGTGGTTAGATATAAAATAGGCTTGTGGGATTACAATGTGATGAAAAATATACCACATCATAATACGCATAGCCCTTATCAACAGCTGCTTCAGACTAATTGTTTTCCTCCCTATAGCCAGCAATAATAAGGATAACATATTAAAGCGAGATGGAGTTCATCTCTCATATTCAACAAATCTACCCGTAACTTAAACGATCAGGAGCAGGTCGCCACGGCGCTTGCTCCTGATTTCGTTATCGTTACCCGTTAGTGCAACGATTCATTTACCAACAATATCATCGTAAGCATCTCCAAGTGATTCAAAATCCTCTTTCAGCCAGTACCATCGTTCACCGTTATATATGTCCTCATCAACTTGTTCTCCCACGATTACTGGATTGGATAAGACGAACTCGTTCGACGGGACGATCTGGCAGTAATACTCTTTGTTTCAAAAAGCATCATGCCTCCGCAAAGCTCATAAAACGTTTAAGATCTGGAGGAAGACAGTACTCATCCGTTCGTGGCAATCCATTTGGCGGATTAACTCTGCAGTTCGTCCAATTTACCAACCATGCTTCCCTTGTCGTTATTGCCGCGCCTGCTCCTGGATGAATTTGTTCAACGCTTCGTTAGCCTCTCTTAATGCCGTATTGACATCCTTTTGGCCCGAGTAGGCGTCGGCGAACGCTTTGTCGATCAAAGTCGAGCCTTGTCCGGCAATTTCATCGCGAAACGGCGACTGTCCGATACCGCTTTTGAAAATGCCGGCGATGTTTTTCCCTTTCAGATAAGGCGAGTCTTCTCCGACCGCGGCTTTGAATTTCGGATCTTTGAGCGACGACAGGCGCGCATACTTTTTGGCCAGATTCATCTGCACTTCATCGGAAGTAACCGAGAGCAGCACCTGCATCGCCGCGTCCTTATGCTTGCTTGTTTTGGTGATCGAGATCGTCTGCACATCGGCATCCGTCATGATGTTCGGACGGCTCGGGAGACTCGGATACTGGGCGACGTCCCAGTTGAACCCGTTTTGCGACGCCTCGAACAAGTAGTTGGGGATAATGTTGTTTTGCGCGAGCATCGCCACGTTGCGTTCTTTCAAAAACGGATTGTAACCGAGCGTATCGTTCGGATTGGGCAGCTCATTGCCGGGAATGGTGTAGATTCGCATAAAGATGTCGAAAAACGATTTCCACTCCGGCGATTCCAACGTCGCCTTATTCGTTTTCGGGTCGTAGAACGTGTTTCCGGCAACCCTCTGGAACCGGGCGAGACTGTAAACGATCAGACCTTTGTACTGCACGCCGCCGTCCAACCGGGACATCTTCTTGGCCAATTCGATCGTGTCGTCCCACGTCATCCCGTCCCGGGGATACGCCGACCCGAACTTGTCGAAAATATCTTTGTTGTAATATAACCCGCCAAAGTTGAGAATGTACGGAAATGCCGCGAGCTGACCGGCCTTCGCCTTCTCGATCGCCTGGATCGCCACCGGGTCGAACCGATTCATATCGACCTTATATTTTTGAACGTACGGATTGAGGTCGACCGGCAAATCCAGCTTATCCAACGCATACATGTAGCCAATATGCGAGTAAACGAGATCCGGCACCTGATTCGCCGTAATCAGCTCATCCAGCTTGCCCTCCGCCATCCGCAGCGTAATGTTCGGATACTTCTTTTTTACGGGCAGTACGAATATTTCCTCGAAAGCTTCGTTGGTCGGTTTGCCGGTTGTAAAAAAGATCGAGATGTCGATCGGAGCGGTCCCGATCTCGTCCTTCATCGCCTGGGCAGGCTGTTCCGCCGCTTTGTCGCCGCCGCAGCCGGAAAGCGTCGCGGCCAGCATGCAGACGGCCGCCAATGCCGTCGTTTTTCCGTTTATTCCGAATGCCATCGTAGCCGGCCCCCTGACCTATTATCGTTTGCTGTCGCTTGAAACATGGCCCCGTTTCGCAAATACGGTTTTTCCTCCGACCACCGTCTCCACGATTTCCAGCTCGTGGTCGGGACTCGCACGATAGCGGATGAAGTCGGCGTCGGCTCCCGGCGTCAATCCGTCTCCGGCACCGGACATGCCCATCAGCTCGGCGGGATGAAGCGAGGCCATCGCGAACGCCTCTGCCCATGAACCGATCCCGAACTTGACTACGTTTTCCACGCCCTTGTGCAAACCAAGCGCCGCCCCCGACAAGATGTCCGGCGTCTCGGCCATGTACAGTCGGCCGTCCGGCCTCAGCACGACCTCGTGGTGATTGCGCTTCCAGTACCGCCCCGGGGCACACCCTTCGTAATGGTTGGCATCGCTGACCAAAATCGACTTGTTGCGTTTCGCCCGTATCATCGCCTTCAGCGTGGAGCGGGGAAGATGGTGGCCGTCGGCGATAAATCCGGCCCAAAGCCGGTCCTCCGCCAACTGCTCCCATATGAAATTGGGGTGCCTCTTCAGCATCGTCCGTGCTCCGTTGCCCAGATGCGTGGACATCGTCGCCCCAGCCTCCACCGCCTCGCGGATATGCTCCTCCCCGGCATCGGTATGCCCGATCGCGACGATTACCCCTCTCGCCTTCAGCTTGCGGATCAAGCCGACGGCTCCGCGACGCTCGGGAGCAAGCGTCACCATCGCGATCCGTCCGCCCGACGCTTCCTCCCACCGCAAATATTCGTGCCAATCCGGGTCCCGCATATGCTTCTCCGCATGGGCTCCCCGCGCACCGGCTACGCCCGAAAGGAACGGCCCTTCCACATGGATCCCGATGACCGCGCGGGCAACCGTCCCGTCGCTCTCGCAAGCCTCCGCGATACGGCGCATGCTCGCGAGCATCGCGGCCTTGTCATTGGTCACGATTGTCGGGCAAAAACGGATGACGCCGATCGAGTGCAAATACATAACGGCGCTTCGTATGCAGTCGTTCGTAATCGACGGATCATTGAAATCGATGCCGTGAATGCCGTTGACTTGCAGGTCGATCAACCCCGGCGCTATCCAGGCCTCTCCCTCCTCTCCGTTGCTTCCGCTTGCCGCGGCGACGGAACGGATGCGGCCTTCCGCCGTGAGGACGCGTACCCGTTCTCCGGTCAGCCAATGCCTTCCCGCCCATTCCATGCCAGTGTCCATGCTGCTAACCTCCAAGTCGTGTCGAACTGTATTCGAACCACTTATGCGGCATGCCGCCGCTCAGCGGGAACGATCCAACAAGGCGCTGCATACCCGTCCTTTGACGATCGAGGTTTGCTCGCACAGGCAAGCTCGATCGTCAAGCAGGGCGGTCCTTTCGGAACAGCGCCTAAATCGTTTTCGTTCTCCGCAAAGCTGCGGTTTCGCGACTCCGCGCGGCATGCGGCCTGTGGCTTGCTTTTCACGGCAAATTGCCGAAATTCGCGAAGTATCCGCTCTGCCATTATGTTATAATGGCAGAGCACGCCTTTCTAAAACGTTTAACTCAATCCCGCAAACAAGGAGATTCGCCCTTCCCCATGGTCACGATCAAAGATATAGCCAAGCTGGCCGGCGTTACGATCGCTTCCGTATCGAGAGCGCTGAACAACGAGCCCGGCGTAAGCGATGCGGTCCGCGCCAAAATTATCGCGATCGCCAAGGAGCTCAATTACGTTCCGAATTTGGCCGCCAAACGGCTCGCGGATAAGCAATCGAACTGCATCGGATTTATTTTCTCCATCGTCAGAGGGTCGTTTTTCCAACATTTGTGCGACGAATTCCAGAAGCAGGGGGAAGAGCGCGACGCTTCCCTGCTCGTCTCGTTCGCCAAGCCGGAAACCGCGCTGGCCGTGCTCCGCGAGCATTTCATCCAACGCGTCGTCCTGTGGCCCGGAACGGACTGGAGCCCTTCGCGCGAGTTTTTGAAAGTCAAGGAGCTGTTTCAGGGCGAAATTCTCGTCATGGGCGGCGGCAAGCTGGAAAGCGCACACCGGATCGCCGTCGATCGGAAGCATGCGATCTATAGTGCGGTGCGGCATCTGGCGGAGCTCGGCCATCGCCGGATCGCCTATGTCGGCCTTACGTCGGACGACAAGCTGGTCGGCTTTACGCTCGGCTTGCTCGAATACCGGCTGGAGTTCGACCAGCGGAATATGATAAGCAGTCCGCTGGTCGGGGAGCTGCCCGAAGACCGACTGCTCGATATTCTGGGCAGCGAGCCCAGCCAGCGGCCGACCGCATTTATTATTAGCAGCAACGGCTATTTGAAGCCGTTTCTGCGAGCGGTTCGCCGGTTGAACCTGCGAATTCCGGAGCACTTCTCCCTGATCGTATACGACAACATCCCCGATATGGAGGTCATTTACGACGTCCCGCTTACCACTGTCGGCCCGAATGTCGGCCGGCTCGTCTCGGCCGCCATGGACTGCTGGTCCGAGAGCGGCCAGTCGGGGGAGAGTCGGACGTGGAAAGAAGTTACAGTGGAATCGGAGCTTCACGTACGCTCCTCGACGGGACCGTTGCCGGGCACGATCCCCTCCTGACGTACCGTCGCTTCGACAGCTCCCCCCGGAGGGGGAGCCGGAGATCGCTAATTCGCCGCCGGGAACAACGGATTCGTTTCCTCCATGAACCGGAACAGCTGCTCGAACATGACGAAGTGGCCTTCGTAAATTTGTTCATGGGTACACCGGCAGCCTGCGGCATCAAGCCCTTGGTTCGACTCGTAGGTCATCGAAAGTCCGCCGCTTATATGGTGCAGCGCGGAGGTCAGATTGAAGGACGGAGGCGTCGGACTTGAGGGAATTCCGTTGCCGTGGAGCGGCAAAAATGGAATTCCTTTTGCCCGGTACGCTTCCTCCATCTTGTCGACAAGACGATTTTGCAGTGTCTCCACCGCCGGCGGAATGTAGCTCGTTCTCATGAAGTGATTCGGCGAGTTGGCCCCGCCGTGCAGCAGTACGGTCGCATCGCTCGCTTCCCGGTCCGTCAGCTCCATCAGCCGTCTTGTTTCCTCCGCCATAGGCGAGAAAAAATGGTCGTGCATGATATTGATCCCGTCGTCGTTGAAGTATCCTCCCAGACGTCCGCTGGCGCCGGCAATAGGATGAACCGCCTTGCAACCCGGCCAACCGCACAGCGTACCGTCCGTCCATGTCCCCTGCACCTGATAGCGAAGCTCCGTCATCGTTTTGCCGACCATGCTTTCGTACGAAACCCGCGCCCGTCCGTCGGGATTCAAACACGGAATGAGCACCAGCCGCAAACGATCGGCGCACCCCCGAATGTAAGCGTTCTCTTTTCCGTCAAAGTCTTTTCCCGTCTCGAGCAGCCGGATCAAATTCAAGATGGCGACTATGCCCTCGTGCTCGCCGCCGTGAATGCCGCCCACGATCGCGACGACCGGTCGGGTCGAATCGGTTTTGCGGGCATAGGCCGACAAATCCCCGGCTCCGCATGCCGAATTGTAATTCGCTTTACGACGGAAATCCTGCTTTTCGCCGTAATAAACCGCATATACGTCCCGGCCTCCCGGGGATCGGGCGATCACGTCCGCCTGCCCGCGCTTGACCGCGGATACGGTTTCTTTCACGTGCTCCAACCCGCTCTTCCAATAGGAAGGAATCAAGTTCAAGTCCGAATTTCTCATCCGAGCCTCCGTCGCAACTATTTATTTTTTGGCCGCCTCCGCCTCAGCGATCGCTTTGTCGGCCGCCTCCTGCGCTTCCCGAAGCAGCGTGTTGATATCTTTAGATCCTTTCGCCAAGTCGGGCACGACGGCGTTCAGCTTCCCGTCGATCAACGCGTTGTACGCGTGCGGAGGAATCATTTTGGCCGGCTTTACCTTCAAAGCGCCAGCCAAATTTTTCCCTTTCAGCACTTCGACGTCCGCGCCGAAATCTTTGCGGATCGACTCGTCGGCCAACGCCGTCAGGCGCCCCCCGCGATTGATCTTTCTTTGCACCTCCGGCGAGGTGAAAAATTGGATGGCCAAATAAGCGTCTTCCTTATGCTTGCTCGTCTTGGATATACCGATCATCTTCGCGCCGGGATGGATCGTCACCCCCGGCAACTCTTGGAACGAAGGCATGCCGACGATGTCGAAATTCATTTGAATGCCGTTTTTTTGCATGTTGCTCGCCGTATCCGTCAGCCAGTTGGCCATCATCGCCACATTCCGGTCTTTCATGAAATCGGCGCTTTTGATCGGATATTCGTTGTTGGTAATAATACCGGGTATTTCGTAAAACGGCTTGATCAGCTCCAGGATCGACTTGTAGCCGGCGTTGTCGAGCAGCGCCTTTTTGGTCGTCTGGTCGTACACGGGCATCGATTTGATAGCCGCGAACGTATTGGGCGCAAATGGCACGAAACCGCGATATTGCACGCCCGCGTCGACAAATGTCATCTTTTTCGATAATTCGAGCAGCTCTTCCCAGGTCATTCCTTCCTTCGGGTAAGGCACTCCCCTTTTATCGAAAATATCTTTGTTGTAAAACAGCGCATAATGGTTCAAATCGAACGGAAGACCATAAAGTTCCCCTTTCGGACCCAATTCGACGATCCAATCGATATTCGGCTTCGCGAAGGCGTTCAGATCGACCGGGTTCGCCTTGTTTTTGACCATCGCGCTAATGTCGTAAGGAATGTCCAAATCCTTGAACGTACTGTACCGGACGTTGGCTACGTAAAAAATATCCGGAAATTCGCCCGCGGCCGCCAGCTTCACCGGATCGGTCCGATCGACCTTCATCGTGATATGCGGATATTTGGCTTTCAGAGGCTGAAACAGCAGCTCCTCGAACTCCTGATCGCTCATCGTCAAATAGTGGGGAACGATTTTCAGCTCGACTGGTTCCCGTCGCTCCGCCTGCTCGATAGCGGGAGCTTTCGCCGCGCCGCTCCCTCCCCCTCCGTCGCCGCAACCGGTTAACGCCGATGCGGTCAGCAGCAAACCGTACCATGCCATTCGTTTGTAGACCATTTGTGGCTCGTGACCTCCTTGATCGATATTAATAAAACGTTTTATCAATTAATACCTATATATCTTATATTACATCACATCCATCCTTATTTTATTGAAGTAAAACGTTTACGTAATCAGTATAAGAGAAGGAGAGAGAAACTGTCAATCGGCATTTTTCGAAACCGAGCGCGACCAAGCCGCGACAACTTGGAGTCAAATCGCCGGCATTTCGTTTTCGCAGGAAAAGGTTGATGAGGTACGAGGTGAAGAATTGGGGTTAGCCGTCGGCGTTTCCCGACAGACGATCACTTCGCTCGAGGTGGGGAAGTACACAGCGTCCCTTGTGCTTGCCTACAAAATCGACAAATATTTCGGACTGACGATTGAAGAGGTATTTGATTTCAGAGAAACGGAGGAATTGTAATCAACCTGACCGTCTGCCCGTTCTTCACAGCTTTATTACAAAAACACGTCACAGAAGGAACATTCTGTGACGTGTTTTTCTACTTATGGAGACAGCGCGCGGCATGGCGTTCGTGCAGCAGGTCGATCGCCGCTTGTACGAACCGTCCTCCGGCTTCCTCGGAGAACAAGGCTCCCGTCGGCTCATAGCCGCCGTGGTCGCATGCTTGAGGCGTACAAACATAGCCCAGACCGGAGCCGTTGGACAGTTCGTTAATGATCGTGTAGGCAAACGGCGATTTGTCCTTGATTTCCAGCCCGAACTCGACGAACATTTCCGAAGGCAGCGCCACGATCGCCAAATCTCCGATCGCAGACACCTGGATTTCATAGGCCCGCGTAGGCAGCGGCTTCCCTTGGGACTGAAGGCGGCGCTCGGCTCGAGCTTTTTCCATCAGTTGTCTGGCTGTCATCGACTCCTCGGACATGCCGTCGAGCTCCACAAGCTTATGATGCGCCCACTCGATTTCGTGCGCCCGCAGCGCCCGCGCCGATACGGTGATGAAGCGGCTTGCCGTGGATAACAGGACCTCATCCGCCGACGTTTTCGTCAGATCGCGCACTTTGGCAATCTCCAGCCCGAGCCGATTCCCCATACGGACGCGATGCGGTACGAGCTTGGCGTCGATGCGCCCCGACACGTCAATATGATTCAGATTGCCGCAAGCCCCCTGAAAAAACAGACTGACCACCGATTCGCCGTACAATTGCTTGATAGTGCGGCTGATATAGGCCGGATAATCGCTGCTATACTCGGTCCCTCCTACGCAATCGGTATGTACGGCATAATTGCTGACGACGCCGATCGGCTCGCCCTGCGCATTGTCGATGCGCATGACCAGTACCTCCGGATCGATCGGTCCCTCCGGCCTGTCGATATTCGGATTCAAAACGCCCGGATTGGTCTGGACCGTACCGTCCTTCATATAGAATCGACGGTTGAATGAGATCGTATCCTCATACCCCCGACCGAAGCCGACCGACGCTTCCTCGCGGCGCGCATAGGCGATAATCGCGGCGTCAGCCGCTTTGTCCTCCAAAATGGGGTAATAGCGGAGGGCATACTCCCCCTCGGGGCGCGGCGCTCCGGTATGCGTATGCGTGCACGCCACCATGACGTTCCCGGCCGGGATGCCTGTCGCTTCCTGTACCCGCTTGCGAATGCGTTCGCAGGAATCCAGCTCCAGCGAAATGATGTCAATTACAATGAAGGCGAGCGACGTGTCCGCCGATTCGATCGCCATCGCCTTGACGTACAGCTCGTCCCTGACGCCCGTCGACAACCGTTCTTTCGGACCATAGCCCGGAATTTGATTTCCGAGCGGCGGCGTAATGTTCACTTCAGCCAATCCGACTTTCACCAGCAATCCCTCCCGAGTCCGGTCTCGTTTCCCCGGACGGTTTTCAGTTTTAGAACAGCGCCCAGCCGGAGCGCGTTCTTGCGGCCTTGTCAATGATACGAATCGCCGCTGCATGCGTCGTCAACTCGACAGGCCCGATGTCATCAAGACGCTCAATTCTTTCCCTGTTTGTCCTCGATTTATGTAGTACGGAAAGTGTTTATACTTCTCATATGTATCTTGTATATATGTGTCACCTCCTCTATCAGCCAGCATTCGATTTGTACTTACATTAGGATCTTTTTGAAATAAATATACGAGATAACAATTTGAATTTCCGCATGCCCCTCGGGGTTCACCGTCCCATGTCACGCTGCCCTTATGGAATCGATCATTCGGCTGCATACTATAAGTGTCGAGTATCGCAGTGTAGTAATGCTCAAGTAGCGGCAAAAAAATGAGACATATGCCTGCACCCTGTTATCCTCCTATCGTTAGGATTGCTGAGAACTGACGAAGGAGACGGGAAGGAATGCTGAAAATGCCTCAACAATAGTATATCAAACTTATTCGAGATGCAGAAGGATGACCGGTATGCGACATTGCCAGGCAGGTGGGCGTTCATTGGCGGACAGCCCAGCGATATGCGGATCAGAGCAATTGGAGTGCTCGATTGAAAGCGCAAGAGTGGCAGCCCGGTCATAGGGCCCTACATGAAGGTCATGATGCCGGGATTATAGTTTACATATTATTTATTATGTAATCTAAAAGACACTTCCCTCCACCTATACAGTGGCATGGAAATGTCTTTTCACCTCACTTGGGACTGGCTCACTCGCTGTTGAGAATGGCCGCCCTCCATTCTCCTGCGATTTCTGTTGCGATTAAGGGATTACTAAGCCGTGTTGCATGCAATTGTATCGTGAATTTTTGCACAACCTATTTTGTTACAAGCCGACCCGGGCCTCCCTCGGTTACTTTCTCTTCTTTTCCTTCTCAATCGCAATCGCTGCGTCGGCTTTTTCCTGCAATTCTCTCATCAGTGTATTCAAGTCAACCTTATCGACCGACCGTTCATCGTCGACAATCAACATCTGCAGCACATTCCATCTCCCCCGCTGACCTGTTATTTGGCTAACCTGTATCGGATCGGATAGTTACACCTAGTAGTATAGCACCGCCTTATCTCGATGTAAGCGCAATTATTTTTAGAATAAGACCAAATATTTTAGAGGTTTGTGGAAATTGCCGCAGCAAATGGCGGAGGGAATGCCTTCATGTCTACATTACGGCAATAGATCTACTGACATTTACCTAACTGAGATGGGTAATTGAAAAATCTTCACCAAAAAAGTTTGACAAGATCAAGATATTTATATATAACTATACTTGATATAACCATTATGGTTATAGGTTAAAATAAAATTTTGGAGGTTAATATGAAAATCACAGATCATTTTATCCCCGTGTTTACAACTCAACTGGATACAACCGTTGCTTATTATGAATCTCTTGCTAACCGACCTATGGATCGAAGATGGGATATTCCCGAAGCCGGCTTGTCTTTAGCCACAGTATATCCTTATGTTATCGTATCTGGAAGTCCGGAGGCCTTGGAGCCTGCTAGATCACTCCGTGCCGTAGTGTACGTTGATTCCATGAACGAATTGAAGGTCGGATTAAAACAGCAAAATACCCTCATAGTAAGGGATCAGCATGGTCCTATTGGTCCAAGCATTTTTGTCCAACATCCTGATGGCAGTTTTATTGAATATGTAGAGCCTGCACAGGCTACTGTTTGACTGGCGCAGATTTAAAAGATGTAAAAAAAAGCTGCTCCACGGCACGTAGGGAGCAGCTTTATTTTACATTCACTTTTGTCCGTAATTGCTCAACAATCTGAGCCAGGGTAACGGAAGCCAGTTCATGCTCCAGTGCCATCTGCGCATGAGAGAGTTGCGGTGCAAGAACCGATTCAATGTTCATTCCTACAGAGCAATTGGGGTCAGGGTTCTTATGAAAATTGAAAAGCTGGTTTCCTTCCACCGATTCGACCGCCCGGTAAATATCCAGTAGGGTTAATCTTTCGGGAGATACTCGAAGGGAGGCCCCCGCAACTCCAGCTTTTGTTTCAATATACCCTGCTTTTTTGAGATGGGCCATGATCCGTCTAATTACAACAGGGTTACTATTGATGCTTCGTGCTATTCGATCGCCTGTACTATATAGCGGGTCCAACGTGATCATCGAGAGAATATGGACTGCCATCGAAAAACGACTGCTAATTTTTTTCATCTACTCACCCTCTTTGCTACACAGTATAGTTCCAATTAATGAACAGGTCAATCGACAAACTTTTCGGTAGGCAAACAAGAAGCTTTCAAAACTGATCAAAAGTCAACTCCAAAATTAATCCTAATTTGAATAAATCATTTGATTTTGTTTATCGAACATTTGGATTTTTATAGGCAAAGGAATCGATTTATTTACATAAAAGAAATTAAAGCCATTGTAATCGGTTAGTTTAATTTCCGATTTATCGACACCATCGATATTCAATGAGTAAAAATGTAGTGAGTTTATTTTGCCGATCAATAAGTTTGACGCCCCTCCCTCAAGATTCGGGACATTAGAGGGTCAGGATCGACCCTCTCTTCTTAAATTTCTTTATTAAGGCAAAACTAGGTTCTTGTCTTCGACACATACGGAAAAATTGGATCTCTTAATTCGAAGTCATACGTTTTTCCATTCACAATTCCAACAACTTTATCGCCATCATAAAGATCCAACATAAATCCAGCCATTTCTTTTGCAGTATGAAATTTTGATACTAATCCTTCATAATTAAACTCATCTAAATCCAAAGCTCTTTTAATAAATTCAGATTCAGTTGCAGCAGGAGCCAAGACTTTTACTTGCATGGCAGCTCCTTTTTCTTTCAATTCTTGTGCGAGACCTTCTGTAAAGGCACTTACATAGAACTTTGTCGCGCAGTAGGCCACAGAATTTCCAACAATTTGATACCCTCCCCCTGAAGAAATATTGATGATTTGCGTTCCTTCAACATCTGCATAATCACGTAGATAAAGAGACGACAGAACGGTTAAGGCTTCAATATTCAAGTGAAGCATTGTCGTAACTTTATTTAAATTTTGTTCCCCAACAGAAGCAAAGCTTCCAGACCCGGCATTGTTGATCCAGGTCTCGATCTGATAATTCTGAAGGCTTTCGTAGAATTCATAAACCTTTGCAGCAACAGATAAGTCAACAGTTCGAATGACAACATCCAGGCCCGGGTTAATGGTAGCCACTTTTGATTTTAACTTTTCCAATTCCTCCGTTCTGCGAGCTGCTATGATTAAGTTTTTTCCACGAGCCGCAAAAGCAAGAGCCGTTTCATACCCAATTCCTGAGCTGGCCCCCGTAATAACCGTATGTTTCATATAAATTCCTCCAGAATTTTATTCAATCGCTTTGTTTAAAGTCCTTCATTTAACTAATCCGCAAAGAAACTCTGAATAAAAAATTCTTTTTGTTTGAGCATATAATCCGAAGCTTTACTCATCATCTCGGCAACGAGCAGGCTTTCTTCCTCCCCAGTTTTCCGCTTATTTCTGAAACCATCAATCCTGGACTGTCATCCTTGACATTCGTGCTGATGAAATAGAGAACCATGATCTCGCCTGGCTTTTGATTGTATACCGTGCGATTCTGCATCATATTTCCACTGACTTGCGATTGGAAGTACGCTTCCATTAACTGCTTTGCGATTTTCTTCTGCTCCTCCGACAATCCATTCACTCCTCGAGTGCGAATATCGCTGCCAGATGCAATGACTCTATTGTGCTAAACTCTTAAGGCTGCATATCGCGCTGCGATCGTGTAAAATACTTCCTTAGGCTCCCAAGGCATGTCGGGGTAAGTCGTGCCGCGGCCTTCTTGCAGCACCCGCACGATCCCGTATGACGCTCGATCGAAATCGTGTATGGGGTCTTCGTCGTACGGCAAGTTGTGGGCCGCAAAGGTACACCAGAATGCTGTGTCGACTCCGGCTTCTTCGAAAACGTTGAAGCTATCGTTGAAGTATTGGCTCTGTTCGGACTCATTACGCTCGTAGCTGCCTATCAATCGAACGGCACGCGCACCTTCCCACTCGACGATGAACATTCCTCTTGCCCTGTACACTCTCGCCGGTTCGAAGTTGGTGTATGTGCTGGTTCCTTCACTTAGAAATCCCGTGTCATAGGTCACTCCACGCATACGCATAATGAGTAACCTCCTTTCGTTCTCAAAATATATAGTTTACCTAATAGTTTTGTAATTTATATATTAGGTTACCTAAGTATATTCAAGTGAAAGTATATAGTCAAATAAATTGTTGACAAGCTGGCGCCGCCCTCATATTGGGGGAACGGCACACGTCTCTCCATTCATTACGACCGCTGAAACAACGGAAGTTGAATAATCGGTGATCCGGGCTATACCGCCCGGACTATTGGACTTAGCGTAAGAAAAAACGCCAAGCCCGACATGATTGAGGGCTTAGCGTATATTATCTTTAAATGTTGGCGGGACCACTAGATGGTAGCACTCGCCTTGGCTCGTTCGGCGTATTCGCAAAAAGCCAATTTTTGCGTCCATGAAGTCTGCCAGGAACGGCAGCGCAAACGCTTCTGCACCTGAAAGCGCTACAATTTCAGCTCGCCCGGGGTGACCCCCCAGTATTTGCGGAATACGCGGATAAAGTACCCGGTGTCCCGGAATCCGGTCGAAACGGCCGCATCGGCCACTTTGCAGCCGCCTTGCAGCAATTGCTTGGCATAATTCATCTTTTTCTCCATCACATAATCGGAGAAAGAAGTTCCCGTATCCTGTTTGAACAGCCGACTCAAATGCGAGGCATTGACGTGAAGAAGCTCCGCGGCGTCGCTCAATTTGAAAAATTGCTGGTCGATCGACTTGTTGACCATTTCCATCAACCGTTGAACGAGCGGATGAACGGACGAATTCCGCGCGTTTCGCGAATAAGCCGTAACTTGCTCCGCCACTTGAAGGAGCAGCGCGCGGCCTTCCGCTTTGGCTGACATCGTCTGCAAGCCGAGAAATAATTCATAGTTTTCCCCGATCACTTCTTTCATCGGCCATCCTTTGCTATCGAGAAAACGGACGAGCAGCCCGCACATGTAAAGGAAATTTTCGCGGACTTCATCGGGATGGCGGGCTTCATCGACTCTTTCCTTCAGCAGCAGCTCCAGGGCGTCGCGGGTTTTGTCCCAATCTCCGCGCTCCAGGCCGATCTCCAAATGTTTTTCGCCGTCCGGCGATCCGGGCATCAGCACTGTATCGGCCGACAAAGGAAAGTTCTGTGCCGCATCGCCGCGTGCTCGAACGTCCGCCTTGGCGCGGCCCGCACGGGGACGATTGCTGTCGCGACTTTTTTCCGTTCCGTGTACAATTTCGATTTGTACCGTACCCGACTCCTCGATATATAGCTGAGTGCAGCCGGATAACCGGTCGAACACCCAGCTCGGCGATGAGGCCATTTTCCGCGCCTGGGCCGTTTCCTTGTACGTTTCGCCGTTTACGGTAACCCGGGACGGTTTCGTATTCGTATAAATAAACGTATCGTAGCTTCGCTTGACCGGCATGCCGGCATATTGTCCGATGCGCTTCCCGATCCGCACGACGGTTTGTCGTTCGATCGATTCGCAGGAAAAGGTTGTGGAAGCGACTTCTCCGGTCGCATAGCCGAATGTCGTCCCATCGTCTTCATAGAGCGTGTAGTCGCTGTCCCCATGCGGATAAATATGCAGGCTCATCCGGGCCACCGCCTTTTGGCCGACATAGTCCATCTCCGGCCACATTGGAATAATCGCTCCGGCCCGGACGAACAGCGGCCCGCCGACATGATCGGGCACGTCGTATTCCAGTTCCTTGGGCCCGCTATGCCGCTCGCCCGTCCAATAATCGATCCAAGCTCCTACGGGCAAGCTCACCCGCTCGGTAAAAGCGGCAACCAGAAATGCGTCGCCAAACATGTATTGGGTCAATATATTGTCCATTCTGCTATCGTGCGGGTACAGAAGAGGCATCGCCCGGGCGATCGGCATTCCCGTACGCGCGGCCGTATGGGCGGCCGAATAAATATACGGGAGCAGACGGTAGCGCAGCTTGGCATAGTTCTTGAACATCGTGCGCAAACGGCTTTCGAGCAAACAAGGGTGACGCCAATACGCCCAGCTGTTTACCATGCACCAGGGCTGCAATAATCCGAAATGGATGCCCGACGGCGAATGGATATTCATATCGTTTGTAACGTTGGAAAGGCCGGATAAACCGTCGTTCAATATCGTGATCAACGTCCTGTTTTCCCTTTCCGACTCCATGCCTCCCGTCCACAAGGCGGCATATTGTTGAATGCCGGCATACGACTCGGCAGAGTAGATCATGGGTCGGAGCCCCGTCTGCTGCTTGAAGCCGTTATACATTTGTTTGCTCAGCAGCAGCGAGTACAGGAGCTCCATCTCTTCGATGGTCATTCCATTGCCCCACCGTCTGGCGGAGTGATCCCTCGCGATGTTGCTTTCGCTCAGCTTGAACGCCTTGACGCCCTGATCGACGAATTTCATCAGATGCTCGTACCACGCTTCCTCGTTGCGGTGCTCGCTGTCCGATACGGCCGCGGAACCGTCCCCATTCGCCGACTGGAGCTTGGGTTGGCGCAGCTGCTGTTCTTCGTAAACGCTTAAATCATAGTCGCAGCTCAACCATAGGCTCAGCTTGAAGCCCATTCCGGCAAGCGTGCCGATAAACGTATGCTGGCCTTTCGGGCTCCAGTCGGGTATATAAAACCGCCCCGGATGCCAATTTTTGGTCGTCGAGCGGTCATAATGCTTTTCCATCCAATTCGATTCCAGTCCGAACGTATCGCACGGAATGTCTTCCCGGCGAAACTTCAGCCCGTCCTCGATCGCCTCGCGCGCGTTCGCCTGCTGGTTGCAAATAAAGGTAAATCCGTACGCCCATATCGGAAGCAGCTCCGGCTTGCCCGTAGTATCGGTATACTTGTTCAACAATTCGGCATAACCGTTTCCGGTGTACAATACATAGTCCAACTGGGTTCCAGACAGGCTAAAGGTTAATCGGTCGGGGTCCGTACAGCCGATATCGATCTCGTGCTTGCGAGTCGTATTGATGAACAACCCCCAACCGAGACTGCTCATGAGAAACGGAATCGGCGCAAGCGTGACCGACTTGAGCGGGTGAATCCGGGCAATCCGGCCGCGCTTCATAATCGTCTCCCGGGATTCGTCGCCAAGCCCGTATAGCCGTTCATCCGGGGACAACCGCAGTTGTGCGCCGAATCCTCGTTCCGCATCCGAAGGCGTATGGTTTACCGATAAACTTTGGCGCAAATAAGAAAGCGCTATACGCCCGTCCGTCCGATCAACCTGCAAAACCGCTTTTTCCGTATGAATGGATGTACAATCGCCGTCTTCGGTTACGGTATAACCGGCCGCAGTCGCAGGGAATCGGATGATTCCGTACCGGACAAGAGCGGATTCCGGAAAATCTCCGTTCGCACACAGTCTGACGCGAAAGGTGTCGGGGGCAATGACGTGTATACGCATATGGCAGGTTCCTGCGAACGTCTGGAAATGAACATAAGTTCGTTGCTCGGGCAAGGCAAGTCCCCCTTATACACGAGAATTATGAAAGATTATAACATACTTCGTCCACTTTCTCATGAGAATACCATTCATTGCAATCAAACTCCATTTAATCGAAATGTAAGCGCATCGTATAATTGCATTAAGCAACAATCGATTGTGCTTGTACACTACTAAATAGGGGGTACACTTTATGACGAAATCTATGTATGTGCTTTCATTACTGACCGCGGCAGCGATTACCGCAACGGCTTGCGGCAGCGGCACAAGCACGGGCAGCACCGCCAAGGAAGAAGGGAAAGCGGTTTCGCAGACGCCGGATACCCAGAAGCCGGGCGAGCTTTCGTTTTAATTGAATTCGTCGAACAAGCAGGAGTTCGATGAATTGCTCGCCCCCCTCATTCGAGAAAAATTTCCGAACTATACGTTGACCGGCATCGAGTCGAGCACCAAATTGTCGGACATGGTCACCGCCGGAAATGTGCCGGATATCATTATCGGCACGAAAGGCACGATCCCGCTGTCGATTCAGGAATTCGGCCTGGATCAGGATTTGACCGAGCTGATCAATACGAGCAAATTCGATCTCACCCGCATCGCGCCTGCATACTTGGAAGCGATGAAATATTACACGAACGGCAAAGTGATCGGGTTACCGATAAACGGCCCGGCGTTCGCCCTGCATTACAACAAAACGCTGTTCGATAAATTCGGCGTCGCTTACCCGAAGGACGGCATGACGTGGGACGACGCTTACGAAATCGCCAAAAAGCTGACGAGAAACGAAGGCGGGATCCAATACCGCGGCTACAGCGAGCGCTGGCATCAAATCTTTATGGAATTCAACCAGTTCGGGCTGCCGTACCTGGATGCGAAGGAAGACAAAGCGGCGGTCAATACCCCGGAATGGAAAACGCTGGTCGAAGGGTTCGTCCGTTTCTACAAGCTGCCCGGCTTGAGGTTCGACAGCAAATCGGGCTATACGGAAGAGGATCGCAAATTGTTCGCCACCGGCACCTCCGGCATGCAGATTTTCGCCCAGCCGGAAACGTACACGTCGTTCGAGTGGGATATCGTTTCCGTGCCTACGTTCAAGGAAAGGCCGAACGGCGCGTTGTGGGGCAGCCCGCGCTACTTGTTCATTACGAATGCGAGCAAGCAGAAAGAAGCGGCGATGAACGTGGCGGCGTACCTTACATCGGATGAAGCGCAATTGAAGCTGAGCAAAAAAGGATTGGCGCCGGCGCTTGCCAAAATAAGCGACGAGATGAAAAAGTCGTTCAACCAAGACAGCCAGTACTATAAAGGAAAAAATGTCGGCGCGTTCCTGTACAACAAACCGGCTGCGGAGCCGCCGGCAAGAGCGACGGGACTGGTCAACTTCTCGAAAGCCCAAGGCATCATGATTGCCGAGGTTCAAAAAATGTTTACAGAAGGCATGGAGGTAGATGTCAACACGGCGCTGCGCAATGCCGAGGAATTGATCAACAAAGGCATCGCCGAGCAAAAGGCGTCGAAAAAGTAACCGTTTCAAGCCGATTGGCCAGGATGAAAGGTAGGGCTGTCCCGAAGGTCATAACCGTGACCCGGGACAGCCTCTTTTTTAACGATTCAGAATTTTCAAGTTCGATAAAGTGATAAATGCCGGGTCAGGCGTCGTGGAAAAGGCTTCGTTTAATAGCTTTTCTTATATCAGCTCGATCGTCGCGCTCGTTGCTCCGGAATCGTCCTCCGACACCGCCAAACGGACGGTCGCGCCCGCGGGATCAAACGACCACGTCTCCTCTGCCGCCGTCGCGGCGTCTCCGTGTCCGGCTTCCGTCCACCGTTTGCCGTTGACGGTCACTTGCTCCGGTTTTTCGGACACGTGCACATTCAGCTCGAACCGGCGACCCTCCGGCATGCCTTCATAGCGCCCGGCTCTCGGGGCGATTTCGATCGTGGTCTTGCCTGGATCGGCCTTGCTGCGAATACGCGTAACGGCGACGGCATGCTCCAAATATTGATAAGTATTGCCGTCGTCTTCATATAGGACGAACTCGCTTTCCCCGTCAGGATATACGTCCAGGCCGATCTCGTCCAACGGCTTGTCGCCGACAAAGTCCATCTCCGGCCAAGTCGGAATGATCGCGCCGCCACGAACGAACAGCGGGCCGCCCGCATACGAGGGTGGCGTATACTGCAACTGCTGAGGACCGCAGTACCGTTTCCCCGTCCAATAGTCGGTCCATTCGCCCTCCGGCAAATAGATCGTATCGGTAAAAGCGCCGACCAACAGCGAATCGCCGAACATATATTGCTGCACCAAATGGTCCGTGCCGGTGTCGTTCGGAAAAGCGAGCGGCATCGATCGCACGATCGGCAAGCCGGTACGGGCGGCCGTATGGGCGGCCGAATAAATGTACGGAAGCAGACGATAGCGCAGCTTCGCGTACAGCTTGAACAGGTTCAGCAGTTTTTTGTCGAGCAGCCATGGATGGCGCCAATACGCCCAACTGTTGACTTGCGACCAAGGCTGAAAAAATCCGAAATGAATACCGGGGGCGCTGAACACTTCCATATCGCAGCTCGTATTCACATGCCCGGTCATACCGTGGTTCAATATCGACACGAGCGGTTTCGGTCCGCCTCCCGTATCGCCCGCCCATGTGGCGGCATACTGTTGAATGCCGACGTAGCCGCCCGCCGAATAGATCATCGAGCGCTGGCCGGTTTGCTCCTTGAAGCCGGTATGCATCTGCTTGCCGAGCAGCAGCGGGTACAGGTTGTGCATTTCGTTGTCGGACAAGCCGTTGCCCCACAACCGGTCCGGATGCTCCAGCGTTTGGTTGGCCGCATCCATTTTGAACGCGGAAACGCCTTGATCGACAAACTTTTGCAAATGCATAAACCATGCCTCATTCGGCTTCGTCACTTTGTCAAGGTACGTAGGCTCTTGCAGTCTCGAATCCTGCTCGTAGTCGTCTTCATGGATGACGGGATCGCGATCCGCTACTTCCGCGACGTTGGCGGACTGGTCTGCGGCAAGCCGCTCCTCGTGATGGCTCAAGTCGTAGTCGCAGCACAGCCATAAGCTTAATTTGAAACCTTGTCTTTGCAGCGCCGCTATAAAGGTGCCCGGGCTTTTATCCGCCCAATCCGGCATATAAAACCGTCCTGGATGCCATTTTTTGTTCGTGGAGTAGTCGTACCGATGTTCCATCCAGCCCGGCTCCAGCCCGATCAAGTCGCACGGAATCCCTTCGCGGCGGAATTGCATGGCGTCGTCGAGCATCTCCCGGGCGTTCGCCTGCTGGTTGCATACGAACGTCAGCCCGTAAGCCCAAATCGGCAGCAGCTGCGGCTTGCCGGTCACATCCGTATACAGATCAAGCAGTCCCTCATAACTGTCGTCCGCGAATAAGTAGTAGTCCAGCTCGCTGCCCCGCCCCCAATACCGCAAACGATCGGAGACCGTCTTGCCGATATCGACCGAGTGGCGCGAGGTCGTATTCATGAACAGGCCCCAGCCTTTGCTGCTCATCAGGAACGGAATCGGCGCGTACGATTTGACGTTGAGCACCCACATATCGAAGCGATGTCCTCTTTTTTCGATCCGGTCCCGAGTCACGTCACCGAGTCCGTATAGTTTCTCGTCATCGGACAATGAAAATTCCGCTCCGAATCCTTTCGTTCGGTTAGACCATGGCGGAATCGGATTGCTTGTCAGCAGCTCGCCGTTTGGCTTGCGCAAGGCGACACTTCCGTCACGTTTATGGACGGTCAGCATGACCCGGGCGGTGGCGATCGACACAAACTCCCCGTCTTCGGATATGGCGAACTCGACAGCGTCCTCTCCCCCTTTCACGATTCCATACCGGACGAGCGGCGTTTCCGCGAATTGGCGCGATTCGCTCAGTCGAACGCGGAACGTACGCGAGGTGATCGGCACGATACGCATATAGGTGCCGTTGCTTAATTGAAGCTCGATGTGTCGAATTTGCGGTTCGGTAGCTGATGACATTCGGTTTCCCCTTTTCACTGTAGTTAGGCCCATTATAGAGCTAACGGAATAGAGAAAATAGGGAATTCGGTTGCAACATATAGTAATATGATGCATGTTTGTTGATAGGACAGTTCTACTCAAAACTCAATCTCATGGTAATGAAATTGGCCTCATCCGATCCTAAATGCGATGCCGAATTGGTCAGCTCCTTCTCACGACATTTACACTAGCTAACCTACGGATTAAGCACTCCGCGACAGATCAGCAAAATTTGAAATGGCTGAGCGATGCGCTTGGAGGCGCGCCGAAACAAAGGAAGCGTATGTGAGCAATGGAAAGGAACGACCAACAAGCAATGATCGAGTAGGCTTATGGGTGTGCGCATAGGCCTTTCGCGTTCCGCGGCGTGTTGGCAACAACCAATTCATTCACCCGATCACAAATGGCTTGATCGACCGACCGTTCGCTTCGGTTGTTGTCGATCTCCAGCCGTCCATCCTTCAGGAACAATGTCAGCTTTCCCATGGTTTAAGCTGTTGGCGATCACTTGTCCAAGCAAGCTCTTCGGCAAAAGTCCGAGACCTCTCTGCTCCCTCCTACTCGATTGCACACTTCAAGTAACGAGTGTTATACTAGCCGTAACCCTGCATTCTAGTCGGTAACATCATAGCGCCAAATATACCGACTAGTATAGCGCTGTTCGCCAAAATTGCGTTACATAACGGCGCATCACCGATCTGACGCCTCCCGCCCGCCCTACACGTTCGATGCGACGACAAAGCAAGAAAGCTAACAAAGAATACCTGCTACCGATCGAATTTCAAATTATGAAGCAAAGGATGCATCCCGCATGAGTGTAACAAAAAAACAAATCGCCGATCATCTCGGCATTTCCCGCACCGCCGTTTCGCTTGTTCTGAACAATTCTCCATCCAGCAGCATCTCGCATGAGACTCGAGACCGCATCCTGCAAGCCGCCAAAGAACTAGGCTACAAAGATACAACACCACGCCATCGTCTCTGCCTCTTGCTCATCAATATGGAGGTCGACGACCCGCGTTTCATGTCACGGCTCGATGTCATTACACGGGCTGCGGATCGGATGCAGTGCGATCTGATATTCAAATACATTCCGCAGACGAACGATTCCATAACACAACTAACGCACTTTTTGCATACGACCGATCTTGCAGGCATCATTGTACGGGGGCTTTACACCGCAGAGACGATTCAAGCTTTGGAGCAGGCGGCCGTACCGTACTTGCTGCAATCGTTCGAAGAACATGTGCCAGCCCCCTCCAGCAACATGCGGCAAATTATTTACGATCAATCCCAAGTGGCTTATACGGCGACGAAGAGATTGATCGACCTCGGTCATCGACAAATCGCACTTTTTCTCGGGAGTATTGACCTTCAAGTCCACGTAGTCACGTTGCGTGGCTACCGCCAGGCTCTGATTGATCACGGAATTACACCCAATATGGGTCTGGTGCAATCTTGCAAAGAAGAAGATGGCTATGAATTGTGCCGTCGGCTGCGTATTTATGAAGTGCCGTATACAGCGATTTTGTGCTGCAATACGATCGCCCAGTTCGCCGCACTGCAATGGCACAAAGATCATTCCGTAGCGGTACCCGAACAAGTCAGCTTGCTTGGATTCGGTGCCACGAGTTTAATTAATGCGAGTACACCGGTCTTGTCCAGCGTGCGGGTTGACTCTGATGAGATGATGCAAGCCATGATGAAACAGATCGAAGGGCTGCTCACGGAGGACCAGGCAACTACGCTGTACGTCGACAAAGTCGAATTTCTTGGAAAAGCCACCTTATATCAAACACGGTAATAAGGTTGATATAACTACAGTTATTTTTAAGTAACGTGCGACATTTTTTCATTGACAGCCCCCCTCTTCGTATTGTAATGTTACTCTTGAAAGCGATTACCAATCCTTGATGTCTACAGTAATCGATTTCACTTCATCCAATATGGAGGCGATCAAGATGCACAAGAGGAACATCAGTCCTGAGGGGGATTTGAGACACGATCGAAGCCGACCGGAGCAACACGAATTCCCTCAGTCCGCCACAACGGACGACTTCACTGCGAGCGAAGGACAGACTAAGACAGGAGTAAGCAGACGCAAAATGCTTACAATGCTTGGTGCGGCAGGAATGTCGCTCACCGCTGCCGGGCTGCTGCAGACCGGAGCACTAGGAGCGTCGACTGTATACGCCGATGTATATGCCGACAAAGGAGGTATTCCAAATCACGGTGCCGGCAACGGCAATGGAAACGGGAATACGACTGGCAGCGGCCCCAAGTGTGTTATCCTTATGACCCTAGCACAACTGCGCAGCTACACCTCCCCTCAAACCGACGAGCAATACTATCTCACCGATCCCGGTCACGAAGGACATTTCCATTACGATCCGACGGATTCGTCTTCTCTCGACAACACGGGTACGATTCTCGTCTCTTCAAGTGGCGCTCGCTTTAAACGTAACATCGACAAGAACACGTACAACGTCACCTGGTTTGGCGCCAAAGGTAACGGCGTTACCAACGATACACCAGCTTTGCAAGCAGCAATCGATGCTATCCCTCCGAACGGCGGGACATTGTACATTCCGCCGGCAACGGCCTTCTATGCTTTGGAAACTGGCGGTTTATGGCTAAGCGATCGAACTAACATCCACATCTTCTCTTCACATGCGATGTTGAAGATCAAAGACGGCGTACCCGATATTCCGAAGCAGCAAGACAGTATCTACACCACTTCCGTGGACAACTATACGCTGCTATACTTGCAAAATTGCACGAACATGACGATAGAAGGGCTGCAGCTTAACGGAAACATCTCGAATCGGACCGCTTTGGCAGGAGGTGAAAGCTTCCAGACCTGCCTAAAAATCAAAGGCTGCACGAATGTGATTGTACGAAACTGCATCATTACGGAAGCAATGACGGATGGCATCACCGTCACCGGTATCTATCAGTTCACTCCGACACGTCAAGTACAGGTGAGCAAGCATATCGTGATCGATTCCTGCACGGTAACCAAATGCAGGCGCAACAACGTATCGCTCATCGCGCAAGACGGTGTTACGATGACGAATTGTCTGGTTGATCAAGCCGGGACCATCCAAGGAACACAGCCGATGGTAGGTGTTGATGTGGAACCGAATCCGTCCTGGCCGCGCAGCAGCCAAAATGTCATTCTGCGAAATAACATAGTGACCGGAAGTGCGGGCAAATACGAAATTAGTTGCGGCGGAGCGGATCAGCATAATATTTTGATTGACGGCAACATCATTCACGATAGTATCGGAACGGGTCTGAACATCGAGACTGGGAAAAATCAGCCGCTCTACTCCAATGTCATCGTAGTCAATAATACGTTTACCAAAACCAAGTATGGCTTGCGAGTCGTAGGCCGAAACGTCGACTTGATCAGCAACAACTTATTCGTCGACAATGAACAGATCGGGTTATTCCTCTATAGCAGCGACGGTATGATGGTGACGGGAAACAAATTTATTCGCAACGGCGTAGCCGGCATATTCAACAGTACGTCCGACGCCAGCTTGAAAATCCGCTCCCTCTGCATCACGAACAATTGGTTTGAAGATAACGCTTCCGCCGCATTCGCTAGCCACAGCTGCTCGGTCAAACTGTCGATGTTCGACGCTTCGTCACTTGTTGTCTTCGATAACAACAAGCAAATCAACACACCAACCGCATCGCCGAAAATGAAGGGCGTCCTAATCGACATCGATTGCATCGCCATAGCAAATGGCAATGTTTCGCGTTACTTGCTGAACTCGGATCATCCGCACGATCGGTTTGACGGAGTAGGAAACATTTCACTCAGCGTATAATCGTATCAAACGGTCGTTCATACCTCCCCATCCTCATACTACCGATAAACGGTTGATTATCAAGTTTTGACATCCAGTGCATATGCAGATGCAATCGCGCGTGTAGATAGAAATCGATTAACATATACGAAATAAGGGGATGTTTAGTTATGGTCTGGAAACAAACATGTAGCACTATTGCAACACTGGGCATGTTAGGAGCCGTCTTGTCCGCTTGCGGCAACACCGCGACACCGGAAACAGGAGCAAATCATAACTCGTCCACTCCCCCTGTCTCCCAAAAACCGAGCGAACCGCCGGCACCGGTGAAACTGATTATGATGCAGGATGGCGCTACCATTACGAAGGATGAATTCGAAAATCTGATCGCTGCCCCTGTGAAAGCCAAATACCCGCACATCTCCATGGAATTGGTCATCAATAGCAAGGCAGATGCAGGCGTTCAAGATTTCATTGCCTCCGGCGAGTTTCCGGACCTAATCTTCAGCACGTATCCGCGCATTACGAACCACCGGGATTTGAAGACGGTCGAGGATTTGAATCCGTTAGTCGCCAAGAACAAGGTGGATCTGACGAAATACGATCCCGCCGCACTTCAAACCGCGCAAGTATACTCAGGTGACGGCAAGCTGTACGGACTTCCGTTTTCACTTAACTTTACTGCTACGTTTTACAACAAAGACATCTTTGATCGATTTGGTGTTCCTTATCCGAAAGACGGCATGACATGGGACGACGCACTGGATACGGCAAAAAAGATATCGCGTGTTATGGACGGCGTTGAGTATAAGGGCGCTTTCATACAAGGGATCGGCGATGTATCTACACAACTGAGTCTGCCTCTCGTCGATCCGAAAACAGGCAAAGCGAATTTGGTCGTCCAAGAGGGCTGGAAAAAGCTATTCGATCTGTACAAAGCGTTTACTGACATCCCAAATAACAAAGACGCCCTTGCGGGAGCGACGTTGAACAACGGGTTTCTAAAAGATCAGACGGTGGCAATGGCGATCAGTTACGACGCCCGTATTGCTGCGTTGGAGAAATTGTATGGAACGCCGCAAGACTTTAACTGGGACCTCACCCAATTCCCGAGCTTCAAGGAAAAACCGAATACAACGGTCGCCTCGTCGGGTCATTTCCTGCTGCTGTCTTCTCTCGGCAAACATAAAGAAGAAGCATTCAAGGTCATAGAATTGCTCGGTTCATCCGACGTACAGAAATTGATTACCGACCATGGCCGCTTCACCGCACTCCGCGACCAATCGATCAAAGAAATGTACGGAAACAATATGAAATCGCTGAAAGGCAAAAATATTAAAGCCGTATTTAAAAGCCAGTTTGCTGCACCGGTAGCTCCGCATACGAATACGGCCTATGTGTTCAAACATATCAACACTTCGCTTACTCGGGTAGTCAACGGTGAAATCGACGTCAACACGGCAATTCGCGAAGCTGAGGATGCAGCGAACAAAGAAATTGCGGAAAAATCGAGATGATTATAGCCTTGAAAGGAAAGAATTGTTCATGCAAACAGAATCAAAGGTTAAATTGGGAGTCATTGGACTTGGCGCTAGAGGAAAAGGCTTGCTCCATAATCTGCTGGTCATGGACGACGTGGAAATACCGGCCGTATGCGATCCTTACGAGGACCGTCTGCAGAAAGCGCTGGATATCGTAACGGAAGCGGGAAGGCCAAAGGCGGAAGGGTATTCGGACTACAAACAGCTGCTTGCTCGCGGCGACATACAAGGCGTTATTATCGCCACGACCTGGATTACACACGCCGAGATCGCTATTGCTGCTATGAAAGCCGGCAAGTACGCGGGAATCGAGGTGGGCGGAGCCGCTGCCCTCGAAGAGTGCTGGGAGCTGGTCCGGACTTCGGAGCAAACCGGTGTGCCATGTATGCTGCTGGAAAACTGCTGCTACGGACGGGAAGAACTTGCCGTCCTCCATATGGTCAAGCAAGGGCTGTTCGGCGAGCTGATTCATTGCCAGTGCGGCTACGAGCATGACCTGCGCAGCGAGGTGGCGCTCGGCGAACAGAACCGCCATAACCGCTTCAGCAACTATTTGCACCGCAACGGCGAGCTGTATCCGATCCACGGACTCGGCCCGGTGTCCAAAATGTTGAATATGAACCGCGGCAACCGGCTCGTGACATTAACCTCGATGTCTTCGAAAGCGCGCGGCATTCGCCAGTGGGCGACGGACAAGTTCGGGGAAAACGACCCGCTGGCCAAAAAGGAGTTCGCCCAAGGCGACATCGTCACGACGATGATCAAATGCGCCGGCGGCGAAACGATATCGATCGTTCACGATACGACGCTTCCGCGCCCTTATTCCCGGGCGGGCCGGGTGCAAGGAACGAAAGGGCTGTGGATGGAGGACAACAACTCGATTCATATCGAGGGAAGAAGCCCGCTTCACAAGTGGGAATCGTTCGACGGCTACCGCGAGGAATACGAGCATCCGATCTGGAAGCAATTTTTGCGCGACGGGGTCCAAGGCGGTCACGGCGGCATGGACCATCTGGTGCTCCGCGCCTTCGCCGAAAGCGTAAAAAACGGGACGGACACGCCGATCGACGTCTACGACACGGCGGTGTGGATGGCGATTACCGTGCTTTCCGAAGATTCGATTGCACTCGGCAGCGCCCCGGTCAGCATCCCCGACTTTACGAAGGGCCAATGGATTAACCGGGCTCCGGGTCCGGCGGGCCGATATATGCTGGACCGTGTAGACGAGTCTTTGATTAACGGTTAACCGCACTTTTCCCCATCTATATCGAAAGGCTGTACCCGAAGCCGCCGACGGCTTAAGGCACAGCCTTTTCTTTCCACTAATCAATCAAAATCTCCCGACCTGGCTTAAAGAAGCAAGGAATCGATGACGCGCTGATTCAACCATATTCAGGTGTTTAATTTTTTTGACTTAGCTTGGCGGTATGTTGCCATGTCTTCTGTAAGTTCGTAGGCTTCATTTATTTATTGATCGCTAATAGTCTTCCCGATTTTCCTCGATAAAAAGGACCTCAGCCTCCATTGTAGTCCCGAGCATCTTTCGGATGCCTTTTCCGGAAATTCTCTACGTATTCCCAAAATAATCGTTCATCCGAGAGCGGATACCGGCTTTCCCGCTTCACATCAACCGGACAACGCAGCCCGCCGGCACTACACCGTCCCACCTCAAGCCTTCCGGCAGCCAGAGGCGGTAATCGATGCGGCCTTCCGCGTTCCTGGTCCATTCCGCCTTCAGCATACCGAGCGCCGTCGGGACCTCCCCTTCGGCCCATTGCAGCGAACCCGGCGCAAGCGTCAAGCGAACCGTGTTCTCCCCAAGCTCGTCGATGCTCACGCCGAGAGCGTGCTTCGTCAGCAAATAAGTCGGTGACGCTCCCCAGCCGTGGCAAAGACTGACCGGCACGTGATCCATCAAATATGTCGGCGTGTTGCCCTGATAAGGGCTCGGCAACGTGCAGCCCGGCGAATGCGGATCGAATACTTCCCACCAGGTCGTAGCTCCGCGCTCCAGCATGCCTCCCCAATAGGCGGCGATTTCCTCGTAGGCCATTTCCTCCTGCCCCATGTCGAACAGCGTCTCCAGCACGATGTGGTAAAAAAAAGCACCCTTGATGTTCGGCAGCCTGCCCGTTCTCCAATTGTCGTCCAGAAACCGACCGGCCTCCGTTTCCGTCATGATGCCCGACCAGATCGCCGCAAAATTCGATTGCAGCGTTATGCTTGCGGATAGCCCATTCTCCGTCAAGCAATCCGCAAACGCCTTGGCATCGTCTAGCCATAACTGTGTGCGTACGGCTTCCCGCAACGCCCGGGCCCGTTCCTCCCAGAGCCGGGCCTGCTCCGGCTGACCCATCGCTTCGCCCAGCTCCACGGCATACCGCAGCGCTTTGTAATAAAAACAGGAGACGGCCGTCACCCGGTCGCGCCGGTCAATGTCGTCGGACCAATCGATGAAGCACCACCAGCCCGCACGGTCCGCTTTTGCAAACAAGCCCGTCTCGTCAAGCTGGGCATGAAACCATTCGAGCACAAGCCCGACCGCTTCCCATACGTCCGACAGGAATCGCTCGTCCTTCGTATACCGCCAGTAGTCGTATACCCCGAACAACCAATGGGCGCAAAAATCCGGAAGCAGGAACGTGTTTCGTTCCGGTCCCGTTCCGGGAATGGAACCGTCGGCATTTTGGATTCGCGCCGCCTGCAGCAAGCATTTGCGCACCAGTGCCCGATCTCCGAACGTGTAGGCAATGACTCTGCCCATCACGACGCCGTCGGCGATCCACAGCGCTTTCTCGCGCAGCGGGCAGTCTTCGAGATGATCCTGGCTGTTTATCATCGTCGTGTACCGGCCGATTTCCCAGATGCGGTTCAGCAGCGGATTGCTCGTTTCCAGACGGCCTTGCCGCTCAAACGGATAGCGGACTTGCCGCAGCATGCACCGGCGAAGCCGCACCGGCTCCGGCGCCGCCTGCAGCACGAACTTGACGTACCGGAACGCCCTTCTTCCGAAAGGGGACAGCACGTTTCGCCCCTTCTTCAGCACAAAAGTATCGAACAACGCCATGTCCAGCGTTTCCCCATACAGCAGTTGCAGCACGCCTCCTTCAGGCGCATCCGCGACGATCTCCACATAGCCGACCGCCTCGCGGGCGAAGTCGAACACGACGCCGGGCATCGCTCCCGGTCGCTCAGCCTCCAGTGTCATAGCTCTGTCGTGCTCGCCGGGGCCTAGTATGGACTCGCTTCCCGAAACCGCTCCATAGTTGGCATCGATCGTAACGACATCCTCGGGCCATCTGGGCTCTTGCAGCAAAAACGGGATTTCCCTCTCCAGCAGACGCGGCCACGGACTGTCCGCCTGAAGCGCGAGGGCGACGACGTCGGCCGGCCGCCAGCCGGAATCGTCGTACCCCGCCCGCTCCCAGCCGTCTTCCTTGTCGGCCAGGTACAATTCTTTGTAGCCGTTCCAGTGGTGCTGTCGGGAAACCTTCTGTACCCAGCGCGGAGAGCGGCGAAGCTTCCACGTCTCATCCGTAAAGATGCAGAGGCCCGCTTCCCCGATCCGGATGTCGAGTTGGGCAAACAGTCCGCCGGGGCCTTGAAACTGCTGGGTAGCGATTTCCTTCGTACCGAAATTGTAGGCCAGAATGGCGAGCGCATTTTCCCCCTCTACCAAAAAATCTCCAACCTCGTACGTGTCGTAGTACTGCCAACCGTTGTCCGCCGGAGACGGTCCTCGGCCGACCGTTTTGCCGTTCAGCATCGCGACGTATTCCTGATTGGCCGTAATGCGCAGGCTGGCCTTATCGGGAAGCGCAGATAGCGTAAAGCGGGTTCTTGCTTCGATATATACGTTCGGCTTCCCCTTCGCAGACTCGTCCCAAATCCAGCTCGCTTTCCAATGTTCCATTTCGTCGATCTCCTTTTCGTTCATCCATGATCATTATAACGTCAAAGCATAATTAAAGGTTATGAACATTTTGAAAAACATACTTTTCTCAGTGATTTTCTCGAACTTTGCTCCCGATTGCTTGTAATCGTCTCACTTTTAAGTATACTTTATATTCAAGGAGTGATTCGGGCATGTCAAAAGAAGAAAAATTTGTTCCTTTATACAAAACAATCTATACCGACCTGAGGCAACAAATATTGCGCGGTGAGCTAACGTCTCACACTCCTTTGCCGCTTCAAGGAGAGATTGCGAAACAGTACAATACGAGTGAGATCACCTCACGCCGCGCACTTACGGAGCTGGCCAAAGATCGATTGATCTATCGGGTGAAGGGCAAAGGCTCCTTCGTCATGGAGCAGGCCGGGAAAATCCGGGAGCACGCGGATGCCACGCCTATGGACAAAGTTTACTTTATCCATCCCCGAGCCAATTCCCATATCTTCAATCACCGATTCTTCAGCGACATGCTTGAGGGCATACATGACTGCTGCGAAAGGAACGACATCGCCTTCAGCATCAGCGAGGCGGATGACCACTTACGGCTGCCCGACGACAGAAACGCCGGCTTCATCGTGCTAACGCATGTCCCGAACGCCCGGGAATTCGGTCTCGAAACGTTGAGCCGCTGGATCGAGGAGCGCCACAAGCTGGTCACGGTCCACTTCTACTATCCTCACCTGCGTCTTCCTTACGTCATTTCGGACAATTTGACCGGGGGTTACTTGTCGACGCAGCATTTGCTTGCTTTGGGCCATGAACGAATCGGCATTATATTGACCGGCAAAACGCAGCTAGAGCTGAACCAGGAGTTTTCGCTGCGTCTTCAGGGGTACAAGCTGGCCCTCAACCAGCACCGCATCCCGCTCGATCCGGAACTGGTCGTTACGATGGACGGCCAGCAGGAAACGGAGGAGATGGGCCATGCCGGGTTTTCCCGCCTCATGGCACTGGAGCAGCCCCCCACCGCCGTTTTCGCCACCAGCGATATGAAAGCGATCGGCGTTCTCCGCGCCGCGCAGGATATGGGGATCGACGTGCCGGGGCAAATGAGCGTCGTCGGCTACGATAATTTGACCGTGTCGCCTTATTTGTCGCCCCCCTTGACGACCATCGATCAGAACGCCCGGCAGCTCGGCATTCGTGCGGTGGAACTATTGCTGCTCGAGCAGGCGGACGATCAAGGCAGCTTGGTCAAAGACGAGATTGTGCCCCGGCTCATCGTACGCGGAAGCACGGCGGCGCCGCAAACCAGGCGCTAAGCGGGCAAGCCGGACGATCAGCCAAAAGCAGAAAGGACCTTCCAAGGCGGAGGTCCTTCCTTCTTGCCTTCCTCACGAAACGGCTCAGGCGGGAGAGAGCGTGTCGGTTTTGTACCATACACCGCCGCAATTGATGTACAGCAGCTTGTTCGCTTCATCGACGACCAGTTCCGCCCCGGTTGTGCCTGACGGCAAACCGCTGCTCGAACGGAGAAAGATCGGGGCGTTGCCGCTCTTCAAATCGAGTGCGCCGATATAGGAGGAGCCGCTCGTTGTCCGGTCTTGGCCGTTGTTAGTGAAATATTGCTCTTGGGAAACAAACTGCATGTTTAAGGCATTGCTTAGCGCATAGTTGGAGACGACGATATTGTTTTTCGAATTGGCATCGAGCGCGGCGATGCCCGCCTTATGATTCGGACCGGTTACGATATTGCCGTCGATAATATTTCCCGTGCTGCCGTTTGCAAGCGCGATGCCGTAAAACGTATCGGCCGTCTGCAAACCGTTGTTGTTGACGCGGTTGCCGCGTATATTGACGTTTAACGCCTGTTCCATATAGATGCCGTGCTGCGTATTGTTGTGGATAATATTGCCCTCGACGATCGACTGGTCGATCCCCACCGATGTTGATCCGACGACAACCGGATTGCAGTACAGCGCCGTTCCCGTGCACGAGGCGATCGTGTTGCCTTTTACCGAATAATAGCGGGACGCCTGGATGAGGATGCCTCCCGAATTGCGGCTGCCGACGATCGTGTTGTCATGGACTTTGCAGTAGTAGGTGTTCTGCGCGACTTTTATGCCCCGTCCCCAGTTGTTGAAGCACTCGTTGTCGTAAATGCTGACATGGCTGACGCGGAAGTTCACCGAGCCGTAGACCGTAATCGCGCTCGCAAACACTCCCGGCTGACCGGTCAGGCCGCATTCCTCCAGCGTATTCCCCTGCACGAGCACATGCCCCGTTTTGTTGATGTCGATGCCGCCGTATGCGCACCGTTTCGCCGTGTTATTGACGATTTTCAGCCCTCTGGCCGCCGTGGTGCAGTCCGTTACGAGTCCGAACCGGCAATCTTCTACGACATTGTTGTCGAACGTATTGTCGTACGGCTCCAGCCCGTAATAGTTGTCCTCGTTGATCGCATTGCGGCAATGGGTCACCGTACACCGGACAACGCGGCAGTTTTTGCATCCGTAGGTCAGCCAGACGCCGGCTACCCCGTTGCGATCGGGCGTATTGCCGTCGCCGCCGCATCTCGTAATTTTGACATTCTCGATCAGACCGTCCGTTACTTTGGCAAAGACGATGCCGCTGCCCGAACCGGCAATGTTCGGAGTGCCGATCGTATTCGGCGGTTGCGTTCCGTAACCGCTTCCAGTAAGCCGGATATTCGAAATCGTCACATTCACCGTATCGATGCTTTCGATCAGGTTCAAATTCGGAACGTCCGTGTACAGCTCGCCGGTTCCGTCAATCTTCATATGGGACGGAACCGAAAGCGCGGTGCCGATCCGGAACCGCCCTTCGGGAATCCAAACCTTCTTTCCTTCGGCCTGTGCGGCATCAATCGCCGCCTGGATCGCGGCCGCATCGTCCGCCCCGTCGCCTTTGGCCCCATGACAAACAATATTGACGCAACAGCAGGCGCACCCGTCAGCGGGAGACGTTCCTTCCGATCCGCCGTATGCCGACTTCGTCACCGAATGGGCGCCTGCATGGACGGGCGGACCGAAAGCCGCCCCTCCCGCCGCCAAACCGATCCCGGCCGCCGCCAAAGCGGTCAACACCGTCCTGCGGCTAATCCGCGCCTCCCGATCCCGCTCCTCCAGCTGTGCCGCCTCTTCCCCCTGTCCGTACTTTTCTTCCGAAGGCACTCCTGTCATTGCACTCCATCCTCCCCGTATCGTTTTCGTTTGCCGGAGCCTCGACGGAATTACCGCCCCTGTTCGAAGAACGGAGCCGGCCTTGTTCGGCAAGCCCCGATCGTCAGAGGACGGGTCCGCATTTCCGTTGAAGCTCCTTGCCGGCTATCGGACGCTATTGAGCGCCTCGAGCGGCTTGACGTTGCCGTAGGTTTGCCGTACGCCGTGACGCGGCGCAGCCCAGCGGACCGCGTTGGAGATAACGCGCAAGACGTCTTTGTTGTGGTACGTCGGAAACGTTTCATGGCCCGGGCGGAAATAAAACACTTTGCCGTTGCCGCGATGGTACGTGCAGCCGCTTCGAAACACCTCGCCGCCCTCGAACCAGCTGATGAACACCAGCTCGTCCGGCGCGGGAATATCGAAATGCTCGCCGTACATTTCCTCGTGCCCGATCTCGAAATATTGACCGAGCCCTTCGGCGATCGGATGCGCGGGATCGACGACCCAAATCCGTTCCTTGTCGCCTTGCTCGCGCCATTTCAGGTCGCAAGTCGTACCCATCAGCTTTTTGAAAATTTTCGAAAAATGGCCGGAATGCAGGACGATGAGCCCCATTCCTTTCAGCACGCGCTCGTGCACGCGAGCGACAATCTCGTCGGATACTTCGCCGTGCGCCTTGTGTCCCCACCAGATCAGCACGTCCGTTTCGTTCAGCACGTCCCCGCCCAGCCCGTGCTCGGGCTCGTCGAGCGTGGCGGTGCTAATCCGCACCTCTTCCCCGGCGATACCCGCGGCAATGGCGCCGTGAATCCCTTGCGGGTAAATGGCGGCAATCTTTTCGTTCGTCTGTTCGTGGCGATACTCATTCCAGACCGTTACGCGAATCACAATCCGTCATCTCCTTCATTGTTGCATCCCTTTTGCCGCCTATAAGGCCTTGGTGTCCGCAAAGCGGATCGAAGGTCTACCCCGCTCCCGCCGCAAGGTCCGGCCGCCGACCGTCAAACGGCCAGCGTTGTCGGACTTTTTTCCGGCTATTACGCACCGGACCGCAGTAAAGCGTTTTCCCCCGCATCCTTTTGTTCGGACTATTTCCGCTTCTCCTGCTCGACCAGCTTCTCCGTTTCTTCCTTCCAGCCACGGAGCGTGGTGTTGATGTCCGTCCCTTTCTTCACCATATCGTTCAGCTTCTTGGACAGCTCCGTATTCCCGATCGTGTCGTAAGGGCTTGCTATGTACTTCAACGGCTTCATGGCTTGAATCGCTTTGTAGTTTTTGCTGCTCAAGAACACCGGGTTTTTCCACATCTTCCACGTTTCCTGCTGTACCTCGTCAGACAAGAAGGCCGTGATAACGCGAAGCGCTTCTTCTTTGTGCTTGCTCGTCTGGGTAATGCTGTACGCACCGGGATTGGACGGCCACACCAGCTCGCGGTTGGCGAATTTCGGAAATGTAACCAGATCCCAGTTGACTTGCCCCTCGTATTTGTCGGCATCGACGACCAAAATTTCCGCGTTGCCGGCATACATCGCCACGTTTTTCGTTTTCAGGAAGCTTTCCGTCAAATAGCCGCTGCCCGGCGACAAATACCCGTCCTGCTCGTCATACGCCCGCTTGTAAACCCGCAGCACCTCGGCCCAGCCCGGATTGGCAATATCGACCTTTCCTTCCTGATTGGTAAAGAAAATGCCGTAAGCAAACGGAAGATACCGGGGCGCGTTATGTATATCCAGCCCCTTGTATGCGATGCCCCCGTCCGTACGCGTCATTTTCCGGGCCAAGTCGATGACCTGGTCCCACGTCATGTTATCTTTCGGATAAGGGGTGGCGAACTTATCGAAAATGTCTTTGTTGTATACGAGAGCAAAGGGCGTAACGACCGCCTTCGGGTCCTCGGGAATCGCATTCGGCACGCCGTACAGCTCGCCCTTCGGGCCGTACTCGCGTATGGCGTTCAGCTCCTCCGCCACAAACCGGTTCATATTGACATTTTGCTGCTTCAGCAGCGCGTTCATGTCATACGTCAATCCCATTTCGCCGTACTTCCGCAACTGGGAAGCGTTTGTCTGGATAATATCGGGCGCGCTCCCCGCGACAATGCTTTGCTCCACCTCGGTAAAACCTGCCCCCATAAATTCAAAAGTGACATGCGCGAGGTTTTGCTTTACATACGGATGCTCCAGTATTTTATTGTATTGCTCCTTCGGCACTGACCAGGCAATTTTGATCGTTACCGGCTTCGGCGGCTCCTCCTTCGGCGGCTCCCCCGCGCTTCCCTCCTTTCCTGCACAAGCTGCGAGCAAGCCTGCAACATAAATCAGTGTCAGTCCGGTCAATCCTCTGCGTAGTCTCACAACCTTCAGCCCCCTTCTCAGATTCCATACCTTTCCTCTTTCAAGGCGAGTATAGCATGTAATTTAATAGAGTGTAAAGTATATTTTAATTTAAAATGTATATTTTTATTGATTGTTGATCGGCACGGCGGAGCTAGCGGCGAGCCCTTCCAGTCGGGAGCTCGCGCAGCTCGCCAACGGCGTCGGCCGCCAGAAACGACACTGCAACTATACACAACACAACGAGGTGATGAAGCGCCTGTTCATCGTTAATCGGATACCATTCTCGGCTTAAAGCGCAATACTTTATTTTCTTTGAACACCTGCCGCTTTTTTTCAAAATTTGTATGGCGCAAATCGATTTATTCCATGTTCAAAGCAACATCGGCTTATTATAATGAACTTACGTTGCACGGACATCCCGCCGGCCCTCAAATTGGCGAAGGACGGCATAAGACACGACGATCGGGAGCTGGGCGATCAACGGAAAAGACCCGTTTTACGGTGAAATCAGGAGGTGGAGGAGATGGCTTCAGACCAATCGGGCGGGCTTGATTACACGAAGGGCATCGACAGTTCGTCCGTGGGAGACGGCATCCGGGATTATGGCCTGATGCTGCCGGACTACGACAACGCCAAGGAACGAAAAGTGAGAGATGGCATTCCCAACGTTCTGGACAAGCTGGAACGCGGAGAACGGGTAACGGTCGGATATATCGGCGGAAGCATCACGAAGCAGAGAGGATGGCGTCCGCGTACGACGTTGTGGCTGAAATCCCGTTTTCCCGACGCGGCGATTACGGAGGTAGACGCCGCGATCAGCGGCACGGGCGCGGACCTGGGAGCGGCGCGGATCGACGGCGACTTGCTGGTCCATCGGCCGGACCTCGTTTTCGTCGAATTCGTCGTCAACGGGGCCGGGCTGCGGGATGTCGAAGGGCTGGTCCGGAAAGTGCGGAAAGCAGATCCGTTTACGGACATCTGTTTCGTCTATACGCTGAAAAGCGATTTGGTGGCCTCCTATGCGCCAGGCTCGACACCATCCTACCCTTCGAGCCTCGTCGCGTTTGAAACGGTTGCCGAGCACTACGGAATTCCAAGCATCTTTTTCGGCTATGTGCTGGGCGAGCTTTATACCCGCGGGCGGCTTGCGCCGAAGGCGGACGAGCCGGTCGATTCCTCGGGAAAAGTCGCTTTCACGAAAGACGGCGTCCATCCCCTCGGTACGGGCGACCAGTTGTACGCCGGCGCGGTGGCCCGAAGCATCCTCAGCATGCAGCGGTTGGGCGGCCATCCTGCCGCCCGCGACCTGAAAGCTCCGCTGGACCCGCATAACTGGGAGAAGGCGACAACGAGGGATGCCGCGGATTTTGCCGTCGGCCTAGAGCAATTGGACACGGATGCCGATGATTTCGGCCAGGCTTTGCCCTATGCCGGTCTTAAGGAGACGATCAGACAAATGTACCCGCGGCTTGTGAAAATGGCGACGCCCGGCGACAGTATGACCGTATCCTTCGAAGGGACCGCATTCGGAATCGCCGATGTCGGAGGTCCGTTCTCGGGAAGGCTCGGCGTCGTTGCGGACGGGCGGGCGCCGGTATCGGTCGAACGGTTCGTGAAATACAATTCTTATCTGAGGCATCAATATTTCTTTTTGCCCGAAATGGAAGACGGCCGGCATACCGTGACATTGACGCTGCTGCCGGGAATAGCGGATAAACGAGAAATCGTACAAAACAAAGCCGATTACGACCGGAATCCGGACGCCTACAAGCGCGGCGAAGTGTATATCGGCAAAGTGATCGTGGTGGGCACGTTCGTGGATGCCGACGAAAAGCCGGTGAACGAATAGGCTTTGAACCTCACAGACAGATGGGAGAAACAGGGATGCAAAACTACAGCTATCATTGCAGCACGAGCATCGAGATGGGTTCGGAAAATCGGCGCAGCTAGCCGGGAGCTGGACGAGCTGCGGGTCGGCTCGTCCGTCTTTCTGGTTAGCGACCCGGGGGGCGTGTCTTCATTTAGTTTTCGTTCTCGTTCCCGTTAGTTAGACGATTAAGGCTGCCATATTTCCAACAGATTCCCATCTATATAGTGATTCATCGAAAAGAAAAGTCACCACGGAGGACGGCGTCCCCATGCTTTGGACTGGCGGGATGCTAGACGCCGGCCTTCAGTAACTCCGGACGCGATCCCCGCTCTCCTTTATCAATCGCGCAAAAAAGGGCCCCTGTCTTCATAAAAGAAGACGAGAACCCATCCGTCGCCTTGCTGTTGCCGCAATATAACGCCATACCCAGCCGGCTTCGACGTCTACTGGACGCTCACGATTTCTTTATTGGCTTTCTCCTCGCCTTTCCGAAGGGCGGAGACGATATCCGTTCCATTCACCATAACATCCTTAACGACTTCATCGTTCAGCAATGAATTGATTTTGGCGTCGTACTTGGATGCCTCTGGCAGCGGGGCCGGGCTTACTTTAAAGATCGCCTTCAAGTTTTTGCCCTCGAACAAGCCGCTTTCCGCTCCGAAGGTGTTAAGTATCGCCTCGTTTTTCAACACGCTCATCCGCCCGGCTTTGCTTATATTCGTCTGCACTTCGTCCGAAATAATGCTGAGCAGTACTTGATAGGCAGCTTCCCGGTTTTTGCTCGACTTGTTGACGACCGCCATATGGAAGTCTATGGATCTCCCGTAGTTCGGTTTATCGCCAAAGGTCGGATGAGAGACGACATCCCACTTGAAGGAGTCTTTCGTTCCCGCTGTCGTGAACATGGAAATAAGCGAAGCGACCCAGCCCGGATACATCGCTACCCGCTGTTCTTTAAAAAACAAGTTCGGCGAATGGGCATACGTCGTTTTATCCATATAACCTGGTGTCGCAAAAAACTGCTTGAGCAGAGTCAATACTTTGACATGCTGGTCGGAAGTGAGTGTGGCGGACTTTTTCGTTTTGTCGAATACCGGAACGCCGTACTGCCAATACATCGAAGACAAGGCGCCTGGCAATATGCCGATATACTTGACATCGCCTTCTGTACGGGTCAAGCGGTTGGCTTTCTCGTAAAGCTCCTCCCAAGTGTTCACATCCTTCGGGTAAGGAACCCCGAATTTGTCGAAAATGTCTTTGTTATAAGTCAAAACGCCATAATTCATCGCAAACGGAATTCCATAAAAAGCCTTGTTGTCGCCCAGTTGATTCAGTTGGTCCACGATGGCGGGCTCAAACCGCTGTAAATTGACGCCGTACGTTTTGATCATTTGCGTCAAATCTTCGGGAACGTTGGCTTCCTGGACCGTGCCCAAAGAAGGATTGCTGACGAGTACGATGTCGGGCGGCGTTCCCGCGGTCAACAGCTTATCTAGCGAATCCCGGGTTTGCACCAGATTGATTTGCGGGTATTTGGCCTTGATCGGGTCCGCAAAAAACTTTTTGAATTGTTCGTCCGTTGTCCCCGTATTAATGTCCTGAACGAGCAGGTCCGCAGGTCCGCCTTTATATTCGGTAGTGTTCTTCGGCGCTTCCGCTTTGGATGCAGGTTCGTTTTGTCCCCCCGTCGGTTCGTTCTTGGCGCAAGCGGCCGTCAAAGAGGCTCCAATAAGCAAAATGGCGAGACTCTTTGCGGCAATCGGATACTTGTTCATGTTCGTTTCCTCCAACTGGCTGATTTCCATGGAACTTTCCCGTTCGATCCGTTTTCCTTTCTTCCCATGAAAGCGTTGACAAGGAAGTCCATTGCCAAAAACAATACCAAAATCATACCAACAGTGTAAACATGTTTCCCTACAATAGTCATTAAATTAAAATAAAATGTCATATTTTTCATACTGATCTCCTCCAAATCCGACTTGCTCGAGACAGGAGGATGCGAATATAGGCAGCAAAAAGACTCTCGTCTTGCAAGACGAAAGCCATGGTTTTTGAACATTTGCCCCTATTAATTTGAAAGAGAATTTTCATTATACCACTTCTTAGCAGGTTAATATGAGCCTGATCCGGTTCGAGTAAGCGACGGCTCGCCGATCCGCGAGCCTCTGTATCCACCATAGATTACCGTGAGGGTCGCGTACGCGCCCAATCGTTCGACGAAGGCAAGATTCGTCATTTGAGTGACTGCAGTCGCCCCAGCTTGTAAATCTTGCTCGAACACGGCATCGCCATCTTCCATATAAAGTCGAAGGAAGCCCGATGTATCCGGCTACTCTTCTGCTGCTCGCGTTCGTTACTCATTCAAGTATATCTTCACCCGATTCTGGATCAGATTGCTTACTTCTTCCGCGGACTTCTGCCCGCTCATGAAGCTTTTGAACTCCTCCATCGCGATCATCAACACTTTCATATCGCTGGATCTCCGGACATCCGCCTCCGTGATCATCTTCTTGATGTCCTCGATCCGTTTTTTGGCCGTTTCGCCGTCCGGCAGCATGTTTGGCGGTGTAGCCGCACTCACTCCTCCGTTTCTCGGCGTTTGCTCATTCAGCGTTCCGTTCTTGAATTTCTGCAAAACTTCATTGAATTTCTGATCGACAGCGCCTTTATTCATCGGAAATCCCATAAGATTCGGCGAAGCTTGCATGTCGGAGGAGAGCAAAAACTTGATAAATGCCCATGCTTCCTGTTGCACGTCGGATTTGCTGTTTATCCCCAAACTGTAATTGAACTTGAACGGTACGCCGCTCTTTTTCCCGCTTGCGCTCGGCTTCGGGAAATAATCCATGTTCGAGGGCATCTTAAGCGCCTCTTCGGGGCTGTAAATGCCCGCCAACAGAAATGCCGACTTGCCCGTACCGGACGTGGACGAAAACCCCGAAAGCCCTTCATTGAGCATGCCCTCGTCATACATCAGCTTGATTTCCTTCATCATGTTGCGGAACAAGTCCGAGTCGAAGCCCGGCTTGCCCTGCCCGACGAGCTGGCTGTAATTATCCTCTATATAATCCCAGAGCAGCTCCGTGGGAGACAGGTTGCCGAATCCGTCATACCCTTGCTGCTTCAATTTCTTGGCGATTTCCTTAAACTCCATCCAGCTCCATGATTTATTTTTGTCTACGGGAACATTCGCCTTTTTCAGAAGCTCGGTATCTCCCCGAACAAGATCGAGCGAATAAGAAAGCGGCATGACGTACAGACCGTCCCCGTCTTGGGACGCTTTCAAAATATTGGCGTATAACGCGTTTCGGTCGAACGAGTTGTCTTTGGCCATAAGGTCGTACATGTTCACCAGCAGTTTTTTGGCGACGAATTTATCCTGGGGCATTTCGTTCATGAGAATAATATCGGCCCCTTTGCCGGAAATGACCTGCGTCGTCACCGATTGAACATACTTTTCCACATCCGCCAGCGAGAGGGCCTCCATGCTCATGCCGCCTTCTGCGGCTGGCTTCGCCGCCTTGTATTCTTTCACTTCGATATGAACGTCCGGATGACTTTCCTCGAATTTCTGCACAGCGGACTCCAAGAAACGATCTTTCGTCATAACCGATACAACGACGGTTTTCTTGCCGCTCTTCGCCTCGCCTTTCGAATCGCCTCCGCTGTTGCCGGAACAGGCGGATACCAGCAGAACGGCGGACAGTGTCGCGAATACCCCTACTTTTTTCAAATGAATCATCCTCTCAATTTAATCGGACCCGATTGCCTTCCTGCAGCGGTGCGCTCGACTCCGTCACGATTTCTTCTCCCAGGTAAACGCCTCCGAGCACGACGATCTCCTCGTCATTCCCTTTTCCCGTCTTCACATAAGCCTTCTGGACAGTGTACGTGTTGCCGAGCGAGCTTCGATTCTCGCGAACGACGAACACGTAGCTTCCGTTGCCGTCTTTTTTGATCCACTTTTTGTTGAGGACGATCCCCTGCTCTTTGAGCGGTTTCTCCAAGTTAACGCTGGCTGACTCACCTCCCTGAAGACCGTCGCCCGACACGTGGACGACGATCGTTTTTTGACCCTTGGCACCTCCGTCCGTATTGCCATCCGCGTCCGGTTTGTTTGCAGACCCTCCTCCGCCGCTTCCCGCAGAAGCGTCCTTGATTTCGACGACTGTTCCTTCCATCTGCCGCGGCTCATCGCCGCTCACGGCTACAGGCACTTTCTCGTCCTTTCGCATCAAATCGGCCATAGCTTTACCGACCGTAAAGGTGAATTGGAACCCCTCGCCGACTTCCACCAGCGTCAATACCGGCTGCCCCTGGGCAACGTTCATGCCTTCCTTGGCTTGGAGATTCAACACTTTGCCGTCCGCTGGCGCTGTCAACATGCGTTTTCGCGCCAGATCATTGCGCATGGTTTCGATTCTCCGCATCGCTATGTCCCGATCCAATCGATCCAATTCCAAGCTGCGCTCCGCTTTGCGGATCACCTCCACGTCTCCTGCTCGCTGGGCGTCCACGAACTGTTCTTGCAGCTGCTCCCGATTCAAATTCTTTTTCTTCAGTTCGTCTTCCGCATCGAGAAGCTGCCGCTGCGCCTCCGTTTCGTCGAACGTAACGAGAACCTGCCCTTGCTTTACTTGTTCGTCATTGCGGACATGCACTTTCGCCACTTTCCAGCCGCTATCGCTGTTTAACTCGATTTGTTGACGCGGCTTGATCAGCCCGCTGCCTTCGATTCGATAGGTCAACGTTTTTTTTGCGGGCTTCTCTGTCGTCACTTTGGGCAGCAATACGGTTTGAAGCGTTTGGCTGAACAAGGTGAACCCTGCCAATACGAGGAGGAACACGACCAATGCAATGCCGGCAATCCTTTGTTTCTGAAGTACCATGCTGCCAATCTCCTTTCGCTCAGCCTTTCACGCCGGAAAGCTGAATTCCTTCGATAAAATACCGTTCGGCGCTTAAGAACAGGAGCATCATAGGCATCATATACACAACCGAGACGGCAAACGAGACGCCGAACTCCTCTTTCTGGATGCGGGACAGAAAGACCGAGAGCGGCTGCATCGCGGCATCCTGCAAAAAAATGAGCGGCTGTTCGACCATGTTCCAGTAGTCGACGAACAGGAGCACGACGAGTGCGGCGATGCCCGGCTTCACCATCGGCAACGCAACCGTAAAAAAGATGCGCAAGTACCCCGCTCCGTCCATTTTGGCCGCTTCGATATAAGCCGAATGGATATGGAGCATGAATTGCCTAAGCAGAAACACGCCGAAGGCGCCGAACACGCCGGGCAATATGATGGAGCCGGGATGATTCAGAAGACCCAACCGATCGGCCATCAAGTAGTTGGGTACGAGCGTCACCTGGAACGGCATCAGCATCGTCATCAAGTAGAGGAGGAACAATCCTTCCCTGCCCGGAAAATGCAGCTTTCCGAACGCGAATGCAGCGAGCGTTGCCACCAACGCCTGTCCGATGATGATGGGAATCACCATCGATACGGAATTCCAGAACAGGTATAGAAACTTCGGCGTCGCGATCAATACTTTGTCGTATTGCTGAAACGACACCCAGTCCGGAATCCATTTGAGATTGACGAACACGCTCGTGTCGGTTTTGCCTAGCATGCTGTAATTCGCCATAATTTCCCGCTCCGTCATGAAGGAACTGACGACGGTCAAGACGACGGGCATCAGCAGCAGGACGGCGATGGCGACCAGCAGCAACGAGCGCAACAGCGGTGTAACCCATTTCTTTAACACGTCATCCACCTCTTTCTTGCGCTTACTCCATATAAGATCGGAAAACCCTCTCCGTACGGAACAGCACGAACACGAGCGCCATAATGCAAAGCCCCATCAACACCGCCGCGGACGACACTTTCTGGATATCGAGGGACAGGAACATATTGTTCATATAATGCTGCATCATATAGATGCGGTCGTGCGGGTAAGCGCCGGCGACGAGATACGTCTCGCGGAACACTTTGAACGAATTCAGCACGGACATGAGCACGACCAGAAACGTCGTCGGCGTCAAATATGTAAGCGTAATGCCGAACAGTTTTCGAACGGGACCCGCCCCTTCCAGACCGGCGATTTCATAATAATGATCCGGAATGTTCTGCAAGCCGGCCAGGAACAGAATGACGTTGTACCCGATGTTCTTCCATACATAGACCAGCACGATCACAAAGCCGGCCCACTCGGATTTCATCCAGTCCTGGCGGCTAAAGCCGAAATGTTCCATAACGGCGTTTAGTGCGCCGTTCCAATCGAACAAGATTTGCCAGACCAGCACGATCGAAGCGACCGGTACAACAAGCGGCAGTACATAAGCCGTGCGAAGCCAGTTTCGGAAAAAGACCCGCTGGTTCAAGAGCAACGCCAGCAAGAGCGATACGACGACGAGGATCGGCACGCTGATCGCGGTGAACCAGAACGTGTTGGACGCCGCTTTCTGAAACGAGGAACTGAGGAGCAGTTCCTTGTAGTTGGACAATGTGAAGCCTCCTCCGAGCCGATCCTGGAACGAGTTCAGGACGCTCTGGCCGAACGGAACGAGATAGAAGACGGAAAATCCGGCCAGGCTCGGAGCCAGAAAACCGAGGGCAGCCAGAAGCTCTCTGCGGGACAGACGGTGCCATTTCAAGAAGAACCCTCCATTCGGGAGCCGGTGAACGATTTTTGCGGAACGGCTTTACGTCGATTAGTGTACAAATAAATCCGGGGAGTAAATATGAAAGCAATGTGGAAAAAGTGTGGAATCCGGCCTCAGCCGAAACTTTTATGATAAGATGTTTTCGATAAACGTTTGGGAGGTTGCCTGCATGAAGTCTTATCAAATCGCCGTAGTCGACGACGATGCCCAGATCCGGGAAATCGTGGAGGCTTATTTGCATAAAGAGGGATACCATACGATTACATTATCGACGGCGGAAGCCGCGTTGGAGCTGTGGAAGAACGATCCGCCGGACATGTGGATTCTTGACATCATGCTTCCGGGCATGAGCGGCTTCGAGTTATGCCGGCACATCCGCAAAGAGGCGGAAGTTCCGATCGTCATGATCTCGGCACGCGATGAAGAAGTCGATCGCATTCTCGGGATCGAGCTCGGCGGCGACGATTACTTGACCAAGCCGTTCAGTCCTAGGGAATTGGTCGCGCGCGTGAACCGCTTGTTCCACCGGGTCAGCTCGATTCGCCAAGCCCTGGAAATTCCCGCCCCTTCGCATCCCGAGTATGCGACGATCGAGATTGGCGAATTGCGGCTCGTCCTGGAGGAACGGCGCGTTTTCTGGCGTGCGGAAGAGGTCGAGATTACGCTGAAGGAATTTAAATTGTTGCAGACGTTGACCGAGCAGCCCAATCGGGCGTTTACCCGGGATGAACTGCTTACGTTGGTATGGGGAGATAATTATTACGGGAGCGACCGGGCCATCGACGATCTGGTGAAGCGGCTGCGCCGAAAAATTAAAGAGCTTCCGGTCGATACCGTATGGGGACACGGCTATCGGCTGCGAATAGAAAGGACGGGGCAATAAGATGAAAATGATGTATCGGCTTCATCTTTCTTTTGCATTGCTGCTGCTATGTATTTTGGCGATTACTGCGGTTCTGATTTATCCGCTGCTGCTCGATAATTTGGTGGACAACCAGCGGAAAGAGCTGCGGGCTCAAGCCAGCTTGCTGATGAATTTATCTCCAGTCATGCCGTTATTGGACGATGCGCAGAAACAAGTGCCAGGATCGCCAGCACAAAGTCCGGTGCAAGCATCGGATACGCAGTGGCTAGCAACGGACTCGCAGAGACAGGTGCAGCCAACGGGTACGCCGTCATTCATTCATGCATCGAGAGCAACTGCAGACACGAACGCAGTATTGATCGCTCCCGGGGGGGACGTGGTCTACAGCACTCTGCCCGGCGAAGCGACGTCACAGCTGATGGAATTATCGAATCTGGACATCCCCGGCTCAAAAGGATTCTGGCAAGGCACAGACGATCAGTATATCGTCGAAACGTTAACGACAACCCAAGGCATCGAATCGAGCGTGCAGGCCGTCAAGGCAGTGATGGCAACCCCGCTAAGCAAAATTAAAGAGATGCAGCTCGCCTTGTTTAAACGGTTGCTGCTCATCCTGTCCGTCGGCGGGATCGTCGCTTTCCTGCTGAGCATGGTCATTACGAGAAGACTCGTCAAACCGCTTGGGGATCTGAGGAAGGAATTGAACAAAGTGGAAATGCGCCGATTCTCCGAAGTTCGGTTAATTGAAACGGGTGGCGAGATCGGCGTCGTCGCGAAGGCCGTTTACGATCTCGCCGGCGAATTGGAGAAATACCAGCACACGCAGAAGCAGTTTTTCCAAAATGCCTCGCACGAGCTGAAGACGCCGCTGATGTCCATTCAGGGATACGCCGAGGGCATCAAGGACGGTATCTTTACGGGGGATCACGCCAATAAAGGTCTAAATGCCATCGTCAAGGAATGCGAACGTTTGAAAAAAATCGTGACGGAAATGGTTCTTCTCTCCAAACTGGAAAGCGAAGAAGGCATATTCCATATGGACCGCGTCCCGGTACGGGAATTAATCGCGGAGACATTGGAGCGCATCAATCCGTTACTCGTCAAGAACGGCTTACAGGTTGAGATAACCGGACCCGACAACGGCCAAGAGCTGTTGATCTATGCGGACCGCGAGAAACTGCTGCAAGCGCTCATCAACATCCTGGGCAACGCGGCTCGATATGCCAAGGAAACGATTCGCATCCAAACCTCTGCCGACGCGAAAGGAATCGACATCGGAATCTCCGACGACGGCGAAGGGATTCCCGAACCGTTATTATCCCAGCTATTCCAACGGTTTGCGAAGGGAAAGAACGGAGAGACGGGGCTCGGCCTCGCCATTTCCCGTGCCATCGTGGAGCGGTGCCGCGGCCGCATTTCGGCCCATAACGAGCCGGGCGGCGGCGCGGCGTTTGTTTTGCGGTTTCCAATTCTTTTCTAACGTAGGGCTTGCCGAGCGGAACATCACATGGCCATCCCTCTCCCAAGAGTGAAAGGCTGGGCAAAACCCAGCGCCTCCTCCCTCATACGGCTTTCCGATGTCCGTCTTTCATACGCATGCGATTTACAATAGTGTTTTGAGTCCATGTCGTTGGCCTCCGAATTTCACTTCGTATCCGGAATCGCGCCAGTGTCTTCACTGGCGTTTCTTTGGGTACCACTTGGTCATCCGCCCGGACATACCAGTTTAGCTTGGCCATCCACTTCATGCTGTATGGCGTCGCATAGTAGTTCTTCCTGCCCCGGGTTTTCGGATTATGCCACTTTACGTGTTCCTCAAACGAGACGTGCCGCATCTTAGGCGGCGCTCACTTCCCTATCACTCCACCCGCAATACCTGCTTACTCTGGTAATACTGCTGTGTCATTAGACAATTTGAATTAATTTTTATTTGTCTAAAATCAAGTTCACTTGCTCTAATTTTTTGTTTTTTTCGCGAATTACAAAAGATACCTTCGTTCCTGCTCCCGGTGCGCTTACAATGTTCAGGCCGTTTCCGTACAACCGATTTAGTCGAAGGTCAATATTGCGCAAAGCAACGCCTCGGCTTTCCCCAGATTTCAGCAACATTGCCACTCTTTCCTCCTCCATGCCTATACCGTTGTCGATAACGGATATTTCCGCACCGTCTTCACGTTTCGCGAGCTTAATGCGTACCGTGACGGATTGCCCGTGCTTCATCAGACCGTGACGGATCGCATTTTCCACAAGAGGCTGAATCGAATAAGGCGGAATCTGCAGCAGTTCCAAGCCGTTGTCCGTCTCCCATTCCACATGCAGCCAGTCGAATCTTGTCTGCTCAATGAACAAATAGGACCGCACAAGCGTCAGCTCATCCCTCAAGGAGACTAGCTCGCCAACATTCTGGAACTTGAATTTCTCCCGTAAAAAATCTGCAAAATGCTCAATCAGCAGAAGCATCTGTTCCGGATCAACCATATGTAAAGCAGCAATCGAGTTTAAGGTGTTAAGGAAAAAGTGAGGCTCAATCTGCGCTTGCAGCCACGCCGCCTCCATGCGAATGCGCTCGCGAGACGAACTTGTCAGCTGAGTCAATGCCTGTACTCTGGCACGCAGCTCTCTGGCCTCGACCGGCTTCGTGACGTAATCATTCGCACCGACGAGGAAGCCGTTCTCAATATCCTCTGGCCGGGTACGGGCAGTCAGCACCAAAACCGGTAGCTCCGACACTGTATATCGCGCGCGTATTTGCCGCGTAAGCTCATACCCAGACATTCTCGGCATCATAATGTCTGTAATCACAAGGTCCCATTCCTTTTCCTCAAGCACTCCCAAGGCGGCTTCGCCGCTTGTAACGGCAGTCAACGCATACTCTTCGCCGGAAAGAAGGGACGCGAGCACCTTCAAATTCAAGGCGTCGTCATCTACAGTCAGTATGCGAGGCTTGTCCTTCACGTAGCGCTTGACCGGATCCGTCTGGGCCGACGTGACCGCCATGTACGAGAAGTCGATCGATTGCGGTTGTTCCTTGTCTGCTTCTTCGATCGCTTCTTCTTTGGCATAAGCCGTTTGCTTTGCGGCCTCGTTCTCCTCAACGATGCGATCGAGCGCTAACGAAAAGACGAAATGCGAGCCTTGAGCGGGAGTCGATTGGACTTCGATTGTTCCTCCATGCAGTTCGACCAACTGCTTGCATATACTCAGCCCAAGACCGAAGCCTCCCTCATAGCCGTACCTCGCACCGGCTTGCTCGTACGGCTCAAAAACCCGGCGCAGCGTCTCCTTATCCATGCCCACTCCGGTATCCGATACGGTGATAAACGCCCTGTTTTTCTCGGTACGCGCTTCCACGACGATCTCGCCTTGATCGGTGAATTTTATCGCATTATGCAGCAAATTAAATAAAATCTGGATCAGACGGTTCTCATCGGCCAGCACGCTCGGGAATACCTCGGCCACCCGGTTCTTCAGCACAATCGGCTTGCCGTCCGCCATAAACCGGATCATGTCCATCACTCCGCTGACGACTGGCTGCAGAGCAACACCCGTTAACTGAAGCCTTAGACTGCTATCCTTCAAATGTACGATGTCGAGCAGATCATGAAGCATGAACGACATTCTCCGACCGACCTTCAGCATCGTCTCCATTTCACGGATGCTATTATCGCTGATCATGTCCCGCTCCCGCTCCAGCACGACCTGGGACATGCTGATCATCCCGTGCAGCGGGTTACGCAGCTCATGGGACGTATTGGCAAGAAACTCGTCTTTTTTCCGGTTGACCTCTTCGAGCTTCGCGGTAAGCTCCCTCTGCTCGGTATACATGAAATAATAGCGCCTGATCCAGATCGATGATAACAAAATCATAGCCAGAATCAGATCAAACGGGTAATAGATGATTTTGATTCCAGTGAAGATGAAGATAAACCACCATACCATATGATTGGCAAACGCCAGGAATGCCAGAAACTGCATCAAACTGCCGATAATGCCCCGCACCGCCATGCGCAGTACCGATACGACCAGCAGGATGATCACAGGCGCTGCACAAAAGAAGATGACATACTGCAAGGCTTCGCTGTTCTGGGGCGGCAACGCGATGCTCGCCGTGATCCCGATGACGTTCATTGCGCTGTACACACGCACGAAAGGGACTCGCCACGCCGCAGGCAACTGATTGCTGGTCATGCGCAGCAGCGAATACATTAAAACCGTAAGCGATAGACACAGAATTTTGTAGCCCCAAGCGTAGGAGATCTGCAGCCACTGGTGTAATAATTTGTCTTCGCTGCTATTCAACATGATGATGGTAAAGCTCAGTAAAGCAAGGGCAAAGTAAAGCCAAAAGCTCCTCCGCTCAATGACATAGAAGATGATCAGGTAGGCTACCTGAATGATAAGCGCAGCTGCGATTAGATACTGTGTCGCCATAGAGAGCTGCTTTTCGCGATATATCGCTTCATCTGTACCGAATTTAAGTGATCGTATCAGTCCCCCGCTCCGTGGATCGGAATAGTTGGCTGCCTGAATGACCAGCTCAATCGTACGTTGTTTGTCCGCCGTGAAGGTCGCAATGTACGGCAAATTTCCTGCCTGATACTTCTCCGCCGTGCTCGCCGGCCGACCGGAAGAGGCCATCCGCTTGCCGTTGATATACAACTCCGAGGAACTGCGTACACTTGGCACATAGATGCTGTACACCTCATCCTCGGAAGCCACATGAATGGTCAGGCGATAGCTGCCAAAACCATAAGGCGTCAATGTGCCGGGTTGCACCCGTTCATTCCAACTTGAGGGGACGTCAATTTTCACCGCGGTTTCGGATAGACGTCCAAGTTCCTGCTTTTGGGACATCAGAAGGACGTTAGGATAAAATTCCCACTCTCCGTCTAAGGTAATTGTCCCATTGGACGTTGCTTCCCAATTTTGCAAATCAAGCTTTCCGTTCGCGGCATAAGGCTGGCCCGAAGGCTTAAAGAGGTCGAGCCAGACGAGACGGCCGATCGTCAATAGTGAAATAAATGCGAAGATAGCTGTGGCAATATGAATTTTTTTCATAATAGTCGTAAATATTCTACATCATTCTCTACATTCCTTTTTCTAGGATAGGACTTCGACACCACTCCAAAGAAAGTGGCACATGCAGGTGACTGGGCCTATAGTAATTGTTGCGATTTTTTCATATGGGATTTTTCGTTATCGGAGCCAACGCCTGCGGGAAATCCACGCTTCTCAAAACATTGGCAAGGTTAATAAAGCCGGCATCCGGCCAAATCAAGCTTGACGGAAAGCCGATCGTCACCATTCCGTCCAAGCAGTTGGCCAGAGTCGTAGGACTGCTGCCGCGATCGCTCATCGTACCCGATGGCATTTCTGTCGCCGATTTGGTTGGACGAGGACGATTCCCGCATTTTCCGGGTTGCTTCCTTTATTCCTTTCGCCGAGTCCTCAAACCTATGATACAATGGAATAACATTAACCCGACAAAGTGGAGCCTCACTTCGGAGCCAATTCCAAATCCTTTGCGGGAAACCCCGAATATATACAATCTTGAATAGGTAACACCACTGTCATCGGAGGAGATAAGAGATGAAATGGCAGCAGCTATTTATCTCCGGTGGTGCAACGATTCGGGAAATTTGGGGGCGAATACGGGCGGGAGGAACAAGGATGAACAATTTAGTCGCATACACGCTGCAAATGATGGATGGAGATTTACAAAAGATAAGCGCTTCACTGCAGCGTTTATCGGATGAGCTTGTTTGGAAGCGTTTCCGTGAATCTACCAATAGTGTCGGCAACTTATGCTTGCATTTGGCGGGGGCGGAATACCAGCGCGTCTCGAGCGCGATCGGCGGCAAAGAGCTGGTCCGCGAGCGGACGCTGGAATTCACAGCCGAGGGCGGCTTAAGTGCGGCAGAGCTTTTGGAGAAGCTGAGGCTTGTAAGGACACAGTCCAAAGAAATATTGGAGGCAGTCACCGACCAAGAGCTGGATCAAGAAATTCCGATGTATTTCAAGCCGGACGATTGGCAACGTATGCTTCAGCACGGCGCGAACTATAGTTCCCATCCGGCCTACAAGCCGCAAAAAACGCTGCTCGTCCTGCTTGGTCTGGCGAACCATTACAGCTATCATACGGGACAGATCGTTATGCTGGCCAAACAGCTGCAAGAGAGCAATGAGCAAATTTTGCAGTTCAAGCACTGATCCGTTCCCCAAAAAGCAGAGCCGTCTAGCCAATTTATTAGTAGCCCGAAAAACCTCTGCCTCCCGCGAAAACGACGGGGAGCAGAGGCGCGCTTGCATGTTTTTCTTTTGCACCGAACCGTCCTACGCATTCAGTTGGCGCAACAACTCTCCGGCTTTCTCTTCCAACTGCCGAGTCGCCTTTGTTGTAATCAAGCCTTGGGCGGCGAGAGACGGGTCACGGATGTAGCGAATCAAATCCTCGATATAAGCGGTCGCTTGCACAGCCTCTCCCTGCTGCATCAGCAGTGCGATAATGCTTATGCGGTAGTGCAGGTGTCCCGCAAGGACAGAATTGATTTCGCCTGCTCCCTGCAGCAGCGCAATCGTGTCTGCCATAGAAAGCGATTCTTCCTCCTTTGGCACGATGCGGTAAACGATCGTCTGCAGCGGAGCCAGCGTCACTTCCGGTTCCGGCAGCAGCACTTCGTACGTTCCAGCCGTGCCGCCATAGATCTGTTCGACGACGCTTGCCGCCTGACCGAGGGGAAGCGTGGCTTGCCGCTGCTCGGAAGAGGTATTGATCACAATCGCGAATTGCTCGTCGGCCTTCGTCCAGATTCCCCACTGCACATGCTCGCCGATCGTTGTATGCGTCCGGTTCCCATAGAGAAGCAGTTCCCGCATCAAATCGATTTCTTCTTTAAAGGCAGTCAGCCCCGGCCACAGAACCGAATCTTTCAACGACCAATCCGGATCGGTAATCGAGTAGAAACCGATGCCCTTCGCCCCCGCCAGAAAAGACTGATGCCCCATATTCCTCACTTCTTCAATCGTCGGCAAATAACTCCATGTTCCGGTTCGAAACGTTTGCAGGATGTTCCAAACCGGCTTGTCTCCCCGAACCGCTTCAATCGCTTCCCGAATGTCGTCCCCGACGCGCCGGATCGGCAGCACTTCGTTCGGTCGAAACGGATACAAGTCGCTGACCAAAATATCCGTCGCCTGTCCGGTCGATTCAAATGCCGTCCTCTGGTTTTCCACCATATAGGTCGGATGATCCCGGTCCAGCGAACGGATAATTTCGTAGGCACCAAGCAATTCTTCCTGCCCGATCCCGTTATAGGTCGGCTCATCCATGATCATATACCCGAGCAAGGCCGGATGGTTCTTGATCGCGGGAACCGCCGTGCGGATGAAAGGATAATTTTCCGTAACCTTCATGTTGTTGTAAAAGGGAACCAGCACCTTCAAGCCATGCTGCTCAGCCGCGTTCAGTCGTTCCGTAATAGCGCTTACACTGGAAGTCGCATTGGCTTGCACGGTATTGACGCCGATCTCCTTCAAGTAAGAGAAGGTCGATACAGGCGCGTGGTAGGCAATGACCGGAAAGAAGGGTTGGCCGTCCACCTGAATGATGCCGTGCTCCGGGATCGTCGTCGGCCGTTCCCAACGATAAATCGTACGTACCTGCCGCTCGAGCTCCGCGCCAAGCGGATCTCTCAAAACAACGGTCGCCTCGTAAGGAGCCTGTATGTCCGTCATCACAAGTGCAGGGTTGAATGATGCTCCCACTTGAGCCGCCGCAGCCACATTCATCTCGCTCCATACCATCGTGTCCTGTTCATCGAACAGCTGGATGTCGACGCGATAATTGGCGTATCCTCCGCTCGGCGCAACGATCTCGGCCATAATCGTCGCCTCGGTCCGTTCCGGGTAGTAGAACACCTCGTCTGTATAAACCCGAATCCGTTGCCGATCCTGAATCTTCGTCACTGCGGTATCGTCAAAGTATACCTTCCCGGTACCGTTCAAACGCACATAAAACAACGCGTATTGCGCACCTTCCGGCGCAGCATGGACCGCTTCCATCTGATGCCACTGGCCATTCATTTTGGCCGATGATTCATTCCAGGCATAATCGCCTACAAAGCTTTGAAGGGAAGGAGTCGCATTGGCGTAATACTCCAGCTTGAATGCCGTCCTCCCCGTTGCACCTGCGGTCGAGCGAAACCATGCCCGCAGCCGATAGGTCGCGCCTTCCTCAACCGGGATCAGCTGGCTGACCCACGGATTATTGTTGACGCCGGTTTCGATGGAAACTCCGTAGTCTCCTGTTCGGGCCGCTTCCGTCGTTCTCTTCGTCAAACCGCCCCACGCCAGGCTGGCACGCCACGGATGTGCCCGAATCCCGTCTTCGCTTTCTTCAAAACCCGGATTGATCAACAAATTCCCTTCCGCCTCCGTCTCTGCGTTTGCCGGCAGACCAGCTCCATACAGAACAAACCACAACAGTCCACTGAACGCAATTGCCCTGAGCAATCGTTTACTTTTCAGCTGGAGGACCATACTCTCTGCTTCAACTCCTTCGTTGGATCGGATGGATACGGCTTGCCAAGTCTGCACGCTACTGTTTGCGCATGGCTTCAATCGTCTGGTTGGCTTTCTCCTGCAGATCGCGAACATACGTATTCAAATCCTTGCCTCCCAGTATAAATTCCACTTTGGTCGATTCAATCAACGATCTTAGCTTGGCGTCGTACGGCGATACCTCATGAGGGCGAATCGGCTTGGATTTGAAAATGCCGGCGATATTTTTCCCTTTGAACGCCTCGATGCCGGAAGCAAACTGCTGTTCAATCTCCTTGTGATTCAGCACGCCAGGACGTCCGTCCCGGGAGAACATGCTTTGCACATCCATCGACAGCATCATGTTCATCACTTCCATCGCCGCCTCCGGCTGCTTGCTCAGCTTGGACAGCATCATCAGATGGACGTCCGCCTCGCGGCCTTTTCCGACATGCCCCTTGAAATTCGGACTGGAAACCATGTCCCACTTCATGCCCGCATAGTTGCCTTGGCTTGCCGCTACCGCGACGCCCAGCACCCACGTATTTTGCATCGCCACCCTTCTTTCGGTCGCAAACAGGCTTGCATACTGGTATTCCTTGTTGGGTCCGATAAAGTTCGGCACCTCGTAAGCGCTTTTCAAAAAATCAAACACGGTGCGCCAGCCTTCGCTGTCAAATACGGCTTTATGAGTCTTCGGATCGGCAAAGGGCAAAGCAAGCAGCGTGGACATATTGTTCGGCACGTTGCCGGGGTCAAAGCCGATATAGTGCGTCCCGCCATCCATTCGGGTCAGCTTTTTGCCCACTTCCAGCACGTCGTCAAATGACATGCCGTCTGTCGGGTACGGTAAGCCGAATTTGTCGAATAGATCCAGATTGGAAACCAGGACGCCCAAATTTTGCCGGAAGGGCAGACCATACAATTCGCCCGTCGGGCTGTTCATCCGGATCGCTTCGATAAGCGCCGGGTCCACCGCATTCAAATCGATCTTCTGCTTGCGGACATACTCCGCAATGTCGGTTACGAGCGCCGCGTCCTTGAAGGTCGGAATGTGCGGATTGCTGGTCACGATCAAATCCGGGAAAGAACCGGTCGACAGTACGTCTTGGATCTGGTACCCCTTGCCGTCGCGAGTAACCTCCAGCATCACATGCGGTAGCTTTTCTTTGAGCGGCCCGATCACGTACTTGTTCAAATCGGCTTCATCCAAAATATTCGCATGGATGTACATACTCACCGTGACCGCTTTCTTTTCCTTCGATTCGTCTGCCGGCTCTGTACCGGCCTGCTCCGGGCCTTTCTCTGTCCCCTGGCCGCAAGCGGTCAAAGCCAACGCCGCAAGCAGCGTCCAGGCAGCCTTGCCGCCTCGCCTTGTCTGAATTCTCATTCCTGCGTTACCTCCCTTTCCTGTCTTTCGCAAAATTCGGCGATACGAACAAAAACAGCACAAAAATGCGCTTCTCCTTCTTGGCCTCTCCCTCGCCGTATGGTAGGATAGGTCTAATATAACCGACGAAATCGGCAATCTCAACGACTGCTTTCTGCTGAAAATAACACAAAATTGCTATTGAACGAAAGGTTGTGCGCGAGATGAAACCGTGGTCGCCTCCCTATTCGCTTACAGAACAGGAGCGTCAATACGCAGACAACAGTGCATTGCAATGCTTCGACTTTCGCTTTGTGCGCAATACGCCGGGAACCCTGGTACAGCTGAATTCCATCGGGATCGATGAACGCTTCACCACAGCTTACCGGCAGCACGGCCTGATGCGGCGCTTTCTGGAAGGCCACTTCATCTTCCAGTACACCTTGTCCGGATTCGGAGCGATCCGGATCGGGGAAGAGATTCACGAACTCCACCCGGGCGAGGCCTTCTTCGTCAAGCTTCCCAGCGATCACGCCTATTACTTGCCCGATCACAGCACATCATGGGCATTTGCATTCATGAACCTGTACGGCCCTTATGTCCAAGAATGCTGGCAACGGATTACTTCCCGTTTCGGCCAAGTGCTGACACTGGATATCGACAGCGCACCGATTCGCACGCTGCTGGAAGTGCACCGTCAGGCCAGTCAGTCACAGATCCGGGATGGCTACCGCGCTTCCGAGATGGCTTACCGCTTTCTCATGGAATGCTGCCGCCACTTCTTCGCCTCCCGTCCGGCGATGAAAAATTGGCCGCCTGCCATTGTCCAGGCCGTCCATTATTTCCATGATCATTACGCGCAAGTCGAAGGCATGGAGCAGTTGGCCGAGCAGTTGGGCCTGTCCAAGTATCATTTTTTGCGTCTGTTCCGCCAATGCACGGGGCTAACGACCGTACAATATTTGACCAAGATCCGCATGGATCATGCCGTTCACCTTTTGCGCTCCACCTCTTGGTCCGTCGAGCAAATCGCCCAAGAAATCGGCTATGCGCACAGCAGCTATTTTTGCAAAGTATTCCGCAGCTCGTTCGGCGCCACACCGCATCAATTCCGAGCCAACAAGGAGTGGGAGCACGACCATATCACCTTTTGATCGTTGCAAGGGCGTCTTTGCAAGGACTGGGCGCACTCCCTCACAACATAAGGTCAATTATGTTCAAATCCGTTACATACGCCGATGGACATGGACGTTCGATTGCCGAATAAAATCCAAGTACACCAAGCCTCTATTTGATACGTTGGGAGCAGAGCCATGCAGCTCATAGGGGAGGAGTCATTAAGATGGACAGACCGTTCTTGTCGCAGTGGAACAAGGAGCAATTGCAACGTTCCCCGCGCCGCATATATCCGTCCGACGTTAAAGCCGCAAACGGCAACCGTTCTATTTTTTATGAAGGTGCCGTCCGTCGTTCTCGTACACGGAGACGGGGGCACCGCCTATGAAGAATGGGGTCCATATATGGATGAAGCGGGGATACGCCGCAATTGCCACGGATCTGGAGGGAAACGTTCCCGACAAGTCGGAGGGGGAACGAAAAGGATCGGAATAACGGGGATTTCGTGGGGCGGCAGTGCGAATGGGCAATTGCCGATTGTACGCTCGATCTTGACTGCCTCCTGAATCTTTGGAACAAATGCCCCATTGATACCAGCTTTTTTTCACAACGATGTCTTGGACCGCTCTTCGGGTAGCAGTCCCCTAACGGGTCAGTCCAATCCTCTACAGAAGGTAGTCGCGCCGTTTCATCTCCGCGGATACGGCCGCGCCCGGCACGTCCCGATAGCGTGCGGCGCCTTTAAGCCCTGCCTGCCGGTGGGAAAGGGCGGCTGCGATTCCCGCAGGTCCGCCGCCGCAAACAACCACATCATACTCCCCGAAGAGGCTGATCGTACGCTCCGGTTCTAGCCCATGGCTCAATCTCCTATCCCGCTTCATGGTTTTTTCAGCTTGGCGTACTCCGCCTTAAACACTGACTATTCAAATTTCTTATAGGTTACCGACGTTAACATTTTCTTCAATTCTGCCAAAGCATCATACTCTAGCGGAAAAGTAACCGGCAAATCTATTCTCGTTCTCTCCAAAGCGCTCATATACATGGATTCCAAAATTTCGTATCCGTGATAAGCGGTATTGAGGTTGCTGGAATGCACTTTCGAATCTTCGTCCATCCAAAGCGCAAAATCACGCGTATATCTGGCTTGGGCAGGATGTTGCTCATCGGAGAAATTCTGACAATGACCCGAAACAACCTGACCGCCGGTACGCGGAGTAAAGGCGGCCCAACGGCCGTTGCATTCAGCCCAAGCGTATCCGGTCGTTCCATAAACGGTCAGCCGGTCATCGGTCCAATATTGAGATTCTGTCACTTTATAGGTGAAACCGACATTGTGTTTGGTTTTCGGCTTTGAAAAATAGCCGCAGTCGAAGTAGGACCGCACACCGTTCTCAAAAGCAATTTCACCCAATACAAAATCAGGCGACGGGTGGTGGTCCTTCAAGAAAAAGTCTCCGTGCACATGTCCTACGACACTCAATGCCTTATGATTGTTATTCGCCCATAAAATATAATCGATATAATGGGTTCCCAGCTGCGACGCATGTGCCTGGCAGGCCGCATCGATCTGATAAATTTCTCCAAGTTCACCCGAATCGATCATTTCACGAAGCTTTAGAAAGGAAGCAAGATATTTATGCTGATGACATACGACCGCCTTAATGCCGTTTTTATTGCATAAATCCGTAATATAGCGCGCATCCTCCAAAGTAGTGGCCATCGGCTTTTCAAACATCAGGCCTTTCACCCCATATTTGACAGCCAATTCAACCATTTCAATGCGTACATCCGGCATTGTGGCAAATGCCATGATATCCGGCCTCAACTCGCCTAGCATTGTTTCTGCATTCGTATACCGTCTAGATTCATCGATGGAAAATTGTTTGCCTGCTTTTTCGACACTTTCCGGAAAAATATCGCATATCCCTACAATCTCGAAATAATCGGGATTATCTAAAAATGCCATTAATTGGGTTTTGCCTCTAGCGCCTAATCCAATCTGCACCGTCGAATGCTTCGCCATGTTCTTCCCGCTTTCTACCTTATAGTTTTATTAAACAGTCGATCCATTGCTGCTTGAACTTCTTCAACATGAACCTTTCGTTCCCTTGCCCAATAATGTCAAGTCGCTGTTCTCGGAAAAATGCTTGAGAAGAACAATGGGATCGGTCTTCGAATGATTCGAGATGGTTACGCCGGCTTTTGCCGCAGGTGCGCTTACGAAATATTCATCGTTCGTTAATTGACCGTACCGGATCAAAGCAGGCGTTTCGATATCCCAAACACCGAGTTTGCCGTATCCTTGCAGCATGTATAAACCGTACGCTGCGCTGTCACGGATGATTACCGTCTCTCCGGGCAAGACCGTCAGACGTTTGGCAGATACCTGCTTGCATTTATAGCAAATCCATTCTTCCACATATCCTTGTGCTTGCATCGCTTCGATTGGACGCACTGGCTTGGGAGACATAAAGTACTTTTGGTAAAAATCAGGATGAATGTTGTTCTCCCAATCAAGAATGCCGATCAAATAATCGAAGTTCCCTATTTCTTCCGGAGGCGTGTCCTTCCAGAGCAATGGTTCCGGTACGTCATGCTCGCCATGCAATACGGACTGGTACATGGCGTAAACGTCCGAGGCGAATTGCGGCTCATAGGTACACAGGCTGCCTGGCGCATGAAGAATGCCCGGAGGCACATCAAAACCTGTATCCAATGTCAATCTATAAGAACGGGATAAGTTTGTGATTCGATTGTCGTCTTTTGTAAATTTCACTAGCGTTTCCTTCACTTGCTCCTTAGTAACGCCAGGGTTGAATCCGAAGAATGTATACGGAAACTCGCCGCCGTGGTTGTTCAGTTGTGAAGGATAGAAATACATTTCATGCTTTCCTTTTTGACCTACTCGCGCAGCCGCTTCGTCGTTATGATGGACGTGATGCGGCAACGGACCAAGGTTGTCGAACAATTTCGAATACATGGGCCATCCCCGGTGCTTTTCCCAAATATCATCGCCGATGACTTGCCCCTTCAGTTGTTCAACCATCTCCTTGAGCAGCACGCGTTTGCTTCCGTCAGCCGATACGACATAGCTCATCCCTTCATCTTCCGGCGTGTTCGGCCCGTTCTCGGCATGCGTCGTGGACGATAACCACCGTTCGTCGATTCCTCCCCGGGTTAACCCAAGGCTGTAGTAATCTTCCGGATGAAGCTTGATCCGTTTTCCCGGTCGGCAGAACGAACGCGGAACCCACGTCGGAGCAAGCCTTAATACGCCTTTCCCTTCTTCCAGCAATTCCTCATGAATGTTCATCTTTTTCTCTCCCTATCATGGGTGAATCAAGAATAAGAATAGAAGTTTACCCCGACATCTCTACCGACGCTTACTATATAATCTCTTCCTTGCGCATACTCCTCGGAAATATTCAGGTGTTCCAGCAAAAGCGGAATTTGACCCGGTAATTTATCAATCTCGGTTAAAAAAGTCCGGTAATCCAGAACGCCTTTCCCCGGGATCACTTCGTCCAAGTGCAACGCCAACTGGCTCCTCATATGAAGATCCTTTGCATGACAACTGACGATGTAGGGCCCGAGCAATTGAAAAGCATTCCTGATGAGAGCGCCATTGTCGAAATATTGCCTCGGAGTAAGGATGATATTGCACGGGTCCATATGGGCGGCAAATTGCGGTCTGTCTACCGCTCGAATCAATTCCAGACATGATTCGGCACTGTCGGGAAGCTGCCATTGCATAAATTCGAGGGCGAATTTGGTCCGTTTCGGTTTCACCGCGTCAATGATATTCCGTACCGTTTCTACTGTTAATTCAAAGCCCTCTTCTGACAAGTTGAACGGATGCGGATCGAAGGGAAGCATAGGAAGACCTTTATTTTCATTAGACAAGATGGAACCGATAAAATCGACGCAGCACTTCGCGCCGACTTCTTCGGCCGCTGCCAATTTATCACATACGAAATCCAGGTTCTGCTGCCTTCTTTGCAAATCCTGATCGATCAAATTCCGCCATGCCCCTACTTCGGCAATCATCACATCTTCTAGCTCGAATGCCTCGCGAATCTCCTTGATGCGGGCCATGTCGTTCATGGACACAGCCGGGCAAAAAGCTGCACTATACCCGAACTTCTTATGCGCTCTGGCAATCTCATAAGGATCCGACTCGGCGAACTGCTTCTGGTTTTTTCCGTTTTCATATGGGTTATCCGACGCCTTTTGAATCCCCATTCCTCCACCAAGTCTGATCATGGAAACCTCCTATTGGACTCTAAACTTCGCACACGCTGGATCATGTTTTTAATTCACAGATACCCACTGTCCGTTTAACACTGATTTCTCCACTGCATCCAATATTTTTTGGTTGCGGAGTCCATCTTCGAAATTTGGCGATGGACTTTTCCCCTGTGCAACCCCGTTCATCAAATCGATCAACAGGTTTACAAACAAGTCCTGATATCCGACCGATACCCAGTAGTTTTCCGCATAAGGGTGATTCTTTTCCCGAGTGGAGGTTATCGTGCGAAAACCCCATCGGGACTTTTCTTCATCCGCCAAAAACAACTCGAGCTCATTGAGCCGCATCATGTTCCAGCGGATCTACCCTCTGTCCCCGTTAATTTCGATGCGGTTCCCATCCAGCCCGTTTCCTCCGGCAATCCGCGTCGTTTCGAACACTCCTGTTGCCCCGTTTGCAAATTCGGCCAGCACTCCCGCACAATCATCCACTTGGACTGCTCCCATAGCGGGCACGTTTACACCTTCCGGTTGTTGAAGCAGGGAACGCTCCTCAATAAAGGTTCGAGCATATCCTGTTACCCGATCGACTTCACCGACGAGAAAACGGGCGAGGTCGAAGGAATGTGACATTAGATCTCCAAGCGCTCCGGAACCGCTTAATTGTTTATTGAACCTCCATTCCAGCGGGGCTGTCGGGTCGAGTGCCCAATCCTGCAGAAATGCTGCGCGTACGTGACGGATATTGCCCAACCGTCCTGAGACGATGAGTTGTTTGGCATATTGCAGGGCGGGTGTATACCTATAATTGAAGGAGACCATATGGACAATCCCCGACTTTTGCGCCTCCTGCAGTACTTGATGCGCTTCCTCCAAATTCATCGCAAGAGGTTTTTCGCACAAAATGTGCTTGCCTGCTTTTGCTGCGGCGATAGCAATCTCCGCATGCATATGGTTGGGAGTTCCGATATCGATGAGATCAATATCATCTCTTTCGATCAGACGGCGCCAATCCGTTTCATAATACGCCCACCCCATCTTCTCCGCCGCTTGCCGAACCCTTTTCTCATCCCGTCCGCATATGGCTTGAAGAACGGGTACGACTTCCGTGTGGGCATGAAGAGGCAGCGCGCGGTATGCTCTGCTGTGAACGAGCCCCATCATGCCATAACCGATCATCCCGACCCGCAGTTGTTTTTTTCCAGTCCCCATTAGAACACCTCCGACCACTAACTTGAAGATACAATGCAATAAAACGACAAGTATATGTCTCTAATCGATATTGTACTTTTCGTTAATCCGGCGATATATAGCGATTTCACATATCATTATGGTGAATCTCACGATTTTCCAAATCAACTGTCCCCTTATACGCGATCGGCTGCTCCTGCTCTTGGCCGTAACCGAAAGGGTCCTCGGTGAAAAATATGCCGGGCACGTCGGACAACCGGTTCGGCAATGCGCCGATTTGGCCCGACATAAATCGGTTATGGCTGAACAGGCGGGTGCGCGTATTCGTGTTAAAACCGGACTGTCTCAGATCGGTCAGCAAGGACGCGTCATACTCGATCATATAGGCCGGCGAACCGTCATACTGGTCCTGAAACGTGAAGTTAAATAAATTAGCCGTATAAGAGTAAAGAAACGGAATGACCGACCGCCGTCATGCAGCGAAACACCGCGCGCCTGCCGCCCGAATTATATTGATCATGATTATTCTACATAAGGGGGAGAAATACGATGAACGATCTTAGGGATTCGAGCCGCAAAATCGCGGGGCATGTTCTCCGGAACGGGGTAACCGCTTTAATGCTTGTTATGCTGCTGGCATCATGCAGCAAATCGGGTGTTTTACAATAAGGGGCTGTTTGATAAATTCGGCGTGCCTTATCCGAAAAACGGCATGACCTGGGAAGAAACGGCCGAGCTATCCAAAAAAATGACCCGCAGCGACGGCGGTCAAGCGATATTCGGCTTTGTCGCATCGCCGCTCCATGTGTTAAGCAGCAAGCAGCTTTCCAAGCCTTACTTGGATCAGAAAACGATGAAGCCGACATTTCTCGATAGCGAGTGGCAACAGCTGTACCAAGCCTACTTCTTGGCATTCGGCAGCGATCCCGCGCTGAAAAACCGGACGGTGCAGTTAAAACGGCTGCCTTACCGGCAGGAGTTTACGAATACGCAAGAAATCGCTATGCTCGCATTCAACTCGCAATTCCCGTTCGACAATCCGGAGGATATAGCTTTGATCGATTGGGACCTGGTCTCGTTACCGACAATAACGTCGATGCCGAATACCGGCTCGCAGTCGCTTCCGATTACGATAGCGATTACCTCAATGGCGCAAAACAAAGATGCGGCTATGGAAGTGATCAAAGCGATAACGTCCGAGGATATGCAGGTCTTCGGTCGGTGAAGCCAGAGAGGCTCACACTGATCCAGCTGATTCTCGGGGAGCTCATCACCCTGCTGGAACCGTAGGCAATCGCCGTGCTATAATTTGCCTGGCGACACTTCCAATTCAAGACCAGTCAGACCTTGGTTCCGATAGGCTTTGCAGTAGGTGCTGACGTCGAACCGCCATGTACCGCTCGTATAGTCGCGTGTTCGCTGTCTGACGCATCGCCTTCGGGTAAGCTCTCTTCGAAAGTCTTAGCAAATACGTATTGGAATAAAAAATCTATAGTAATCTTCTAGGAGGGATCCTGTTGCAGCGGCTCTTTAGCGATATGATTAAGCAGGACGTAAAGCCGTTCCTTTCCAAGCATGGTTTCGCAAAGAAGAGTTTGAATTTCTATAAGATAACAGAAAGCCTCATTTACATGTTCAATTTCCAAAAATCCTCCGGCAATTCAGCGGACAATGTAATGTTTTATGTGAACTGCGGTATTTATGCAGCGGAGTTGGCACAGATACAATCGAGAGAGATTCTGACAGCACCTCAAGAAGCGGAGTGTCACTTCAGAGCAAGAATTAAGGAAATTGTTGAGTCTGTTCCAGATCGATTTGCAATCACTCCTGATACGAATATGGAGGATTTAAGAAAAACGCTGCTAAGCGGATTAGAAGAGGTTACTCATTTCTTTGATACTATGACCAGTGCCAGATCCATTGTAGATTATTATACTTCAGGTCCATTTTTACATCTGGGCGAAGAGAGCTTTCATTTGCTATTACAATCCAAAGATGTAGCAGCGGCTAAACAATATTTGAAGGCTTTGCAGGAGAAGTATGGAACGGAACAGCGATGGACTATATTCGAAAATAAATACAAGGCCATCTTCAATAAATACGGAGTGGAGTTTGATAAGCTATTAGTCAGATAACCCGAGGTGTTCCTCTGGCAAAGTATCATCAAGTTTTTTGCCGCCACATCTATACAGCCCGACGGGGAGCCGGACGTGCCGTGCCGGGCAGCAGAGCGCTGCCGCGCTACGCTCATCCCGGCTCAATCGGACATGCCCGGCAGTATTCACCCGAGATTTCGACATACAGACAACAAGTGCGTCTGCGCCTCGGGGCCTGTCCGGCGCTTGCTTCCCCGTAACGGCTGCTCAGGGCGGCGAGCGGATTGCGCGCTTCGCCGAACCAGTCGCCGGGGGATGTGCGTACGACGGTGTCGAAGTCCTCTCGAATCCGGCAGGCGTCGGGTCCGTCGCCCGCTTGCTCCAGCAGATCTTCGAACAAGGGCACGATGCGCACCATGGCGTTTTCCCACAACAGAACGAGCGGAACCTTTGCAGTGGCAGACAAGGCGTGAAACAGCGGCGTCACATGGCCGGCGAACAGCGACCGCATAACCCGCTCGCGCCACCGGGAGCGCTGGTCGGCCGAAGCCTCCGCAATGCGCCAACCGGTCAGTCCCAAACTCGGAAGCCGCGTACCGTTCGGCTGCTGCGCCTGCTGCTCTGTTGTCTCCAGGATGCACTGGTCTGGCGTGAACTCCAGTACCTGATTCTCTGTTGTCATAGCTGCTAGGACAGGAGCCGCGACGAGAAAGGCGTATCGCTTGGCCAAGGTGGACGCCGTCACTCTGCGCGACGGCGAACCGATATAGTCTCCCAGCCAATCGAGATAAGCCTCGCATCGTTCTCGCCCAAGCAGGTCTGAGACACGCGTCGTACGCCGGTACAGGCGCATGGGATCATGCGCTCCCATGCAGTAAGGTGCGACCCGTTCCTGCCACTCTTTCGGAAGCGTCTCGCTGCTCATCTTACGACTTGCCCAGCAGCGCTTCCGCCACCTGATCCACGATCAGATTGATCGCCATTGGACCGTAATAGCCGATCCACATCGTGGTGTCCACCGTATAGACGCGCTTGTTTTTGACCGGTTCGAGCGATTGCCACGTCGTTGTGCTTTGGAATTGCTGCACCAATCCCTTGAACATCTCGTCGGTCAGCAGGAAATAATGGTTCGCACCGACGTCGGCCAGTGCCTCAAGCGAAATGTGGTAGGCGGTATCGTCTGCTTCGGTAACGGCTTTGGGTACCGGCAGCCCCAAATCTTGATACAAGACCGCGCCAGTACGATGCTCCGGGGTATGGACGCGAATCATATCGTCGCGCGGCCGGATGAGCGCTACCGTCTGACCGTTCAGCTTGGAGGCCAGATTGGCGGACAGCTTCGCCGTTTTTTCCTTATAGGCCTGGACGACCTGCTTCGCCTCCTGCTCCTTGCCCATCAGCTTCCCGATTGTAATCAGCGTGTCCCGCCAATCCTCGTTGCGCATGAGCATGACGGTCGGCGCAATTTTGGACAAGCTTCCATAGATCGCTTCATGCACTTCCGTGCAGATGATAAAGTCCGGATTGGACGCCAGAATCGCTTCCAGACTCGGTTCCTGGTAAGTCCCGAGCACCTTGACATTGGACAGTTTGTCATTCAAATATTCCGGAAAATCCGTCGCTCCGCCCGCGGCTTTGACGCTGGCCGATGGACGCTCGTCGAGCGTGACCAACTGGTCGATGTATTGGACGTCAAGCACGGCGATCCGCTGCGGCTTCTGCTCCAGCGTGAACTCTCCCCTGGCATGCTTGACGGTGACCGGGTAAGCTTTCTGCCGCGCGGACTGGGCCGGCGAGGTTGCGGAATTTTCGGACGGCTGTCCGGTCGGCGAACCGGCGTTGCTCGGAGCGCTTGTCCCGCCAGAGCAAGCCCCCAATATAAGCATTAGTACGAGCATAACATTTACAGCCAGCAATCTGCTTCTTGCGTACATGTGTGCGTCCCCTTCGCGGATATATTGATAATGATTTTCATCATCAATATAACTATACGAGAGATCGCTCCCTGAGCCAATGGAGGGATGCGACACAAAAGATGAACGAATGCGACGCTGGCGTCGGTAATGCATCGGCGATACGCCGTACTGTTTTTTGAACGCCCGGCTGAAATAGTAAAAGTCCACATACCCGACCGCTTCGGCAATTTCCTTGACAGTGGCCCCCGTGTCCGTCAGCAGCCGCTGCGCCTGCTCCAGCCGCACCTGAATCAAATATTCCATCGGGCCCATCTCCACCTGCTCCTTGAACAGCCTCTGCAGCTGTCTCGGACTGCAGGCGAGCAGCTCGGCAAGCTCGCGCAGATCGAAGTCTTCCGCGTAATGCGATTCTATGTAACGGATGGCTCGACTGATCGGATCGGTTTGGACGACAGGCGCGTTCTCCACCCGCCGCAGCTGGCTCATCACCTCATACACCCATTCGTGGAACATCGCACGGACATGGAACTTCTCCAGCGGGTCGTCGAGCTGCCAATGCCGGTCCATCTGTTCAAGCTGCTTGTACAGCTGCAGCGCATTGACCGGGGAAAAGCCGTATGGCTTCAGGAAAGGGCTGCTGCTGCTGCTGCGGTACAGCTCCAGCAGTTCCTGTCGGCAAGGCAGCGCCATGACCGCTTTGTAGTACACTATATAATAGTCGATCAGCTCCGTGACATGGTCGATTTCGAGCGATGCGCCTTTGCCCGCATGTCCGACGTAGCTGTTGTCCAGCGCATGGGACTCCCCGTCAAGCAGCAGCAGCCCTCGGCCGTTCGCCATAAACAGAAACATGCTGGCAGGCAAACGGAAAAACCGCGCGCTCTCGCCCGGCAGCACGACCGACCTTCGTATATCCAGCACTTTAATGTGCGCATGGTTCCATAGCGCCATCACGTCGTGCAGATTGTACAGTGACACGTCTCTCCCCTCCGCCTGAACGATCAATGCTGCTTTGGAATCGAACGATAATCCGAAGACAACAGCACTCTAACACTGTACCAGACGCAGCGGCGTTTTTCCATCCGTCATTAGCGGAGAAGCAGGGCTTCCGCCGTCATTTGCGGTCGGAAGATGGAATGGATAAACTGCTGCTGCCGCCTCCATTGTCGCTTCTTCCCATTACGGTGGAGTTCGGGGGGATATAGGCATGGAGTGGCAGGCCTCCTTTAGAGAGGCCTGTTTTTTGTGTCCCGAGGCGGCAATCTGAACTCTTATCGTATCCGTTTGTTTAGGGGGAAGTTGTATTTTACTTCCGGATATCGTTTCGCGTTACAGGGAATCGCAACACCGTTTTCAACTTTGACGGTTCAGTCTTACGGGGATCCGACAAATAAATTTCCCGATGAATTTTACTTGAACGAGTAAATCCCTGTTCTGTACAAAACTCTTCCATTCGAGCAAAACTTTTCGGTTCATCGTCAAAGCTTCCAATATGCATCATTTGACAACTCCATCCATCTTCGACATGTTCAAACCGAATTTTCTCAAGGAATCGATTTGCCCTTTTCCTTTTCGACTGTTCCAAAAATCGCTCGAAATGCTCTTCGGTCAAAAAATCGGGTTGGCGTATCATAATTGTGTATTTAAAATTGCTTTTGTCCGTCGCGGGCTTTGACCGATCAAGCAAGTCCCATTCGCCCTCAAGTGGAAAAACCGTATATTCATAGTATCCGGCCGGCACATCTTCACTTTTGTAAGACATTCTCACTGCATAACTCATACTGTACAAAGCTTCTGTTGCCATGGCGAATTCCTCGCCGTTAGGGTCCCCAGAACCACTAACCATAAAAAATGGCATTCTCGGCACTATTACAATTTCCGGCAACGTTTTTGGCATATAGAGTTGCTTATAATCTTTTTTGTAATCTACCTTTTTGCCCAAAGCCAATACCCCCTTTTGTATGATTATGAAAAATAACATAGCGAAGTTCCCGTTTCTTTTGCGGCAACTTCATGATGTCAAACAATCCGATCAACTTGAAACTCGGACGAACGCCTTACAATATTTCGATATACCCTTCCGTTCCATGCACGCGAATTCGTTGCCCATCCTTTATCAGCTTGGTGGCATTTTCCACCCCGACCACTGCCGGCAAGCCATATTCGCGTGCGATAACTGCTCCATGGGTCATCAGTCCACCAACTTCGGTGACCAGACCTTTTATGGAAACAAACAATGGTGTCCAGCCAGGGTCAGTAAAGGAGGTGACTAATATATCTCCATCTTCCAGATCAGCATCGTCCATGCTTAAGATGACACGTGCTCGTCCCTCTATCAACCCGGAAGAAACAGGCAGACCTACAATCGCTTTGGCTGGCACATTTTCTCGTTTGTACTCACCTGTAACGATTTCGCCGTCAGACGTAATTACACGTGGTGGAGTTAGTTTTTCAAAAAAATTGTAATCGTCCTTTCGTTTGCTGATGATCTGATAATCAAGTTTGTTTGTGCGCACGACTTCATGAAGTTCTTCAAAAGTGAGATAGTATACATCTTCTTTTTCATGAATAACGCCGGCTTTTACGAGTTGTTCGGCTTCTTTCAGTATAGCCTTCTTATATACGAAGTAGCGATTAATCATGCCGTATTTCGGATATTCCCGATAACCGATGAAATTCCGGATCAGGCTGATCATCCGTTTAGTTTCTTTGGCTTTTTGTTCACCATCCGGTAATTGCTTCAAACGATCCAATAACTCTTTTTCTTTTTCCAAAGCTTCCTGTCGCCCTTGCTCAAATTTCCGATTGCCCGCATTAGGCTCGAATTTTTTGATGTTACCCAGAATCATGGGGACGAGTGTAACTGGTTTTTCACTCCAGCGAGTTTTAGTAATATCGATTTCTCCGGTACATCGCATTCCGTATTTGCTGAGATAATCATAAATAGCGTCTCGAGTTTCCTGTCCACCATCAAACTTAACGAGTTCATCCAAAAAGTTGTCATCTCTTACATGCTGTAAATGATCAATTACTTCCGGATAAGGACGAATCACATCTGCGACATCCAATAGCGCCAGACCCATTTCCGAAGTAATGTTGTTTGGTACAGATTGAGAAAGCGTATCTGCTGCGTTTTTTTCACCTAGCCACTCGTACATTTTTTCATTGATCCATGACGAAGCATTCATAGCAGTCATAAAAACCATTGAACTTTTTGGGTCAAATAAGATCTTCTTTAATTCCTGGAGATCTTCCAGAATAAAATCAAATAAATCTGCTCCTGATTTCGTTTGGATCTTTTGTTTTAATTCTTCTATCGATGTTTGACTACGCTTAATCAAATCAGAAACGATTGTCGGATCGTTCTCGAATTGTGCCAGCATATCTGTATTACTTGTGTTGGGAATCGGTGCTGTTTGATCATTTGGTAACAATTTTATAAAATCTCGCTCTATTATGGTCATGAGTGCGCCTTTTATGAGCGGATCGGATCCCAGAGTATTTAATAAAGTTTCCCGGCCGACAGGTGTAGCCAGCCTAGGTGCAACATCAACAAACAACCTCCCACCGGCTTTACGCATAGGTGCAGGAGTAATTAACAGGTAAAAAGACAATCCCAATGGTTTTATGGGATCTGTCATCATTTGTTGATGGCCAACAGATAGATAGACGTGATTTTCTTGATCAACCGCTTCAGGGATCGGGTATAAAGTAGTGATCGGCCGACTCTGGACAATATAAAATGTATCATCAGCCAAACACCATTCGATATCTTGCGGGCTGCCAAAATAAGCTTCAATCTGTCTTCCGATGCGCGCCAGCTGTAAAATTTGTTGCTCAGTGAGTGTTTGAGACATCTGCTGATCAGGATCGATCTGCCGTGTCTCTGTTCCGCCTTCCTTCCGTCCGTAGATAGCCAATTTTTTGGTTGCTATCCTCTTGTCGACAATTACCCCTTCCTGTACTTGATAACAATCGGCGGATACCAAGCCTGAGACCAGTGCTTCTCCAAGTCCAAAGCTGGCATCGATTGATAGCAACTTCCGGTTGGAGGTCATTGGATCGGCGGTAAATAAAATCCCCGAAGCCTGCGGGAAAACCATCCTTTGAACGATAACGGCTAAATAAACTTGACTGTGGTCGAATCCATTTTGCATACGGTAAATTACCGCGCGATCCGTAAATAGGGAAGCCCAACATTTGCTGATATGCTGAAAAATTGATTCTTTGCCGATGATATTTAAATAGGTGTCTTGTTGACCGGCAAAAGAAGCATGCGGCAAATCTTCAGCAGTCGCACTGGAACGCACTGCATAAGCATGTTCCTCGCCAAATTGGGAGAGATAGCGAGTAACTGCTTTCACAACATCGGAAGGGATTTCTGTCTCGATAATGAGTTGTCGAATGTTCCTGCTGATTTCGCCAATCTGATCTCGATCTTCTGCTTTTAGCATGGTTAGTCGATCCAACAAAGCATGATACGTTTCGTTTTGCTCGATAGCTTTTTGATAACCCGCAGTTGTAACACAAAATCCTTCCGGTACTTGTATTCCATCCATTTTGGATAATTCCCCTAAATGTAGCCCTTTTCCGCCAACGAGCAAAAGCTGCGTTTTTTCCATTTCCTGAAAACCGAGAACCAAAGAACTCATTCAACATCTCTCCTAACCGTTAAATTGAGAAAAAACATTTGACAAGAGTTTACCGGCATGGTACGATAAAAGTGTATGATGCATTAACTATGACTATTCAATTCGAAACAGTCGTGATCTGATTATATCATCGTGTCTGTTTATGTGCAATAAAAAAGAACTTGGTAAAGCTATCCAGGTTCTTTTCTTTTTTGATCGCTTCAGAATGGCTAAGCCGACTCCGTCACTGCATAGTTCCTATGTCATTTTCTTCGTTTCCATTACGGCCAAGCCGGCAGGTCGCCACTGTAGCCGCAACCTTTCTTTCCATCCTCGCCTGTTGTTCGCGGACTCGCCTGTCTCTGAATCACTTGACCAAAATGGCGATGCTCCTTCATATGGTTATCCTCTCTCTTCAATTCATGCTTTTCGATACGTCGGTCCACCTCATATTCCCAACTTACCCGCTGAAACTCATTCAGTGAATCGTATAATAGGACGAGCTGTTAAACATCACCGAAGATTTGGTTCCGAAATAAATATCGGTATACGGCAATGACCGGTAGCTGCAATCGGACAGAAATATCGTTCCGACAGCGCCGTTTTTACACTTAATGGAACTGAACATCATGTCTTCAACCTCGAATCCCCTTACCTTTAATAGCTCAATGGACTGGGAGACGGACGATGATGACATGGCGAAAACAAAAAGCCCGTACCATCAAGATACGGACAACAATTAAGTTCTAACTCAACGACTTTTTTCTTTTATAACAACAATTTCATTTATGTTTAGACCTTATAAAGGTAACCCCATCCTAAAAATTGGACAGGGTTAACTTGCCAATAAAGTCGTTTAGCACAAAGATAATTCGACGTAAAGTTACTTCTGCACAATCTGAATAAGGTTGCCGCATGTATCGTCGAAGACAGCTATTGTGAGTTCGCCCATTTTTGTGGGCTCCATAGTAAACTTCACGCCGTTTTCCAATAATCGTTTATACACTTCATTAATATCTGCAACGCCAAACATTGTTGCTGGGATGCCCTCGGCAGATATTTTCTTTTGATATTCTTTGGCGGCAGGATGGTCATTCGGTTCGAGTAAAAGTTCGGTACCGTCTTGCTCGTCGGGAGAAACAAGCGTTATCCACCTAAATTTACCGACTGGAACGTCATGCTTTTTTATAAAGCCTAGCGTTTCTGTATAAAACTCCAATGCCTTGTCTTGATCTTGAACGAATATACTGGTAACAATGATTTTCATAATGTTTTTGCCTCCTTTGATATTTTGCGACGTTGGCGCTCTGCTACCAATCTGGCTCCAATCAGAAAAACCCATACAGTCGTCAGAAGTTTTTAATTAAAATTACTCTATCCATCCTTTCAGCAAATTTTTAAGTGGTTCGTTGTTGAATATAACTACTCGATATTTTCCCTTTTTTTCTGATTTTACGAGTCCTGCATCTTCCAATGCAGAAAGATGTTTAGCAATCGCCTGTCGCGAAATGGAAAGGTCGTGCTTCATAATGAGACGTACCGTAAGTTCATACAACGTAATCTCGTTGCGTTCGGATAGCTCGTCTAATATAAGCCGACGATTCGAGTCGCCTAGCGCTTTGAATATAGCGTCTCTGTCCCTATTCATATATCGAGTATAAGCAACTCTACGGTTGCTTGTCAAGTATAAGCAACTGTATGATTGCATGATAAAGAAACCGTTCAGGAGTCGATGCGATGATACGGCTGCACTCGTAACGCCGTTTGCGATCGGATTCCATTTACCATGCCTCGTTACTTTAGATAGATCGCGAAGAGCATCGACCATTTGCACCTTCTCATCCGATGCCTCAAAGAGCTCCATTGATCTAAACGTTATACCGCCCTTGACCAGCTTGATTTTCAACTGATGGAAGCCCTGAGTGAGCTGCATGTTCCCGATCGTTTGCTTGATCCAAGCTTCTTTCATGTCTGCTGCGTGAGCAGGAATTTCGAATGTTCCAACCGACTTTCCGTCCAAAAATAGTTCAACAGCCGCTTCTTTAGCCAGCTTTCCCATTGTTAAATCCAATCCGTAAAGTCCGCTACTCTTCACATTAACCTTATAGCTCAGCCAGTTCCCGGACTGCTTAAGCTCAGCAGCATAACCTCCGTCTCCGCTCTCCCGTATATGCACCCTTTCGCCTTTTCTATATGGATTATCCCCTTCTGCTGCACCTTGTGCAAATACCCGCGATTTTCCTCTTTCATAAAATGAACCGCTTGGATCGTCCCAGGCACTGTCTTGAACACTTCAAAATCGCTGCTCCCGTTCACGTCATTGCTAAATGCGGTATACGAAAAAGCAGGCTCCATTCCCTCATAGACATACCCGATCGCACCGCCGCCAAGCGCCAGCTCGCCTTGCGCCTTTTTCATCCCGTCAAAATAGATGCGAACCTCATTGTCGTTCTTCTCTACGCGAATCGTGTGCAGCTTAGTAAAATCAGTGTCCGCTGAAAGCTTGACCGGCTCTCCGATCTGGCTTGCAGCTCCGCCTCTCATGTGCACCAGGCTGACAGTTTTGGCTGCAGGATCAATCGAGATGCAGGCGTAATTGTTCTTGTCCTTGTACGAGAACATCATGCCCAGCCACGCACCGATTCCCATCTCAGAAACAGTCTGCCCCTTGAAATTGTACTCCGCTACAAAATTTTCTTTCGACGCTTCTTTTGAAATCATCATAAACCCTTTGCCGAATGCTTCCTTTTGAAAATGCTGCTGCCCCTCCATATCATCCAACCAGGTGGACTCAGTGGCGGCGTTTCCATTTCCTCCGGGGATTGGCATCCGGACAAGCCTATTACTATTGCAGCGCCCGCCATACAGCCTGAAACAATAGTGCGGAGCTTCGTATTCATCAGTTGCCTCCTCGTAAAATGTTTCACGGAAAAACCAGAGAATCATCAGTCACTTCAGCGATTGCAGGGCAGTTTGTTCTTTGATATACTGGTTCAGTTTTTCCTGTGCATTCCGCAAGGCGGTATTGACATCGGTCCCTTTCAGGATCATCTCGTTGGCCGCTTCTACAATTAAGCTTCTGCCTTTCTGGTCATATTTCGTATGTTCATGCATGCCCGGCAGGAGAGCGAAGAACGCATTCGTATTTTTCCCCTTCAGGAATGCCAAGTCCCCGCCGTAATCTCTCTTCGTTTCTTCCGTTTTCTTCAATATCGTTATTCCGCCGCTCTTATTGATTAACTTCTGCACCTCTTCGCCGGCGACATGAGACACCACTTGAAAAGCTTGATCCTTATGTTTGCTTGTTGTGGTCACAAGCATGTTATGCGCTTCCGCCTGCCATGCGCTGCCCTTGCCCTTCTCAAACGTGGGGAGTGTTGCCATGTCCCATTGAAACTCCTGACCGGCCTTGACCAGTTTATCGATTTCGCCGATGACATCCGCCCCCCAATAGCCGGCCATAGCGAGCTTTTGATCTTTCACAAACACGCCGATCGAGTTGCCTGAAATTTTGCCATCCTTCACATACCCCGGAATGTCATGCAACGTTTTATTCAAGCTCAGTACCTTCACCCAACTGTCCGTTGTCAACGCGGCTTCGTTCGTCTGCTTGTTCACATAAGGCAAAGTAAGCCCCATTGCAAAGCGGTCCGCTCCTCCCGTGTAGAGGCCCAAATATTGAACGCCTCCGTCACTGCGAGTCAGCCTGCGCGCCAAATCGAAAGTTTCCTCATAAGTCATACCGTCTTTAGGATAAGCGATTCCGAATTTATCAAATAGGTCTTTGTTATAGAAGAGAGCGGGGATGTTCATTCGAAATGGCAGCGCAATCATTTCGCCTTTTTGGCCAAATTTCTTGATGGCTTCAATCGTGACCGGATCGTATTTGGACAGGTCCATTCCGAACTTTTTGATATACGGGTTCAGATCCTCAATGATTTGCAATTCCTGTATACCAGGAATCCCAGGCAAACCGGCCATCAAAATATCCGGCACGTCACCCGCTGTTATCAAATCCTGCAGCTTGCCGCTAACCCATTCCAAGGTAATATGCGGATATTTTTTTTTGATCGGCTCAATAAAGTAAGTCTCAAACTCTTCTTTGGGGAAAGCACCATAGGCAACATAAAACTTTAATGTAACAGGTTCCGTACTAACCTCGGCCAGATTCGTGCTTTTTTTGCCGGACTGATTTTGACTTTGGCAGCCGATATTCAGGAGCAACGCTAAGACTGTAGCGGTAAGTACCAACTTCCTTTTCAATTAGATCTCCCCCATGTTAAATTTTATAAATTAATTTTTGACACTGTGCCGGTGAAGCACTCGTTACCTCGGATCAGGAAACCGCTTTCGCAATTCCACACAGTTTGTTTGGTTTGTGCAAGAACCTCCATTCGTTTAGTTAGGAATTGTATCAAACTGGTTAAAGGCTTTCCCCGCCGCACCCCCTTCCATATGATTAATATATATATTATCTTAATCGCTTACTAGTTAATATGATAGATATTATTTACTTTTTTGTCAATATTTAATGTATATGTTGACTAATCAGGCTCCACGCATCAAATTACCAGTGACGTGTTGGTTCAGCACAATTCGTGCGGCGGAACCATCACTTTTGTTTTCTGCTTTCATCCGCTTCAGAATGATTCGAGCGGGTGGAGTCTGTTGACTAATTAACAATTTGGTTATACAATTGGATGAGTTAGGAGCGTGCCGTATGATCATAGACGTGACACCGAGAAATATGAATGTGCTGGAGTGCTTTTCTTCCGAAACGCGAGTTCGGATCATTGGATTGTTGAATGAGAAGCCTTATAACATTGGTGAGCTCGCTGAGGCATTAGGCATGTCATCAGCCATCATTACCAAGCATATCCAGAAGCTGGAG
>NZ_VDCQ01000044.1 GCF_006265175.1 Paenibacillus hemerocallicola | reverse complement strand
TCAATATGCAGGTATTCCATTTGCCGGGTCGGAAGCTTATGAGAGTCAGATGAGGGACGGGGATAAGCTGGCACGACAACAAATTACTGCGATCAACGCCAGCGGTCGTTCACCGTTGCAGATCGTAGCCGAGAAAGCTGACCAACTGGGTTTAAAGACGAATGCTTCCCTGCGAATGAACGCTGTCTATGATCCTGCAGTAAACGGATTCATGAACGGCGCCGTCTATGCCAACCAAATGCTTCCCTATCGTATGGTGTTGAAGAATGGGACCGTGAATTTCAGGATTGATTACGGGAATCTCGCCGTCCGCGAGTATATAAAAAATGTTCTGCTGGAGGCGGCCGCCTTCCCTGGAGTGGATGGAATCAATCTCGACTTTGGCAGGTATCCGAATATTTTCGGGTATCAATCCGAACTAACCAATGCCTATCTGACACAGTATGGAATTGAGCCGAAAGATGAAACAACCGTTGCTGGGTTGGAACGTTGGGATGACTACAAAGCCGAGGTGGTTACGCAGATGCTGCGCGACCTTAGACTGGCATTGCCGACGAAACAGATCACGGTCCGATTCCCTTACAATGGATACAAACAATACGGGTTGGATATTGATGCTTGGATCGCCGAAGATTTGGTTGATATGATCGTCCCTACTTCCCTCAGTCATGAAGAATTTTTTGATATCGCTCCATTCGTGGAGGCTGTAGAAGGGTCTAATGTTCAACTGTATATTGGCACAACGTATTCATTAAGCGGGCATGACTTGACGAAGGCAGAAGAGGATTTGATCAAGCAAGGTATTCCTGTCAACCGGTCCAGCACGGCAATGAGCGAACTGCAATATCGGCTTAGAGCATACGTTGCCTATCAGGCCGGAGCAGATGGTATTTACTTGTTTAACAACCCGACCGGAAGCATTAGGGATAAAATCGGTGATAAGATCGATATTGAAAAATGGCATCATTTCGCTTACCCTGCCGATTTGGTCACGAATCTGATTGAAGCGGAAGCACCTGTTCCTGGAGCCAACTCAACGCCATTAACACGTGACCTGACGGTTACCACCCAAGTAAACACAGCAGTCGGGGGTACGTTACACGCTGTGGATGCCGATGGAGATCAATTAACGTATAGTCTCGTAGTGAACGGTCAGAAAGGAACTGCGAGTGTGACGGATGTTACCTATGGGACGTTTAGCTATTTGCCCAATTTGGGCCAGACTGGCATAGATACCGTAACGTTTCGTGTATATGACGGTCATGAATACTCGCTTCCGGCTACGATCACGGTAACGATTGAACCGGTTCATGTAAATGGGATGCTATTGTCCGTAGGAAACTTTGCGGAAGAGAACGCGATTCAATCCAGTTTTGCCGTCAATCTGAAGTATCGATTGGATATTATACAACTGCTCTTGAATCAAGGGGCCGGACAACTGGCGGTTGCTTACATGGAGGATTTCAAAAGCTACATCGATGATCCATCCGTTCGAGCTCAGCATCTGATAACCACCACGGCTGCAGAGGAGCTTGGACAGCAGGCGAATGCATTCATTCTCGCACTGAAAGCCATGCAGGTATGATATTAGCCAAAGGATAATGATAGGCAAGAATGAACTTTGACGAAGATGAGAGGAGCATGAGTACAAATATGAAGGTGAGAAAAAAGCTATATGTCGAATCCCCGGATAAAAAAACGACAGATCTGAGATCGCAACGTTATGTAGACAGTACGGGACTTAGGAGAGTGGAACGTAAGAGCTTGCAAGGTGAATCGGATTGGAGCAATGCAGCATTCGAGCGATTCTCCGATGATAACGGGCGAACCTGGGGGGAATGGCAAGATGTATACAGCAGAAGTGTTGAGGCGAAAGGCGAAGACGAAATGGCTACTTATAATGGGGAAGAGGCATTCAATCCTCACTTCGGGCATTTTGTATCCGTTGACATGCGCAGGGTTTTCTTTGACGGCCATCATAAGGCCTATAAGCGATTTTGGGGACATGGCGAAGCAAGTTTTGTCGACCACAGCATGCTATCGATAAGAAAAGAGGGAAGCGATGAGCGAACAACCGAATTGATCAAGTATGAGGAAGGCGCCGATTTTGATCCGGATAACTGGAGAAACCCGGCATATACCAACAACAATCGGGCCTATTTGGGTTTAGGTGTCGATGTTCTGGAAAACGGCGAAATTATATTTCCGATTGGCGCTTCCATGCACGCCTGCTTGCGTATTCGCGACCTTGGCGCAACTGAGATTTTCCCCTCTTGTTCCGAAATCATGAACGGCCTGATTGTTGTTCGCGGCATATTCAATGAATCTCGCGGGCATTATGACCTTACGTTCTCCCGACCGATCGTGATCAGCGACTTAAAATCTTCCAGAGGGGTAGATGAGCCGGTCGCCGTTATGCTGCCGTCGGGCCGGATCTTGGCGGTGTTCCGCGGGTCCAATTGGGAAAACAAAAATTGGAACACGCGCATCGAACCTGGAACGCCTGCGCATAAGTGGTACTGTTATTCCGATGACGGGGGAAGAACGTTCACCGACCCTGTGCCGTGGCATTTTGACAATCGGGAGGTGTTCTACTCGGCAGCGACCATTTCCGCTTTTGTCAGGAGCATAAAGAACGACAAGATCTACTGGATCGGCAATATTTCCGATCATGCAACCTATGGCAACTTCCCCCGTCATCCGCTCATCATTGCTCAGGTAGACGACCGCGGTTTGCTGATGAAGGACACGCTTACAACGATAGATAAGCGGGAAGAGGGTGATTCCGATAAGCTTCAGCTATCCAACTTCAACATCATACAGGATCGCGAGACCGGAATGATCGAGGTATACCTTGCAAAGCTTGGTCAACGGGAAGGATATACATGGTGGGCCGACTGTTATCGATATTTTATCGATGTTGAATAATTGCCTGATGAAGCCCCGGGTTACCGGGGCTTTTCCGGCCGCTCTGCCGCTGATCATCCTGTTCTTGCTGTTCCAAAAGAGCTTTATTAACGAGATTGCCCTTGGTTCGGAGAAGTAGTGCGATTTACATTTGAAAGGATGGAGAACATGACCAATTTATCACACGCCGAGTTGTTGAAACTTAAACGTTGGAACACGCCTACGATTTATAACGGTTGGGAAATCATTACCAGAAGTGACATCACCCGGGGATTTAATCTGGAAGAGACAAGGGATTTCATGCCGCATATGGGCACCATGGTCGGTTATGCCATTACGGTTGTAATTGAGCCAAGCAATCCGAACCATCGCAAGGCAAATCCTAACGCCGCAAGTGAATATTTCCAATATGTTGCCAGTATTCCCGGTCCGAAAATTGTAATTGTTCAGGATTTGGATAAACCATCTGTCATAGGATCGTTTTGGGGAGAGGTAAACAGCAACACTCATCGTGCGCTTGGCTGCGTCGGAACAATTACAGACGGAGCAATCCGGGATGTCGATGAAATGTGCAATGCCGGTTTTAAGGCGATTGCCCGCAGGACATGTGTCGGGCATGCTTACAGCACGCCGGTACAATGGGGAGTTGAAGTAGAAGTGTTCGGTTGCAAAGTGAAGCCGGGACAACTTGTTCATGCCGACAAGCATGGTTTTATCGTAATTCCGGAAGAGGATGAGGCGCGATTGCTGGAAGCGACACTCTTTATGGATGCAAACGAGTGCCAGACCGTCATTCCTGCAGTTAGAAGCGCCACGGGTTTGAGCGTAGAGCAACTGCTTTCAGAAATCAATCAAGCGGGAAAACAATTTGGTGAGAACGTCAGGAACAAATTCCGCGCTTCTGGCGAGTGGTGATTGGATTAATGCAAGCCAGAAAGGGTCGCGGTAAAATGCTGCGGGAGGATACGATAGAAACATACTGCGCTTGACGAAGCGGAAGGCTCCGCACCGGGCGAGGCAGAGCGATAAACCCGGGTGGCGCTGCCGGAATTTTTGAAAGAAGCGCGGATTCGACTGATGGATACCACAGTGGCGAATATACAGGCATTTATCAACGGAACGACTGTCAACCGGGTTTGTAATTGTACTGCAAGCCTCGACGAACACCGAGAGGATATTATTGAAATAGCCTCTCGGAATTTCTTTATCAGTTGGACAAATTTCCCAGCGCATCACATAAATTCGGATGATCTCTTGCTACTTTCATATACAGCTTTTTCAAGCATAATCGCTGGCCATTTAAGTGACAGCGCTTGTTATCGTTCTTAACCATGTCGATCATCTGTAGCCTGCGGCTGATCACTTCTTGAATCAGCGGAGCCTATGTAAACCAGCTATCTATCAGCACATACGATGCAGAAGCGCCGGCTTGAATGGCGGCATGCATGGTATCGATGATCAGAATGGCTGTGGCCGAGCTGCTGCTGGATTTTCCTTAAAAGGAGACGCTGCCGTGAATGAAAAAAAGCCTATATATTCGTCTAACCTCGCCATTAGAAACGCAGTCGTCGACGACGTCGATACGCTGCGCGACGTCTTTCGCCGTGCGTCGCTGACAATCGAGGGCGACCGGGACCTCATCACCATTCATCCTGAGTAAATATGACGTTGGGGATTTATTTTCTGGCCGGTTTTATCAGATGGCGATAAAATGATGGATCCAGCAGTATATTCAAGATAATAGTTGGAGTCAGGCCGCCTACTTTGCAGAGGACAATGTGTTTGTCGACTGCTATGTAGATCCGGACCGGGAGAAGTGCAGACGAAACATATCCGTTGGATTGGATCCAAGACGCCAACGCGGCGGCTGCCGGGCACGATGGACATAAGGATCGCAGTAATGCACAAGGGAAGCAGCCGTCCCCAATCCGGGCAGAAGCCAGACCTTTACTCTGCCGCCGCCCGGAATATGGTTCGTTACCGGCATTGCGACCTCGACGTTCGGCGGACGGAGCAGTGGCGAAGCGCTTCATCCTTTTTCGCGGGCGGGTCTCCGTTGCGCGTTGCGGCGTCTCTAGGCGGTTGGTTAAGACTTAGTGTACGAGGACTTCCAACTCCGATTGAATATATGCTGCATACCGCCGAGCCTCCTGCGACAAATAAGCATCCGTTCCCCGGTCGGCGTTATAGGTGACGAATGCAGGGAGAAATATGCCGTTGCAGCGGGTAATCGTACTTTGGATCGGCCGCAGCAATTCATCAACCGTGAACCAGTTGTCTCCACCCGCACGGTACCCGTTTTCCGAGCCGCCCGCCGTCGTGGCGACGATAAATGATTTGCCTTTCAGATGATCTCCGCCCGATCCGAAAGCCCAGCCGTACGTGAATACGTCGTCAAACCACTTTTTCAAAAGCGGAGGGCAGCTGTACCAGTAAAAGGGGAACTGAAAAACGATCCGGTCATGCACCAGCAACAATTGCTGCTCCTTCTCCGCATCAATCCGCCAGTCGGGGTACATTTGGTACAAATCGCGAACATAAACGCCGGCATGGCGGGCAAGCTCTTGCGTAAACGCCCGGTTGGCGCGCGATTGTTTCAGGCTCGGGTGGGCTGCAATCACCATAATGTTCATGTTCATCTTCCTCTCAATTCAGTGTTCGTCATTGACACCCCCAATTATGGTGTGGAATCTTGCGGTTGAAAAGTACGCATTTTATTCGTACTTAGTCCTGTCGAGCGTACGTTAGACGCCGCTTGGCCTGCGGAGTCGGTATCATAAACCGTACCAAGTACGAAATTTGGTAGTACTGTTTCAAATCCGCATTCTCTGTTACTGTAAAGATAAGAATAACGGACAAAGGCGAAAGGCTGGGGAGCGGGGACATGAGAGGGAGCACGCACGAACCGAATACGACGCAAGGAATTTTGACGACGCTGCAGGTGATCGGAGGCAAATGGAAGCCGCTCATCCTGTTCATTTTGTTGAATCAGGGAACCAAACGGTTCGGGGAGCTGCGGCGGCTGCTTCCGAACGTTACGCAGGGCATGCTGACGAATCAGCTCCGCGAGCTGGAGCAGGACGGGTTGGTCGTACGCAAGGTGTATCAGGAAATTCCGCCGAAAGTCGAATATTGTTTGTCAGAGCATGGGCAATCGTTAAGCGGCGTGCTGACTGACATGTGCGGCTGGGGCTATAAGCATATCGATTACATGAATGAAACCGGTTGACCCTAAGGAAGTGCAAATGCCGTCACGACAAAGCAAGCCGGCTTGCACCCGCAGGCGGGTGAGCAGCTGTCAAAAGAAAATAAAGTTTTAGACCGGCGGAGGGCATTAAGCTAACGGGCAGAATTCAACAATCAAAACCTTGACTCTTCCGTTGCGGAAGACAGTACAATTCAAGGAGAGAGGAGGAATAATAGGATGGACACGTTAATTAGTATAGGAGAAATGTCCTCGAGTATGGGGATTTCAATTAGGGCAATCAGATACTATGAGGAAATCGGGTTATTAGTCCCAAGTAAAACATCGGAAAACAATTACCGTTTTTACAGTGATTTGGAGAAGGGAAAACTAGGAATCATTCTGATTCTTAAAAAAATGGGACTTTCTCTCCGAGAGATTAAAACTGTATTTAATGGGATTGAACCGGATTCATTCATCCATTTGTTGGATGAACACATTGAGCGACTTCAAAAAGACAAAGCGGAGATACTTCTTAAGCAAGAGGTCTTGGAAACTGTATTGTCCCACTTCAAAGGAGATCCGTTGGAGGCCCTTCGGGAGGTTTCAATGAAAAAGACAGATGAAATAAATGATCTGCTTCGGACGAAATCTTTAGTCAAGGTAATAGGGGTAGGATGTCATATAAATGTATTAGAGGGTTTGAAGTGTGCGGACAAAAATCTAGAAATCATACATATCGGCTATGAAGAAGAACCATTATCAAACTCCAGGTTTAGCAAATCCATTCAATTACAAGGATCTTCTTATGAAATAGGCATTCAAGAAGAAATTCACCGAGTCAGGAAAGCAATTGAAGACGCTGAACTTTTGTTTATTCTTACCCATGTCGATAATGGTATTGCTTCAACTATTGCACAAGAAGCACAGAAATTAGGTATTCATACTGTTGGAATAATAAACGATTCCCCAATGGGAAACGGAGTCAATCACCGTGTTCAAGAATTAATAAATCATGTCGATCTTTTGTTTGATTTCTCGGAAAGCACCTCTAATTCCCATGAGGACATAATTGTAGACTCAGTGGTATACTTATCATCACTTATTTTAAAAACTCATATCCATATCCGTGATATTCAAACTCTTATTAAGAAGAAGGGCAGGGCTTATCTGAGCTTCGGAAGGGCATCCGGTTTGAACAAAATAGCCGCCGTAATGGAACAAATATTTTCAAATTCATTCCTTCATAAAAAAGTCATTGAGGATACCTCATGTGCATTATTGAATATTACAGCTTCAGACGATCTGACAATTCCGGATGTTGATCAAGTCTTAAACATTGTAAGGAACAAAATAGGATATAAAACCAATCTAATTTTCGGAACTGTTATTGATAATGAAGTAAATGACGATATAATAGTAACTTTGATCCTAACAGGTTTCGACAAGAAAGAGGAATCATCTTCAGATGAGAATGTAGAAACGCTTATAACCAGGAAGCATGTAATAGTGTAGGAATACCGATTGCATTTGTTAGACGTTTAGCATTGCATAAGGCTTTAGGCCAATTACTCTCGCAAAGCCAACTAACCGAACACATTTGAAGACAGTTTTAAGCAACAAAGCTGGTGATTACCCGGTTTGTCGAAAGAGTACCCAGGTCAGTTTTATTGCGCTCCCAAATAAATTAATGTTAAAAGTGTCAGATGGAAAACCTGTTGCAGAGGGTTATAATGATTTCGTCATTAAATTATGATAAAAACACAATTTGTTAAACTAAAGGTACGAGAGTTCAATTGTTACATGACGGCAGCCGGTTTGCGATCGGCTGCCTTTCTCAACGATACGAACGGGCAGAATAGCGAAGTAAACGCAAAAAAAGGTTGCCGACTTTCTCAGCAGCCTCTTTCAAGGGCAATATTGCTACTCTTGCTTTAAGTTAATGATACCAAAGTGACAACTGAAAAAACAGACTGTTTTATCCAAAAAGCATATGTTAAACTCTTGCCTGAATAGAGGTAAGGGAGATGATGCTCTTGTCAGAAGGGTATGAAGCTACTAAGGAGCTTAGGGATTCTTTATCCCATGTACTGTGGATAGGCGGTGCTTCGGATTCGGGCAAGAGCACTGTTACGCGTATGCTCGCAGAACGGCATCGCTGGCAAATTTACCCTTGCGATTTCCATGAGCATAACCATTTCATCGCTCGTGCCGATCCTGCGTTACATCCCGCGATGTACAGAGGGTTAGGTAAGACGATCGACGACAATTGGGTATACACCACACCCGAGGCCATGTTTCGCGATATCCTCACCACCAACGACGAGCGATTCCCCATGATCTGCGAGGATCTTCAGGCCATGCCCAAGTGGCCCAAAATCTTGGTGGAGGGCCCTCGACTCTTTCCAAAACTGGTTCAGCCGCTACTCTCGGATATCCATCAGGCAATTTGGCTATTGCCGACCGAGGAGTTTGCCCTAGAGTCAGCCGCCAAAAGAGACAAACCACAACTGAGAATTAGATCGAGCGATCCGGTACGATTTCAGAGCAACTTTTTTGGTCGAGAAGCTCTTTTGAGGGATTATCTCCGTCAAGAGGTCATATCACGTGGATTACCCTATGTCGAAGTGGATGGCTCAGATTCTGTAGATGAGGTGGCGAGAAGGGTAGAGGCGTACTTTGAGACGTATGTGACATCCGGTGAAGCTACGGAGAAGTAAGTTGGCAACTTGCAACATGTTGCAAATATTTTTCAACAAACGGGAAACGATAGTTGAATACTGACATTGCGGCAGCCTAACACTAAAATTGGCCGTTGCCGTTGAAGTAACAGAGGCTTTAAGAAATATAAAGGAAGAATTAAAGGAGGAGCATGCAATGGACAAGGTAATACCTTTCTTAATGTTTCAAGATGGCAAGGCAGAAGAAGTGATGAACTTTTATACATCGATCATTGAGGATTCTGAAATTACAAGCATTGTTCGATATGGCGCTAATGAAGCTGGAAAAGAAGGAACTGTATTCCAAGCTACTTTCACATTAAAAGGACAGGAGTTTATGTGTATCGACAGTAATGTCAAACATGCATTTTCCTTTACACCTTCGTTCTCGATCTATGTTGCTTGTCATACTGAGGAAGAAATTGATGAGCTTTATGGGAAACTTAAAGAAGGTGGACATGTTCTAATGCCATTAGGTAATTATGGGTTCAGTAAAAAGTTCGGTTGGCTGAATGACCGCTTCGGAGTCTCATGGCAAATAAATTTTGTCTAAATAAAATAAAAGCTAGTTCAATAACTGGGTACGGTAATTCAATAAAAACGCAGAAGCAGCCGATCTTTGTGGTCGGCTGCTTCATTTACGTTAACGGGCAGCGCCCCGGTACCGGATCTTTTTGTGGAGCCGGGACAAGTGACCATGTTGTTTCCCGGTGAAGAGCCGTTCGGGACGCTATCGGCTCCGGAGATGATCGATCGAAATGCACGACTGAATTATTGTTGACACTGAGCGTTACCGTAAAGAAACGAGAACGATCCCCCTTTTTTAGGAGAATCGTTCTTGCCTCAAGGACTCCGATATTTGTATGCAGTCCATAGGCAGAATCGACTATAATACTATTGATTAAGCTCATTTTCTGAACCTTGAGGTGAACTCGATGCTGCGCAGTTCCAATATTTCTAAGACGGCTGGACTCATCTACGCCACCGTATTCCTCGTCATCATCTCGATCACCGTGCTGCTCTCTTATCTCAATACGACTCGCAGCTTGAAGCAGGAGCTGGTCAATTCCAACGCCGTTTCTGCTGCATCAGGTGATGGATAAGACAGAGATGATCCTGCATGAAGTGGATAAGGATGTGCTCAGCTTATTACAGGAGCCGGAGCTCCGCAGCTTCTCAGACATCATAGGCGCTGGCAGCAGCAGTCTGGAGCAGCTGCAGAAGCAGAGCGATCTGATGAAGAAGCTCGATATTATGATGAACGCCAATCCGCATATTCACTCGGCCTATCTATATTCTTACGGGCAGCGGATGTACTTGACGCCCAGTACCGCAGCGCCGGAATCCGTCTTCTTCGACAACGAGTGGAGGGAGCGCTTCGATAACTACGAAGGCTATTACAAGTGGCTCGGCCTGCGGACGGTGGAGGACAAGCTGGCCATGCACCCGGTAAGCAAGCAGGTGCTGACGATGGTACGCTCCTACCCGGCCATCAGCAGCCCTTCGTTTCGCAAAGGCGCATTGGTTGTCAATATCGATGAGAGCATGATTTACAATTTGTCGGTGAATGATGGACTTAGACAATTGGGGCAAGCCTTCGTCATTGACGGAAACGGACAGGTCATCGCGCATGGCGATAAAAGCATACTAGGCCAAAATATTAGCTCCCGGGAAGAAATGAAGAAGATTATGAGCAGCGGCGGGGAGGGCAGCTTCGCACAGACCGTCGACGGGAATCCCAGTCTGGTGTTCTACGCGTCATCCAAGTATACCGGCTGGAAATATGTCAGCATCATCCCGGACGTGCAGCTGAACCGCGAAATATTGACGATCCGCAACTGGCTGCTCTTGATCGCGTTCATAATGTTCGCCCTGGCGGTTGCGGCCGTCTTCCTGGTGAACAAAGTCACCTATCGGCCGATTGTCAGCTTCGTCAGCTCCGTGAACAAGCAGCTGCATTCCCGGACCGGCCAGCCTGCAGGTGCGAAGACCAAGGACAAGGCGATCAATCTGGAAGCGGCCGAGGGCCTGTTCGACAGCTTCCTAACGGAGCACGACCACATGCAGCGGCAGGTCCGGCAAAATATACCGGCGATGAAGTGGAGGCTGATCTCGGACATCCTGATGGGCTACAGAACGCGATTCAGCGATGTAGAGCCTTCGCTGGAATGGCTGGATATCCGGCTGTATTCGTCCCACTACATCGTCATGTCCGCGGAGTTTGACCAGAAGTCGCTTATCTCCTCCAAGGATCTGCAGTTGTACACGTATGCCTTATGCAATGCAGCCGAGGAATTGACCAATGCCGAGAGCCGAGGGGCCGCGGTGGAGATGGTCGATGGCCGGATCGTCATCCTGATCAGCTTCGAACAGGAGGACCGGCAATCCAATATGCTGAGAGCGTTGTCGGCTGCGGATCTAATTAAGACCTTCGTGCAGGAGCAGCTCAAGATGACGGTCACGATTGGTGTGGGCCGACAGTACGAGCGGCTGGACGAGCTGTCGAAGTCTTACCGGGAGGCGATTGACGCGCTGCAATACCGAATGCTGCTCGGTGCGAATCATGTGATCTCCATCGAGGATATCGAGGATTACAGCCAGCAGCAGTTTTACCGCTTGTTCGACCTCGCGGATGCGGCGCTTGATGCCGTGAAGGCTGGGGATGACGGAGGGGTAGCCAAGAAGCTGGAGCTGCTGTTCCAGCAGGCGCTTCAGGAGAGTGTCCCGCCGAAGCTGCTCAAGCAGATCTGCCTGCAGCTCGTGCTGCGGTCCTTGAAGGTGGGATCGGATATCGGCCTGGATGCCGCGTCGATAACCGGAGGAGACGCCAAGCTGTACGAGCAGATCGAAGCGGCGGAGAATGCGGCAGAGGTGAAGCAGGATATTACCCGCTTCTTCCGGGAGCTGCTCACCCGGATTACTGAGAAGCGGAGCCAGCGGGGCAGCAATGAGACGATCGAGCACATCATTGACTACATCGCGAACAACTACCAGCGAAGCGGTCTGTCCATGAATTTGATAGCGGATACATTCCAGCTTAGCGTCCCTTATCTCAGTAAGATTTTCAAGGAGTATACGGAGAATAACTTCACCGATCATCTTATTCAGCTGAGGATGAATAAGGCGAAGCAGCTGCTCTAGGAAGGCGGGGCGAAGGTGGCCGAGATCGCCGAGCAAGTGGGCTACGCCAACTCCCACAGCTTCATTCGAATCTTCAAGAAGGTGACGGGGGTTACCCCGGGAGAATACCGGGAACAACTCATTTTGGAGCGAAGCAGAACAAACGTCCATGATCTTAACAAAGGTAACCTGGCGAAAAGCGATCTATAGCCGATCATATGAAGAAGTGTACATTTCCACAGCAGCCCGTGTGGAGTAGGATGAGAACATCACCGAAGAGATAGTCGAGGAGGGGTGTTCATGAGCGGGAGGCTGGCGGAGGCTTATGCGTCTTCCTATCCATCAAGCCGAGCCAAGCCGTCGGGGCTGTGGAAATCGATCAAGCGGGACAAATATTTGTACCTGATGCTCATTCCGGTGGTCGCTGCTGAGTGAGGTAAGGAACGAGAGATTCAGGCGGCTCGTGCAAAAGTATCTTCTAATCATTCAGGAGGCTTAGGGTATGCAGTTCCGAAGAGAGAAAAAGAGGGTATGGGGCGGTCTGGCGATCACGCTCGGCATGGCGGGTCTGTTATCCGCTTGTAATGAGGGGAAGCTGACGGATGCAGTGCAAGGCGATCTGCCTAGGGAGCTTAGTATCTCCATGTTTGATCGAGGACGCGTTCCTGCGGAAGAGGGCTCCTATGAGCAGAACCGATGGACGAAGTGGATTAACGACAATTCGGGAATCAAGGTCAAGTGGGTTCCGATTCCGCGCAGTACGGCGCAGCAGAAGCTGAACACGCTCTTCGCAGCGAACGAAGCGCCTGATCTCATCTGGGAGTATGACCGGAACTATATTGCCCTGCTGGCTTCTCAAGGAGCGCTTCAGCCGATCGATGCTTACATCGAGAAGTACAGCACCTCCTATAAGAAATATTTGAGCGAGCACCCCGAGCTGAAGCCTTATCTGACCATTGATGGAAAAATGTATGCGGTTGCAACAAAACGCGGGGTTGACTCCATCGCCAATCAAGGAATGTGGATTCGCAAGGACTGGCTCGACAAGCTTGGCCTGCCGATGCCGAAGACGGATGCCGAGCTATTGAGCGTCGCCAAGGCGTTCGTGGAGAAGGATCCGGACGGCAACGGGAAGAACGATACGCTGGGCTTTGCCTTCAACACCCAATTCAAGAGCTATCCGTCGGCGATGTATGCTTCCAGACAGGACACCTGGTATGTCGAGGACGGACAGATGCAGCTAGGGCGTCTGACGAGCAGGTATTCCGATACGCTGGCGATGGCGAAGAAAATGTATGACGGCGGCATGGTGGATAAGGAATACATCACAGACAAGAGCTATCGGCGGGAGCGTCAGCTCTGGGTAACGGGCAAGGCGGGCATTTATTTGGGCTCATGGCACATGGATGCCGAATATCGGGATTTGAAGATGAACGTGCCCGGCGCCCGGCCCGTCCCCCTCGAATCGGTTTCCACCAAATACGGGAAGTTCGGCTTGCTGCAGGAGGCTCCGGCTTCAATGCTCATTGCCTTTAATAAATCAATGAAGAATCCAAAGACTGCCGTCGAATTCCTCGATTGGATGGTCGATAAGGGGTGGTACACGTTAAAATTCGGCGCGGAGGGAGTTCACTACAAGAAGACGGATACCGGCATTCAAGCGCTCGATGGAGAGAAGAACAAGAAAGAGCTGGAGTATGCGTACGAGTACCCGATCGTGAACAAGTGGAATCCGCAGACGGAGGATTTGGTGAAGATGGCGGCCGGCGATCCCCTGTCTCAGGAATATGCCAAGCTGAAGGCGCTGGGGCTGGAAACGGCCATGAAGAACAAATTCCGAAGCGATATTCCTTACGCCCCTTCGTTCCCGGAATTAAGCTCGTTTCTTGCCGAGTTCAATCCGAAGGCGGATGAAATCGATAATAAGGTCATTATGGGCGGGGCTGAGTTTACACCGGAGTGGGGTGCGGCGGAGCTGCTGAAGGAATGGAAGCGGCTGAGTGGGGATGTAGTATGGAACCAAGTGCAGGCATGGTATGAGCAGAATAAGAGCAGTTTTTAATTTAAAACGTGGAGGGTATTCATTTTATGAAAAAAAGGGTGTTCGCAGCGATTCCGATGGTCATGATGATGGGGCTGACCGCCGCATGCGGATCGGGCTCGACAAAGGTTCAGCCGGCGGCGGGGGATGCCGCACCGAAGCAGGAAGCGCGCCAAGAGCCGGTGACGTTGAAGCTGTATACGTACCAGAATTTTACCAATGACGAGATGTTCAACGACTATATCGTCGAGCCGCTCAAGAAGAAGTACCCGTACATTACGGTTCAGCTCATTCGCTCGCAGTCCGGCGGTATGACTGTCCCCGGTATGCTCGCTGCAGGCGATACGCCCGATTTAATCAACGGCTGGCAGGCCGAGATTAAGACGCTGGAAAATTATCATTTGGTCGGAGACATGGCTCCGCTCGTGAAGCAGAACAACCTGGATTTAAACCGATTCGAGCCGGTGGCGATCGATGCGGTCAAAGCGTTATCCGAGAAGGGCGAGCTGTACGGCATTCCGTACAACCAGCAGTTTAACGCGCTGTATTACAATAAAGACATCTTCGATAAGTTCGGCGTAGCCTATCCGAAGGACGGCATGACCTGGGATGATGCGATCGAGCTCGGAAAGAAAATATCGCGCATAGAGAACGGGATCCAGTACCGCGGTCTGGCCTATGAGCACATCTCTCGCTTGTCTTCCTCGCTCTCCCCGAACGTGGTGGATCCGAAGAACCAGAAGGCGAATGTTAATAACGATTCTTGGCGCAAGGTGTTCCAACTGGGCAAGGACATCTTATCCATTCCGAACAACATGCCGCCGAAGGTCGATGCAGGGGACACGGATGCATTCTGGAAAAATAAAACGGTCGCCATGTACGCTACTATCAATATGCTCGAGAGCGCGAAGGATGCGATGGATAAAGGCTTGAATCTGGGCGTCGCACAGTACCCAAGCTACAAGGAATTGCCGAACACTTACGGCTATCTCGACGCCCACTTCATCGTGGTCACGCCGCAGAGCAAGAACAAGGACGCCGCCATGAAGGTCGTCGAAGTAATGACCTCCGATGAAGTGCAGCTGAAGGTCGCCAGGAAATATGGCAAGTTCTCGCCGCTCAAAAATCCGGAGATAAAGAAGCAGCTCGGTGCGGATATGGCACATCTGAAGGGCATTGATCTCCAATCGATTTTCAAGAGCAAGCCGGCCGCAGGGATGGACTTCTCGAAATATTATGTGGAATCCAGAAAGAAGTTAATGGCCGAGTATGTGAATTTTGCTGGCGGAGCTGTGGACTTGAATACCGCCCTGCGCAACGCGGAAGAAGGAATTAACAAGTACATCGCCACGGAGCAGGCGAATGAAAAATAAGAGGGATGCCTCTGCGAGGCGTGTTTGGTGACAGCCCCGAATGTAAGCGCATTCATTTCGAGGAGGGATGACGTTGAAGCACAAGAACATAGCCCGGTATGGGTTATTGTTTGCCATGGCTTTAGGCATGGGGGGCTGGGGTGCCTCGCTAACCGGAACGCAAGCGGCAGCTGCCACGGTGCTCACGGGACAAGGGACGAATCCGCTGCACGAATTCGGCACAGCCGTAGGCATATCAGGAAGCAATAAGTTCATCGAGGGGGACTTCGACGGCGACGGCGATACGGACTTGGCGGCTCGCAACGGGAGCAGCACCGGGGTGCAATATTGGCGGAATAACGGCGATGGCACCTTCACGGAGCTTACTGGCGCTAGCAACCCTTTCGCAAGCGTGAACTTCCCGGCAGCGGTTGGCAGCTTCAGCGAGCTGTATTTGCTGAAGGGCGATTTCGACGGGGATGGGGATCTGGACTTGTTCAACAGCAATCAGGACGGTCAACCCGTCCTGTACCGGAATGATGGCGGGAGCTTCACGGTGCTGGAGGGCTCGGGGATCAATCCGCTGCACGCCTTCGGTACGGCGCTTGGGGGAGGCAGCTTCAAGGCGATTGCCGCAGACTTCGACGGGGACGGCGATACGGACCTGGTGAACCGGAACAACACCTCCACCGGCTTGCAGTATTGGAGGACTAACGGGAATGGCACCTTCACGGAGCTGACGGGGGCCAGCAATCCGTTCGCAGCGGTCACGTTCGCTTCCAACCTGAATCACTTCACGGTGCCACTGGTTGCAGCAGGCGACTTCGACGGCGATGGCGATGTGGACGTGTTCAACGGCAACCACGGCGGTGCTCCGGCGCTGTATCGCAATGACGGAGGCAGCTTCCAAGTGCTGACCGGCGAGGGGATCAATCCGCTGCATGCCTTCGGATTAGCTGTGGGAACCGGAGCAAGCAAGTTTGTGACAGGAGATTTCAACGGTGACGGGCTGATCGATTTCGCGAACCGGAATGCTTCGAACACCGGCGTGCAGTATTGGAAGCAAAATAGCGACGGCACGTACACGGAACTGACGGGGACGGCGAATCCATTCTCAGGCGTGTCGTTCCCGGCGAATGTCAATTATTTCAGCGCACCCTTCCTGGGTTTCGGCGACTTCGACGGCGATGGAGATGCGGACATCGTGAATGTGAACCATGGCGGAGCTCCCGCGCTCTACCAGCAGAGCGGGTCGCCTCCAAGACTTACCGGGTCCGTGCCTGCGAATCACAGCGCGTCCTTTTCACCCGAAGACCCGGTGTTACTGACCTTTCATCAGATCATCGCAGCAGGGGGACCAGGCGCGATAGAGATTCGCAAGAGCAGCGACGACACGCTCGTCGAGTCGCTCTCGGGCCAATCGCAGGCAATTACAGGGTTCGGCACGAACGTCCTTACCATTCCGCATACGGCGGCGCTGGAGAGCAGTGCAAGCTACTATATTTTAATAAAGCCGAGAGCTTTCTTTAATGGGGATGGTCAGAGCTATATGGGGATTGCCGACAAAAACCAGCTCCAATTCACGACCCGGAGCTCGGTGCAGCTTTATCCCGTCCGGCCGGGAGTGGAGTCCAGCACTGCCTATACGCTCCAGGTTAACGGAGAGAATGTGTTCGTAGAGAAGTTCGGAGATGTCAGCTTGGCAAGATTCGCCTTCGAAGGGGCGGCTCAGATTGAAGTGACCGCAAGCGAATCGGTTGCCTCTTACGGGATCAGTCCGCAGAGCTACCAGATTCAGGGGAGTCCCAGCGGGAACCGCCTCTCGTTCCAGGTCGATCAGCCACGTTCCTTGATTATAACGGTCAATGGCTTGGAGAAGCTGCTGCTGTTCGCCGACGGACCTGAGGTGGGCGCACCGAACCTTCAGGCGCCGAATGTGACGAGCCTGGCCGCTTATTTGCCTGCCGGACGCAATCCGGAGAATGCCGTGACGAGCTACTTCCAGCAGGCGATCGATGCGGTGTCGGCTTCGAATAACGGGGCGGGCGGCGTCCTGTACGTGCCGGACGGGAAATATATGACGGCCCAGCTGAAGCTGAAGAGCAATGTCCACTTGCACTTGCAGAGCGGGGCGTGGATCAAGGCCGTTCCCGACTCCAGTGCGGCGAATTATCCGGCGCAGAACGGCTCGGATTCTTCCTTCCTGTTCATACAAAATGCGGATCATGTACGAATAAGCGGAAGAGGCATCATTGACGGCAACGGGATGGCGATGAAGACGCTGAACGGCAGTGAGAACATCAAGCTGCTTCGGACAGCCGCTGTGACGGACCTGCAGATTCAAGATGTGTATTTCCTGGATTCGGCGAGATGGACGCTGCATCTGCTGTACGCCGATCAGGTGCTGCTGAAGAACATCAAGATCATTAACGACCTCCGGGGCGGTCCAGATCCGGCGAATCCGAGCCTGCTGCTGCCTACGGTGACGAATACGGACGGTGTGGATATCGATGCTTCCCGGCAAGTGACGATCGACGGATCCTTCATCTATACCGGCGACGATGCGATTTCGCCTAAAGTAACGAATTACTTGGGCTTGAAGAGACCGGTCACCGGCGTGCTGCTCACCAATAATGTGCTTTGGTCGCTCAAGGCCGCCTTCAAGATCGGCGATGAGACACTGGACGACATCGGCGACATCCGGTTCGAGAATAATGAGGTCGTTCGTGCCGACCGGTTCGCCGCCTTGTGGGCCGGCGAAGGCTTCCGGATCCATCATATCGATATCGTGAACAACCGGGCGGAATACATCGGCGGTAACTACAACGAGAGGTTCTTTTACTTCCGCATTCGACTGAGGGACGGAAGTTCCAGTCCCGGCTGGATCGATCAAGTAAAGGTGAAGGACTTCTACGCCAAAGGCACGGCGGTTCAAGCCTCGACCCTTGAAGGCTTCGACGCCGCTCATCAGATTACGAATGTCACATTCGATAACATTGTGATCCAAGGCAGTCAGGCTGCTCAGCCGAGCGATATTCCTTTGAATTTCAGAAATACCTTTTACAGCAACGTCGTCTTCTTGCCCTCCGGTAATGTATACAGCGGAACGCAGGTTCCGCCAACTCAGCTGTTCCCAGGTGTGGCAGAAGCGGAGGACATGACTTTGGTTGGCTATACCGTCGAAGCGCAGACGCCGGCTTCCGGAGGCAAGGTCATCAAGGTGTCCGGAACCGGAACAGCATCGGCTATCTTCGACGGGCAGGACGGGACGTATGATATTCGGGTTCACTATTTCGATGAAAACGACGGCCTCGCGAGCTACCGCTTATTTGTCAATGGCAATGTTGTCGATGCATGGACGGCGAATCAAGACTTCGGCTCGGCATCGGTGTCCGACAAGTCGCGAACGAGCCGGCTGGCTGCCGCCATTCCTCTGAAGACGGGAGATCTGGTGAAGCTGGAAGGGACCTCGAACTCTTCCGAAGCGGCCCGGGTCGATAAGGTGGAAATCACATTGAATACCGGCACATCCACTCCGGTGCCTCGCGTGCTGCTTGTAGACCGGCGCGGACTGACCAGCGGAGCTTACTTATCGATCGCCGCCGCCGTCGCCAGTACCCCGGCGCTGAAGCCGGGAGATACGATCTCGCTGGTTCCCGGAAGCGGCCCGTATCACGAAACCGTAAAGCTGCATACTTCCGGCGTGGCGGGCAATCCCATCCTTTTCGAAGGCAACGGAGAGCTGATCAGCGGCTTCAGTCCGTTTCAGTTCACACAGGAGTCTGGCGGTCAGTGGACCTATATGCTGCCTGCGCCGATTGCGAACTCCTTACCCAACGGAAATTCGAACACGTTCCGGCATCTGGTCGCCTACAACGGCCAGCGTCTGCTGCTGGATCAAGTTTACGGTCAGAATGCAGGCGTATTCACAAGCGATTATGCCGCTCTTTCGCCGGATGGCAGCAAGCTGATTTTGAACGAAAGCAAAGCTTCTCCTACGACCGGATGGGAAATTTCGACACTTGAGAACGGCTTGGAGATCGTTACGCCGGACTCGTATCAGACTTATCGGAATCTGCGGATTACCGGTGCGCAAAATGACGGCATTAATATTCATGGCACCGGAACGGGGCTGCTGTTCGAGAATATCGAGGCGTTCAATAACTTCGACGAAGGCTTCTCTTCCCATGACAGCACGAGCAGTACGATCAACGGCGGAAGCTTCTGGGGCAATGATAACGGGATCTATAATCAATCGCGCGCAACGGTTTCCTTTACCGCTACGAATGTGAAGAGCTATAACAATATGAGCTATGGACTGGCGGCTCAGATGGGAACGACCTCCTTGACGAACGTCCAGGTATGGGATAACGGGATCTCCAATCTCCGTCTGGGGGGCAGCGTCCATACGTCCGATGTCACCACCTATGAGAGCAGGTGGACCCAGCGTCCTTGGGTAAGCTATCAGGAGGCGCAAAACTATAAGTACAATCAAGAGGTTAAGCCTTATGCTTATTCGGAATATGTGAAGGCGGATTATCCGATTGTGAAGACGGGGACTCCTCCGGTCGTGCTGCCCGCTTCTCAGCTGCCTCCCTTCCAGGGCACTTATGACGATTGGCGCCATATCTACTTCACCCCGGCGCAGCAGAGTGATGCCAGCGTAAGCGGACCTTCGGCTGATCCCGACGGCGATGGATTGAACAACGAGTACGAGTATGAGCTGGGACTTCATCCGCGTGAGATCGACCAAGGCTATCATGCAGCTAGCAGCACCCGATTGCAGGGAACGCCGACCGTATCGACGGGTCAGACACTGGATGTCCTGTACGCCTTGAGAAACGTCACTTCCAGCGTGTACGGCGGACAGATCGCGATCGAGTATAGCCCTGCACAGCTTCAATATGTCGGTGTGACGCCCATGCTGAGCTCTTCCACCGTTACCGGGTCCACGTATGAGGACAACCGAATTCTTATTAACTATACGGGAGTGAATGCTGTCACCGGAACGGCGGGTTTGTTCACGCTGCACTTTCAGCCAAAAGTACCATGGCAATCGCCAATAAGCTCCGTCGTTGTTGTTAGCGCGGTTGTCGCCGATCGTAATGGGAACACGACAGGGCTTCAGACCGGACCGGCATACCGGGTAAAACTTATAATGACTATAAATGAATCAAGATACGGAGTACGATAATGGGGGAGCTCCTGTGCGGCAGCTCCTTTTTTGCATGACTTCTAGAATACATCAACATTGCATTAAGGGGCGTTCGCGGAAGCCTTCTTTAAATCATTCAACATTATTATTTTTTATGAGGGTGTGACGATTGAAAACCTTTACTATTGCGACGGTGCAATACAATTGCAGCATTCCCGATCAAAAGCTAAATATCGAGATTGGACTGCGGTATGTAAAAGAAGCAAGGGAGCTTGGGGCGGTATCGATTTGCTTAGTGATCACGTACAATCTCCTTTTAAACGTTGAAAACCATTGAGCTAGCGGGCGATAGCTGAATAAAGACAATACGACGGCAGCCGGCAAGAATGACGGGCAGATTAATTTAATAATGTACTACCATTTGTACAGTTATTTATGTATAATTGGAAAAATTAAACTGTGGGGGAATGTAAGTGGCAGAAATACAGGCAATTGTATTAGACTTGGACGGAACATTACTTGATAGTGATAAATCCATATCTCCTCGAAATTATAGTGCCGTTAAAAGGTGTTTTGATTCAGGAATTCATATTATTGTTGCCACGGCACGACCGCCTAGAGCAGCTGAACAATTTGTAAAGGCTATCCCTTTTGTAGACTACATGGTTTTCTACAATGGTGCCCTGATAAAATGCAAATCCAAGCAGACTCAGCAGCACATTAGTATCCCTATAGAGGTTAGCCAACAGATTAACGAATTCATTAGGTCGAGTGAGCCTCAGTCAACAATCTCATATGAAGTAAATGACTTATGGTATACGTGCACACCAGTTCCTGACACAGAGAGTGCTCAGTTCGGTGCCCGTTCGAATGAGCCTAAACCGCAGATAGTCGATTATGATTTTATCAGTTCAATCTCCCCGACAAAAATACTAGCTCTCGGTTATAGCACATGGAGAGATGTTATTCAAAAATTCGGTGACCAGATTAACGTAATCGCAACCGATAGAGGAGTATTGGTTCAAATCATGCATAAATCAGCATCAAAAGAAAATGCAGTGAAGTCAGTATTAAATGATATCGGGATAAATTCGGAACATGTAATGGTATTCGGAGATGATTTTAACGATTTGGGACTTTTCCATATGTGCGGATTTCCAATTGCAATGGGTAATGGGATAACGGAATTAAAAGATTGTGCGAAGTACATTACCGAATCCAATGATAATGATGGTGTTGCTGTAGCACTTGAGAAATTCGTACTGTGAATGGCGTAATTGTGACACTAACGGGAAACGGGCAGTCGGACAGATGATCGGCTGGCTTGCAACCAATTATTACACTCTAGAGTGAGGAACTGACTATGACGAAGCGTTCGGAAGCTGAGAATTGGAACGAGGTATTTTCCGATCTCATGCTCGGCAAGCCACAAGGGGATTTTTGGCTGGAAAAATATGATCCGAGGCTGGCATCGGCTCAAGATGGACCGGTCATTGATCTTGGCTGCGGTTCTGGCTGCGACTCTTTGTTTTTAACAGAAAGAGGTTATCGGGTCATCGCCTGCGACTTCTCCTCAAAGGCGTTGGCGATTATACACAAATATATTCCGGGCGCAGAAACAATGCTGTTCGATATGACGGGCGGATTGCCATTTCCGGATAGCAGCGCGAGGGCGATTGTCGCGGACTTGTCACTGCATTATTTTCACTGGGACGATACTGTTTCTATAGTTAACGAGATTGCGAGAGTTGTCGGCACCAGCGGATTACTGCTGGCACGGTTTAATTCCACGCGCGATGTTAATTATGGTGCTGGGCAGGGGCTCCAAGTGGAGCATCATTATTATGAGCACGAGGGGCGGCAAAAACGTTTTTTTGACGAATCAGATTTGCGACGGTTATTTGCAAATTGGTCTATCGAGGTGTTAACGGAAACGGACATGCATCGCTATGGGAAGCCGAAAATTTGTTGGGAGCTAGCGGCTTACGTTCGATGAGGCAGACCCGCCGTTGTGCTAACGGGCACGATAGCTTAGCAACACGACAGCAGCCGGCGTACAACGTTTGGCTGCTTTTTTGTCGAACTAAAGAGTAGGATAGCTTAGTGGGAAAATCGGCCAGATACGCTAAATTAATCGGTAGAATAATAGTAAGATGAGTAATTTACACGTATATTTGGATTATTTAGTTGATGAAGGTGCTAGGCACGAAAGAATATTAGAACCAAAGGAGCTCATGAAGTATTTAGTCAAAATCAATGACAAAGGTGGAATCTGGATCTATTGGGATCTTAAATGTGTTAGAGCTTATTTCTCCTCGGATCATTTCAATAAGGATCACAAAAAATATTACTTTTACGATATTGAAAAATTCAGTTATGGAGGACGGCGAGTTGGCACGTAGCTAGTCTTTGCGGCTTTGAAAATGGAATTCTAACATCAATTCAAAAATAGAGATAGTTCCGACACGAATATCGAGTTTCAAAAAATCATCCATGGTTGCCAACTTTCTTCCTCCCAATGAAAGATTTTGACCAAAAATACATTCCCATGCCGAATAACGTCCCCAGGCCTCCCATGAACTGAAACAAAGAAATGGTTTCCCCTAATAATAAGTAAGCAAGCATAATAGCGAGAACAGGTTCTCCGATAATGCCAACCGAGACGGTAGTCGCCCCGATCGATTTCAATAATAGATTAAAAATATATTGTCCAAGGATAGTCGGGATGATCGCAAGCAATAAAAAATAAGTCCAATCGGAGGAGTCGTATTCCGTTAAAGAGTAACTATTCAACAAATTATAGATGAGCATAACGGTGCCACCGATAAAAAAAACAATTATGCTGTATACATTTGCATCGATTTTGCGGCTGACTCTCTGCCCTGCGAGCATATAGGCTGAAACGAAGAGCGTGCCTATTAACGATAAGCCGTCTCCAATTAGCGCTTCTTTCGAAATTCCTATGTCTCCCCATGCAATCAGAAGAGAACCAAGAAAAGCAGTTATCAAGCAAGAAACGGTCAAAAAATTAGCCTGTTCCCTAAACAAAAAGTAGGATCCGATCATCACGAACAAGGGCTGCAACGACAAGATGACCATGGAGCTGGCCACCGAAGTATAGACCAAGGATTCCATCCAGAATAAAAAGTGCAGCCCTAGAAAAAGACCGGCAATCACAACGATGCCCCAGTCTTTTTTATTCATTTCTATGGTGCGGAGCGTACTCCAAGGGACAAATACGAGCATGATGGCAACGGAAATAAACAATCTGTACATCCCTGCCACGGAAGTGGGCGTATCTGATAGCTTGATCAGGATCGAAGAGATAGAAACAGACAAGATACTGATAAACAACATTATAAACGGATGAGAAAGCAAAGAAGCTTTATTTAACTTAACCACGGTTCCTCCCAGCTGTTCGACGGTTACCTGTGCACGGATTTGTAAGGAGATGTCGAAGTTGGATATAATAATATCATCACCGACGTTTAAATTGTGTAACTATATCTCTATTTAATATTGAAATATCGTCAATTAAGGAGTGTACCTCTTGAAAAAACAACTGCATGAAGCCATTCAGTATCCTGACGAGGCCTTCCCATACATCATGTACATTCATACGAATCGGAGTTCCATTCCGAAAGGCAGGGGAGTTAACGATCTTCATTGGCACGAAGAATTACAAATGACCTTAGTCACCAAAGGGAATCTTACGATACGAATCAACGGTATAGATTACGGTTTAGAAACGGGTCAAGCCATTTTTCTCAATAAGAGCGTTCTGCACATTGTTACGTACCTAAGTCATGACGGTGAATATGTGAGCTTTAATTTTCCGGAGAAGCTGCTCGCCTTTTATTCGGATAGCGCGATGGAAAGGAACCATGTCCTTCCTTACACCAATTCATACTTATTATCATTGGTAATCAAAGGAGACGCGGAGTGGCAAAAGCAAATCCTGCAAATTCTATGGGAGATGAAGAAGAAATTTGAAAGGAAAGAATCATGGGGATGGCAGTATGAGATTTCCATCCATACGGTTCAGCTATGGCTAATTCTAATCTCCAATATTATGTTATCTTCAGAGGAATCCTCTAAACATAACAGACTCCAACAAGAGAGATTGCAATTGATGCTTAGCTTTATCCACCAAAACTATACGAACCTTATTACTTTGAAGGAAATTGCTGACGTAGCCCATTTGAGCGTTTCGGAGTGCGCTCGCAGCTTCAAAAAAAGCATCCATATGACTCCTTACGATTACTTGGTTAAGTATCGGATTAAAAAGAGCTGCGAGTTGTTAGAAACGACGGAGTATACAGTAACCGAGATAGCCCGAATAGTGGGTTTCAATCACGTCAATCACTTTATCCAGTCCTTTAAAAAGCAGCGCGATATTACACCTAAGGAATACCGAAAAATTCGAAATGTACAGACACCATCATAAAACACTGAAAATACCGTTTTGCTAGGTATGTTCGCCGATCCAAAAAACACTTTCCAGAAGGACATTCTGTAAAGTGTTTTGGCAAATGAACATATCGACGACTTACCTGTGAGTACGTCCGGTAACTCACAAACACGTCACAGAAGGAACATTCTGGGACGTATTAGCTAACCAATAATTCAATTCTTGGGACTTTTTCTTTATCTCCTCCTACTGTTTCTCCCTGGCGCCTTTGGTAAAGTGGGTTGGGCAGTGGTACCCTTGAATGGAGTTAGGTATCCTATGCTTAGGAATATCGGCAAACCCTCCAGACGAAGGAAGTGTAAAACGATGAATATAGAAATGGTTATGCATGAACTAGAGGCTCTCGGCAAGGAACGACTCAAGAAGATGTACCTATCCAATGGCGCGCGGGAGCCGCTTTTTGGCGTGGCGACAGGAGAAATGAAGCCGATTTTCAAAAAGACCAAGCACAATCAACCCTTGGCGGAGCAGCTCTATGCCACGGGGAATTACGACGCAATGTACTTTGCCGGAATCATAGCTGAGCCAAACTCAATGACTGAGGCGGATTATGACCGTTGGCTGGATTCGGCATATTTTTATATGCTGTCCGATTTTGTAGTGGCGGTCACTTTGTCGGAAGCGGATATTGCGCAAGATGTTGCCGATAAGTGGATTGCAAGTGGCGAAGATTTGAGAATGTCAGCAGGTTGGAGTTGTTATTGCTGGCTGTTGGGTAGTCGTCCGGATAGCGAATTTTCGGAAAGCAAACTTACCAAGATGCTTGAACAAGTGGGAAATGCGATTTACAATGCTCCCGTGCGAACGAAATACTCAATGATTAATTTTATATACACAGTGGCGACTTCCTTTTTACCACTCCATGACAAGGCGGTCGCAACCGCGAAGGCAGTATGCCCGTTAGAAGTCAAAAGTGACATGGGAAAAAGGAAGTTCCTAAACGCTGTCGAAAATATTCAAAAGACTGTAGAGAGAGGGAAACTTGGCTTCAAACGCAAGCATGTAAGGTGTTAATCTTCTACTGTCCTGCCACAAGAAAACAACCCGGCCGGAATTATGACGACCAGGATAGGACAAATGGGGACAGCGTTATATGCAGTCTACAAAAGCCGAACTAGTAGACCACCTCATCCGTTTAGAACAATAAATGGCCACAAATGCCAAGGGGGCATTCCAGACAATGCCGGTAACGGTACCGACGTCCGTGAAGCTGACTACGCCGAACATCAAGGCGAGAATAGCCCCGGCACTAGCCGACCAGCCGATGTTCAGCCCCTTGGGCTGCCAAATGACAAATGTTAAGGTGATTAAAAAATAAGGAAAGCAATGTAAACCATAGAAACCCTACGAATTAGTTGCTTGAACAGGAGATTTTGAGACGAGGGAGTAGGATAAGATGAGGTTGGGGTATGGGCGAGTTTCGGCCAAAGATCAAAATCCGGAACGGCAACTCATTAAGTTCCGCGAATCGATGGAGCATTTATCCAGGTGTACCGGCAATGGAAAGAAGGAAGGGTGACGGCCGCGGAAGCTATGAGGCGAATCGGCATGTCAAAACCGACTTTTTATCGGCGCGTGTAGGAATACGAGAACGAAACGTAAACGGCGATAGGGCGAAATATTCATGTACTGAAGTCGAGGCTGCCGTGTGGATTACGCCTCGCTCCGCTAACGGGCAGGATAATGGAATTAACTTGAAGAAATTAGGAGGATATGTTGTAACAAAACGAGGAGTGATGAAGTGACTCAAAAAGGGTTTCGATTCAATAAGGAAATTCTATAATATGGTTAAATGTAAAAAGATCCAAAGGGCGGATGTAAGATGGGAGGAAGAGAGATGTTTTACGATTTACAAGGTGAAGATAACATGTCGCCAATTGTGGGAATGTTATTTTCCGCTGTGAAAGAAAATAGCCAGCGACTACGATTCATCACTGAAGGCATGTCGCAAGAAGAAGTAGATTACAAGGGTCCCGATATCAGCTTCAACAGTACAGCACAGTTAATAAAACATATCATGTATGTTGATCTCAATTGGGTTTATCGAATGAAAGGACAACCGCTTCCAGAGTCTCTAAAAGAACAATATGGACCCATGATAGATGCAAATAACAGGCTTCCGATGGTCGAAGGGATGTCTTTGAATACACTGATGTCTCATTATGAAGGTGTGTTAAAAATGTTGAAAGATACATGTATACAATTAACAGATGCTGACCTAGGCAAAGTTGTCACATTTGGTCATGAAAATGAAAAGCAAGCAACCATTCGCTGGGGATTATGGCATATAGCCGACCATAGCCGCTATCATCAGGCACATATTAATCTTCTCAGAAAGTGGTATACCTTTTCAAAATAAAAGTGGTGTACGAAAAGTGTAGTCGTTGTTCATTTCGCTAACGGAGACAGTAGGTTCAAGTAATCGATGAGACGAAGAGGGGGAAACCGAAATGAAGACAATCAAGTGCATGATGGACCACCTGTACTGGGCGGACGGACGCATCTTGGACGCGCTCGAGGAGAGTGAGACGAAGAACAAGGACCTTCTGAAGCTGGTTCGGCACGTAGCGGTCGCGGAACGAGTCTGGCTGTCCCGATTGCAGGGCAAGGGCAGCGTGCAATATTCGTTGTGGGAGGAAGCGGAAGACCTGACGGCGATCCGGACAATGTTCGAAGAAAACGCCGAGCAATATCGCGTCTATATCGAAAGGCTCGAGGAATCCGAGTTGGACGAGATGATCGACTATGCGAACCAGAGCGGGGTTCCGTTCCGAACGTCCGTCCGGGACATCCTGTCGCAGGTCCTCTTACATGGGCAATATCACCGGGGACAGATCAACCGGGCACTTCGGATCGAATCGGCAGAGCCTGTCCAAGTCGATTACATCACGTTCGCGAGGCTCTAACAGGGCCTAATAATCACCATTTTCTCGGAATGGGATTGGCATTGAACTAACGGAGAACGATAGCGTGAAACATCTGGAATGGCAGTAGGCTTTGATCCGGCTACAGGTATCTTAGGCTCATATTTTTCCGAAGAGAAAGTAAAGGCGAAGATTGATACCATTATGAAGAAAACCAAAGACATCATCTTTGTTTACGAGCAAAACAACGAGGTAATAGGATACATTCATGGAACCCCGTATGAATTGCTGTTTTCCGACTCTTTAATAAACGTCATGGGATTTGTTGTTAGAGAAAGTTATAGGAAACAAGGGATAGGCGGCATTTTGATCGAGCGTCTAGAGCGGTGGGGAAAGGACAATGGATTTTCCGGAATGAAACTGTTATCCCACCCAAGCCGAATACATGCCCACAGGTTCTACGAACGGCGCGGTTATACTTTTACAAAGGACCAAAAAAATTTTATGAAAAAATTCGAGAGCTAAACAAACGGGAACCAGAGCTCGATGGTCAATTAAGACGAGGCTGCCAGAACGGAATGGCAGCTTGGAATCATCGAGCCCGGCCGCAAAGTTACGGATATCGTGGAAGCCGTCGCTGTGGTCCCGACCTTACTCTTGCGCGGTGCTGCAATTCCGTCACACTTACAGGGCGTTTCGCCAGGTCCGGCTGTAATGGATGCAGGGAAAGCGGGCAAGGGAGCGGCGCTTATGGAAGAAACGCACAGAGAGCGGAGCTGGCGTACCGTTTTTAGCTGAATGATGCATTCACTCCAACAATCCTAATTCTTCATATACCTTACTTGAGACGACGCCATTCTGTGCCAAGCGTCGATCACGTTGAAATTTTTTTAAAGCAGCTGTTGTATTCGAACGAAACTTGCCATCACAAACCCCGTTATAGTATCCAGCGCTCTTCAATCGGGACTGAATCAGCTGTACATCTCCGCCGACGTCTCCTTCTGCCAAATCTCTCGGACCGCGCCCCGGATCTCCTAGTACATGACCGTAGATTGCTACTTTTGTTCCGATTGGAACCATCTCGAATAGTTCGACGACATCCCTGTTACGCATACGGATACAACCGTGGCTCAAATGCTGCCCGATGGAATGCGGTTTGTTCGTGCCGTGTATACCATAAGTGCCCCAAGGGACATTTAATCCAAGCCATCGCGGACCAAACGCTTCCCCCCAGTTTTCCCCTTTATAGATGACCTTGTATTCCCCGATAGGGGTAGGGGTGGCTGGATTGCCAACGGCAACGGGATAAGTTTTCAATTTCTGTCCTAGCTTCCACACAATTAGTTTATGTTGCTGGGGGAAAACTTCAATCACATATTCCCCTTGATCGGATACGATCGGCAGCGCTGGATCGGCATATGCAGGCCGTACACCAACTTTTCCGCACATGCTCGAAATGAGTAAAATGATTGTAACAACTCGACAAAACCGGATAAGTATTTCTTGTTTCATCATTTGTGATCCCCACACTATCCGTTCATAATCACTCCGCCGGTGACATGAATAAATTGACCGGATACATAGGAAGAATCATCTGATGCCAAATAGACGTAGGCAGGGGCGATTTCGTATGGCTGCCCCGCCCGTTTCATCGGAGTACTTCCGCCCCAATTCGCCACTTGATCTGCCGCGAAAGAAGCCGGAATGAGCGGAGTCCATATCGTTCCGGGTACGACACCGTTGACGCGAATGCCTTTGCCTTGCAGGGACTTGGACAAGGAACGTGTGAAAGATACAATCGCTCCTTTTGTCGCGGAATAATCGATCAATTGTTCGTTTCCTTCGTATGCGGTAAGCGACGCTGCATTGATGATGGTGCTACCGGGTTTCATAAGGGGCAATGCGGCTTTGGACAAATAGAAGATGGAGAAGAAATTCGTCCGGAACGTTTTTTCCATCTGTGCGGAACTGATGTTCTCCAAGCTGTTTTGTACATGTTGTTCCGCGGCATTGTTGACTAAAATATCCAGCTTGCCGAATTGCGCAATCGTTTGTTCCACCACCTGTCGGCAAAACGCTTCGTTTCCGATATCCCCGGCAATAGATATACACTTGCGACCTTTTTGTTCTACGAATTGCTTTGTTTCTGCCGCGTCGGAATGTTCATTCAAGTAAACGATGACGACATCTGCGCCTTCCTTGGCAAAGGCGACGGCAATGGCCCGTCCTTGACCGCTATCGCCGCCGGTAATGACCGCCACTTTATCCTTCAATTTCCCGCTGCCGGTGTAGCTTGGATTATCGAATACGGGTCTCGGATTCATAAGCGCTTCAATACCCGGCTGCCGATTTTGGTGTTGAGACGGATAAGGGGGGATAGGCTGCGTTTGAGGCTGGGTTTGATTCGGATTTTGCGTTGTCGTCGTAGCCATGGATTGATTCTCCTTTTTATTGCGATTTGAAGTCCGGATGTGGAATTGGGGCAGTAAGCACATCGAGCAAAACCGCTCTTTTGCTTGTTTGGGCTTGGATTAACGCATCTTTCAATTGTTCATCGTTTTCGATTCGATAAGCATTCCATCCGCAAGCTTCCGCTACTTTGGTGAAGTCCGGATTAGCGAGTTTCGTTCCTTCGGGTGCAAGTCCCATCATGATCATTTTGTCCCGTTCCATTTGCAACGTACCGTTGTTAAAGACAATAACGGTGAGCGGCAAACCGTATCGGGCGGCGGTTAATAAGTCGGCTAATACCATTCCCAAACCGCCATCGCCTGTCACACAGACGACTTGTTTTTGCGGCGAGCATAATTTGGCCGCCATCGCGGCAGGAAGTCCGAATCCCATTGTTCGCCACCGGTCGGAGAGCAAGACGCATTGTCGTTTTCCCCGATAATTTCTCATGAACCAGAGCGTACAATCGCCCTCATCCAGGGCAATCACTGCATCTTCGTCTATATATTGTTCCATGAATCCGATAATGCTTGAGGGGGGAAGCGGAGATCCGGGTTGGCACCTCTCGTTTTCGTTTTGTGCCGACCATGCCCGTTTGCACTGCTGAACCTCATGGATCCAAGCGGGTTTGGGATTATGTCGCCGCAGTCCCTCGACCAATTGCTGAACAAGACTTGCCGCATCCCCGACGAATCGGATATCCGCCGGAGCCGTACCGAGGTCGGCTTGATGCTGGGCGATTCGGACAACTTTTGCCGTATCGGGAACCATTCCTTCCGGCCACCACGACGTTTCAATAGCAAGCACAACATCCGCCTTTCGGAACAATGCTGGAAGATAGGGGTTGCCGCCCTCTCCGAGACCGTTCAACATCAATGGATTCGTATCCGGAATAACTCCGATCGCTCCGTAGCTCATCGCAATTCCGCATCCCCAAGTATCCGCTAAAGCTTGGATGGATTCGCGGGCGGATCTTGCACCATTTCCCGTCAATATCATAGGTTTTTTGGCGGATTGCATAAGATGCAATGCTTCATGCAAGTCCGTCGGATCGGGAACAGGGACGGATAAATGAGGTTGTTCTGACGGCTGCATAGAAGTCGTCATGCCAAATACATCCGATGAAATGGACAGGTGGGAAACGGTTCGGTGTAATACGGATGTGTACATCGCTTGAGTAAGCGATTGGACTACTGCATCCGGATGTATGACCAATTGACTGTAAAGCGAAACCGCATGCACCAACTGTTGTTGATTGATGTACTGCTTGTAGGAAGTGCCTATTTTGTTGAGCGGCGCTTGCCCGGTGATCGCAAGCACCGGGGCGTTGTCCAAAAAAGCGTCGCCCAACCCGTTGATGAGATTGGCAAGTCCCGGACCCATCTGCGCGATACAAACACCAAGTTTGCCGGTTAATTTCGCCTCCGCCGAAGCCATCATAGCGGCCACGGATTCGTGTTTGACGGCAATAAATGAAATGGTATTTTGTTTGGCAAGCGCGTCCATGAGTCCGAATACGGCATCCCCGACGACCCCGTATATCCGCTGTACTCCCCATAGTTGAAGTTGTTCAAGAATCACTTGCGCTACAGGCTGCGGAATACGAGACTGTGGCTTTATTACTATTCGTTTGGCATTCGATTCCTTCGCAGTCAGTGAGCTCGGCATGCGGCTGCGCTCCCTCGCTTCCTTTTCCAGGTAGTATGTCATGTACGATAATCAATTATTACTAGGACATGAATACGCTTAGTACAAGCATGGAGGACGAAGTCGATAGACGTTGGAATAGTTTCAAAATTTTAACCATAAATCGATGTGGGTCCCTGTCATTTCCGCGCCTATTTTCTTTATATCGGGTATCATTTTGACTTGGTATAACGCTCCTTGGTTGCATACGCTGTTTCTGGTGCTGATGTTTCGGCGTTAAAGCCGGCTTGATCGGCTTTTACTTCCATTTCCGGGGTGTAGGGGTTCGGGTCGGGGGTTGGGCGTTGCGCAACTTTCTTATTGGACCGCCGATCGCCCTTCCTTTAATGTTCTCCGCTTTAAGCGTACTCGGTTTGATGGCAGTGTATGGGAAGGCGCGGTGATCCTATGTTAAATCAAAGCCACTATCCATCATTCGATGTGATGGACGAGAAGATGGACAAACCCATGACATTCCCAACCTGTTTATATGCGATGCAAGCCTTTTTGTCACTTCGGGTGCCGGTAATCCGACGAATACGGTTATGTCGCTTGCACTAAGAACGGCGGACTATATCGAGGAAAAAGCCAAGATGCTTGAATTGTAGGGGCCGGGTTAACCGGCCCTTTCGTATTCGAACCCTCCCTTGTTCACCATACAGCGGAAGGCGGTTCTTATACAATGTGGAAGTGCAGGAATACTCATGTTGAAGGAAATGTAGTTAAAAGCCCAGACCAATCACGTCTTTATCACATATGCTTAATAGGTAAATGACTATGTTGGAGGGGAAAGAATGTACTATTCAACTCCGTGGTCGCCAGATCCGCGGTTTCAACCTTCGTTTCGTACAGCAATAAATGTTGGTTATCCAGGGACTTACCCATACCATTTTCAAAATGGGCATCATTATATTCCGTATGCACAACCGTCCCTAACATCTTTAAGAAATGAATCTGCATCTATACAAAAATCTTTAACGATCAGTAAGGCGGAAGAAGAGTTGAACCAAGTTTTTCGAACGCTTTGGGAACAACATGTGGCGTGGACCAGGATGCTGATCATAAGTATTGCAGCAGGGCTGCCGGATGAGGAGTTGGTCACGGAACGTCTCCTCCGGAATCCCCCGGATATGGCCGAAGTGTTTAGACGTTACTATGGCGACGCCGTAGCTTCGAAATTTAGCAGCTTATTTAGAGATCATCTTGTGTTGGCCGCACAACTTGTTAAAGAAGCTAAAGCCGGCAATAGCCAAGCGGCCGCGGAAACGGAAAGAAAATGGTATGCCAATGCGGATGAAATCGCTGGTTTTCTAAATAGTATCAACCCCAATTGGCCAAAATCAGTCTTGAGTAACATGCTGCACGAGCATTTGCGCATGACAAAAGATGAAGCAGTGTACCGGTTATCCAAAACATACAAATCCGATATCGATACCTACGACCAGATTGAGAAGCAGGCTCTGGAGATGGCAGATGCATTTACAGATGGAATCGTAAAGCAGTTTCCCAATATTTTTTAATAGATTTCTAACGTGTATTTGTAAGTATCCACATGTCAGGTTGTCTTAGACATGTTTTTTGTTATATGCGCACCTGTATACGCTCCAATCCTATTTGAGATCGTTCTATGGAAATCCATGTTTGTCACGAAATGGCCAAGGCCCAAGTGATTAATGGAAGAAAAAATACCTCTAAGCGCACAAAACAAGGTCCACTGATAAAAGTGGGCCTTTTCGGTCTGTCTAATTTTGACCGCTTAGCAATTTAGAAGAAATAAGATTTCTTCCTAAATGGTAGAATGGGGTGAGCGATTCCTTGAAATCAAAGAGCCTAGAAGGGGATGAACCGGATGGGAAGGTATTTTTAGACATCTCGATGTCACTGGATGGATTTATTGCTGGAAAGGCTGACGACGTAGAGCGTTTGCATGAGTGGATTCTGGATTTCAAAACCGGTATTTTTAAGAAAAGCGAAATCTTGAATGAGCTGTTCGAAAGGACGGGAGCCATAGTTGCCGGCAGACGAGTCTATGATATTACATCCGGATGGGGTGGAAATCATCCAATTCGTGGTGTTCCTGTATATGTGCTCTCCCACGACATCCCGGAAAACGTTCCTCAAGGCGGGACTGTATTTTCCTTTGTCTCAGAAGGCATTGAAGTTGCCATACGGGAGGCCAAGGAGTCGGCAGGCGATAAAGACGTATATGTGTTGGGTGGTGCGGCAGTAGCGCAACAATGCCTCGAAGCATCGCTCCTTGACGAGATTCAGGTGCATATAGCCCCCGTACTACTTACAGAGGGGATTCGTTTGTTTGATCATTTCGGATCCGAATGTATCCAGCTTGAACCTATTAGGGCATTAGAATCTCATGGGACAACCCACCTTAGATATCGTATCATCAAATAAATATTTGTAATCATTCTTGTGCTGCAACATGTCACTGAGTAAACTAAGCATTCCGGTCTTCGAACGGCAAATTTTACAATAGATTGTTGCTTCTGCCTATCCCAATAGTCTTCACCAAAGTCCACCTACATTTTTCTTTACGAGTCAGGAGAGAGAACGCATTCTTACCAAGAGCCCAAGAGCCCAAGAGCCCAAGAGCCCAAGAGCCCAAGAGCCCAAGAGCCCAAGAGCCCAAGAGCCCAAGAGCCCAAGAGCCCAAGAGCCCAAGAGCCCAAGAGCCCAAGAGCCCAAGAGCCCAAGAGCCCAAGAGCCCAAGAGCCCAAGAGCCCAAGAGCCCAAGAGCCCAAGAGCCCAAGAGCCCAAGAGCCCAAGAGCCCAAGAGCCCAAGAGCCCAAGAGCCCAAGAGCCCAAGAGCCCAAGAGCCCAAGAGCCCAAGAGCCCAAGAGCCCAAGAGCCCAAGAGCCCAAGAGCCCAAGAGCCCAAGAGCCCAAGAGCCCAAGAGCCCAAGAGCCCAAGAGCCCAAGAGCCCAAGAGCCCAAGAGCCCAAGAGCCTCCAACCCCTGTACAAATGGGATGGAGGCTTTTTAACTAGGCGGATTCGGTTGAGCGGAGCGGCAATACCCAAATACGATTTGGGGCAAACCTATTTTTGACATGACGATATTGTGCAAACGGTTGTGAAAAGGAAGCGCGAGAAAGCGGTTTCTCACAGGTGGGCCGCACGGCATAATAAGGGATTTTCTCTAAAGACCCGCCGCAACCGCTTTGCTATGATTAGAACCTGTAAGCGATCAACGAAGCAGATCATATGCGATTGATGGGGGGAGAGCGGTTGAACGGCAATTTGACAAAGCGGGCATGGAACAGCGGCGGTCAGGATGGCTGGACAGGGGAATTCGGAAGCCTCGCGAACGCGCTGCATATCGACCGGGTAGCGCCGGGAGACGGGGAAGTTCAGATTAGTTGGCGCTTGAATGCAAAGGGTGAAGGAGACCGTGCACCTCTTGTGATCGAGGCGACTTTGCAGCCTGAGGGCGGAGAGTCGGTCATAAAGAGATTCGATGCAGGCGCTGGATATGGAAACGCTACCATTTCGAACTTGAAAAATGGGATCGATTACCGGCTTCATCTGACCTGGATTACGCAGGATGGCTCCAACGATCCCGTCGTAGGTCCGGTCCGATTGTTCCGGTGTGGGCACGTACCGGGAACGATCGTCAACTACATTCATCCGGAGGATAGGACGTACGATTTCTCCGGACGGTCGACGGCCAGTCCTTCGATCGTCAAGCTTCCCGACGGGCGGCTTGTCGTGTCGCACGACGTGTTCTGGATGGAAGCCGGGCAAAATTTGAGCATGATTTTCAGTTCTGACGACAACGGGCGGGCATGGCGTTTCATCAACTACTTGTCCCCCTGCTTCTGGGGAAAGCTCTTCGTCCATTGCGAGCGGCTGTACATGCTCGGCACAAGTACGGAATATGGGGATTTGCTGATCGGTTGTTCCGAGGACGGCGGGAATACGTGGAGCGCTCCGACAATATTGATGAAGGGCGGTACGCGGGAAACCGGAGGACCACATAAGGCACCGATGCCGGTGATCGTTCACCGCAACCGGATCTGGACGTCGATTGACTATGGCGCTTGGAAGTCCGGGGGACATCGCACCGGCATGCTGTCTGCGCCGATAGAGGCGGATTTGCTCGATTCGGCAAGCTGGACGGTGACTCCGTTCCTCCCGTACGATCCGCAATGGCCTGGCGCGATCAGCGGCGGCTCGCTTCCGAACTTGCTGGAAGGCAACGCCGTCGTCGCCCCCGACGGGCGGCTCGCGGTCATTCCCCGCTATCAGACGATCGGGGGCTTGCCGAGCCATGGCAGAACGATCGTGTTATACGCCGATGCGGAACACCCCGACGCGCCGCTCGTCTTCGGCAAAACGATCGATTTTCACGGCAATATGTCCAAATTTACGGTCCAATTCGATGAGCGCTCGCAAAAATATTGGTCTCTGGTCAGCCGGGTCACCGGAGCGAACGCGGGGCAGCGGAACGTGCTGGCGCTTGTCCGCTCGTCGGACATGGAGCACTGGGAGGTCGTCCGGGACGTTCTGAATTACGAGGATAACGGCTGGCCCGAGAACGACAAACAGGTCGGCTTCCAATACGCGGACTGGATAGCCGACGGGGACGATCTGCTGTTCGTGTCGCGCACGGCGTTGAACGGGGCCCACAATTTTCACGACGCCAACTACATTACGTTCCACCGCGTACCATCATTCCGCGACCAAGCGGCAACTGGAGGGTTAGAAATTCGATGAAAAAAATAGCGCTCGCATCCATACTTCTCGCCATCACGGCAGCAACGACGGCCTGCGGCGGAGACACGAAGCCAGAAAGCGTGCCAACGCCGGGCGGCACGGCCGGGACGAAGGCGGCGGAGCCCGTCACGCTGAAATTTTACGCCCATACGGTGCTCGACGATTTCGAGAAATATATCAACCAGTTCGTCAAGAAGAAGTTTCCGAATGTTACGCTGGAGCTCGTCAAAAACCAGAAAGGCAGCACGATCGAGGAACTGCTGCAGACGGGCGACATTCCGGACATCATATGGGGCGGCTTGACCAACATCAACATGCTGACACCGCTCAAGGTGCCGATCGACCTGCAGCCTCTTGCCAAGAAGCATGGCTTCGATTTCAACAAATACGATACGAGAATGATCGACAATATCAAATCTTACTCGGAGCAGGGCCAAATCTACTACATGCCTTACAACGTCCTCGCATTCGCCCTGCATTACAACAAAGACATATTCGACAAGTTCGGGGTCGCTTATCCGAAGGACAACATGAACTGGGACGAAGTAATCGAGCTCGGCAAGACGCTGACGCGTAGTGAAAATGATGCAAGCTATGTCGGCCTGCGCCCGCCGTATTCGTTGAATCGTCTGCAAATGCAAAGCGAGCTGGCGTTTATCGATGCGAAAACGGAGAAATCGCAGCTCATGAGCGACGGCTGGAAAGCGCTGTTCGATTTGTTCAAGCGGATTAACGACGTATCCAATCAGCCGCTCAAAAGCCCATTCGGCACGAGGGACGAATTTCTGAAGGCGAGAACGACCGCCATGCTCCCAGACATATTGCTTCTGCAAAACACAGACATGGTCGCCGCGGAGAAGGAGGGCTTCCGGTGGGACGTGGTTACGTTCCCGACGCTCAAGGCGAAGCCAAACGTCAACGCCGGGTTGTTCTCCGACGGCTTCCTGCTGCCCCAAGGCAGCAAGCATGGCGATCTGGCTTTCCAGATCATCGCATTTTTGAGCACCGATCCCGAAGTGCAGGTGGAAGCGAGTAAAAATGGGCGCCTCTCCGCACTGAAGGATACAACCCTACTGGAGCATGCGTTCGAGAACAATCCGGCCGCCAAGGGCAAAAATCTCAAGCCGCTGTTTACCCAAACCTATCCGGTCATTCCTCCGGTTACGGTGTATGACCGGGATGGAGTGACGAGTGCAAGCAACCAGTTATTGAACTACGTGACAGGCAAAAGCGACATCAATACGGCACTCAGGCAGGCTGACGAGGAATTTACCAAGAAGATCGCCGAGCTTAAAGCGAAATAAAACGAAGTCGGAGGAAGACGATGGAAAGCAAGCGAGTATGGAAGAGCGCCGTAATCGGATACGGCGGCGCGTATAACATGGGCAAGGAGCACGCCAGTCAGATGATGAAGGCCGGCTTCGAATTCGCCGCAGTCTGTGATCTCGATATTGCCAGAGCCGAGCAGGCTGGCCAGGATTTCCCCGGCATACGTACCTTTACCGATGTAGCGGAGCTGCTGGCGCAGGATGATCTGGATCTGATTACGGTCATTACGCCGCACAACACGCATGCGGATCTCGCCAAGCGGATTTTGGAGAGCGGCAAGCATTGCATCGTGGAAAAGCCGATGTGCATCCGCGTCGAGGATGCCGATGCGCTCGTCCGTCTGGCGGAGCAGAAGCAATTGATGCTGAGCGTGTACCATAACCGCAGGTGGGACGGCTGGTTTTTGACGCTGCAGGATCTGATCCGGAAAGGAGTGCTTGGCGACATTTTTCACGTTGAAATGTTTTTCGGCTCCTACCAGCGTCCTCGCGACTGGTGGCGCTCCGACAAACGGCTGTCCGGAGGCGCGTTCTACGATTGGGGGGCTCACTATATCGACTGGCTGCTCCGCACCGTGCCGGGCCCGGTCCGTTCCGTCCGCGGATACGTGCAGAACCGCATCTGGCACGAGAGCACGAACGAAGACCATATAGACTGTATCCTCTCGTTCGAGAATGGCGCATTCGCCCATGTGCAGCAATCCTCGATCGCTCGTCTAGGAAAGGCGGCCCGGCGTTTCCTCGGAACGAAAGGCGCGGTATTGGATAATGGCGAAGGCCATCTGACGCTGCAGACCGAGGAGAATGGCGTCCAGATCGAGAGCAAAATCCCGTATATGCCTAGTCAAACAATGGCGTATTACAGCAATATAGCCGACCATTTGATGAACGGCGCAGATCTCGAGGTGAAACCGGAGCAGACGCGGCGGGTAATAGCGGTTCTCGAAACGACCGGGACGTCGGCAGCTGCCGGCCAAGAATTGCCTGTTCCATTCGAATAACCCCGGGTATAGTGAAACGTCAGGGAATTTGCAGTTCCCTGACGTTCGTTCCTCTCAGCAGATTTGCCGCGTTCTCCACAAGGACGGGCTTACTCCATATTTTTGCTTGAACAGCCTGCTGAAGTAGTGAATGCTTTGAAAGCCGACCTCATTCGTAATGTCCTGGATGGACATGGTAGTCGTGGACAGAAAGCAGATGGCGGCGTTCAGACGCAGATCGTGTAAATATTGAAGCGGCGTTTTGCCGACGATTTTATGAAAGGAGCGGATGAAATAGGAGACGTCCAGGTAAGCTTCCGAGGCCAGCACATTTACGGTCAGCGGATGCTGGTAGTTGGACTCCATATACCGAATGACCGTATGGATGCGTTCGCTCGTTCTGGTTTTATCGGGAAAGACGGCTGCGGGAGATGGAGTAACAAGGCCTGCTTTGCGCGTCTGCAGGAAGCAGGAGACGAGCAGCAGCAGTTTGCGGATGTCCAACATAATCAGGTCCTTTGCGATCGAGCGGTAAGGATTATTCGGGCTCAGATTGTCTCGAATTTGCAGGGCCGTTTCGTAAATTAAAACCGTTGCCGGCCATTGCGCGGGGTTCGCCGGCTGCATGCCATTCCACAAATAGGCTTGCTCAAGATTAGGGAAACTGGACGATCCCTCCATATCCAACTCTATGAAACCAAAACGACAATAGTCCGATTTGTTGGACAGCATGTGCGGGGTGTTGGGCGGCAGCAGGAATAAGGAAGGGGAGGTAGCCGTATAGTCGCGGTCGATCCACTGAAGCCGGGCTGTCCCTTCCAGAATGAACAAAATTTCCGGATACGGATGAATGCCTCCTCCGCTTTCCTTGCCTTGCTCCTTCGAAAAATCCAAAAAATCGATTTTGCGCAAGTGCATGGAAATCCTCCTCATCTGCGAAATGTTCCGATTCGTTTCGTTTAAGATCCCATAATAGTCAAGTTCAGTTTACCATACGAAAATGAATCCGGTCTTCAATTCGTTTGCAAAAAAGTCGATTTCGTGCAACCGAACGCATGTGCCTCAGACAGCGCCGGTGAAAGATCGTCGGCGTTTCGTGAAAAGTCGAATACAATCTGCAAAGACAGGGGACGGCATATGAAGCGAATCGTCAGTCGGGGTGTTTGGATAACGGCTTTGGTGTCCGCGGCATTGCTATTGGCAATCGTTATTATAGGAAAATCAAGATCGTCGTTCCTCGGGGACGGAGAGCGTGCGGTCGTGGCGATGATCGATGGAGAGCCAGTCACGGTCGCGGAATTCAGGCTGATCATGACGGCCCGTCGGGCCGAAATTTACCGCTACTTTCAGCAATCCTACAATGCTGGGGACAGCTCGCAATTTTGGACAAGCAGCTACGGCGGGGAAGTGCCCCTTCAGAAGCTGAAAATGGCGGCCATTAATGAAAGCGCAACCATAAAAGTTCAGCAACTATGGGCGAAGCAAGAGGGCGTCGTGCAGGAGATCGGATATCCGGCCTTCCTGCGTCGGTGGGAGGAGGAGAATGCAAGCAGGGCGAAAGCGGCAAGCCGGAATTTGATCGTATACGGTCCTACACGATATGAGAAGCTTCCTTATTACGATATCGTATTCGGCAACCTCGCGGCGGAGTTGAAGAAGAAGCTTGTCCCAAGCATCGCTCCTTCCGACAGAGAGCTTCATGACTACTATGAACGGCATAAGGAGGAATTGTACAAAAAGGAGGATGCCATTCACGTCCAGGTGGTTTCCGTACCTTTTCCATACGGCGACGCCGCCGGTACGGAAAACCTCCGTACAGCCATGAACGGGCTAAGGATTCGATGGCTGGAATCGGGGGCGGTAGAGCCGCCGCTGCAAGCTAACGGACCGGAAAGTTCGGAAATTTCCAAAAATTGGACTGTCGGCAGACGGACCATTGACGATTCAACTTTAGCTAACGATACGAAGTACAGCCCACTCGTAACGGAAGCGGCCCGCAAGCTCTCCGGTAGCGAGGTCAGCGCGGTAATCGAAGAAAGCGGAGTGTTCACATTGTTGGGAGGCGTGGAGAAAACCGTGCAAGGGTACATTCCTTTCGACGAAGCAAAGACGAACATGAAAGCGCTTCTACTCGATCGGCGCTACGAGGAGGAGGTGATGAAACGGGTCCGCCAGGCACAGATCCGAATCAACGAGCCTGTCTATAACCGGATCGATATGTGAGCAAAGGAGAATGATGAACATGAACGACAAGCTTATCCGCCTTATCGTCTTCCCGTTGATGGTTGCGCTGCTGACAGCCAGCCTGTCGACGATACGCGAGGCATCTCCTTCGTCGGCGCAAAGCCGGGAGCAGCAGCAAAGCGTGACGGGAACTGTCTATTATGTCGATTCGTTTGACGGCAACGACGCTAACCCGGGAACGAATTCGGACGCGCCATGGAAGTCGCTCGGCAAAGTAAACGCGACGACGTTCTCGTCCGGCGACCGCATCTTGTTCAAGGCCGGCGGCGCCTGGACAGGCACACTGAAACCGGCCGGCTCGGGCTCGGCGGCTGCACCCATTACGATCGACAGCTATGGCGTCGGAAGCAAGCCGCTAATTATGGGTAACGGCACCCGAGCCGCGATCGAGTTGACGATGCAGGAGTATTGGACGATTCAGAACTTGGAAGTAACCAATGATTCGGCACAGGCTGCATTGCGCAGCGGCATCTACATTCACGGCACCGGCTCGGACCCGGCCGCTCCGCCGATGCGCGGCATCCGCATCCTCAATATGGATGTTCATCATGTCAAAGGGATCCATAATTATTTGGACGGCGATGTGTGGCGGTCGGCGGCGATTCAAGCTTCCGGCGTTTTCGAGAATCTGGAAATCGACGGCAACCATGTGCACGATGTGACGGGGGGAGGGATATTCCACTTTTCCCCGGGAACCTCCAGGGACCTCGTATTCCGCAACAATGTCGTCAACAAAACCGGGCGGGACGGCATCATCGTCGCTCAGGCCAAGAACGTGTTAGTCGAATCCAATACGGTGCTCGATGCGGGTATAAACGGTCAGGGGTTCCGTTGGATTGCCGGCATGTTCCCGACTTGCGTGGAAGACGCCATATTCCAATACAACGAAGTGGCCCGGACGGTCAAAGAAATCACTGACGGGCAAGGGCTGGACGCGGATGTCAGAAACGGCGGCACGATTATTTTCCAGTACAATTACAGCCGGGACAATCAGGGCGGATTTTTGCTGGTGACGGAGGAGTTGACACCATACCGCGACAGCGCACCTCTCCAGGCGAATATTATCCGGTACAACATTAGCCAGAACGACGCCGGCGGCGAAATGAAAATACGGGCGCCAGAGAAAACATACGTGTACAATAACGACATTTATTGTCCGGACTGCATACTAAGGATCGGTAGCGACGGGTTTACCGGCTACGGGGAGGGCGCTAAGCTGTGGAACAATATTTTCGCGGTTGCCGGCGGAGCGTATCAGCCGGACTTTATGTACGATTCCAATCTGTATACGGGAATCGGCGTCCTACCTGACGACCCGAATCCGGTCAAGGCCGATCCGCTATTCATAAGCCCGGGCTACGGAAGCGACTTCAAGACAGGGGTGGATGGCTACCGTCTGCAGGCGGCCTCGCCGGCTATCAACGCGGGCAAGCCGATCGCGGACAATGGAAGCCGGGATTATTGGGGGAATCCGCTATACGTCGGTTATCCGGATATTGGCGCGTTCGAATATCCGGAAGCGGCTGCGCACGGTCCTGCTCCAGATCCGGGGCCAGTCAACATGCTGTTGAACCCCGGCTTCGAAGCACCGGTTGCCGGTAATTGGCCGTGGTCCTATGGTTACGGCGATCCTGCATCTCCTTTTGCCTATACGACCGGACAAAATCATACCGCAGGCGGCGCCAGGTCCTTGATGCTGACCGGCAAGGGCGGATATCGAGGAGTACGTCAGGACATTAGAGTGTTGCCTAACACGGATTACGTCTTCTCGCTTTATGCGAATACGAACAATAGCGGCATATCCAGCAAAATCGCCGTCTTTAAAGTGCTGGACATGCAGGAGGCCACAATCGGGCAGGCGATTATCGGTCATACCGGAGGCGACTGGCAGCGATTCAGCCTTGTCGTGAACAGCGGAAGCCGCACATCGCTGCGTCTAGCCGTGTTGGACGGAGGCATTTCCGGCTATTTTGACGATTTCAGTGTCGTTCCGGCAGATGCGGTTGCTCCGACTTGGCCGAATGGAAGCGTGCTGTCCGCCACGTATGGAAGCTCTGCGTCGGTCTTGCTGACATGGACTCCGGCTACGGACAATACGGGCGTAACGCAATATCGGGTATACGAAGCCAACCGGATGCTATCCACTGTCGTGGGCAGCGTATACAACTATACCGTCAATGGGCTGGAGCTAGGTTCGGATTATGCATTTACCGTAAAGGCCGGGGATAAGGTCGGCAATTGGAGTGAGCCCGGCTTGACGATCGGCATCCGCACCCCGTGAATCGCGTCTCGTCCTGACGCATTGGGAATTTTTATTTCAAGCGCATATGTTTGTGTCGGAAAGGCCTCGACATAAACATATGCGCTTAATCCTTGTATAACTCAATAGGAGTGCATGCGGAGATTTAAAAAAAGATCATGGTGTTTAATCCAATCTCAATGCTCGCAGATTCCCAACAGCCAACCGCTTCCTTGCAACATTATTTCACGACTTTTGCCGCTTCCTTTTGCTGGATTTTCAAATTTGTTTTTTCCTCGGCTTCGCGGAGCGCGGTATTAATGTCCTTTCCCTTTTCGGTAACCTCTTTAAAGGCGGCCCGTATTTCCGTTTTGGCATCGTTAATATATTCAGTGGCTACAAACGTTTCGGCTGGCTTTGTCTTAAAAGCAGCCTGCAGGTTTTTTCCATTGACGAAGGTCAAGTTTTCCCCGAACGCCTTCTGAATCTTCGGATCGTTCAAGGCGCTAATTTTGCCTTTCTTGGCAATATCCAGTTGAACCTCGTCGGAAACGACCGTCGCGAGCACCTGGAAAGCTTCCTGCTTATGCTTGCTGGCTGAAGTGACGGACAGGATGTGGGCGTCAACCTGCAAGCCGACCCCGGGACGCTCCGGGTACGTCGGGCCTCTTTGGAAGCCTTTCGTCAGCTTCTTGGCATCCTGCGCATTGTCTGAATGGAAGCCGGCAGCGCTGCAGCCTGCAACCAAAACGGCTGTGACCGTAATCAAGCCTAACGCCAGAAATCCTTGTCTCACCCTGATCACCTCATCTTGATATTAACTTGTATATTTGATAATATACGTCTTAGGGGCGTGAATACTTCATTTTCATTAGCCTCGATATCAATATATATCTGGTATTTATGTAAATCAATCGAGATTTGTTTTTCTTGCTTATAAGATTTTGTAAACTTGTATATTTTATATATATAAGTTGGTCGAAAAGGATGAGAAGATGAGCAGGCCTGTCAAGAAGGTTCCGATGTACAAACAGATCCAGCAATACGTGCTGGACGAAATGAAAAAACAGAACTGGAAGGCCGATCACAAACTGCCTTCGGAAAGCGAGCTGTCCGCATTATTTCGGGTCAGCCGGCTGACGGTCAAAAATGCGCTGGATGACTTTATCGAGCAAGGATTCATTTATCGGATCCAGGGCAAAGGGTCGTATATTTCCCCCCATTATGCCGGAGAGTCTTTCGTATTCCGCGACGTCTCCGGCCAAGAGCGGCATGAACGGCCGAAACTGGTCGCCTGTCTGTTGCCCACGGCCTTCTCCACCCGCATGCTGAATCTGCTCAATGGAATCGAGGAGGAGCTTGCGCGGCTGGGCTTCCGGCTGCTGTTCTGCAAAACGAACGGCTCTCGCGATATGGAGAAGAAGGTGATCGAGGAGGTCCTAAAGCTTCAAGTGGCGGGGGTTATCATTTACCCTGTGGAGGGAGACGCCTACAGCGAAGAAGTGCTTCGGCTTACGTTGGATCATTTCCCTTTGGTTGTGATCGATCGGTATTTGCGAGGGTTGGACCTGAACTGTGTCGTTTCGGACAATTTTCTGGGAGCGAGAAGCGCCGTCGAGCATTTGATCCAATTGGGTCATTCTTGCATCGGCTTTCTCTCTCCCCCGCATAGGGGAGTCAGCAGCATCGAAGATCGGCTGGCCGGTTATGAATCCGCTTTGGCCGATCACGGCGTTCCGGTCGAGCATCGGCTTCGGGACAGCCATCTGGTTATGGGGGATGTGAACTGCATCATGCATACCGGCCGCTGCGACGACGAAGTGAAAAAAGGGCTTCAGACATTTTTGAAGAAAAACTCGGATATGACCGCCATATTTGCCGTCAACACGGGTATCGGCTTGAATGTCATACAAGTGGCGGAAGAGATGGGCCTGCGTATACCGGAGCAGCTGTCCGTCGTGTTTTTCGACGACTATGAGTTGTCCGGCTTCTCCAGAATTCCGCCAACATGCGTCGTCCAACACGAATACGAGCTTGGGAAAATAGCGGCGGGCCTGATCGTTTCGGTGATCGAGGATCCGATGCAGGAGCGTCGAAAAATGGAAGTGCCGACCGAGCTTATCGTACGCCAATCTACCGCGCCTCGCAGTAGGCAAATATCAAAGTAAGCATAGAACATGGGGGTATGCCGACATGTTGAAGATTGTTTTGATAGGGGACTTGCATTATTTCGCCTCCACGGACGATAACGCGCCGCTCCTTAATGACAGGGACTCTTTTTTCGATAATTATGTGCGGACGATACTGGACAACGGGGCCGACCTTTACATATCGATCGGAGATTTAACCCATATGGGACTTGCCGAAGAATTCGAGAGCCTCCAGCAGTACTTCGACGACGCGGGCGCAACATTCCGCAGCGTTCTCGGAAATCACGATGTCCTCTCGATGCCCAAAAGCGAGCTATTGACCGTAACAGGCCAACCGAGGTACGGGGCTATGGAAACCGACGAAGCGCTTCTCGTTTTTTTGGATACGACCAAAGAAGCGGAATTGCACGGTTGGGGGCTGGATGCCGAGCAGTGGGACTGGCTTCGTGAACAAATACCCCGTTCGATGGACAAGCCGATCCTCGTCTTCGGTCACCATCCGGTACCCGAAACGACCTCCGGCTCGCCTGGCGGGGAGCGACCATTCATGCCGTATCAGGATATGCGTCCGCTTCTGAGGGAGCGCGGCGGTCCCGGGTTTTATTTTAATGGCCATACCCATACGCATTCGGTTGTCCATCAAGGACAGTGGCGGTTTATCCAGACGGCCGCGGCCTTTTGCCGTCCGTGCTTTCGCTTGATCGAGCTGGACGGGCATCAGGTTCGTATTCGGACAATCGATGCGGGTGGCGATTCGCTGCTCCGAAGCGCCAAAGCGCTGCACGATCGACTGAAAGGTTTCCATCGTCCGGGCGGGGAGATTGACGAACAAACGGATCTGGAAATCGACATCCGTGAGGAATTCGATTAGGGCCGATAAGAATGCCGGCTCTGAAAAGGCCGGCTAACATGCCTTTCTAGCTTTCTAGCGGCAGTCGCGCAGCACAACGGATACCGAAACGATTTTATGCAAGTTATCCCGAAAAGTATGGATTATTCAAAAATAACCGCCCTTCTTGGAAGGCGGTTATTTTTAAATAATAATCATATAAGAATTAACACAATCTTAAAATAATACTCGATTAGATTTAATATACAGTGATCATAATGGCCGTATATCTAATTGAGAGGAGATCTGCTTGAAGTGCACAGAACATCAGCGTCAAAACTAATTTCGGCAATTTTAGCAGTGCTTTTAGTTATTTCTGGACTTGCAGCACCTATGACAGCAAGTGCGGCAGCACCTGCGGCCATTCCGTCACAAATTGCAATGAGTATAGCCGGGGGGGCAGAAGCAGGCAAATCGGCGATGAGTTTTAATTGGGTAACGGATCCGACGGTGAATAATTCAGAAATTATTTATGGCACATCATCCGACCTGGTTGGTGGTGTAATAAAAAGCGCAACAATGAGCTCTCCAGTGGCCACAGATATTTTTCCTGAGAATAGGCGGACTGGCTTTAAAGCTATCCATTCCTTTAATGTTATTGTTCAGGATCTTACTCCTGGAACAAAGTATTATTATAAAGTTGGCAACGCAAGTAGCGGATATAGTGCTACCGCCAGCTTTACGTCTCCTGTCGATTCTAACGGCAAGAAACCGTTTTCTTTTGTTATCACCCCTGATACACAGGGGACATCCGTAAGCGCGTTTGACAATACAGCTAAGTTATACGACTATATTAAGGCAAATGAACCGGATGCTGCGTTTCTTCTTCATATGGGCGATGTGGTAGAGGATGGGCATGTTTCTGACCAATGGCAGTATTTCTTTGATGCAGCCCAAAACCTTTTAGATACGCTGCCAATCATGGCAACCCCGGGTAACCATGACGGTGCATCCTATGACAGAGATTTTGTACAGTATAAAGCAAGATTTAACCATACATCTTTGCGGAAACCAAGCGGACTGTCTTCAGCTGCAGATGGAACAGTATATTCCTTTGAATATGGAGACGCCTTGTTTATTTCTCTTAATTCTTTTGCTTCTTCCGCTGACAACGCCATTCAATGGGGATTTTTGGCGGATGAGGCTGCGAAAACCACTAAGAAATGGAAAATCGCATATCTTCATGTTCCACCCTATGACCCGGGTTCAAGTCACTATCAAATCGACAATGTAACAGGTAAAAAACTTACCGATGCAGGCGTGGATTTGGTATTCAACGGTCATGAGCATGCCTATGCTAGAACCACTTTAAAGACAACTTCTACTGCGCCAGGTACAGGAAGCTTTGAAAAAGCAAAATTCGGCGAAGCACCTACCTATGTCATAGGCGGATCGGTTTACAATTATGGTTACAGTCTGGACACCAGCCGTGACACTTCCTGGAATGACTATTTTTATGACCTTCGCATAAACAAAACCGGCACGGGCGGCGGGGCCATCTACTCACCAGGCGTGTACAGCAAGGTGGAGGTTACTAGCAATGCGATAATCTATAAAGCGTACTATAAAGCTACAGGCTCTGAAAATCCTTTCCGTGTCATCGATGAATTCACCATTACCAAATCAGGGAATAAGATCACCCAACCGACAGGCGGAGGCAAAGCGCCTACCTCCGTAACCTACTTGTTCGACTCCTTTAAACAAGAGTCAGGCAAGTATATCGCACGATTTAACTGGGTAACGCCAGTAACAACTAAGACAACGCAACTGTATTATGCCAAAAAATCGGACTTTGAAAGCAATGGCGGAAAGTTTACCAATGTTGCTGTAGGAACCAATAACGCGGTAGACCTTTCAAGCGCCATCTCAAAAGCTAACTATAATAGTGCAGGGACTGCGTACTCTGTTGCGCCGGTACAAAGCCATAAGGCGGAAACGGCCGCACTGGAGCCTGGCACGGAATATGTATATTCCGTCGGTGACGGTTCGACGAATGTTACAAGCGTAGAATCGCCGGTCGGCTTTACAACTCCTGCCAGCAATCTCGATACATTTAATTTTAACTGGGTTACTGACGTTCATGCAGCAAGTAACAATAAAGTCAATCACAACAACAAAGCTCTCAACCAAGCATTTACTGATTTCCCGAATGCTGCGTTTATTCTGAGCTCGGGCGACCAGGTTACTTATGGGTTCGACACCTCGGAATGGGACGGTTTTTTTGAGTCAAACGCCGATACGTTCGCGCGTGTTCCGCTGTATATGGGGACAGGAAATCATGAGTACGACGGTGCGGGCAATAGCTGGGCGCCGAACAACAGCTGGAACCCGGTGGACCCCACGTTGCAAAACCTGCTGGGACGCTACAATCCGCCTAAAAACGGCGCGTCATATTACGGCGGAGGCGACGGTACTCAAAGAATGGTAGCGGGTATGGACAAGATGCAGTTTGAGTCTAGCAACTACTACTTTGTTTATGGCGATACCCTTTTCTTAATGATGGATTACCAGGACCAGAACAACGCCGCGCAAATCAAAGCGCAGCAGGATTGGATGAAGTCGGTCGTTAAACAAAACCCGACCAAATGGCGTGTTGCGGTCATACACAAATCTCTTTTCGGATACCGTATGGCAAACCCTGTCGCATCCTGGACAAGCGCTTTTGATGAAGCGGGAGTCGATGTGGTGCTTATGGGACACGACCACCTCTATGTCCGCACGAAGCTGTATGCCAATGGCGCAATCATTGAGCCACAGACTTACGGCAACGGAACAACCTATATCACAAGCTATTCCGGAAATAACGACAGACGCGGAACCTATTACACAAAAGACCCTGCAAACGTTGCGTATGTGGATGTAAGAGCAATAGGACCAGGATTCTCGAATATTTCAATTTCACCAAGCGAAATCAGAGTGACGAGCAAGGGATATGATTCCAATGGAACTCTGGTAACCGGGGATAGCAACGCACTTGTTACAAACAAACCGCGTACTCCCGATTTGTCGGCATGGAGTTATCCTCAGGTCCCGCAGGACGTCAACGAGTTGACGATAACGAATGTTGCGGTTACAGGGATTGCTAAAGAAGGACAAACCCTGAATGCATCCGTTACTCCATCAAGCGCTACCGCTACTTTCAGATGGGAACGCTCAACAGACGGCACGACGTGGACAGCCATCGCAGGAGAAGCTTCATCGAATTATTCGATCAAAACGGCGGATGTAGGTTTGTATTTGCGCTCCGTCGCCACGGGAACAGGGTTTTATAACGGAGTCGCAACAAGCTTGGCCACGGCTAAAGTCACACCTCTTGCCGGCAGCGGGACAACAGCTGTAAAAATAGGAACAGCAAGCGAGTTGGTCGCATTTTCATTAGGTTTTGGCACACCCGCCTATCCGATCGACGGAAAATACGAGTTATCGGCGGATATCGATATGAAAGACGTGTCATTTTCCGCAATCGGTGGCGGCGCCACTCCAACTCCATTTCTAGGCACATTCAACGGAAAAGGTTATAAGATACGAAATCTAAACATATTGAGCGGCAACAATAACACTGGCTTATTTGCTTATATAGGTGCAGGCGGCAGAGTGGCCAATGTAAAATTGGTGAATGTAGATATTACCGGCGTCAATAGCACGGGTTCCATTGCGGGAACTTCTATCGGCACGATTGAAAACAGCTATGTGGATGGAAAAGTAACCGGTGCCGGCTATACGGGCGGTATTGTAGGTTTGCTCCATGCGGGCACTGTGCAAAATTCCTCCGTAACCGCAGAAGTTTATGGAAATACGGTTGGCGGCTTGATCGGAGGTACAAATTGGAACGGTTCAGGTTCGCCGCTTACCCAAAGAGATACGACAACCGGAAAAGTTATTCTTAATAACTATGTGAAGGGTACGGTCACAGGGCTTGTCGGAGGTCAATATTTCGGTGCTGTTGTAGGTGATATGGGCGGTTCTTCAGGCAGTCTGCTCCAAACCTTTACTGGCAATTCGGTGTCCAATGCAGTATACGAGGCTGCACCTGGTAAAATAGCAGGCTATTGGTCCGGCAGCAGGCCAATCATCGACCCGAATCAAGTCAACTACTATGACAGTGTCAAGTTAAGCACAAGTGGGCTGCCTACAGGAATCACCGCAGCTTTTGTAGGAAAGACGGCTTCTGAACTTGCGCAAAAAACAGCTTTCGAGGCGTTGGGATGGGACTTTACCAAGGTTTGGGATTGGGATGCAACAAACAACGTACCCGTACCCCGAGCTATTGATGTTGGCGGGGGAACGGAAGATAACTTCGTGACCGTAATAGCAACGGCAAATACGGGCGGGACCATTTCTCCAAACGGTTATGTTTTGGTCGAGCGCGGACAAAGTCAGAAGTTCACCTTCACTCCAAACAAATATTTTGAAATCGACACCGTAAAAGTTGACGGAGTGGAAAACAAGGCGGCGGCAGCGGCAGGCGAATTTATTTTTGACAATGTTACCGCCGTACACTCGATTGACGTCACCTTCAAGCTGTCCGACGCTACTTCCGGCGTTGCTCCAAGCCTTGTCTCAACCAGTGCATATTACAACAGGGCTGTTGAAGCGCATATTTGGGTAACGGTAGACTTTGGCAGCGGCGCTTTGGGAATCCAACCGGAAAACTGGCGGAAAGCTGTAAACAGCGTGAAGATCATGAAGGACAATGCACTGGTTCTTGATGCCGCCGGCGGCTATTGGTTCCCAAGCACAGGCTATGGCGCACCTCCGGAACGGCTTGAAATTGCATATGATGACATAAACAAGCTTCCCGAGTATGGTAATTTAGTTCCAGGGACATATGACCTTGTTATAACCTTTGCAGATTTGAACTCCACTGTATACACCATACCTTTGACAGTAGAAGACAGGAAAGTCTCTGCCCTGACTGTGGATGGAGGCACTATTACCGTAGATGGAATTGCGGTAAGCAGTCCTGCACAGGTTAAGCAAGACTCGCAGGTTACGGTAAAGGCTTCTGTTCCAAACGGACAACGCTTTGTAAAATGGACAGCGACAGGTCTAGCAAATGAAAGTTACACAGCAAATCCATTTGCATTTGCGATGCCGGCAAGCCAGGTTACATTGAAAGCCGGGTATGAAAACATGCCAAGCGGCGGCGACAGCGACAATGGTAGTGACGACGGAAGCAATAATAGTGAGGGTAACAACAATAGTAGCGGCGGTAGCAGCAATAACAGCGGGGGCAGCGGCAATAACAATGGAACCGTAACTCCAAAGCCGGAACCGTCCGAAACGGAAAATAACAGCATCACAGTTACAATGGAAGTTAAACAAACCGCTACAGGCAGCACAGCTTATGCCACCGTAACGGAAAAAGCAGTGGCAGATGCACTTGCATTCGCGGAAGCTGCAAGCGGCAAAGTGGAAATCAAGGTAGTAGCTCCGGCCGATGCAAAGGCAGTGGAATTGACTATTCCAAAACTTTCTATAGGAGCGGTAGCCGACGGCAAGACAGAATCACTTGCGATTTCAACACCTGTTGCAGCAATCACCTTCGACAGCAAGGCTCTACAAACAATTGCGGGAGCAGCCAAGGCGGATGTGAAAGTTTCTGCAAGTGTTGTAGATCCGGGGGCACTTTCCGTGCCTGCAGCTATCCTGGAAAAAGTTGCGGACAGACCGGTATATGATTTTACGGTAACTAGCGGCGATGACCAGCTGTCGAATTTCAATGGCGGTCATGCAACCGTTGAAGTTCCGTACAGTTTAAAAGCAGGAGAAGATGCAAACGCAATTGTCGTCTATTATTTGGACGATAACGGAAATCTTCAACAGGTACTGGCGAGATTTGATGCTGCAACTGGTACAGTCAAGATGACGCTTAGCCACTTCTCAAGGTATGTTATTGGCTACAATAAAGTAAAGTTTGCGGATGTCGAAAGCACAAAGTGGTATGCAGGGGCAGTGGACTTCGTTACAGCTCGCCAGCTCTTTAGCGGAGTAAGCGATGGCATATTTGCTCCGGATATGACAATGACAAGAGCCATGTTTGTATTGGTACTTGCGAATATGGAGGGAGCAGACCTTTCAAGCTACAAGACATCCGAATTTATCGATGTTGACATTCATGCTTGGTATGGCAAGGCAGCCGCTTGGGCAACAGATAAGAAAATTGTTTCAGGCGTAGGCAATGGAAGATTTGACCCTGATGCACAAATCACTCGTGAGCAAATGGCTCTAATGCTGAACAACTATATAAAGCATAAGGGCATTATACTGGCCAGCACGAGCCAGCCGGATTTTGCAGATGCAAGTACAGTGAGCAACTGGGCAAAAGATGCTGTGACACGGATCCAAAGCTACGGTATTATAAGCGGTGTAGGTGAAAACATATTTGCACCGAAGGCAAATGCCGATAGAGCAAGTGTCGCCACAATCTTCACAAACTTTATTAAAGCGTTCATTAAGTAAACTAACAAAGCCTCCCTTTGGTTACGGTCCAAAGGGAGCTTTTTATTTCACCTTCAAAATCCAATTATTTCAAAGAACGAAATCGCCATTGACTACGAGGTTGTTGAACGACGCAGAATGAAAAGAATAGAGTGGGCTTTTCCGAGTGAAGCATACCCAGGTTGATATATCGCTTTATTAATTCAATAAGGATAACGCTGTGAAATCGGAATTATCATTAGAAACTATTTTGATGCAAATCGACGTGCAATCGCCATGCACAGTACGACACCTTTACTCTTCTTAGTTTAATTGTGACAGGCTGAACCTTATCATAAATTTTTGGATGAAAAGAGCGTAGAGGGCCAGTGAATTAGTTTGTGAAATGACCCTATAAGATCAACTTCGCAAGACGATGAATCCCCTGCTCAATCGATGCTTCATCTACTTTTGCAAACCCCAACACCCATCCCTTTCGTTTGCTTTCCAAACAATAGGGTCCAAGAGGATATACACGCATTCCCTTTTGAAGAGCTAACTTTGCCACGGTTTCTTCGTCGTATGACTCTTCAGCTTCAAGTAACATATGCAATCCCGTTTCTACTCCACTTAGTGTGAAACGCTCCCCTAAGCCGCTAGCCATAATAGCCTTTGTCATGGCTTCGTGCCTTCGTCGGTACACATTTCTGACTCTTCTCATATGGCGCATAAAATGCCCATTCTTGATGAAGTGGGTTAGTGTCAGCTGATCCATAATCGGCAGATGACGGTAAGTCAGCTCCTGGACCCTGGCTAGTTGAGCAATTGCCTCTACAGAGCCAACGATAGCCGAAATACGAATGCCTGGAGCAATCATTTTAGAAAAACTCATGAGGTACAAGGTATTTTTAGATGCCTGGCTAAACAGAGTTGGAAGCGGCTCCCCACGATATCGAAATTCACTATCATAATCGTCCTCAATGATCCAAAATTGTTCTTGAGCGGCCTTATGCAGCAATTGTTGCCTACGCGGCTCCGACATAACGACCCCGACCGCGCACTGGTGCGAAGGGGTCACGAAGATCAGATTGGATTGTGGGTGAATACGCTCAACCACAAGACCATATTCATCAACGGGAACAGGCAACACATTCATACGCCTATATTTCATCGCCATCCAGGCAGCTGGGAAACCGGGATCTTCTACAGAGACAGTGTCCCCATCTGATAGAAGCGATTGTGCGATTAAGTCAATGCTATGCTGAGCTCCTGAGGTCAACAGAATCTGATTGGTTTGGATATGGATTCCTCGTTCAAGTGATAAATAACGCTGAATTTGCTCGCGTAATGGTGTGAATCCATAGGGATTACCGTAAGCCCAGCTTGATAAATCCATTGCAGCGGATGCGTGGAGAAGCGATTGTCGCCAGTTCTTTTGAAATTGTCCATCCAAATAAGGTTCATGGGGACTAAAATCAATATCCACTTCTCCATGTTCTTTGCCTCTGAACCAGTCATGTAATTGATCGACCGCCGAGTTCAACAAGGGAAGTGAGGGGGGGATGGGGCCGTATTCTATTATTTCCTTCGTAGACTCAGTGACTTGATTCCATTTACTAACTCGCGTTCCTCCTCGGCGAGATGTAACCGTATAGCCTCGACTTAGCAATTCCTCGTAGACGATCTGTATAGTTGAGCGAGAGACACCTACCAAGTGAGCGAGTTCGCGGGAAGGAATCAACAATTCTCCTGGGGCCCAGATTCCGCTTGTAATATTATGAATCGCTTGATCAAGCAATTGCTGCCAGATCGGTCTCTTATCAGTACGAATTACTTTCATCATCGTGCACACCTCCAAATAGAGAAGCTCCAATCATTATAATATTAATTATGGATTGCATATAACCGTGATGTTTGGATGTGTAAACACAATCCATTCACTGCTATATTATCGTAATAACACTGGTATTTGCAATCTGGTCGTTGCTGCACTCAAGAAGAGTATCGGAGTTAGGACAATTGGAGTGGAATGAATATCATATCTTATGAATGAAGGAGAGATTTTGAAATGGATTCGGTTCGTTACAAGATCAGGGAATGCCAGGATCAAGAGAAAATTGAAAATTTCCTTCACCAAGCGAGAATTGGGTATCTTGGGTTGGTTGATGGGAACCTGCCCTATGTTGTACCGCTTAATTATGTATGGACTGAGGGGAAGCTCTATTTTCACGGAGCTGGAGATGGAAGACGTAATCAGGTCATGAGTGCAAATCCAGAGGTATGCTTTACGGTATGTGAGGAATACGGAACCATTACGGATCCGGTACCTGCGAAAACGGATACGGCTTATATGAGCGTAATGATATTTGGACAAGCAGAGCCGATCAAAGATTTGGAAGAAGCCACCCGTGTACTTCAGGAAATGATCAATAAGTATGTACCCGGCTATTATAACCGCTCCTTGCCCAAGCAGCATGTGGAAAAGTATAGGTCGGCTGTATTCGGCGGGCCGGTTCAAGTTTGCCGGATAATCCCGCAGCATGTGACGGCAAAAGAAAGTCCTGTTGAAGCAGAAAAAATGTATAGAACGGTCATGAATGTCGGACGAGAGATTTAACGACAAAGTACTATTACGACTTGCGCTAGGCCGATCCCTCTCTTCGGCAGCACACATCGTCTCTGCTTGCCTAGCCATGCCGAATGAGTCGTCAACGTTTGTTCAAAAAGCGCCATTATTAGGCTGTCGACACGATCGGCAGCCTTTCGCTCACTTAATGGGCAGATTCGTTCATCCATCCGGAAATACTGGAAACGGTATGTATTTCCGCTATTACTGTTTCGCGCTTTCCTCCCCGATTATCGCCCCTTTCTGCGCGGCGCACGATCAGGTAGCAGACTTACAGCAGGTGAAGGTGCCACGCATCGGAGGACGTTCCCGGCTCCGATATTTTGCTGCGCCACCAGGAAAGCGCCGTCTCCACGCTGTTTGGACCAGGCGCGTCCAATGCCGACAGCAGCTTATTTTGGGCGGATTCGTCAAAGTTGGACAGCGTGCCGGAAAGGGAGGGCTGTTGGCGCGGCTGCTTGTCGCCGCCGCTTCGGAGTCCGGCAGGAGGCGTCCGATTGGCGGCAATACCAGGCGCATTCGAAACTTTCAGCAGCAACTCGATCCGAGCGATGTCCTCCTCTTCACGCGCTTCCTCCAGAAGAAGCCGCACGGTTCTGTTCAGACGGTCATAACGCCATACGCGATCCGTGCTAGATTTCGATCGCCGCGTCTGCCATCGGCGAATGTTAGTCCTTCCAGTCTATTGACAGGATGACTGTTTAAGATAAGTTTGAATGAAGAGCAGGCAGAGGCCGAACCATGCTAAATGGATAAGGGGGCATCATTTTGGCAGGCTACAGCTTTCAATTATTGGGCAGTTTGAGAATCGCCCTCGACGATGCGGCCGTCATGGAAATTCCCGGCAAAAAGGCAGTGCTGCTGTTGGCGTACTTGATCCTTACTTATGACATGCCGCAAAGCAGGAAGCGCATTGCGTTTGATTTTTGGCCGGATTCCACCGAGAAACAAGCCCTTTCCAACTTGCGGAAACTCATTCACGATCTCCGGGAATGCCTTCCTCAAATCGACCAATATATTACAGTTACAACCGCGTACATGCATTGGAAGCAGGAGCTGCCCTGCCGATCGGATGTGCGTGAATTTGAACAGGCGGCGCAAGGAAACACACTCTACGAGCTGCTCAAAGCAGAAGAGCTGTACCGGGGCGAGCTTCTGCCCGGATTTTACGAGGAATGGCTGAGTGAGAAGCGGGAATTGCTGGCGCAAACGTATTTGAACGTACTCGACAAGCTTGTTGCTATTTTGGAAAGTCAGCGGGAGTTCTCGTCGGCCCTGGTTTTCGCGAATAAACTGCTGATCCAAAACAAATTCAGGGAGGAAACGTACCGTACACTGATGCGGCTGAACGCCTTGAACAAGGATATGGCAGGTTTTGCGCAAGTGTATGAGCAGTTGAGCCGCGTTTTGAAAACCGAGCTGGGGATTGCTCCCGCGGAAGAGACCTTGCAGCTGTATAGAAAGCTGTTACAGAACGGTGGCGATTATCAGGCGGCAGCCGGGTGCAGCCAAACGCCGCTTATTGGCAGAATCGACGAATGGGGAAGCATACTGAGCGTTTGGCAGCAAGCCAAGGAGGGGGGGACCTCCATGCTGCTGCTGAAGGGAGAGACGGGGATCGGCAAAACTCGATTGGCTCTCGAATTTAAGGCATGGGTAGAGAGCCAAGGAATTCAAACCGCATTTGCCGGGTGCTACCCGACCGTACGTTCGCTGGCCTATACTCCCGTGACAGGCTGGCTCAGGAGCCTTCCGTTGCCCCGGATGAATCCGGTTTGGATGTCGGAACTGGCCCGCTTGCTGCCGGAGTTGTTCGAACGATTTCCGGACTTGCCGATGCCGACGCCGATTCGGGAAAGCTGGCAGCTGAACAAATGGTATGAAGCGATAGAACGGATGCTGCTTGCCGAACAACCGCTGCTGCTCTGCCTAGACGACATCCAATGGAGCGACAAGGAAACCTTGCAGTTTATTTCCTATCTTCTTCGCAGCGGCTCCAAAGCGAAACTGTTGGTGATCGCGACGATGAGGAACGACGAGTACGAGGATGATGCCGTCGGCCATTTTTTTAGCGGACTTCGGATCGAACGGAATATAACGGAAATCGAGCTTGCTCCGTTGAACGAGGATGATACGAAACGGCTGATGGCCGCTATTGTCGGCATTCCGTTAGCGGACCTGAATTCGTCCGGTTTATACGCGGACACCGGAGGCAACCCTCTGTTCATTGTGGAAACGATGAGGGAATGGCAAACGGGCAGGAGCAAGAGCAGCTATCGTCTTTCGCCTTTGGTGAAATCCGTCGTCGAAGCTCGGTTAAGCCGGGTTTCGCCCGATAGCATGCAGCTTATTTCGGTCGCGGCCGCGGCCGGAAGACCCGTATCGGCGGAGCTTATGGCGCTTGTAATGGAAATGAAAGAGGAGATGGTCCTCGAACAAATGGAGCAGCTGGTGCAACTGAAGATTATGCAGGAATTTGGGGACAGGCAGTACGGTTTTACACATGATATCGTAAGGAGTGTCGCGTACAATCGGAAGAACGAGAGCAGACGAAGGCAGTATCACCTGCAAATCGCACATGGGCTGATCGCTTTCCATCACAGGCAGCTTGAGCCTGCCGCAGCGGAAATCGCCTATCATTTCGAGCTTGCCGGAATGGGCGTAGAGGCCGTTCCTTATTATGAGCTGGCCGCCTCTGTCGCCGAAAATATATACGCCAACGAAACGAGGATCAAATATTACCGGAAGCTTTGCCTCCTGCTTCCGTCCGAACAAATTTTGCCTTACCTGATGAAGCTCGGCGAAGCATGGATTATCGTCGGCAATTGGATCGAAGCGGAGAAGAGCTACAGGCAATGGCTGGAGCGTTCGGGAAACTCCGCAACGCTCCGGGAACGATCCCTCTGCGACGTGGCACTGGGCAATTGTTTGCGATTGCAGGGGAACTATGAGGAAGCGAATGTTTATTTGGAACGGGCACTGCGCTGCTTTGAGTTGACGGACGATCCTTCCGGACTGACTTTCGTTTATACAACGCTCGGAATTTTGCACTACTACATGGGAAACTACAACAACGTGCTATATTATTTGGACAGAAGGATGGAGCTGGCCGATGCTGAAAATCAAGGCCGCGAGGATTGTCGATTGTTCGGTATTATTGGCCATCTGTTTTATGACCAGTGCGAATACGACCAAGCGATTTTCTGGATCAAGAAGCAAATCTCGGTCGCAACGGAAAATAAGGACAAATATTCGATTGAGCAAGCGATGGGTTTGCTGGCAATGATCTATATGGACATGGACGAGATGGATCGGGCTTACGCCTTCATCGCGGACAAAATGGAAATCAGCAGCTCGATCGGGGACCGCATGGGCTTCGCCAACGCCAACGGGATGTTGGGCCGGTACTATTGGTATCTTGGACACTACGCGCAGGCGACGCCCTGCATCGTTTTTTGTCTCGAAGAAGCTGTGGCGATCCAGGATTGGCGAGTGGCGGCCATCATGCTCAGTTATGAAGGACGCTGCCTGCTGGCTCAACAGCGGCTGGAAGACGCCGATATCTTGCTCGGACGTTCGATTCGGCTGTTCAAGAAGCTGCGAACCCCCTACTTCGAATGCGAAGCCCTGTATTACGTGAGCTTACTGAGGCAGCGCCAGAATCGGTATGAAAGCGCTGCGGAGATAGCGGAAGAAGCTTTGCAAATCGCAAACCGGCTCAAACGGAAAGATATGGGGATCAACCTCCTTGTGTTGCTGGTGCATTTGAACACCGGTTTAGGACGGATCAGTCCCGGAGAAGCGATGAACCGGATGGAACGGATGAAGGGGCAATATCCCGATCCGCAAGAACAGGCATCCATTCGCTATGCGATGTGGAAGCTGAACCCCGGGTCGCAGGAACAACGAAGCGCTGCGCACTTGTTGAATGAAGAGCTTTACCGAAAGTCGGGCAAACAACTTTATTTCGAACGGTGCCGCGACCTAAACGTGATCTGCCCGGCAGCCGCGGCGCGTCCAATGCCGCCTCTTGCAGCCGATGCCGCTCAAGCCGAAAAAGTATCCCCCGAGATTTTGGATGAAATCGATCATTATTTGAAATGAATAACTGACTGGCGAAAGTGAAACTTTGTATGAACACAACTCCATATATATAAAAGAAGTCGGTCCGCAGGGATCGACTTCTTTTACATGCACAAGGATGATACGCGCTGAAGCGACAAAGCGGACCTTGAAGCGCTTTTGAAGCGCTCCGCTCTTTACAATGAATCCGAATACAATAACGAAAGGATGAAAAGAAAGTGAAAAATAAGAAGATGGTTATGATTGCAGTATTTGTCGCCGCCGTGATAGCAAGCTCTTACGGATCCGCTTATGCCGCGGCCAATTTGGAGCCGATCAACGCTTTTTTTAACCGGGGCGTATCGTTTGTGCTGAAAGGAGAGCTATGGCAGCCCAAAGACGAATCCGGAAACCCGCTGACGGCGATTCATTATGAAGGAAGCAATTATTTGCCGGTCCGCGCCTTGGCCGAGGCGTTAAAAATACAGATCGACTACGACGCGGTTAGCCAAAAAATTTATATCGGAGGCCGCCCTGCCGAAAAAACGCCGATTTTTGCCATGCCGATGGAGATCGACAACATCTATGCGATTTTGTCCAAAGACTCCAAAGAAACACTGGTGAAAAACAAGCAGTTTCAAGAGGTTTTAAAGATCGACCAATACGGAGACGTCGTTTTTACCATCGACCGGAAATACAAACGGCTTGTCCTGGATGCCGCTGTCGTCAGCCCCGGGGAGCACGAGGTGGAATTTTCGCTGTATAACGCGAGCGACAATGCTGCAAATACGGCCCAAACGATACTGAAAAAGCTTGCCGTTAAACCGGATGACGACGTAAAGCAGCTTGTTTTCAATGTCGAAGGTCTGGAGAAAATCAAAATCCATGTGCAAAGCGAGAATACAAACCCTTATATTTATGCAAGAATTTTGGATACTTCTTATTTCGATAATGGGGATCCTGCCGCCAAGGAAGGAACGCCGTCCGCCGGTTCGAAAGAAACGTCAACGAAGTGAGGGGAAGCTTATCCGTGATCTTAGTCCAGAGGTTCGTAATGAAAATCAAACGGAAATCAGGCGGACTCCTCTTGGCGGGTCTGGTATCGAGCTTAGGCCTACTTCCTTCTCTTGCCGCAGCGGAGGCAGCACCCAATCTAAAGGTTGAAGCCAAATATCAGGATATTATACCTATTCCTTTAATAATCCCGGGAGATAAAGGCAGTCCGAGCGGCAAAGTCAGGTGGGCATACAACGGCATTGACGCCGCCATCTCCACTTCTCCGACGGTCGGTTCCGACGGTACCATCTATTTGGGTGCGGAAAATAAAAGGCTGTATGCCATCAACCCGGACGGAACGAAAAAGTGGGATATTTTATTGGCGGATATCGTCTATTTCACCGTGCTTGGCTCCGACGATATGATCTATGCGGCTAGTGCCGATGGTAAAGTGTATGCCATAGATCCGGCCGGGAGACAGAAGTGGGAATTCGCCAGGGAAGGTCCTCTTGTGGCCCGAGACTACTGCAGCTCGTGGAGCCGGTATAGATTTAAATCACCGGCGGTTGGCGGCGACGACACGGTTTTTGCAGCAGGAGTGAGCGGGCTGTATGCCATTCATCCGGACGGGACGAAGAAGTGGCTATATGCCATTGAGGCGAAAGAGCAGATTGCCACTCCGGAGTGGCATGTTAAAGGAAACGAAGCGGCTTCTCCCGCGGTCGGAGCGGACGGGACGATCTATATCGGAACGAAAATCGGCGATCTTTACGCGATCAAACCGAATGGAGAGAAGAAATGGACATTTCGTGCAAAGGGAAGCGGTGTTTATATTCCTCCCGTACTCGGAGCCGACGGTACGATCTATGTGAAATCGTTCAGCTCGGGCGGAGATTCTCTATATGCCCTTAACCCGGACGGTTCGATAAAATGGAGCTCGGATACTAAAACCTATTCCAAGCCGGCCGTCGGGGCAGACGGTACCCTTTATATATGGTCCGATATGAAGCTGCTCGCCTACAATCCGGATGGAACCGTCAAATGGGGGATGGATGCCGGAAAACCGTTTTTGACGAATGCAGCGGTATGCGGCGGCAATCAACCGCTATTTTCGACTCCGGCGGTCGGAGCCGATGGCACGGTCTATGTCGCAACAGCCGTTAGCGATTGGTTCTATGCGATTGATCCCCGAGGGAAAGTACAATGGCAATATTACGCCAAGGGCTTTGGAGGATACAGCCCCGCAGTCGGAACCGACGGAACGGTATACATGGTCTCGCCGAAAACTTTGTACGCGCTCGGTACCGACGCCACAAGCGTCAGCTTGAATAAAAATGCGATCGACCTGCAAGCGGGTGCCAGCGAAGTATTGAAGGCCGCAATCATCCCTGATGCGGCATTGAACAAACGGGTGATATGGAGCAGCAGTGAAAGTACAGTGGCCGAGGTGGATAGCAACGGCCGAGTAACGGGTAAAAAGCCGGGCATGGCGAAAATTATAGTGAAGACGGAGGATGGGGAATTCACTGCCATTTGCGATGTGACTGTAACAGGGACTCCGGATGAGAAGTCCCCGTCTCCGGATCCGGTGGTCGAGAGCGGTCTAAAGCTGAATAAAGAAGTCATTGCACCGAACTTGACCGATATTTCGGGACACCTTGCGTACGAAGAGATCGCCAAGGCGGTGGCGTACGGATTCGTTAACGGTTATGAAGACGGCACATTTCGGCCAGATGCGGGCGTTACCCGCGCAGAGTTTGCGACCATGCTCATGAAAGGGATGAAGCCGGCGGTGGAAGGCGCTCCGCTTTCCTTCGCGGACAAGGACCAGATCGGTACCTGGGCGGTCCATCCGGTAGCGCAGGCGGTGCAGCTCGGAATTATTAGCGGATATGAGGATGGCACATTCCGGCCGAATGCGAACATTACTCATGCGGAGATGATCGCGATGGTCGTCCGCTCCTCCGGGCAGCCCGCAGACCGTACGCATCAGACCGGCTTCGCCGACGATGCGGATATTCCGGCCTGGGCGAAACCATTCGTGTCCAAGGCCGAGGAGACCGGCATCATCATCGTCGGCGGCCTTCCGGGCAACCAATTCGCGCCTCAGGTACTCACCACCCGTGCGGAAGCCGCATCAGCCATCATCCGGATGCTGATGATCAAGCGCTAGGTCAGATGGGTTACATCAGCTAAGTGGCTACTTCATCATAAAACGATGGAGCCCGGAAATTTCGTCTTAGGCAATAGTGGTTCAATGAAACCCGAGGAACGGCAGCCCGTCAAATGGCTGCCGTTTTCTCAACGAACGGGCAGGATCATGCGATAGATACTGGAACAAAATGTTGCTTCTGTCACCTTTGCTGTTGACAATATAAAAGCGATAAGACAACCAGAATTTGAATGGTTTTCTTATCGCTTTTATTATTAATTTGACAATTTAGTTGGGTCAAACCCTTGCGGGAATATTTCTTCAAAGTGGTCCTTTTTCTCGTATAAGTTATACCATGTTTCTGCAATGACATCCGGATCTCCTGTCGTGCCGGCTTGTATCAAGGTTCCGATTGAAAGATGTCCGACGTATATACTCTTTTCTTTCAACTCATTGTAAAGGTTTGTAGCATAGTTACGAATACCCGACATAACGATTCCGCCATTTCCGACAAATGGTAAAGGGAACATTGCAGATAAGCCGGTAGTAAAGAGAAGTGCCCCTGAACGGTTATTTATCATGTCTGGTAATACTTCATTGACAGAAAGAACCGCAGGCAGCAAATAGCTGTTTACTTGATCTAATACGCTCTCGGGTGTTGTTTCTAATACATTTGTAAATTTGCCCCACCCGGCATAAGGACTAAATTCTAGCACATCAATATTACCAAAATCCTTTTTAACAGCATGTATGGCTTGTTTTAAAGCAGCCAGATCCGTTAAATCTGCTACATAGGACTGCGCTTCAATATTCAGCTTTTTAAGTTCACTCACGATAATTGATAATTTCTCAGGATTACGCGAGATGGCGGCTACCTTAAATCCTTTCTCTCCGAATTTTTTGGCGAGAGACAGACCTAAGCCAGGTCCTGCACCAATTATTGCAATAGTTTTCATCTTTCACGAACTCCTTATCAGTGATATATTAAATTAACATGTGTTGCTTTAATGAGTAATATACAGCCATTGATTTAATGGAGCAACCAACAATAGATGTATGAATGTTGCTAGAGCAACAAGATCGATAAACTGTCGGGCAGGGAGTGAAAGAAATGGCGTCAAAAGTAATGAATGTACGAATGACACATACTAAGAAGTCATTGATTAATGCCTTTTTTAAATTGGTATCCGAAAAGGATTTTGAAAAAATAACAGTAGCGGATATAACAAAAGGAGCACATGTTAATCGGGCAACATTCTATGCGCACTTCAGTGACAAGTACGATTTCTTGGACTACATTATAGGGGATTCCGCCTCGACTGCCATTGAAAAACGCACATCAGGTCTCGTGAAATTCGATCAAAACAGCATTAATCAACTCGTATTAGCGGTATGCGACTCTTATCATCAACCGAATATACAATGTCGCAGCAGCTATGTAGGTTTAGTCGGACCACAATTGAAAGAGAACGTAGTAAATGAGTTAAAGTTATACTTGTCGAAAAGTCTAGAAAGCAGTTATACGGATAGCGAAAAAAATTTTTATGTGCCTATTTTTGCAAACATTATACATGAGGGCGCTTATCAATGGGCTTCTGGGAACGTAACTATCAATCAAGAGGAAGTAGCCTCGAAGGTCTCGTTATTGGTATTAGGTGGGTATTTGTCTTCCAAGAAATCGTTATGCTAACGGGGAACGCTAGTTTAATGCAACAGTTCAAAAAAACCTCTCATCGGTAGCAAACCTAGATGTACTAGGTCTGATGGGAGGTTTTATCATGAATATAAGTGAACTTTGGAAACTGTATGAAACCGATAAACGGAACTTGGGATTTATGATGTTGGTTTCGGAACTTTTTCGTTTTGCTTATGGAGAAACATATCTGACTGCAAAGGTTCTTGACATTGGGCGATGACGATGACAAGAACCTTGTGACAGAAAGGATATAGCTCTGAAGACATCAATGAACCTTCGGGTAAACTTGATTCTTTTCAAATAAATTCCTAACCTGATCGGCCATAAATTGTGTGGAATGCGGCATTTGATGACGTATCCACCACTCCACAATGCCAATAAAAGCAGAGGCCATGAATTGGGCTTTTAACTCATTGTCGATAACGGGCTTATTGTCCGGCCTTTCCATTTTATCCATAAGATTGACTGAGATAAAATTCAGCAATCGGTCTCGGAATAGAAAAGCTCTTTGATTGGAAAACATAGCAGAGAAAAACGGGAAATTGTCACGAAAATAATCAAAAACCGGTTTGGGCTCATGTACCATTCCTTGGCTAACCGGATTGGCCTCCCGTTTCTTGCACAACGAGATCAATTCGTTGATGTGATCTTCAATACATTTGTCCAAAAGGTCGTATTTGTCACTGTAATGCAGATAAACGGTGCCGCGGTTAACATTGGCACGCTCCGCTATCTCGTTAATAGTGATTTGTTCAATATCTTTTTCCGAAAAAAGCTCCAGAAACGACTTAGTTATGGACTGCTTGGTTCGGAGAATACGTCGATCGGTTTTAACCGCGTTTTCCATTCCTTTCGTTACCTCCTACAGATAATCAACAATTCTGGGGGTGGTGTTGTATATAAAACAAATACGCATCAATTAACCATTGAGTAATCAGGGCTTCTGTCTATAATATTAATCAACGGCCGTTAAATATACAACACACGTTTAATATCGAATAGAAACTTAACTTAGTCCACCCATTTCAGAATCTCAAAGAAAAATTTTGGGTAAAGGAGCATTTAACAAATGGAAAATATACGAGATAAAGTGGTCATTATAACGGGGGCTTCCAGCGGAATAGGAGAAGCTACAGCGAAGTTGTTGGCACAAAATGGCGCAAAGGTGGTATTGGCAGCCAGAAGAGAGGAACGTCTGCATGCGATTGTTAATGAAATTAAACAGGGTGGCGGCGAGGCCGTTTCTGTAAAAGCAGACGTCGTCTCTGCCGAAGATATGAAGAATTTGGCCAAGTTTGCCTTAAGTGTGTATGGCCGAATTGATGTATTGGTGAACAATGCAGGGGTCATGCCGAGTTCGAGGCTGAATGAATTAAGAGTAGAAGAGTGGGATCAAATGATAGATGTGAACATCAAAGGCGTTTTATACGGTATCGCAGCGGTATTGCCTACCATGCGGGAGCAGCAGTCCGGTCATATCATCAACCTATCCTCTACTTCCGGTTATCATGTGTCCCCGACATCTGCCGTATACGCGGCCACAAAGTTTGCAGTTAGAGCCATTTCGGAAGGACTGCGCTTGGAAGAGTCTTCGACTTCGGGTATTAGATCTACCGTGATTGCTCCAGGTCTGACGAAGACCGAACTTTTTGACAGCATTACAAGCCCGGAAGTGCAGACGATAGCCAATCAGCTCAGCGGCAAAGGGATTTCTCCTTACAGTATTGCTAGAGCCATCGCGTTTGCCATTAATGAACCTGATGATACCCTAATCAGCGAAATTATGGTTAGGCCGACCGCGTTGTCTTGAACATTTCCAAACAAGATGATCGGGATTTATCCTTATGGCTGGGGCAATGCCGGAGAAAACTTTCAATCGTTTGTTGCGACTTTTGAAGGGATAATAAAGAGTGAATCGTAAAAATTTATTTTTTCGAACGGATCAACCGTGGATTGACAGCAGAACAGTAAGCTATATGCAGAGGATTCATTGTTACATTACGAGTCGCGTAAATCGCGACTTTTTTGTTTAATGTCACAAGGTTCTTGACATTGGGCGATGACAAGGACCTTGTGACATTCCTGTTTTGTGTCAAGAACATTGTGACATTCCCGACGAAGGCAGAAATAGCAACCACGGCGTGCTCGGACTCACGGCGCCGAAAAACACCGGGCGCTGGTTGCTGCATATGATGGGAAAGTGGGGCGGCGAGGCTGACTGTCATTCGGCACGCTTCGTTACGAACGGGCAGTATAGTTGAAACATTATTTTCCATAAGTTCGTCTTTATATATCAGGTGGAATTATTGAAAGCCAATTTATAGCTGTCCATGAGGTGATTTTATATGAAGAGGATAACGGGTACACTCATTTTGTTTTTGGCAAACTGGACTGGCTCATTGTGCACATGCGGCTAATTTGCTCCAAGCTGATGTCTTGCGCGTAGTGTTGCTCGATTAATTCGCATACGGCTTTGATGGCGGCGGGTTGACTCCGGAGCGGGGACGGGGCAATAATGCGCTTTTCGTAGCGGCGACTGAGCCACACCAGCATGTCGATCAACTGTGCTTTAACGGAGATTCGATAGCCAAGCGCTTTGCGGCTGAATTCCCCGACGATACGATCCAGACGCTGCTTCATTTCTTCGTCTTCCAGAACAGAGAGCTTCATATGGGAATCGAAATCGAGCGTCTGGCGAAAAAACGGCTCCACATAAGAAATCGAAAAACGGCGTCAGCACATTTTATTCCCTTTTCGAGAGGGTTGTGGTATATATGGGTTGGTGAAGAATTATATGATTCAATATAAACGGATAATAAATTTTAACATTTAGGGAGGTATTGGTTTGACAACCGGACAAACATCCATTGAACAGCTTGTCAAAGGAGAATTTGACGGGTTATCCTCCGCACAGAAAAAGGTTGCGGAATATTTGCTGCTGCATCCGGATGAAGGGGCCCTGCTTACGGCCAAGCAGATCAGCCGCGAAGCCTGCGTAAGCGAAACGACGGTAATCCGGTTGTCGTATGCGCTCGGATTCAGCAATTTTTCCGAAATGCAGCAGCGGATGCGGGAGCGGATATTGAAAAATAAAGTTCCCGCTTACATTCCGCCTCAAGAAGAAATTCCCGCATTGTCCGCATTGGATGAGTCGAATGCGCTGGCGCAGGTAATCGAAAACGACATTTTGATATTGAAGCAGTCGTTGCAGCAGTTGAACTATGCGGAAATCTGGAAAGCGGTGGATGCCTTTATTCGGGCTGACCAAGTGCTGATCGCCGGCTACCGCGCTTCTTATGCGGCGGCTTACTGGTTTTCGTTCATGCTGAGCACGACCCGTGACCATGTGCAGCTATGCCCCTCCGGCGGAGACGATTACGCCAAGCTGGTCAATCTCACCGAACGTTCCGTCGTCGCCGTGATTTCGTTCCCCCGCTACTCCCGGGAATTATTGAATTTGGCACACCAGGCCAAACGGCAAAACGTGAAGCTGTTGTCCGTAACCGACCGGCTTCTGTCGCCGGTGGGCCGCATATCGGATATTACACTGGCGACGGATGTGAATGTCGATACGGGCATGGCGTCGATGTCTTCGGTCATCAGCCTGCTGAATCTGCTTATATACGGGATCAAGACGAAGGACCGGGAGCAGTTCCGGGCCCGGCAGCAGCAGCTGGAGCAAATGTACACGGCTTCCGATATATTTGTCGAATAAACACCGGATGTGCGGAGGCTGGCCCCTAATGCCAGGGGAGAAGCGCGGGGTGGCCGGAAGTGCCGTGCTTTTGTTTGAATCCGACTCAATATGGGAAGAGAAACGTCAGCCGATCATCATAGCTGGCGATTTTTTATTGTTCCGGAATGTTGAATTCGATAAAGTGATGCAACTGAGAGGCGATGCCTTATTAAAGCGAGCTGCGACATTCTGTACCAAGGTGCAAGGCGCGTTCGACTTCTATGATCTGCTGTGCATGAACTCTCCTTATCGCGATTACGTCTACGATCAGTTGAAGGAGATTGCCTCCTCCTACGATGTCGACGGTTTTTTCTTCGATATTACGTACGTTTGGCCGGGCGCCTGCTACTGCGATTACTGCAAGCGCTGGTATGGCGAACGGTTCGGCACGGAAATGCCGGTAGATCCGCAGCCGGGCACAGCGGATATGCGCAATTTCCTGCAATTCCGGAGGGAAATACGCCATCATTTTTTACGTGACGCGGTGATGGTGCTCAAGGCGTTGAATCCGAACTATGCGATCAGTTGGAATGGCTCCGGCAACTACCATTTGGCAAATCGGGAAGCCGATGAGCATGCCGACTATACGACGACCGAATTTCATCCGCCCCATTATTTGGACGGGAGCATAAAGGCCAGATGGCAGCGCCGCAACGGCAAGCCGTTCGAATTATCGCTGCCGCACGAGATGGGCAGCTGGGGAGACTGGACGCTGCTGCCGGAGCCGACATTGCTGACGATGGCGGCTGTGGCCGTGTCCAACGGCGCCGCTCTCCGACCAGGCCACATCGTCATTCCGAGCGGCGAATTTGCCGGCACGATCAATCCCGATATGATCGCGTCCATCGGTGCGATGAATCGTTGGATTGAGGAGCGCGAGCCATGGCTGCACGATGCTCGGAGCGTTCCGCATGCAGCCGTGCTGGAACGCCGGATATCCGAATACGCATTGGTCGTACTGCCGGATCAGGCTTATCTTCCCGAGCGGCTGCAGCTGCGAATCCGTGACTACGTCGCTCAAGGCGGACGGCTGCTCGCAACCGGGCACACCTCGCTGTATGGACGCGACGGCGTGCGGCTTGCGAATTTCGGACTGGCCGACGTAATTGGCAACGATTTTCTGGATATTTCACCCTATAGTGTCCATTATTTGTCGGCATTCCAGCGGAATATTGCGGAAGGCGTACCCCGCATGCCGATACTGCTGAAGAAAACGTCGAGTCCCCTGTTGCGCGTCCGCAAACGCGGTGGAGTGGAAGCGCTTGCTATGCTTGTCAGACCTGCCGTCGAAACCCGCGCTCATCGTCACGTTTACCATCAGCATGCGCATCCGGAGCGAGTGACGGACTACCCCGCCATTACGTACCATCGTCACGGGTCAGGGGCTGCTATCTATTTCAGCGGCTCGGTGGAAACGTCGTTTGTCGCGACAGGCTCGCCTTGGCTGCGCAAAATCGTGCTGAACTGCATCGACCGGTTGCTGCCGGAGCCGGTCATCCGGATCGAAGCGCCGCTATCCGTCGAGGTTACACTAATGAAGCAGCAAGAGCAGCACCGATGGATCATTCACTTTACGTCGATTCGCACGGAACGGACGGATGGGACGCCAGCCTTTATCGAAGAGATCATCCCGACTCCGACGATTCGGGTGACGGTGCGTGCCCGACCGTCGAAGATATATACGGCGCCGGACATGACCGACATCGTCTTTGAAGAGGCCGCTCAAGGTGTCCGGTTTGATGTGCATAATGTAGGATTTCATGCGATGGTTGTGCTGGAAGGCATGCCTGCATGCTCCGTCACACCGTAGTTCTCCCTTCTTCCGGGCTCTTGTAAGAAGGTAAGGAATGGCTGCGAAAAAAGTTTTTTGCGAGAAAACTAAAATAACAATGGTACGTAATTTTATTAAATTATATAATATATAAAAAATTAAATATAATATAAAGGAGGTGGTGCCGCGCGGTTACAACCCAGACCATGCATACGAAGGTTTGAACGATTTGGCAAACCATTAATGGGAGGGATCATTCGAATGAATGAGAAATGGCCGAACGAAATGAAAAACCGATTGGCAAACGTATGGCAAGAACAAGAAGAAGCAGGCGGTTCCGCGAACGATAAAATCAGCCGCCGCAAGCTGCTCGCATCCTTGGGCGCAGCGGGTGTAGCCGCCGCATCAACGGGGCTGCTGACCGGCTTCGGAAGAGGAAGTACCGTTTCTTCATCGGTATACGGGGCTGATCCCGAAGAATGCGAAACCGTTTCGGCGGATTGCGTAACTTTCGAGTATTCGGACGGACAGCCGGAACGTACCGTCGCCGACCGACTGCGCGAAGCGATTAGCGTTCAAGATTTCGGAGCGAAAGGCGACGGGATCACGGACGATACCGCAAATATTCAAAGTGCGATTGCTGCGGCCATAAGCGAGAGCATTGCGGAGATCTATTTTCCCCCGGGCACCTACCATGATGCCGGGACGCTGACGAGCACCTCCGCCGTCACGTTCGTCGGAAACCGCGTTCAATTTACTTCCGGGCTTTATCGGACGATCAGTCTTAAAGTCGTATCGGGAAACCATATTTATTTGGACTCCTATAGCGAGCTCGTTGTCGGAGACGACTGGACAACAGCCATACAAGCTGCGGTAAATGCGCTTCCCAATGGCGGCACGCTGGTTCTAGGCCGCAATCGCTATCGTCATACCGGAGACATAACCTTATTGGGAAAAAGCGATATCACGATCAAAGGAGAAGGCCAAAAATCTTCGATCCTGTTCAACGATTCCGTCGGCAAATCGATTAAATTTACGAATTGCACCTACGTATCGCTCGTCAACATCGGGATTATCGGCAACGGAGACCCGTATACATACGGTTCGGGCGCCACGGGCGGCGACGGTTTGATCATGACCTCGGCCATCCATATGATGTTTACGAACGTAGATATCAGCTATCACGGCGGAAACGGCATCCAGCTCGTCAGCGGCTGCTGGGTGTACGATTTTGTCAACTGCCGGTTTGTCGGCAACCAGCAAAACGGCTTCCTCGGTTTATCCCTCATTGAACTTCAAGCAGTCGCCATATCGCTGCTCAACAGCTTGATTTTCAAAAATAAAAAAGCCGGCATCAAGTGGTGCTCGGTTAACCTCAATGTGGTGGGCGGAGTCATAGAAGCCAACGAAATAGGCATCCACATCGATATGACGGGCGGAATTTCTTCAGCGGCAGGCATTAACGTTAAAGGAATCGATTTCGAGATCAACAAGTACGAACAAATTAAAATTACGCCGAGCGGCTCGTATTCTTTGCAAGGTTGTATCATCGAAGGCAACAATTTCGTGAATACGTACACCGGATCCGATAAAGTTTCCGCTATCATCGGGGTTGATAGTACAGGCAATGGGATCAGCGGATTCGTTCTGGGCAGCAACTCCTACGCCGGATTGTCGAATTACAACGTCATCCAAGCCAACAGCAAATTGCTTGGGGGTTGTAAAGTATTGATCCATTCGTACTTGAACGAATCGAAGTATTTGGGTCTGGGCAGAGCCAAAGTCGAAGGACTGATCAATTTCCGGTCGGTGAACGGTCTGTTCGAGCAGAAAGGGCTGCCGTTTACGACACCGGACTTGTCCGACGATTTGCTGCCGGGGGAGACGACGCCGGTCGGATACTGGAGACTCCCGATCAATGAGTGGGGATATATTGTCAACATCGACTTGAATGTGCTCACCGATGCCACGACCGACTACAGTGTTACTTTCGAACTGTATTTGCAAAAAGTGGATGGCTCCTATACGTTGTTCCATACCGGCAGCGGCACGAAAACGGGCGGAGGCAGCGGTAAAGTATCGTTCGCGTTCGGGTTGACGCTGAGTCCCAATTCTCAGCAAATCATGATTTTGAAGACAACGATTACGAGACCGTCTACCGGAACTTATTTTAAAGTCAAAAATGTGGGTCTGAACGGCTCGTTCTAACGGCACGGAATACAAGATCCGCGGGGCGGAGAAGAAGCGGATCGGGGGAGAGAGCTCTATGCGGTTCAGGCAAATTCATTTGGATTTTCATAATCACGGGTTGGTCGCGATCGGCGGGCGATTTTCGCGCAAGCAGTTCCAAGACATGCTGAAGCTCGGAAACGTCAATTCGATAACCGTTTTCGCGAAATGTTTTCACGGATGGGCTTACTACGATACGAAGCAGTTCGATAAACATCCCGGATTGCGCTTTGATTTGCTGGGAGAAATGATCGCTGCCGCGCATGAGATCGGGGTCCGAACTCAAAAAAAGTGTATCTGGCTCCCCAGATGGAAGAAATTCGTTATATGCAAGAGAAAGGCGAGATCCGGTATACGCTGCCTGTTCTCGACTGCCACCAAATGATTGTGATCGATTATTAAAGGGAATATGGGGCAGCACTCGTTCCTGTACCGATAGTAATCGAATACTGTACTTGACCGAATTTCACTCGCCCCATTCCTTGGATAGAAGCATGAAAGCCAGGCGGCGGCGCCGAAGCGGGAAGCCGTTCGAATTATCGCAGCCCGATGAGCTGGGCAGCAGGAAGATTGGACGCTGCTGACTATGGCCGCCGTAGCCGTCTCGAACGGCGCCGCCAAAAATAGATTGATATTACGATCAGGCTAACCCGAATGAACGGCTTAGCCTTTTTTTGTCCGCTTCCGATCATCGACGTAAAATAGTTTTGGAAACATATTCCCTTTTCTAAGCGGGTGTGCTATAACGGAGTTATAAAAGAAATATTTGATACATATTTTTGAAATTAAGAATTTTTAAATTCATTAATGGAGGATGAACAATGGACAGCCGGCACACTGTTCGAGTGAGAGCTTGAAGGCATTCGAGAAAGGTTACAGCGTCGTCGGATTTTGGCGGACTCTTAACGACGAGTTCAACCTGGCGTATGCGGGCAAGAAGGACATTAATACGGCGCTTAGGGACGCAGATGAGAAGCTGAATAAGTATATCGCCGAAAATCCGAAAAAGTAGCCCGTGATGAATGATTGCCTATCGTTATAGAGGAATGAGGAGGCGACGATATGAAAGTAACCGATTTGGAAAGCTACAAGCTGGGCATATACGATGTAAAGGATCAGCTGAAGCAGATGGTGTACGGCCGGTCCGCGGAAGCTTTTGCAGCGGGGGACCGGGCTAGAGACGAGATCGCAACCGTCGAGCAGTTGGAACAGCGCCGGAACTTCATGCGGGATGAATTCATTCGTTCGCTCGGTGGACTCCCGTCAAGCGATACGCCCCTCAATCCGCAAATAACGGGGACTTTGCGGGGGGACGGCTATAGGATCGAGAAGGCGATGTTCGAGTCGCGTCCGAATCAATGGGTGACGGCGAACCTGTACATACCCGACGGAATCGAATCGCCGACCGGCGCGGTATTGCATTTGTGCGGACATAGCCCTTTGGCGAAACATTCCGATTTGTATCAGACCGTTTCGCTGCATCTCGTTCGCGCGGGGTTGATCGTCCTGAATATGGACCCGATCGGTCAAGGGGAACGGTTAAGCTATTACGACCGCGAGACGGAGAAGACGGTCGTCGCGGCTTCGACGCGGGAGCACGAATACGTCGGAAAGCAATGTTTGCCGCTCGGCGACAATCTTGCCCGTTATTTTATCCACGATACGAAACGCGCGATCGATTACTTATGCACGCGTCCGGAGGTGGATCCCGCGAAAATCGGCGTAACCGGCTGCTCCGGCGGCGGGACGCAGACGAGCGCGGCCATGATATGCGATCCCCGCATTGCCGCCGCCGCGCCGGCCACCTTCATCATGAACAGGGAATCGTACATGTATGCCGGTCAAGCGCAGGATGCGGAGCAAATATGGACGGGGATGACGAAGATCGGGTTCGATCACGAAGACATCCTGATGGCGATGGCGCCGCGCCCCACTCTCGTATTGGCGGCGGAATACGATTTCTTCCCGATAGAAGGGACGCGCAGAACGGTAGAAAGAACGAAGAGGTTTTGGGACATGTACGATGGGGACAATCGGCTGGAGCTGTTCGAAGACCCGACCGTACACACTTATTCGGTGCCTATGGCGAAAGAAGCCGCCGCTTTTTTCAGCAAGCATCTATTGGGAAAACAGCTTGCTTGTACGTGGGAGGGCATACAACCGATCGATCCTAAACGGCTGTGGTGCACGGCTAGCGGACAAGTGCGCGGCGATCGTGACGATGTGCGCGGCGTTCATGAAGAGAATCTTGATCGTCTGGCCGATCTGGAGAAAGCTGCTGCAGCTGTACCGGATAACGTCAGAAAAGAACGGGCGATCGCTTGGCTGCGCGACCGGGTATATGGGGGACGCAAGCCGTGTGCGCTAGGTCCGCGTCGGGTGTCGCTTGGCAAGCTGGACGAGGAGCTGACCGCAGAAAGCGTCCTGTGGTGGAGTCAGACGTCGCTATTCAACCACGGGTTCATGTTCCGCAGCAGCGCCTGCGCTGGCGTGGACGCTCCCGTCACGATCGGGCTTTGGGCGCGCGGCACCAAAGATTTGCAACCGCATCTGGAATGGATTCGTGAAACTTGCGGTACCGGGAGAGCGGTTTTCGTGCTGGACGTATCCGGCGACGGGGCGGTAATACCCAATAGCATTACGACGCATGGGGACATGCATGATTTTTACGGGACGATTCATAAATTTACGATCGATCTGTTCTGGCTGGACGATAGCTTGGCCGCCGTGCGAACATTTGACGTAATCCGGGCGCTCGATATCGTGGAGCTGCTTGGCGGGGGAGCTGGAAAAGACATTGGACTATATGCGGCCGGGAAGTTCAGCTTATACGGACGATTGGCGGAGGTGTTGGACGATCGGCTGAAACGGGTCGATACGGTGAATGGCATCGGCAGCATCGCGGAGTGGGTCCGTTCCCGCTATTATGATCCGTTGGACAGCGAGGGCATGGTCATGCCGGGCATGCTGCATTATTTCGACTTGCCGGATTTGGAGCGTTGGAGGCGCGCTCAAGCTGAATAAAGTTCAAGATTGGACGGCATGCAACCGCCTGCTGCCCCGAGATGATTCCTGTATTGAACAGGGGTCATCTTTTTTTAGTCCCCATGGATACCTAAGGTCGTTGTTGGAATCCCGGATAGAACTGTTAATAAAGCTAGACTCGAAAGAAAGGTTGCTGGTGGCAAAGGGACAAACTTAAGCAAGTAACTAGCAAATCATTTCGGACCATCTTGCCCAACTTTAAAACAGTAAGATTCATCAAGTAAAAAAGGTAGATTCATCATTCTCGCCAATAGCTACGCAGTTTTATAATGGGGGTAGCAAGCGCATTAATGAATTGGGGAGGAATGAAGTCATAACATTACTTGAATGAATTATTGAACTGGAATCCGAATTTACGCCGGTATTCTCCCGGAGGATGTCCAAATCGTTCGCGAAACACTCGGCAGAAATGAGGGTAACTCTGGAAGCCCGTTTTTTCGGCAACTTGCTGCAGCGCAAGATTGCTGTAGAGCACCTGCTGCTGTGCCAGCTTCAGCTTCACGTCGATGCAATAGGCGAACATCGATTTGCCGAATGCGGCTTTGAACAGGTGCGAGCAGCGGGAGACGCTCAAGCCGACGGAGTCGGATATTTTTTTCAAAGTGAGCGGCTCGTTCGCATGATTTTCAATATATAGCTTGAGTCGATAGGCGGTATCCGCTTCTTGGCCGTGCTGCTTCAGCTGGATCGCCTGCTCGAGCGTCAAGCAGAGCGTTCTCAGCAAATAGTCCATGATCTCCTCTTGGTTCTGCATCACTTTTTGCTTTTCACGGATAATATGCTTCCATAAAGTAACGACCGAATCGTCGAAGCCGATGTTGGTTTTGGTCGGCAGCCGCTTATTGGCCCACCATGCGTCCATCCAGTCCCCTTTGCCGGCCAGGTAATAGTCTCCGACCGGTTGAACCGCAGCGGATTCCCGAGCGCTCCGGGGATGAACGTGCAGCTCGTACGGCTCATGGGGAGGATAAATCAACAGGTCGCCCGGAATGATGGTTTCGTACCGCCCCGCCACTAACGCGCGGCAGCTTCCTTCCGCCTGAAGCCGGAACAGATAGAAGGTCAGTCCGTCTTTGTACGTAACGGAATGAGGCATCGTATGCTTGTAATAGTCGGCAAAGATGACGCTGGATCGGTATGGAACGAGCTCCGTCATAGGTATGGATCCTCCGGAAAGAAGCGATGTTGCTCTGATTATATAGGGACACGGAAGAGGATGACAAGAAGAGGAACGTTATGACCATTCACAAGCAGGAGGGAATCGCATGTCGAAACAAACATTTGTGTACGATGTCGTCGTGTATGGCGGCAATGCGGCGGGGATCGCCGCGGGAGTTCAAGCGGTGCGAATGGGGCTCCGCACCATCGTCATCGAGCCCGGAATCCGCATCGGCGGTTTGACGACGGGAGGATTGGGAGCTACGGATGCCGGAGACCCGGCGACTGTCGGCGGTTTTGCCAAACAATTTTATGAGAGGCTCGCCAAAAAGTACAATCGTTCGGGTTTGGTTTGGAGATTTGAGCCCAAAACCGCTTTGGAGGTTCTTTATGACTGTATCGAAGAATGCGGGCTTCCGGTAAAGCTCCGGGACCGGCTCAAGGAAGCAGGGGGGATCGAGAAGCGGGATAACCGCATCGTTTCGATCGCGCTGGAGTCGAACGAAGTCTACGAAGCGAACATATTTATCGACGCAACCTACGAAGGGGACCTGATGGCGAAAGCGGGCATTTCCTACATAGTCGGCAGGGAAGGAAACGAGGTGTACGGCGAGAGCAACAACGGGATCCGCAAGCCGCTCCGGCTGAAGAAGCCCGTCGATCCGTATCGGGTACCCGGCGATCCGTCCAGCGGCTTGCTGAACCGCATCAATCCCGACCCCGGAGGACCGGTCGGGGGAGGCGATCTCAAAACTCAAGCCTACAATTACCGGATGTGTCTCACGAACGATCCGTCCAACCGTATCGAGGTAGCGAAGCCGGAAGGGTACGAGGAGGACGACTATGAAATCTTGTTCCGCCTGCTGGAGAACGGCTACGATCAACTGCTGTTCAAGCTGACGATGATGCCGAACAGCAAAACCGATTCCAACAATACGGGGCAGGTTTCCACCGATTATATCGGGATGAGCCATGAATACCCGGAGGCGACCTATGCTCGGCGCGAACAAATCGAGCTTGCTCATGAAACGTATCAAAAGGGCTTGATCTGGACGCTGCAAAAACATCCCCGGGTACCGGAAGCGATCCGCGAAACATACGCGCCATGGGGGTTGCCTATGGATGAATTCACGGAGAGCGGTCATTGGCCGTCGCAACTGTATGTTCGCGAATCGAGACGCATGCTGGGCGAGAAGATCATTACCGAGAACACCGTGAACCGGAAGGAAATGGACGACGATCCGGTCGGAATGGGCTCCTACGCGATGGATTCCCACTACACCCAGTATTGCCTTGACGAAGAAGGCCATCTTTGTGTGGAAGGCGGCTTCATGGCTTCCGTAAAAGCTCCTTTTCCGATCAGCTTCCGGTCCATCGTTCCGAAGAAGGCGGAATGCGACAATTTGCTGGTGCCCGTTTGTTTGTCCGCCACCCATGCGGCCTACGGCTCCATTCGGATGGAACCCGTCTTCATGGTTTTGGGGCAATCGGCCGCGACCGCTGCGGCAATTGCCGTGCGCGATCAGTTATCCGTTCAGGATGTGCCGTACGGAGAGCTGCGGCGGCTGCTGGAGCAAAACGGCCAAATTGTCGATCTGGGAGACCATTATGTGACTCCGCCAGGGACGTCGGGGAATCCGTTGTAATCTATCCATACAATCGAGGCGGGGGGAACGTCAAACATGACAAGTATACTGGGTGGAATCGGGTTGGGCGTGCAATCGTACTGTTTCCGCGAGTTTTCCAATGAACGGATTGTGGATGCGCTTCAAGAATGCGGACTAACGAGGCTTGAAATTTGCAGGAAACATTTGAACCTCGAGGTTGCGGGAGAGCCGGATCGGGTGCTTGATCTATACCGGAGCAGCGGAATAAGCTTCAATTCGTACGGGATTAACGTATTCGACAACGATGAATCGAAAGCAAGGGCGTTTTTCGAATTCGCAGTCACGGCAGGCATCAAAGTATTGGGCGCCAAGCCGACTCCCGATGCTTTCGAGATGCTCGGACGTCTGTGCGACGAGTATTCGATCAAACTGGCCATCCATAACCACGGACGAAAAGATCTTGTTTACGGCACTGCTGCTCGACTCGAAGAAGCGCTCGCCCGAGCGCCGGAACCGATCGGATTGTGTCTCGATACCGGCTGGCTGATCGATGCGAATGAAGATCCGGTGGCTGCTGTCCATCGGTTCGCAGGCCGTATCTACGGCGTGCACTTCAAAGACTTCGACTACTCGGAGTCGGGCGAACGTCTCGAAGCGGCATTGGGCGAAGGGAATTTGGACGTAACCGGCGTAGTGCGCGCTTTGAAGCAAACCCATTTCAACGGGTACGCCTCGATCGAATACGAAGGGGAGCCGAACGATCCGGTCCCCAGCATTAAACGATGCGTAGACGCCTTGATTTTGGCGGATCGGGAGGCGTAACCGGAACTAAAAACGCAGGGAATCCGCCCAACCTCGGCCGGTTTCGTAACCCGACCCCGACTTTCACGTATACAATATGTAAACATAATCCCTTTTCCGGATTATCGTTTATCATACATGGAAGTCGAGGGAGCTGGCCTATGAACGAGGAACTTACGCTTCAGGCTGATCAGTCGTATCGGCTGGCCGAGCGAAAGGCGGCTCAATATTTCGCATCGCTTTATGAGCAGGTCCAGGATAAAAGCTATGTCCCCGCTTTGACCAAAGACTTTCAATTGTGGAAAAAAAGCCGAAGCGGCCGTAAATCGTTGCTGTCCTTCTTTTCACAAGCGATTCGTAAACCGGATTCCCGGGATTATCACAATTATATACGCTGGCTGAACCAAACGGGCAGACTGGACAGCTTCCTGGATCGAAGCGTCTCGTATATTTACATGCGGGATTTGGGAAAGTCGCTGAAGGCTCCGGCCACCCAAAGCCGGATTCGCCAAGTCGTCGCCGATGTCAAAATGTACTTGAACCGTTCCGAGTCGGCAAATGGCGGGGCGGAGCCGGAGTTGATAAGCTTGGAAGGGCTGTACCGTTGGGCCCGGAAGGAAGGAATAGAAACTGCCATCATCTGGGTAATCGACAAGCTAAAAGCCGTTTCCGCGCACATTCCGGAAGAAATGAACGCCGAGCATTCGCTGCGCAAGCTCATCAAAATCATCGTCGGGGTTGTCCTGCACGTTATCGAAGAGCTGGCCGACCATACGCCGTCTGCGGAGCGTGCGCGCAGGCTGGACGAAGCGATCCGGCTTGGCTATTCGTACGGCCTGACCTATCCTTTTATCGACGATCTGCTCGATTCCCCGGTTTTAACCGTTCGCGAAAAAGAACTGTACAGCCGCATGATTCGAACCTCTCTGCTCACCGGAACCGTGCCGGAGCCCGGGAAGTTGGCCGGGTCTAACAAGAAGCTGATCCGGTACGTGTACGCGGAGCTTCGGGACGCCTATGCTTATATCAAGAAGCATCAGCGGCCGGAAACGCAGCGCCTTTTTTTCGAGCAGTCCTATATATTTTTTCATGCCCAGGATACGGACCGGACAAAGGAGCTTTCGAATGCGGATTACACGAACGAAGAGCTGTATGTGCCGATCATTTTGAAATCGGCCTTTTCCCGGCTCATCGTCCGGTCCGTCATACGCGTCCCCGCCGATGAGGGCTTCGACGAACGCACCTTTTACTACGGCATCTATAACCAGCTGGCCGACGACTTTGCGGATATGTTTGAGGATAAGAAAGCCGGAGCGGTGACCCCCTTTACGTATTATTGGACCTACGGCGGCCGGCGTTCGGACTTGATCAATCCTTTCGAGCTGTATTGGGCGGTTATCTCGCATTTGCTCCATCATGTATACGATAACGATGCGAAAGCCCGGGACGTGATTCTCGCCCGCGCCGTCAACGGTTTAAAACGATACAGGCGGCGCGCAGGCGAGGACGCGTATAACGAGATCGTAACGACGTTCGCCTCCGGAATTCCGGAGTTCAATCTTCTTGTCCAAAAACTGGTTCGCAGTACGGACGATGTGAACTTTTTCGACAAGCTGCTGCGGGACCGGATGGTGACCGTCCTGAAAAACGACCGGATAGAAGAGCAGCAGTTTCTGGACAAAATCGCTACGGTCCGCCGACAGATCGACAGCCTGCTGCTCATTAAGAAGCAGGACGGGATTCCGCCGGTGAAGGAGGCGATCATCGACGCGGCCAATTACAGTCTGGAAGGAGGCGGCAAACGGCTGCGGCCCATACTGGCCTGGGTCATGGGGGTCGACGAATACGGGCTTCAGGCGGCAGCGATCGCTCCGCTGCTCAGATCGTTGGAATATATGCATACGGCCTCCCTGATCTTCGACGATTTGCCGTCGCAGGACAACGCGTCCGTCCGCAGAGGGCGTCCGACGCTGCATGAAGCGCACGATAGCGCCACCGCGGAGCTGACCGGCCTGTTTCTGATCCAGAAGGCGACAGAAGAGCAGGCTTCCTTGCAAGGGTTCGACGCCAAAACCGTACTGTCCTTGATCCAATATTCGTCCCGGCGGGCGGGGGATATGTGCGCGGGTCAGGCGATGGATTTGCGCTCCAAAGGAAAAGTGCAAACGCTTGAGCAATTGAACCGCATCTGTTTTTACAAAACCGGCATCGCCTTCGAGGCTTCGCTGGTCATGCCGGCCATTCTCGCGAAAGCCGACGAGGCGGAAATTGCCGGCTTATCCGGCTATGCTTATCATGCGGGCATTGCCTTTCAGATCAAGGATGACCTGCTTGATGCAGAAGGGGATGTGCATGTGCTTGGGAAGCCCGCCGGCAAAGACATTGAAAACGACACCTCGACTTTCGTGACCGTTCTGGGACGGGATGGCGCCAAAAAAGAGATGTGGGAGCACTACTGCCTCGCCATGGAGGAGTGGAAGAAGCTGCCGCGCGCTCCCGTGTTTTTGAAACATTTGCTGACTTATATCATTAGCCGGGATCGTTGAAGTTGAAAATTCAGTCAGAGACTTTTGGGAAAGTGGACATATACAAATTATAATTGAAGGAATTAGAGAATTACTCTATAATTTAGACTAAACCAAGTGCAATGACCTATAGTCCGTAGGGGAGAGTCCTACGGACTGTTTAGTTTGCCGGTTATATAGTTCACAAGTGAATGGTTTCGTTTGAGAGACAGATAATAAGTAATACCTCTCAGAGTTTGATTGGAGAGCTTATATCAAGCAGGACGTGAAGACGAAATCCGAGCGCACGCA
>NZ_VDCQ01000043.1 GCF_006265175.1 Paenibacillus hemerocallicola | reverse complement strand
TTTGCCGAATCTTTCGCAGTTTGCACTGCCGAAAATCCGACGTAATGGTCCGTTTCATTTGTTCAGTTTTCAAGGAACTTTGGCGTCTTCCGTATAGTTCTCAAGTCCTTGCTTTCAGGGCTTGTCTTTGGCGAATCATGCGGTGACAAGAACTTATATTAACAGGTTTGAAGTTGAAATGCAACACCTTTTATTATTTTTCTTTTGGCGCCTTAATAAACGAGAAAGGCGCCGCCCGAATCCGTTTCGGACGGCGCTCTTTAGCAGGTCTCTATAGCGTTATCCTTGGAGCAGCTTAAGCAGCTCCTCCTCATCCTCGATGACCGGAATGCCAAGCTCCTTGGCTTTGGCCAATTTGCTGCCCGCGCTTTCCCCGGCGATGACAAGATCGGTTTTCTTGGATACGCTGCCGGTTACTTTCGCGCCGAACGCCTCCAGCTTCTTCGCCGCCTCGTCCCGCCCCATACTTGTCAGCGTACCGGTGAGCACGACGGTTTTGCCGTACAGAGGATGCTCGGTATTGGCAGGCACGGCCTTCTCTTCGGCAAAAGGCTTTACACCTGCCGCCAGCATCCTCTCGATACCGTGGATCATCGCCGGATCCGCAAAATACGTCACGATGCTCTCCGCCACGATGCCGCCGATATCCGGTATCGCGATCAGTTCTTCGGCCGGGGCCGCCATCAGCTTCCCCAGACTGCCATAATGATCGGCAAGCGATTTGGTCGTCGTTTTGCCGGTATTCGGAATGCCCAGAGCGAACAAAAAGGAAGACAAGTCGCGATTTTTGCATTTCTCGAGCGCCTCGAGCAGCTTCTTCGCTTTTTTCTCGCCGAACCTTTGAAGCTGGATCAAGTCATCGAACTGCAAATAAAACAGGTCGGACGGATCGCGCACGCCGAGCTCGTCATACAGCTGCTCCGCCGTCTTCACGCTGAACGTCTCGATATCCATCGCGTCCCGTGAGGCGAAGTGGGTTATGCGGGCAATAAGCTGCGGTTTGCAATCGATCCGATTCGGGCAGAACAGATGGGCTCCTCTCATCTCAAGCTCCGTGCCGCATGACGGACAATGCGTCGGGAATACGATCTCCCCGCCGTCCTGCTCGTCTGTCGCCTTGCCGAGAATTTCCGGTATGACGTCATTGGAGCGTCTCACGAAGATAGCCGTTCCGAGCGCAAACTTCAAATTTTTCCGTTCAATGTCGCCGATATTGTTAAGCGTGCTGTGCTGCACAGTGGCTCCCCCGATATCGACGGGCTCGAAGGTAGCGTTAGGCGTCAGTTTGCCGGTACGCCCCACCTCCCACGATACCGATTGCAATATCGTCGTCGCCTCTTCGGCCTCGAACTTGAAAGCAACCGCCCATCGGGGAAACTTGTCGGTATAGCCGAACACTTCCCGCGTACGCATGTCGTTAACCTTAACGACAGCTCCGTCGATCAGGTAATCGAACTCATGTCTTATGGTTTCCACTCTTCGCAGCTCTTCGGCCACTTCTTCTATAGAGTCGTAAAATTTCACGTAGGGATTCACTTTAAACCGGTTATCGCGCAAAAATTGCACCATCTCGCGATGATCGCGGAAACGGACGCTGTCGGAATAACCGATATTATACATAAACGCGTTGAGCTTGCGTTCCGCAGTCATCTTAGGATTCAGGTTGCGCAACGCCCCGGCTGCCGCATTGCGCGGATTTTTCAGCACCTCGGCCGCCGTCTTGTTGTAAGCTTCGAATACGGAGAGGAACATCAAGCCTTCGCCTTGAACCTCGATCACGCCGTCCCGGTACGGAATTTCGAGCGGTATGGAGCGAATCGTCTTTACTTGGGGCAAAATACCTTCCCCTACTTCCCCGTTGCCGCGTGTAGACGCTTGCACCAATTGCCCGCCTTCGTAAGTAAGATTGAGGGACAACCCGTCAAACTTCAGTTCGACGACGAACGAGGGGGCCGGCAGAGGCTCTTCGGGATTGCGGGTGTTGTAGTCGTTGATCAGCTTTAGCACCCGCGCATGCCATACCATCAGGTCGTCGTGGTTTTGCGCCTTGTCCAAGCTCCACAGCCGGGCTTTGTGCCGATGCGGCTGAAAGCCTTCCAACAGCTCGCCTCCGACGCGCAATGTCGGTGAATTCGGCAGCGTCACGCCAGTCTCCCGTTCAAGCGCCACGAGCCGATCGTACAATTCGTCGTACTCCTTATCGCTGATCGTAGGCTCATCAAGCGTATAATATTGATAGTTGTGCTTCCCGATTTCCTCGATCAAGCCTCTCATCGCTTCCATCGCGTCTGCCACCGTTCGACTTCATCCTCTCTTCTAACGAAGTGTTCCACAATCAGTATGATCATCTATGTATGAATTCATTGCTGCCGTTGCGGGAATATTACGGAACGAATATAGTAAAGCTAGAAAGAAGGAGCCGGCTGCAACCGACTCCTTGGGTACACGAGACCGCTACAAAGGCGGTCGGCTTCTATAGGGCAATCCAACATAGACCGCTACCTTAGCCAGGGCGGTCTATTTCTTTTTGTGGAAGGATAAGATCAGCACCACCAATGTCGCGAATGAAATCATAAGCGTCAATGTCTGGTATGCCTCCACAGGCATCACCTCCCTTCCGGGAGATTAGCCGACCGCCCTTGCAAGCCGATTCAGTTGTACCTGGAACTCATTACAGCATGACCGTCTCCCTTGGAAAATATGGAAAACGAAAGTTTGTTCGCCTCGCGCGCACTACTGTTTTGTAATCGGCGCGAACTTCGCCAACAGCCGCTTCACACCGACCGGAGCCGGAAAAGCGATCTGCAGCTCCGTATCGTCACCGGAGCCTTTCACCGCTACTATGACGCCGGTCCCCCACTTGCCATGGCTAACTTTGTCACCGTTGACATAAGCTGTCGCAGCTCCGCCACTACCGCCGGCTGCCGCTCCAACAGGCCGCTGCTGCGACGTCGCCGCGCGCCCCGCTGAGCCCGCTGCCGCGCCGAGCGCACTTCCCGCCGGCGAGCCATAGGCTCCTCGCCCCGCCGATCCGTACGACGAGGATGCGCTGCCGCCATAGCTGCTGCCACGCGCGCCATAGCCCCCGACAGCCTCGAGCAGCTCGCCCGGAATTTCCTTGAAAAATCGGGACGGCGCATTCGCGGTCGTTTTCCCGAACAACGTCCGCATCCGGGCGCACGTCAAGTACAACTGCTCTTCCGCACGCGTAATGCCGACGTAAGCAAGCCTCCGCTCCTCCTCCAGCTCCTCGTTGTCCATGAAAGCCCGGCTATGAGGAAATACGCCTTCTTCCATGCCTATAATGAACACGACCGGAAACTCCAAGCCTTTGGCGCTATGCATCGTCATCAGGATGATGGCATCCTTGCTGCTCCCGTCGTCCTCTTTGTCCATCGAATCGATGTCGGCGATCAGGGCAAGGTCGGTTAAGAACGAGACCAGCGATTTCTCCTCGCTGCGCTTCTCGAAGTCGAGCGTAACGGACAGGAACTCGTCGATATTCTCGAGCCTGGACTTCGACTCGATCGTATTTTCCCGGTGCAGTTCCTCGCGGTAACCGGTCATCTCGAGCATTTTCCCGGTCAGCTCGGTAACGGACAAATATTCGATCATGGCGTTCAAATTGCGGATCATGCCGTAAAAGTCGGTCAGCGTCGCCCGGAACCTGGCACTCAATTCTAGAGCGTCCACCTGCTCCAGCACGGCAAAAATCGAGGCGCCGCGCGCGGCGGCGGCTTCCGCCAGCTTGTCCAGCGTCGTATCGCCGATTCCCCGCTTCGGCACATTGATGATGCGCCGCAGACTGATATCGTCGTCCGGATTGGAGATCAGCCGCAAATAAGCGAGAATGTCCTTGATTTCTTTACGGTCGTAGAACTTGATACCGCCCACGATCTGATACGGAATATCCGACTTGATCAAAATTTCCTCGATCACGCGCGACTGGGCGTTCGTCCGGTACAAGATGGCATGCTTGGCGTAAGACTTGCCTTGCTTGTAGCTCTTGATGATTTCTCCGGCGATAAAATAGCCTTCCTCGTGCTCTGTGCCGGCCTCGTACCGGATCAGCTTGCTGCCGCTTCCTTTATCCGTCCACAGCTTCTTGGGCTTGCGGCCCGTGTTGTTGTTGATGACGGCGTTGGCCGCGTCCAGAATGTTCGAGCTGGAGCGGTAGTTTTGCTCCAAAAAGATGGAGCGGGCCTCCGGGTAATCTTTCTCGAAATTCAGAATGTTGCCTATATCGGCTCCGCGCCAACGGTAAATCGACTGATCGCTGTCCCCTACGACGCAAATGTTATGGTGCTTGTCCGCCAGCATCCGGCACAGCATATATTGAGCGCGGTTCGTATCCTGGTATTCGTCGACGTGAATGTATTGGAACTTGTTTTGATAAAATTCCAGTACTTCGGGAACGTTTTGGAACAGCTCGATCGTTTTCATGATCAAATCGTCGAAGTCGAGCGAATTGTTGGCCTTCAGCTTTTTCTGATACAGCGCGTATACTTTGGCTACCTGCCCTTGAAAATAATCGCCGATCTTGCTGTCATAACGGTCCGGTGTGATCAGTTCGTTTTTGGCCGTGCCCATCTCCGCCTGGATCGCTTTGGGCTCGAACTTTTTGGCGTCGATGTTCAATTCTTTCATGCACGTCTTGATAACCGACAATTGGTCGGTCGAATCGAGAATCGAGAAGTTCGACGAATAACCGATCCGTTCGATATCCCGCCGCAATATGCGCACGCACATCGAGTGGAAGGTGGATACCCAAATATCCGAAGCCGTAGCTCCGACGATTTTCCCGATACGGTCCTGCATTTCCCGGGCCGCTTTATTCGTAAAGGTGATGGCCAGAATGCTCCACGGGGCCGCTTTGCGAGTGGCGATCAAATAAGCGATCCGATGCGTCAGGACGCGCGTCTTGCCGCTGCCTGCTCCCGCCATGATCAGCACGGGGCCTCCGGTCGCCTCGACCGCTTCGCGCTGCTCCTTGTTCAGTTTGGCTACCGCCGCATGAATATCGATGCTTCCGTTCATGTTAAAGACAACCTTTCTCTACGTCTTGTATAGCTTGAACCGTCTCCAGAGCTCGGTCCAAGTTCTCGTAAATGGCGTTGCCGACGATGATCGTATGGGCCGCTTCCGCAGCTTGGCGCGCTTTGTCCGCGCCATCGATTCCTCCGCCATAAAAAAGCCGGGCGCCTTCGAGCGACGAAGCCGTACGACTGACCAGCTCCATATCCCCGAATGTCCCGCTGTACTCGATATAGAGCACCGGAAGGCGGAACAGCCGCTCGGCCATTCTGCCATAGGCTACCACATCCGCCGTATCCAGCTCCGTACGGGCGCGGGTCACTTTCGCCGCGGAAGAATTGCCGTTCAGAATGACATAACCTTCCGCCACGATCTGCTCCCACTGCATCATAGGGCCAAAATCCTTCACCGCTAGATGATGATGTCCGACAATCCAATCCGGGTCGCCGGCATTCAGCACGATCGGTATAAAATACAAATCGAAGCCGGGCACTATCGCTTCCCGATCGGAGATTTCCAGGACGCAGGGGACCTCGAAGCGGCGAATCCGCGACAGCAAGTCCACCGTATTGTCGAAAGTCACTCCGGTCGTCCCGCCGACCATGACGGCATCGGTTCCGGACAAGCAGATCCGTTCGAGCGCCATATCGTCGATGTCCCGGTCGGGATCCAGCTTGAAAACGTGCTTCCATCGGCGCATATCCATGTTCAACCTTGTTACCCTCCGAATATAGGGCGCTGTTCCCTTCGTATATAAAGCTATTCCCAGTCTATTCGAGCGCCGATAGGGTGTCAAACTAATCCTACCAAAAGCGAATATATGTTCGCAATACCCTTCTTCTGCCAAAAACAAAAAAACCACGGGCTACATGCCCATGGTCGTCTCTTAACCGCTTGCGAGCAGGATAGGCTCCAAGCTATTTATCGCCTTTCTCGTAATTCGCCAGCTTGGCGCGCAGCTCCTCGATTTCTTTTTGCAGCGCCTTCTTCTCGACATCCCGCATCAATTCGTCGATATTCGGAGTCTGTCCCGGTGCCGAATGGCCGGCTGCAGGCGGCGTCTCTTGTCCCCGTTGAGCTTGCGGCTGATAACCGGGACTGTAAGAAGGCGGCCTCGAGCCGTAACCGCTGGAGTATGGCTCGCTCCCGTACGGTTGATGCTGGGAGCCGTGCTTGCTTCCGCTTCCATAGTACGGATTATGCTCGGTTCCGGAATTGGACGAGTATGGGCCGTAATCCGGACGGTTGGAATAACCGTACGTCGGGTTGTAGAAGGAGTCGGCGGGCTCCTTCGGAATGACGAGACAAGCGATAAAGTAAATCGGGATAAGCGTTCCTCCGGTAAAGAAGGTCGTTACTAACAATACGACACGCAGCAGCGTGGAATCGACATTAAGAAGCTCGGCCAGCCCGCCGCACAAACCGAACAACTTGCTGTCTCTACGGGACCGGTACAATTTTTTCATAGCGGCATCACCTTTGTATGGATTGGCCTCTGTGGTCCGGCGTTCTGCCGGGCACCCGACCTTATAGTTCAAGTATAGAGGAACGCTCCCGTATCCAAAACGGACCGGGGATGGTATCCGGACTGGACCTAAGCCGGGGGATATCGAACTTTCCCATCCTTATGTTAATATAACTATTAGTCTAACGTCTACATCCATGCAATTCAAGGATACGGAATCGAACGGAAAGAGGGACCTGCCATGAACACTTATTTGAAGCTATGCGAAACGATTTTGAATGAAGGCGTGCACAAGTCGGACCGGACCGGGACGGGCACGATCAGCATATTCGGCTATCAAATGCGCTTCGACCTGGAGCAAGGCTTTCCTCTGCTCACTACGAAAAAGCTGCACCTGCGCTCGATCATCCATGAGCTGCTGTGGTTTCTGCGCGGTGAAACGAACATTGCCTACTTGCACGAGCACGGCGTTACGATCTGGGACGAATGGGCGGATGCGAACGGCGACCTTGGACCAGTATATGGCCATCAATGGCGTTCATGGCCACGGCCGGACGGAGACGCCGTCGATCAGATTGCAGCGGTGCTCGATCAGATCCGCAATAATCCGGACTCGCGCCGCATGATCGTAAGCGCCTGGAACGTTGCGGAGCTCGACAAGATGGCGCTCGCTCCTTGCCATTGCCTGTTCCAGTTTTATGTCGCCGACGGCAAGCTTTCGTGCCAGTTATATCAGCGCAGCGCCGACGTTTTCCTTGGCGTGCCTTTCAATATCGCTTCGTACGCGCTGCTTACTCTGATGATGGCTCAGGCCAGCGGACTAAAGCCGGGCCATTTCGTCCATACGTTGGGGGACGCCCATATTTACTCCAATCATTTGGAGCAAGTGAAGCTGCAATTGACCCGCGAGCCGCGTCCTCAGCCGACGATGACGCTGAATCCGAACGTGAAATCGATTTTCGAATTCAAATACGAAGATTTCGAGCTGTCGAACTACGACCCGCATCCGCGCATTAAAGGCGAGGTTGCCGTATGAGCGGGCGGCAAACCGTTTCGATGATCGTCGCCATGGACCGCAATCGGGTCATCGGCCGGGACAATAAGCTTCCTTGGCGGCTACCCGCGGATCTCGCTTTTTTCAAAAAAACGACGATGGGGCATCCGGTCATTATGGGGCGCAAAACGTATGAGTCAATCGGCAAACCGCTGCCGGGCCGCACCAACATCGTAGTGACGCGAGACCGAAACTTCGCCGCCGAAGGCTGCGAGGTGGTCCATACGGCGGAGGAGGCACTCGGCGCAGCCGGGGCGGAAAGCCCTTTTATTATCGGCGGCTCCGAAATATATGCGCTTTTTTTCCCGTTGGCGGACCGGTTGTATGTGACATCGATAGAGGAGCAGTTCGATGGCGACGCGCATTTCCCCGCAATAGATCCCGATGAATGGAAAGCGATCGACACCCGGCCGGGTACGATCGACGAGAAAAATGTCCATCCACACACGTTCGTGACTTACGAACGAATAGACGGTCCAAGGGAGACTCGACATGACCAATAGCTATACTCCGGATTTGATTGCCGCCTACAACAGTCACGCCGAGGAACGGGACCATATGCATATCGCCGATTGGAAAGTTCGGGAACGCGGTCAATATCTGGACATGCTCAGGAAACGGAAAGCCAAAACGCTGCTCGAGATCGGTTCCGGTCCGGGACGCGACGGCTTATTTTTCCATACTCAAGGGCTGGACGTCACATGTACGGACCAGTCTCCGGAAATGGTGCGGCTTTGCCGCGAGAAAGGACTGAAGGCGGAAGTCCGCAGTTTCGACGCTCTCGGTTTTCCCGATGAATCGTTCGACGCCGTCTTCGGCTTAAACTGTCTTCTCCATGTGCCGAAAGGAGAGCTTAGACGTTCTCTGGAAGAAATCCGGCGCGTGCTGAAACCAGGCGGCTTATTCTACATGGGCGTATACGGCGGGCCCGATTCCGAAGGCGTATGGGAGAAGGACAGCTATGAACCGAAGCGCTTTTTCGCCATGTACTCGGATGAAAACTTGCTGAAGGCGGTAGGCGGTACGTTCGAAATCGTCTACTTCAATACCGAGCCGCTCGGCGAGGGAAACCCGCATTTTCAGTCGCTCGTGCTGAAGGCGGCCGAATAAATACGCATGCTCACGAAGGACAGACCGTTTGCGCGGCTGTCCTTTTTTTGTTTCCCATCAAAGTTCATTTGACATTTTATCAAACAAAATAATAAAATGTTTATCATAATATAGATTATTTCATTTATTGTTTAATTAAGAAAGGATGTATTCCAATGAACCGAAGAAAAGAGCTGGTCGAGCAATTCAAGGAAATCAAGACCGAGGCTGGCGTATACAAGTTTGAAAACAACGTCAATAAAAAGGTATTCGTCGCCAGCACGAACAACTTCAAATCGCTGAATGGCAAGAAGATGACGCTCGATATGGGGACTCATATGAATCGTGAGTTGCAGGAAGATTGGACGAAGTACGGAGGAGGGGCCTTCACCGTAGAAATATTGGAGGTAATGGACAACAAAAAAGACAGCGTCTATTTCGATATGAAAAAGGAGCTGAAGAAGCTCGAGGACAAATGGATCGACAAGCTGCAGCCCTTCGGAGACCGCGGCTACCATGGTCCGGCGCCCGAAGGGGAATAACGGAAATAAGGGCACGGATCCTATCCCTGCCCTTATATCTTTGCATTAGGGTACCGACGGCTCCGCCGGTGCAGCCGCCTCGAATCGCGAGCGGAACGTTTCCTCGTTTTCCAAACCCGCCCAATACAGCTTGAGCCCGTTTATCAGCTTGCGGTACTCCTCCTCCTTGATATTCAAGTCGGTAAACAACCGGTAGCTCGGAATAATTTCGCGGAAAAGCGAGAAACGGGACGGACGATTGATCGACTCCCGCCCCGGCTCCGACCAATCCGCCGCCGTGACCCGTGCGGGAAGACTGCAGGTGTTTTGCCTGACGAACAGCTGCGCCTCGGAACCCGTCAAGTAGTCGACCAGCTTGCGTGCGGCTTCCTTATGTTTGGAATGCCGGTTCACTGCCAAGCCGATCATGAGCAGTACCGTCAGCGCCTCGCCGAAATGGGGGACGGGGGCAATGTCGTAATCCAAATCGGATTCCCGCAAATGGTTCAAAATAAAGTAACTGGTCAAAATAACGGAAAGCTTGCCTTGACGAAACATATCGATTTTCTGCACATCCCAGTTCATAAGACTGTTCGGCAGCGACGGTATCGTATCGTAAATGTGCCGGCTGTAGCGGATCGCTTCCATCATGCGGGTGCCGGAAAGCTTGAGGCCGCCGTCCCCGTAGCGCTCGAACGCTTTGCCCCGCTGCAGCAGCAGCAAGCTCGCCCGATGAGCGGAAGAGAAATAGCAATGGAAGCCGATCCGTTCATTCGGAATGTCGAGCGCTTCGGCGCACTCGAACAATCTTTGCCAGCTCCAGCTGCTGTTCGGCTCCTGCAAGCCTCGCTCGGCGAAATGACTGCGATTATAGCACAAGATCAATGGCGAAAATACGAAAGGCTGCACCCGAAGCCGCCCCTCTTCCGTGAAAGCGTCGGATAGGAACGGGTACAGTTCTTCTTTGCGTTGCTGGCATTCCAGATCGTCCAGACTGCCTCTCTCGGAAAACTGCCGGAAGCTGTCATAGTTCATCGTAATGACGTCCAGCATGCCGTTGTCCAAATACGGCTTGAATTGCTCGAAGGAATTGCCCCCCAGCGGAACCGCTTGGACGCGAATATTCGGATGCTCCCGATGAAACATGGCGATAAGCCGGTGAATGTCCGCATCGTCGGGTATCGTGGGCGAATAACCGAGCCTGATCGTGACGGCTCCCTTCTCGGCCGGGTCAACCACCTGGCTCCCGACCTTCGGGATTTTCACGATGAGCCCCTCGCCCACGAGCAGATCAAGCCCCTTGCGGACCGACTGGACACTGAGTCCGACCTGCTCGGCGAGTTGCTTCTCCGACGGCAAATATTGCCCCGGCTCCAAGTTTCCCGTAATGATGTTGTTGCGTATCGAGGTGACCATCTCGTCCAACCGGGGACGAAACATTTTACGACTAGGGCGACGTTCCATATCCGTATCAACCTTCTTAAGAGCTATAATTATTGATCTTAGTAGATGGATGCAGCGCTTGTCAAACACGCGTAATCGATAAATAAGCATACATCAACATTATACATATCAGATAAATATCAATAATATAAAAACCTAATACAACTTGCAGCATAAATGCGAAATGGTCAACTATCCCTATAGATCCCTATTTACATATTGACAATAAGTAGTTAATAAAATATATTTTTATTGAACAATTAAGTATTAGTTACATATCAGTTTAATGATTTGCGGCAATGCTTTATCGCCAAGAGCAGTCATTTCATCTACACTGAAAAGGAGGTTGTAAGCGCTTCATAAAAAGGATCCGGCATTCTCTAGCCGACGCATGCTGCCGGAGTTGTCCCGGTTTCACACCAAAATCGAGAAGGAAAAGGAAGGTCGATCGGATTGGGCATACACAAAAGGTTGACGCATGGATTGATCGGATTATCGCTGGTTTCACTTCTTGCCGCCTGCAGCGGCAGCGGAACGTCCGGGAAGGAAACCGATCCGGGAAAAGAAAACGCGAAAGCGGAAAAGCCGCCGGAGCCGATCGAGCTGAAGCTCCATTTCTTCGGCGTAGCGGAGGAAGAATTCAATACCCGCTTCAAGGATACGCTGCAAAAGAAGTTCCCCCACATCACCTTCAAATGGCTGAAGTCTTCCGGACCGCAAAGCACCATCGAGGAGATCGTCGCGGCCGGAGAAGTTCCCGATATTATTCGTGGTCTCTCCAGTACAGTACAGACGCGGTACTTGGATCTGGGGCTCGGCTACGATATGAGGGACATGGTGAAAAAGTACAACTATGATCTGAGCCGCTTCAGCTCGGTTTTCATCGACGGTTTCCAAGCATTGACCGCGCAAAATGGCGAGCTGTACGGCCTCCCCGTCTCCCCGTTTTTCTCCAGGGTGCTGTATTACAACAAAGAGGTGTTCGACAAATTCGGCCAGCCTTATTTGCAGGACGGCATGAATTGGGATCAAATCTATGAGCTGGCCCGGAAAATGACCCGGACGGAGGCCGGAATCGATTACCGCGGATTCAGCGCGAACGTCAGCAGCCTGCTGACTTACAACGAATATTCGCTCTCCACGCTGGACCCGGCCAAGGACGAGTTGTCCCAGTTCGATACGTGGCAAAAGCTATTAAACAATTATATGCGGTTTTATCAAATTCCGAACAATGCGATCCGCCCTACCCTGGCCGAAGAAGGCGCCATGTTCCAGAAAGGGACGGTGGCGATGCATGCCGACATCTACTCCCCGTACCTCGACCTCAGCATGCTGAAAAACTGGGATATGGTATCGACTCCTATTATCGAAGGGGCGCCGAAAAAGATCGGCACCTTCCCGCCCGGCTACCTGATGATAGCGAAGCAAAGCAAATATAAGGATGAAGCGTTCAAGGTCATTATGGAAATGCTGAGCGACGAGGTGCAGATGAGAGATTCCCGCAACGGATTTTTGCCGACGCTGGCCAAGAAAGAGTTCATGAATGTGCTCGGTCAAGACAATCCGGCCTACAAAAACAAAAATATGAAAGCTGTCGGCTACTACGAGTTCGCCCCGCTTCGGCCGGCCCGCCAAAAAGGAATGACCGTCATCGAGACGAACAAAGCCGACGCCTTATTGCGCGATGCGTTCCTGAATGCCGCGCTGGGCAAAGAAGATGTCAACACGGCGCTCCGAAAAGCCGACGAGCTGCTGCGCAAGGAAGTGGAAGCGGAGAAAAGCAAGAAGAAATAGACGTACAGAAGGACGGCTCCCGCGAACAGGCATTCGTCGTGGAGGCTCCGGGCAAGTCGAGCACAGAGTGCGATGTCTCCGACGAACGACGAATATCAAGCATGCGGACCTGCAAGGACAGCTGCAACGAGTACACACATATAGAGGAGACCTGCAACGATGAGCTACAATCTGTACGAATTGAACCGGCAAGGCTTGCCCAAACTGTTGGAGGGAGTGGAGAACGCCTCCGGATGGCTCGCCAAACGAAGCGGCATTCAGCAGCTGTGGCTGGATGTGATCGGCGGGGTGCCGGAGCGCGCGCCTGTCGCTTGGCGGGTGCTGGGCAAAGAGAAGGAACGGGACCACACGCGGTTGCATCTCGAGTACAACACGTGTTACGGCGATAAGGTTCCTTCTTATTTGCTCGTTCCCGACGAAACGGTCAGAGGAGCGGACAAAGACGGACGCCGTCCGGCCGTTCTCGCCCTTCATCCGACCCATGAGTCCGGCAAAGCCAACGTCTCATTGCCAAGCGGCCGGGAAAACAGGCGTTACGGACTGGAGCTCGTGTCGCGGGGCTATATCGTGCTCGCTCCCGATGCCCTCACGGCCGGGGAACGGATTTACGAAGGGCTTAAAAGCTTTCACAGCAAACCGTTCTACGAACGGCACCCGGAATGGTCCACAGTGGGCAAAAACATCGTCGACCATATGCACGGGGTCGATCTGCTCTGCTCCTTGGAGAGCGTGGACCCCGGCCGCATCGGCGTAATCGGGCATTCGTTCGGCGGGTACAACGCCTACTTCCTGGCCGGACTGGACGATCGGATTCGCGCGGTGGTCAGCAGCTGCGGCTTTAGCCCCTTCTACGGCGACCATCGCCCGACGCATTGGGGCGTACGCGATTGGTATACGCATCTGCCCAAAGTTACGGACTATTTGATCCGGTACGAGGTCCCCTTCGAATTTCACGAAATCGCCGCTCTTGCCGCCCCCGTGCCGTCGTTCCATTACTACGGGCAAAGCGATGCGATCTTCCCCCACTGGAAGGCGATCGGCGAATGCATGGCGGAGCTGCGGGCACTGTATCGGTTCCTAGGAGCGGACGATCGCTTTCAAGCGGTCATGACGGTCAAAGAGCACGATTTCCCCCTTGAAATTCGCAGTATGGCCTATGCATTTCTCGACCAATGGCTGATGGGGCCCGCAGCCGAAACGATCGAGAGCATATAGGCATGTTCAGAACCCTCCGGCGGGATGGGTCGGCAGCCGGCGACAGGCGCTCGCCGGCCCTTGTTCGGGGCTTTCACCTTTGCCCGTGAGTGCGATACTGGCTCGGCAACTGCCCCGTCATACTTTTGAACACCCGACTGAACTGCGCCGCAGAAGCAAAACCGACCGCATAGGCGATATCCGTCAAGGTCATTTCCGGGCAATGCCGCAGCATCCGTTTGCATTCCAACACCCTCCGCTGCAGAACGTATTGGTAGAAGGTCACCCCCCGTTCCCGCTTGAACAGCCTCGTCAAATGCTCGGAACTCATGTGGACCAGTCTGGACACGTTTTGCAGCGAAAGCTCCTCGTGCAAATGATTTTGAATATACTCGCAGCAAATCGCAACCGGGTCCGATCCCGGGACTCGCTCCCTCCCTTCGGCACTCCGTCGGATGAAAACCGCCAAGCTGATGAGCTGGGAACCGACCACCTCTCTCCAGCCCGGCTTTTGTTCTCCGATCTCCTCCGTAATGCGAGATACGATCCATCTGATCGTGGCGAACATTTCCGGCTCCAGCATCCATTGCTTGTAGGACGGTTCGAAATCCCCGAGCATCTCGAAACCCGGCATCGAGCGAAATTCGGTCTCTTTCATCAGGCCCGCCTCATCGAAACAGATGACGGCCCGTTTATACTGACAGGAAGGATTAATGTATACTTGATGAGGCACTCGGCCCGAAAATACGAGCAGTTGTCCCGGAGATTGCGTGTACACTTCATGGCCGATCACATAAGCGGCCTTGCCTTCCAAAGTCAAATTGATCTCGATGCCCGGTTGGGTATGGAGCCTCTGCTTATGCTCCCGCAGCAGCTCTTGACGGGCATAAACGGGATATTCTTTGAAACCGTTTTCAACAAAAGGGTTCTTTATCGGAGGTGCGTTTAAAATCTCGCGGTCCAATTCCATAACAAACGCTCCCATCTTCTTCTTACTAAAGCCCGCCTTCGCCTTTTATTATAGGACAACCGCGTCGAAATGAGAATACCGCCCCTTCCGCCTTCACCCCATCAATTTTTGAGAGAAATGAGATCAAGAATGCAGAATACACCGGGGAACCGCACCATCTATAATTTTTTTGTAAGCCAGAATGCAAACGTAAGGAGTGAAACCGATTTATGGGACATCATAGCATTCCAAACATTGGGCCGCATCGAGAGATCGGTGTCGACATCGCCATTATCGGCGGAGGCCTGGGCGGCTGCGCTGCCGCATTGGCGGCGGCCAAAGCGGGCAAAACGGTCGTTTTGACCGAGGAAACGCTTTGGATCGGGGGCCAGTCGACCAGCCAAGCCGTTCCGCCCGACGAGCATCCATGGATTGAAAAGTTTGGTTGCACCCGCAGTTACAGGGAGTTCCGCAACGGGATTCGCCATTACTACCGCCGACACTTCCCGCTTGCCCCGGAAGCCCATCAAGCGGTGAACTTCAATCCCGGCAACGGCTCGGTCAGCCGTTTATGCCACGAACCCCGCGCCGCGCTCGCGGTTCTTCAAGAAATGCTTGCCCCATACGTGCACAGCGGCAAAATCCGGCTGCTTCTGCAGCGCATTCCGGTCAAGGCCGATACGGACGGGGATGGCGTGAACAGCGTAACCGTAAGGCATACGGAGAGCGGACAGGAAGAGACGATCATCGCTTCCTACTTCCTGGACGCGACCGAATGCGGGGACCTCCTGCCGATGACGGGAACGGAATATGTAACGGGGGCGGAATCCAAAAACCAGACGGGGGAGCCGCATGCCGTCGACGGAGAGCCGCAGCCGATGGACATGCAAGCTTTCACCCACTGCTTCGCGCTGGACTATGTCGAGAACGGGGACCATACGATCGACAAGCCGAAAGACTACGATTTCTGGTCATCTTACCGGCCCGATTTTTGGCCGGGCAAGCTGCTCAGTTGGATCGGCTGCCAGCCGCATACGCTGCAGCCGCGCGAATTCGGGTTATTTTCCGAATCGGCATCGTTGTGGCGGTATCGTCGCATCGTGGACAAACGTAATTTTGCGCCCGGTACGTTCGAAAGCGACATCACCATTGTCAATTGGCAGCAAAACGATTATTGGCTCGGTTCGATTATCGACGTAAGCGAGGAAGAGAAAGTTCGCCATTTAAATAACGCCAAGCAGCTCAGCCTCTCCCTTCTCTATTGGCTGCAAACGGAGGCCCCTCGTCCCGACGGCAAACTCGGTTATCCTGGCCTGCGGCTGCGCAAAGACGTAGTCGGGACCGATGACGGACTGGCGATGTACCCGTATATCCGGGAATCGAGGCGCATCAAGGCCGAATTTACCGTTCTGGAGCAGCATGTGAGTGCGGATGCGCATTCGGGCGGCCCGGCCGAACCGTTCCACGATTCCGTCGGCATAGGCTGCTACCGAATCGATCTTCACCCAAGCGTCGGCAATCGCCACTATATCGATATCTCCTGTCTGCCGTTTCAAATTCCGCTCGGAAGCCTGATCCCGATTAGAACGAAAAACTTGCTGCCCGCCTGCAAAAATCTCGGCGTTACCCATATTACGAACGGATGCTACCGGCTTCATCCGGTGGAATGGAATATCGGCGAGGCGGCCGGATTTTTGGCAAGCTATTGTATCGACCGTAAGCGGACTCCGCATGAAGTGCGCAACGACGATACGGCACTGAACGATTTTCAGCACATGCTGACGAAAGCGGGCATCGAATTGGCTTGGCCGCAAATCGGGGCCATGTAACAACGAAAACACGCAAATTTTGAAACGGTTTATCGATACCGGAGAGCTCGGAGACATTTACTACGCCAAAGCTTCCTGCCTTCGCCGGCTCGGCAACCCGGGCGGCTGGTTTGCCGACAAGGAACGTTCGGGGGCGGACCTCTGATCGATCTCGGCGTCCACGTCATCGATTTGTGCTGGTATTTGATGGGCCAGCCGAAAGTCAAAACGATCAGCGGCAATACGTATGCCAAGCTGGGCAACCGAGCCCATGTCCAGCATTTGAGCTTTTACAAGGCGTCGGACTACGATCCCGGCCTGAACACGGTCGAAGATTTGGCCAACGCCATCATCCGCTTTGAAAATGGCGCCTCCCTCGTCGTGGATGTAAGCTTTACGCTGCACGCCAAGCAAAACGAAATGAGCGTCAAGCTCTATGGGGATAAGGGCGGAGCGGAGATCGAACCGGAGCTTGCGATCGTTTCCGAACGGTACGATACGATTTTCAACCTGCATCCGCAAGTGAACAACCCGGGGTTCGATTTCGCCAAAGGGTTCCAAAATGAAATCAATCATTTCATCGAGGCGTGCCGAGGACGTTCCGCTACTTTAAGCCCGGTGGAGGACGGTCTGGAAATGATGAAAATTTTGTGCGGCATATACGAATCGGCCGAGAAGTGAGCGGAAATTGTCGTGTCATGAGTCCCTTTCCCCCACATTCGATTGTCCGAAGTACACCTTCCCGATTAAGGAGCGACCGGAATATGGAGCTATCGCTAAGCATGTACAGCATGCATAGAGCTATCAAGCAGCACGGTTGGAATACGATCGATTTCCTGCAATTTTGCCATAAGGAGCGTTACGGGCGGGTCGAGCTGCTGGCGCACTTTTGGAACGATGTCCAGGCGGAGCTCGGGGAGGTCGCGACCGCTTTGGAAAGCTTGCGTATCGCGGTTTCCAGTTATGCCGTTTCCAACAATTTCGTCAGTCCCGATCGTTCGTCCAGAGAACTGGCGTTGGTCAAAATCATAGACGCCCTACCGGTTGCGGCCGCACTCGGCACGAATGTGATCCGCGTGTTTTCCGGTAATCTGGCCGAAGGCATCGCCTTCGAGCAGGCCCGGCAGTGGATTATCGACGGTTTGAAGACGGCATCCCGCGAAGCCGAAAAATCGGGCGTCACCTTGTGTCTCGAAAATCACGGAAAATTGGCGGGCAAGGCCGATCAAATCAAAACGCTCCTCGATCGGGTCGATTCGCCGGCGCTGCGCTCCACATTCGATACCGGGAACTTTTTGCTGGCGGACGAGCACCCGCTCGACGCGCTCCGGTTGTTGGCCCCGTATATCGGACACGTGCATGTCAAAGACTTCAAGGAACAGGGTAACGGAAAATACAAATCGATCGGAATGCGGACCTATGAAGGCGTACCGGCCGGCGAAGGCGACGCGAGCTTGCCGGACGTTCTGGATTCGCTGCAGACCGGCGGGTACACGGGCGCTGTGGTCCTGGAGTTCGAGGGCATCGGGGACGAGGCGGACGGCATCCGTCAAAGCTTCGAACGGCTCCGGACTATGCTCGACAAGGAAAAGGAAGGAGGATAACGTATGAACAAACAAACGGCATGCGGGATCGTGTTGTCGGCCTTGCTGCTGACCGCCGCCGGATGCGGGGGCGGGGAACAGCCGGCGAAGGGCTCGTCGGAGCATGCCGAATCGGAGCCCGCACCGGTAAAACTGACGTTTTACAGCGCGCAAGGCAAAGTATTGGAGCAGTTCGGGGCCTTGGATTTGCTGAAAGCCAAGTTTCCCCATATTACGCTGGAGGTCATCAACAACCAGGAGGGACAACGTTACGCCGATCTGATCGCGGCAGGCATATTTCCGGACATCATCTACGAGGCGAACAGCTTGATGCAAGCTACCATTGTCGAATACGGTCTTCAGTACGACATGGAAGAGCTGATCAACAAGCATAAGTTTGACTTGAACCGGTTCGAGCCGAACATACTGGCGCAAGCGCGTTACTCCAACAGCGACGGCAAGCTGTACGGCCTTCCGTATTCGGTCAACCGTTACGCCTTGGTCTACAACAAGGACATATTCGACAAGTTCGGCGTTCCTTACCCGAAGGACGGCATGACTTGGGACGAGGTTTACAGCCTGGCCCAAAGAGTGGCGCGCAGCGACGGCTCAGTCGCTTATGAAGGGTTCGCGATGAATACGCCGGCCAACTATATGCTGAATAATCAGCTTTCGCTTCATCCGCTCGATGCGAAAGAAGATCGGGCAAACGTCAATACGGACGGCTGGAAAACATTGTTTGAAAATATAAAGCGGTTTTACGAGCTTCCGTATGCGAATCTCGCCGCTCCCCGGTTCGTAGACGGCAAGCTGGCGATGATGGTCGGGGCGATCAGCACCGGACAATTTACGCAGTTTGCGCAAAATGCGCAGCTGAACTGGGATATGGTGTCCGTACCCGTTTTGACGGGATCCCCCAATACCGGCTTTATGCCGGCCGGTTTATCGCTCTTTATATCGCAAAATTCGAATGCGAAGGATGAAGCGTTCCGTCTAGTCGACTATTTGGTTTCCGAGGAATATCAGACCATTCTCGCCAAGAATGGCGGCGGCACGACCTTGTCGAGCGAAAAGGTTCGGGCAGCTGCCGGACAAAACCTGCCGTCCGCAAGCAACAAAAATGTTAAAGCGCTCTACTATTATCAGCATGCCCCTACCGCACCTCCGAGGGCCAAACAGTTGACCAACGTCAGCGTCAATTTCGGAAGTGCCTTTACCCGAATGATCGAGAACAAAACGGACGTCAATACGACGCTGCGTTTGCTGGAGGAAGAAATCAACAGATCGATCGCCGAAACGAAAGCCAAAACAAAATAATAGGCGATGCCGGAGGAAACCGAATGAATGCAACCAAAACATTATCGTTTGTCCCGTTGGATTATCGGCCGTTTACTTGCTATACGGCGGTACAGATCGCCCGAATCGGAGGATTCCGGATCGACGTGCCCGAACCGGGAAGGCTCGGCCATTATTTCATCCCGGGCGACAGCGCGGCGATTGGCGATTGGTGGGCACGAAAAGCCGCCGGGACCGCAGCCTCCGTAGTCGCGGTGCCGATGCTGGCCTACGGCGGCCTTATCGCTTCGCGGTACGGCGGCGGTATTTCCTTCGAACAGGCGCAGAACGGGTTGCAAGTCATCAAACGGGTGAAAGAGCAAAACCCGGATCATAAAATATACGCCTTCGACGCCATTACCCGCTTGACCACTTCGCCGTTCCGGGATTACCCGGGCAATTACAGCGGCAAAATACGCGAATGGTCGATCTTGCAGGACAAAATGACGCAGCCGGGAATGGAGCATTTGAAAGCCGAATGCGAAGCTGTGAAGAAGACGATCCCGCCACAACTGATCGACGATTATTTGAAAGCGCGAGAACGAAACTTTGCCATAAATAAACTTTGCCATAAATAAGAGGATGATCGAGTGGGTTCGCGATGGGATTATCGACTTCCTCATTCTCGGTCAAGACGACGCCGAGCCGTACGGCATGCATCGGGCGGAACGCATTGAACTGATGGGACGGATCGAGGAGCTGGGGTTGGGCTCGAAAATCAAACTATTCCCCGGTGCGGATGTTATCGCTTCGCTGTTGATCGCGAAGCTTGCGCTGGAAGGCGCCTCCGCTTCCCCGAAGGTGTGCGTGGAATACTCCCGCCGGCACGGCGAGCAATGGATCGCCCCCTATCAAGATATTGCGTACAGTCAAGTCATCCGCGATTACGTGTCGGTGCTGGGCGGAGAAATGGCGGACAACGCGGAGCAGGCGGATATCGTGCTCATGGCCAACACGGCGGGCGAACAACCGATCCAATCGTTTGCCGAACGGATCGGGGCATACCTGGACGACGGCCGCCTCGTAGCCGTCGGGGATGATGCTTATGCCGGAACGGCCGACCCCGTTCTGATCGAACTATTGCGCAAACGAATCCGCTTCTCCGCGCTGTCGGGGTATTCCGGCTGGAACATCGGGGTATCGATCGCCCAAGCGTTGACCAGATGGACCGCCCTCCAAAGAAGCGGCCGGAGGGACATCGATTGGCGGCTACAATCGGCCCAAGCGCACGCGGAGCTGCTGCTTGAAGCTTTGGCCCATGAGGAAGGCTACCGCAACCATGTCCGCAACGGGGCCGTCGCTTATGCGAGATCGATTGGCGACGACCCTCAGCGGCTCATGGCGCACTACAAGGAGATCGATCGTTATGCGGTCGAACATGCGCTGCCTTACGGCAACCAGTGGTACCAAGATCATTTCCAAGGCGAGCGCGTCGCATTGGGCGCTGCCGGAACGCAGCCCCTCTTCGGAACCATAACTCGGTTGAATGGCTGGCAGTCAGGTTTGCCGTGGAATCGCACGGCGGAAATGGAAATGTTCCCGGAGCTGACCGTCTCCGTCACCTAGCAACGACGCAGGCCGTCCGTTGCCGAAAGCCGACAAGCACGTTCGCTTGACAGACGCAAGCAGGACCGCCGTCTCCGAGAACGGCGGTCCTGCTTGCTTTCAATATCGATTCGTCATTGCGCCTAGGCTTCCGGCAGCTTGATTCGGTCGAACAGCTCCTGGATCGTCGCGACCGGCACCGAGTACACCCACGGTCCGCTTTGCAGCCCGATCCATATTTGCTCTCCCTCGATTTTGCCCACATAAACCGAGGTCGTCTCTTTGCCGTCTTTGGTCGACTTCAGCTGCAGCTTCATCTCGGGCGCATCCATCTTGATTTCGGATATCGCCTTGACCATCTGCTCGGAAGACATGAGCAGCATTTTGTCGAGAATCGGCTCTACGTCGGTGCCCTTCATCTCCTTGTCGCCCAGCTTCCAGGCGGATTCGGTCGACGTCTTGGCCGGATCGACCTTCGACAGCGACTTGGATGACCCCTTCCACTCCATCTGGACGTTGGACACTTCGTTGTACGTCATTTGGAACGGACTTTTGTCCACGAACTCCGAGACGTCCTTTTGCAGCGTCTTGATCTGCTCGTCGGACACCCGGAACACGTTCGGGGCATCCTTCAGCTTGGCGTACGAATGACCCGCGATCGGGAGCGCCGAGCCGATCTGCAACGTTTTGGACGAGCCGTCCGCCATCGTTACGCCAAATTCCTGCGCGGGACTGGTCAGCCCGTACTTCGACAGGTCGGACGGATTGGCATCGATTTCGCTATCCTGGGTCAGGGCGATGAACGCCCCTGCCCAGCTATCTCCCGAATACGCGTTCGTCGGATAGGCCGCGGGCTTGGTGACCGCCCATTTTCCGTCTTTTTTCTGCAATTCTATGCCGCCCTGCTTGATTTGGATGCCGGCAACGTCCTCTTGCTTTACGGTCACGATAGGCTTCGGCTTGTCGGCATCGTCCTCTTTTTTGAAAAACGATTGACTGGAGGCATACCAGAACGCCCCGATACATACGACGACGAGAACGATCGTCGGAATGAACCGTTTCATCCTTTTCTCCTCCTCCACCAAATCGCTCCGCCGAGCGCCAGTATGGCCAGCGGGAATAGGACAACCGTTCCGTACAAAATCATTTTCGCCTTGTTCGGCATAATGAACGCTTGCTGCAACGCAGCCTCCTCGCGCGGCCGGATCGTCAGCTGATCGGTTTGCTCCTGCATCCAGTTGACGCTATTCAAGGCGAAATCGCGGTTTCCTTGCTCGGTAATGATCTGGTCCTGCAGGAACTGCGAGTTCCCGATTACGACGGCCTTCGGCTTATTGTCCTTGTCCATGACCGCGTATGCCATATCGAGCGGCCCTTTCAGATCGGTGTCGTCCTGCTTGGAGGCGTTGGAAGTCAACTGCGTCATATCGGTCTCGCCGTATGCCTTGTCGGACGATTTCAACAGCGAGTTCGCTTTCCAATCCGGGTTGCCCGATTCGGTCGACAACGCCACCGCGACGGGAAGCACGACTACGCGGTCCGAATCGGCCAAGTCGTTCGTAATCGCGTGAAATTGAATGTTCGGCACGATCGTCAACGGGTTGTTGTACAAGGTACGTCCGGTTTCGATGACGACGCCTTTCGCATTTTTGACGTTTACCGCGGTGAGCAGCTCGTCGAGATTTTTCATGCTTTGCAGATCCTTGGAATATCCGGTCGAAATGAACAGCTTGCCTTTGCCCTGCACATACTCCTTGAGCAAGGCGGTTTCCTTCGGATCAAGGTCGTTCTGCGGTCCGAGTATGAACACCGCCTGGGCATCGTCGGGAATTTTGCCTTCCTTGTACAGGTTCAAATCTTTAATCTCATAGTTCTCGCCTTCAAGGGAAGAGCGGAACATCGAGATTTGCGCGGCAGGAAGCTCATTATGGCCGGTCAGGAAGTAGATCGGATGCTTCACGTCCGTGATCAGTCCCATGATCGACTGCGTAAATTTGCTTTCCCCCATAAAATTGTAGGAGCCTTGCGCCTGACCCGACATAAACAGCTCGTAGCTGTAAACCTTCTTCTGCTTCTCGCCCATCTCGAAGATGATCGTGCCCGCCTGATCGATCTGGTACTGCTGCGCCTTCGCAGGGTCCCGGTTCGGGTCGATCTCCTCGAACGTGACTTTATTCGTACGCTTCTTGTACTCGTTCAACAAATCGCGAATATCGCGGTACATGATGCTTTCGTCCGTCGAGCCGCCACCGGTGAACAACGTCACCTTGATATCCTTGTCCAGCTTTTTCAGCACGGAGATCGTTTGCTCGGACAACGAATATTTCTTATTCACGCTCAAATCCCATTGAATGCCCTTCATCGAGTTCAGGAAGAGCGTAACGATAATAAATATCCCGATCACGGCGATGGAAATGATCGTCGCGTTCGTTCCTCTTATCCACTTGTTCACGTCTCTTCCCCCTATCTCCACCGTTTTCTTTCAAGCGCTTGAATGCTCAGTACAAGGAACACGGCGACCAGCAGCACATAGAACATGATATCCCCCAAATGGAAGATGCCCTTCTGCAGATTGACCTGGCGCTGCGTGAGCGAAAATTGGTTGACCCATTCCTTCAGCTTGCCGCCGAACCCTTCTCCCGCCCAATCGATAATCCACAACAGCAGCAGGATGACGAATGCGGCGATTCCCGCGACCATCTGGTTGTTGGACAGCGTGGAGGCGAACAAGCCGATCGCCATCATCGATGCGCCGAGCAGGAACATGCTCAAGTACGACAGCCACAGAACCGTTTGGTCCAAGTCGCCGAAGCCGGACATGATCCAAGGATAGATCAAGCTGCATACGACGAGCATCAGCTGCAGCGTCAACGCGGCCAAATATTTGCCCATGACGATCTCGGTAATGCTGGCCGGCGACGTGAGCAGCATCTCGTCCGTGCCTTGACGGAATTCATCCGACACGAGGCGCATCGTCAGCAGCGGGATAATGAACAGGAAGATGAACGTCGTATTGCCGACTACGAGACGGGCGTCCACGATGCTCGTAGAGGTCAGAACGAAATTCAAGTAAAACATGATGCTGGACAGCAATACATAGAACGCAAACGCCACATATGCGGTAGGCGAGTAGAAGTAAAGCTGCAGCTCCTTGCTGCATATGGCAAAAGCTCTACGCATGGGATTCCACCTCCGGCTGCTCTTCTTCCTGCTCCACGGGGCCCTTCTCGTCCGTCGTCAGCTTCAGGAAGATATCTTCCAGACTGAGGCTTTCTCTCTTCATTTCGAGTATCGGATAGCCCCGCTCGGCCATCCGGTAAAACAACGCTTCGCGGATGTCGTTCCGGTCTTTGGCGACCACCTGCAGAAGGACCGTCTCCGATTCGACCGCCTGCTCGCGCTCCAGCTCCTTCACGCTGCCGACGTCGGACAGAGCGCCCACTTCGCGCAGTATATCCTCCTTGGGACCTTTGACTTCGAGCCGGACTTGGAACGATTCGCCCATCGAGCCGCCGATATGCTCCGGATGCTCGTCCAGCACGATGCGCCCCTGGTTAATGATCAACACCCGGTTGCAGATCGCATTGACCTCCGGCAAAATGTGCGTGCTCAGCAAAACCGTATGATTCTCGCCCAACCCGTGGATCAGCTGGCGAATCTCGATAATTTGCTTCGGATCGAGACCGGACGTCGGCTCGTCCATAATAAGCAAATCCGGCTTGTGCAAAATCGCTTGCGCCAGACCGAGGCGCTGCTTGTAGCCTTTGGACAAATTGCGGATAACCTGCTTCTCCCGGCCTTGCAGGCCGAGCTTCTCGATCACTTCGCCTATGCGCATTTTGTGCTCGCGGACGGGCACATCGCGCAGGTTGGCGACGAACTTCAAATACGAAGTGATCGTCATCTCCGGGTAGAGCGGCGGAGTCTCCGGCAAGTACCCTATCTTTCTGCGTGCTTTGCGGGGATGATCGGCCATCGACAGTCCGTCAATCAGGATCGATCCTTTCGTCGGATTCAAATAACCGGTGATCATGCGCATGGTGGTCGTTTTGCCGGCGCCGTTCGGCCCCAAGAAACCGACGATTTCGCCGCGGCTCATCGAAAAGTCGATGTTGTTGACCCCTCGCTGATTCTCGTACAGCTTGCTGACCTGCTTGACTTCGAGCACTTGACTCCCTCCTAATCCGTGGCGGCAACTTTAATCGCAATTTTTGCAAACGTTCTCATATCCAGTTTAACCAACAACAATATACTGCCGCAACAATAAGCGAACCTTAAACGAATCTGAAGATTTGCTTAAAATTTTGTGTCCAAATTGTGAACGGACAAACGGCTTCCGTTGGAAAAAAAAGGACCCCACTTATTATGGGATCCTCGGGACTCGCTTGTCAACCGTTACCGATTTTATTGTACCGCCAATCGCTCTCTGACGACCCGGGCCGCTTCGACCATGTTGGTTAACGAGGCTACCGTCTCGTCAACTCCGCGAGTCTTCAATCCGCAATCCGGATTGACCCAGAACAATTCGGGCTCCAGCACCTTCAACGCGCTATCGATAATATTCACCATTTCCTCCACCGGCGGAACCCGCGGGCTGTGAATGTCATAGACGCCCAAGCCGATGCCGAGCTCGTATGTTTCCCGCTCGATCGCCGGGATCATTTCTCCGTGGCTGCGCGACGTCTCCAAAGAGATGACGTCGGCATCCAGGGCCCGGATGGAATCGATCATGTCATGGAATTCGCAGTAGCACATATGGGTATGAATTTGCGTCGATTCCCCTACCGTCGAGGTAGCCAGCTTAAATGCGCGGACCGCCCACTCCAAATAAGCGGGACCGTCCTCGTCCTTGAGCGGCAGCCCTTCGCGGAGCGCCGGCTCGTCGACTTGGATCATGCCGATGCCGGAGCGCTCCAGCAGCTCCACTTCCTCGCGCAGCGCCAAGGCGATCTGCCCCGCTACCTGTTCCCTCGGCAGATCGTCGCGGACGAACGACCAGTTGAGTATCGTAATCGGACCTGTCAACATTCCCTTGACGGGCTTGGACGTCAGCGATTGCGCATACACGGTCTCCGAGACGGTCATCGGCCGGACGTGCTCGACATCGCCGTAAATAACCGGAGGCTTCACGCAGCGCGAACCGTACGATTGCACCCAGCCGTTCGAAGTAAAGGCGAAGCCGTTCAGCTTCTCTCCGAAAAATTCGACCATGTCGGTCCTCTCGAATTCTCCATGAACAAGCACGTCGAGCCCGATCTGCTCCTGCCTTTTCGTCCACAGGTCGATCTGTTCGCGAACGAACGATTCGTACTGCTCGTCGTTCCATTCGGCGGAACGCCATTTGCGCCGGGCTTGCCGGACTTCTGCCGTCTGAGGGAAGCTGCCGATCGTAGTGGTGGGCAGCAAAGGCAGCTTCCAGCGCTCTTGCTGGGTATAGCGGCGCTCCGCGAACGGCTTGCTCCGCTCGGGCTCGGAGCCCGAAGCGGCGGCGTAGGCCTCGCGTACTTTGGCCGATACGCGGCCCGGGTGAGCCTGAAGCCCCTCCAGCGCCCGCCGTGAAGCCTGTAGCGGCTCGGCAACCGCTTCTTTGCCTTCACGCAGCGCTCGAACGAGGAGAACAATCTCCTCCAGCTTCTCTTCCGCATAGGCGAGCGATTGTCTCAATACCGGATCCAATTCCTTCTCGCGGCTCGTCGATACGGGAACATGAAGTAGGCTGCAGGAAGGCTGCACGACGATGCGGTCTTGCGGGACATGGGCCGTCAAGCTTTCGATCAGCTCCAGCTTCGCGCCGAGGTCCGCCCGCCAAATGTTCCTTCCGTCGATCACGCCCGCACCCAGCTTCTTGTCCGCAGGGAAGCCGAATCGGGATATGTGGGAAAGATTGCGGTCATAGCCGTGCACAAAGTCCAGACCGATCCCGTCGACCGGCAAGCTAACGGTTTCTTCGTAATGCTCCACGCTGTCGAAATAGGTCTGAAGCATGATTTTCAGGTCCGGAACGGCCCTGCGTACCGCCTCGTAAATCGCGGCGACACGTTTCATCTCGGATTTGGGCAGCGATACCGCCAAGATCGGCTCGTCGATTTGCACCCACTCGACGCCTGCCTGCTCCAGTTCGCTCAGCAGCTGGACGAAAGGAGGGAGATACTGTTCGACCAGAGCGTCAAGATCGTCGGCCCGATAGCCTTTGGACAGCTTCAGGAACGTATAGAGTCCGAGCACGACAGGCTTGCCTTCAATACCCAGCTTCTCCTTCGCTTCCCGATAGGCTTGAAGCGCGCGATTCTCGACGAGCGACGGGGTGACCCCATTCAGCTCGGGCACGATGTAATGGTAGTTCGTATTGAACCATTTCGTCATCTCGCACGCGGTCGCCCCTTGGATGCCCCTTGCCATGGCGAAATAGGTCGCGACCGGAACCGGACCGCCCTTATGGCCGAAACGGGCCGGGACGACGCCGAATTGGACCGCCATATCGAGCACATGGTCGTATAACGTAAAATCGTTTACCGGAATGAGGTCGATTCCTTTCTCCTGCTGTACCTTCAGATGCTTTAGCCGGATTTGTTCCAATTGCGCGGCAAGATCGGTCTCATTCGTCTTGCCTGCCCAGAACGATTCCAACGCCTTCTTCCATTCCCGGTCCGCTCCGATACGCGGATAGCCGAGCGAGCTGCTGCTTATCCCGTTCATATCCATCCTCCTGTTATTCTAGCTTTCTCTACGTTTCTCTTGCATGCGGACGCAAAAAAGACATCTTTTACCCGGAAAAAAGCATAGGTAAAAGATGCCCCTCATTTGTACAATTGGCGGACGCGATCTTTAACACCTCCCTATCTCCCGTAGGTGAAGCAGTGCTGTCAGAACAGGCAGGTCTCCTGGCTCCGGAATCATCGCCGTCAGCAGCCTTCCCGGTCGTTCGACCAGTGGCTTCCTAAGCTGACAACTACTCCGTTACAGTGGCGGGACCGCGTCGGTATTGCACCGATCTTCCCTTTTAAGCACCGGCCTCGGCCGGCGCACCCATTCCCACGATATTCGGTTATCGGGTTGCACACTTACACATGGATCATACAACACAATGGCAAGATGTGCAAACCTTATCGGAATACTGACTTATAGCCTCGTAAATATTGGAGCGGATCGCATGCCGATCTTGCTCGATCCATTTTTCATCGATGGCCCATCGTCAAAAGGCGGTAGCCGGGTTGAAGGATGACTATCGGTCTACGTGTAAAGCCGATGAAAAACCGCCGGGAGCTTGCGTCCCGACGGCCATCCGATCGATCCTCAATCCGCCTTGCTCTCGGACAATCGACGAATCTCCGCTTCCGATAACCCCGTCACTTCCGCGATCAGGGCAATATCCATTCCTTTGCGAAGCATGGAAAGCGCCACTTTTCCTTTTGCTTTTGCTTCTCCCTTTGCTTCCCCTCTAGCTTCTCCTCTAGCTTCTCCCTAGGCTATGAGACTGTTCCGCTCGATCAACGAATGTTCCCTTGCCTCGTACAGGCGGATCGTCTCCTCGTCGCTGCTCAACCATTCCAGCCGCTCTTCGGTTTTCCCAATGACAGGGCCCATTTGTATCAGCTCCTTCAATTGATCGGCAGGCAACTTCTTGTCCATGAAAAGCAGCCAACGGTGTAAGGGATCCTGCAGTTCTTCTCTTATACACGTACTTCGTTAGTTATTCTGCGTTAATCCGCACTACTTCTCTTCTACATTTATGGCTCGACCGCTAAATGGAAAAGATACAGGTAAATTTGGCCAAACCGGTTGAGGAGATACCTTAACTGGAAAACATGCATCTAAATTCGCTCCATTTCGGCTGATCGGGTGGTGAATACTTGATTACCTGCATGTTTTCCATTAAAAACAAACGTAACCATTAAAAATCCGTTTTTTGATGTAGTTTTTCCATTTAGCTTATACAGTAGCGTATTTCTCTGACCCGCCGCCGCGTAATGCAGCGCCACAACTGGCACCGATGCTGTCTTGTTAGAAAAAGAGGCTACCTCTCGAGCAGCATTTGGCTCAAAACAAATCCGTCCTTCAACCCTTGCTCGTACAGAAACGCTTCCGCCAAGCTGTGCAGGTGATTCATCTTCTCCTCGTATTCGAACCACATCTCTTCGCCCTCATCCGGCAGCATATTTTTCAATTCGGCAAACAATCGGTTAATGTCTCGCATCAAATCATCGTAATCGGGAACCCGTATGGCCAACAGCTTACCGTGTACGATCGTCTGATCGAGAATGAGCTTGTGAAATGCCTCGCGAATATCGCTCACCGGACACACTCCGATACTGGATCAAGTTATTATTGTATATTAGGTATTATAATTCATAACCTATAATTAGCCAAGTATAATTTGTTACATATTTTTCTCAAACTGTCTACAATTAAGTATAGATCACCCTCAGAAGGGGTTTAAAATTGGTGAGACTTGTTGACGCACGAAAACAGGCAGGCGTTTCTCAAGAACAATTAAGTCGTATAATTAGTGTATCTTTAAAGCATTATCAAAACATTGAACATGGGTTAAGTGTTCCGACTGTAACAATCGCTCTGCATATATGCGAGATACTGGGGATCGATCCTCGTGAGATTGATGAGTGGAAGGAACGACGAACGCCCAATATCAAATTGTAGCTGGATACTGCTTGGATTGATTTGTTAGTACAGTAAAAAAGCAAACCTAACGGCCAGTTTTGCCGCATAGGTTTGCTTTTTCAATTTTAACCCCACTTAATGATGCGCTACCGCCGCATCAATGCCGGCCAAATGCTTGCGTCTGGCCAAGACGAACGCAACGCCCAATAAAACCATAAATGCGCCGAAGTAGAAAGGAACTCTCGGGCTGTACCATTCGGCGAGCTTTCCGGCCAACCAAGGCGAAATCGCGCCTCCCATAAACCGAACGAAGCTGTAAGCCGCAGAAGCGACCGATCGCTCGACCGGGGCCGACTCCATAACCGCTGTCGTTATCAGCGTGTTGTTAATGCCGAGGAAAATGCCGGAGATTACGACGCATGCAATAATCGTCGCCGGTGTGACAGGAACAGAAAGGCGGCTCCCATCAGAATGCTGACGCCGAAAAACGGCCCGCGCCAGGAAATCGAACCGAGCTCGCCGCCCAACAACGGACCGACGGCGATACCGAGTCCGAGCGCAGCCTCATAAAAGATAATGGCCTTGGCCGTCCCCGACGCAGACAAACCGACGATGGCGGACAGAGCTGTCGCAAGAAAGAGCGAGTTGCCCAGTCCCCAGCCTCCTCGCAGCCACACGATCGAGTTGATCGTATCGGAGTTGCCCGCGAAGGCCGAGAACATAATAATCAACGCAATGCCGACGATTAACGTCCATTTCGTCCCGAGACGGCTGGACACAAAACCGGTAATAAGCATGGCTATGCCGGTTACAAGATTATAGCTCGTGAACAGGAGCGATACTTGGCTCGGAGTCGCGTTCATTTTCTTGGCTATCGCCGACAATATCGGACCGACCAGGCCTATTCCCATAAAAGAAATGACGCAGGCAAAAGCTACAGCCCATACGGCGAGCGGTTGGCTGAAAGTGCCGGATCGTTTCCGAAGCTCCTGAACATTGACGGATGGTGCGGATGACATATACTTGAACCTCCCGATTTACTTGAATGTATGGCCGATTGGTGCAGTCCGGTTAACCTCGGCGGAGCGAGTCGCCTTTACATAGTTGCACAATACAACTATAATGCAATTGTATTATACAACTTATCTCCTTTCTATCAATCGGGCAAGATTCCCGCACGAGGTTGATCCGGAATCGGACAATCAAGTAAAGTAGCACATAGGAGACGAATGCGAAAGGATGGGAACGATGGAGCAAAAACGTTTGGAGGACATCGATTTGGAACTGGCCACACTCGTTCGAAGAGCAACCGCGGCAGCTACGGACAAAAAACTGGGCACGTTGGAGCGCTCGGCCTACTTGCTGCTGACTCAGTTGTCCGCCCACGGTCCGATCGGTGTCAAGGCATTGTCCGAGCAATTCCGCCTCGATATCTCGACCGTCAGCAGACAGACGGCCGTTTTGGAAACCAAAGGATATATTCAACGTCTGCCCGATCCTACAGACGGCAGAGCAAGCAACTTTCAAATTACGGAGCTGGGCATGCAGGAGCTCCAAGAGACCAAGCAGGCCAGATTGGTCCGTTTCTCTAAGCTGTTCCACGACTGGTCGGAAGAGGAATGCCGGATGCTCGGACAGCTGCTGGCCAAGCTGAACCGCACGTTTATCGACGAATAAGAGCACATCTGCCGCCCATGCGAAGAAACCCGCGCTATACTACTATACGCAGGCTGCACATATTGCTAAGGTACCATCGCATGCATCCCCGACCCGTTTACGGGCTTGCCTCCAGGCTCTCGATCCGTTGCAGAACGGCATATTCGTCAGGGTAAATCATCAAATAGTCGGTCAACCCGACCATCCGGAACAATTTCTGAAAATGCGGCGATATGCCGTATGCGAACGTCCGGAACCCGCCCTTCATGCCAGCCCTGACGATACGGATCAGAACGGCGATACCGGCGCTATTAATATATGGAACGTGCGTGAAATTCAAAATCAAATACGGTCCCGACGCCCCCAAGCCGGTTTCCCACGATCGCTGTCCGAGCATCTCTTCCTCGGCTTGCCTGGTCATGTCGCCGTTCATATCGAGAATGATCCCGCGTTCGAATGACCGCAGCCGAACTTGAAAATGAGTATCCATGCGAGACGACTCCCTTCTATTTGTCATATCCAAATTCGATTTCCGTATAAAATGCACCCGCTTCGCTTCCGAAACGGACCCGATCCGCAAGCGACAGGATCAGCTTCAGCCCCCATCCGCGAGGATTGTCCTCTTGCAGCTTATTTCCGGCTACCATAGCCGCGAGCCGCTTTTCCTCCCATTGCGCATAGTCGAAGCCCGACCCGCAGTCGAAAATGCGGTATACGGTTCTGGAATCCGAAACTTGTACCCGTACTCGCACCTGCAGGCGCCCGTCCAGCTTGTTGCCGTGCTCCAGCGCATTTAGACAAGCCTCGGTGACTGTCGTAATCATATCGTCCAAACGGTCGCCGAATAGGCTGGAGGTACCCGAAAGCTTCGCGATGTTGGCGGAAATCCGTTTCTCCCGCCCGAACTCGCTCGGGATGCTCCATTCTGTTCCGATCAACCATTTCTCACTCATCTTTACACCCTCTTTCATCCTTTCTTGAACACATTGCCGGTTCTTGCTCCCCCATCTTCGCAAATACAACTGTCCTTCACCCCTTTTGCAGCAGAAGCTTGAGTATCGCTATAGGGTCACAGCTAAAAATCACCGCCACTCCCTTGGGGTATCTATGAATTCGGCAGCAGAAAGGGGTTCCCCTCTCGACTCGGAATGGAATCAAAAAAAAGAAGAGAGGCCTAAGCCACTCTTCCTCCAACCGTTCATTTGACCAACTGCCCCCGCGTAACGCCGAGCTGGTTCGTCGCTTTCAAAGCGCGCCACACGCTCGTGCCGCTGATCGCGCCTTGCAGCGCACGGCTGTACAGATCGAGCACCTCGCGCACTTGGTCCGGCGACTCCTCCAGAAACTCGACCCTGTAGGAGGTTACGCCCAGCTCCCGGAACTGCGGCAAATATTCCGCGCCGGATTGCTCGATCGCATTATACACCGTATTGCGGCAGCCTTCGTCGACACGGACCGGATGGGACATGCCGATTCGATCCTGCAGCGAAACGCGGTGATCCTCGCAAGGGCGCCCGCAGTTCGTGTAATTCGTCCCTTCGCTCAGGAACGTGCAATAGACGCAATGCTCGGTGTGGAACATCGGCAAATGCTGATGAATGACGATCTCCAGAGTCGACGGATCGGTCCTTCTCAGCATATCGACCATTTGCTGGATGTTCAGGTCGTAAGAAGGCGTTACCCGGCTGCAGCCCGCATCGACGAACAGCTCGACAGTCTTATGATTGACCGCGTTAAGCGAGAAGTCGCCGATCAGCTCCGGCCGGTAACCGTCCTTGCTCTCCGCCCGGTGCTTCATGAAGTAATACATCGCGCCGGTGTTCCTTACGAGCATGGCGTCCGGACGAAGATTGAGCATGTTTTTGAAGTAGCCGGTTTCTCCGGGCATATGGATGCGAGGTGTAGCCAAAGCGATCTTCCGGCCTGCCGCCCGCACCGCCTCCATCGCCGCCGGGAACTGCTTGATGAACTCGAAGTCGGCGTAGATCCATTCCACTTCGGTCGTCAATACCGCCTTCACCTGCTCCAGATTGCGGCATAACGCGATGAGATGCGGCTGTTGCGGACGATCGCCCCCTGCATCGGAGGAGAATATTCCGGCCGGTACTTGGCGGTGCGCATCCTCATACACATCTACACTACGCTTCCTATATTTGCGCGGCTGCTGGCGAGCCTTCTCCAACTGCTCGACCGCAAGACGGCGCATCTGGTTGAGCTCCCTCATCGGGATAATGAGCGACCCTTCCAGGTCGAGCTCCAGGCCGTTCAGGGCGCAAGTAGTCCCCCCGAGCCGTCCGAACTGCTCCTCGAACAGCGCCCGGTCCATCGGTCTTTTCTCCGCCTGCACGAGACCCAGCTCCGACCGAACTTCCACGGAATGCCCCGTCAGCTCGTCCGTCCATACGGATTGCAGCGGCTGTCCGAGCCGTCCCGCAACTTTGACGTTTATCGGAAATACGCGGTACGGCTTGTCCGTCTCGAACGTTTGCCGCAGCTTCTTGTCCAAATGCGGATCGCTCGTTTTCCAAATCCGGTCCCCTACGCGCACCCGCTTCAAGTCGACATCGTTGCGTCCGGGCACGATTTCGATCAATCCGCCCGCCGCCTCGCCCTCGAGCTTCTGCCCTTTGCGCCGGATGTCGTATACCCGTCCGCCTTCCTCCGGCTTCGTAGGATCGCCTGCATCGAACACGATGCCGTCCCCGCGCTTCAGCGGCGCTTCCAGCTCGCACAAGACGCCGTCGCGCAGCAGCTGCTTCACGCGCCCGAGGAATACGCCGCGGCTTTTCGGAAAGGTTCCTTCGACCAGCTGTTTATTGTTCGTTCCTTTGAGAAAACCGTACGTGAAGCCGCGCGAGAAGCTTTGCTGCAGCTCGCGCAGCTCCTCCTTCGTCGGCTGCGGGTCGCGTCCGGCAAAGTAGCTGTCGATCGCCTTACGGTATTTGCCGACAACGTTGGCCACATATTCCGGCGACTTCAGCCGGCCCTCGATTTTGAACGAGGTCACTCCGGCCTCGATCAGCTCCGGCACAAGCTCCAGAGCGGCCAAATCTTTGGGCGACAGCAAGTAGGCGACATCTCCCATCGGCTTCTGCACGCCGTCGACCATGAGATCGTAAGGCAGCCGACATGCTTGCGCGCATTCCCCGCGGTTGGCCGAACGGCCGCCCCACATTTCCGAAGTCAAGCATTGGCCCGAATAGGAAACGCACAGCGCCCCGTGTACGAACACTTCCATCGGAAGCTTCGCCTGGTCGCCGATTTGCTTGATTTGCTTCAAATTGTTCTCGCGTCCGAGTACGACCCGTTCGATATCGAACGGCTTCGTAAATTCGACCGCCTCCGGGGAGGTGATCGTCATTTGCGTCGAGCCGTGAATCGGGAAATCCGGAGATATGTCCCGGATCAGCTTCACCAGTCCGAGGTCCTGGACGATGACCGCATCGACTCCGGCGTCGATGCAAGCCTCGATCAGACGTTTGGCGTCGTTCAGCTCCTCCTCGAACACGAGAATGTTGAACGTGACGAACCCTTTTACCCCGTACAGGTGCAAAAACGACATAATGTCCGGCAGCTCGTCCATCGTAAAGTTTTTCGCCCGTACGCGGGCGTTGAATTTGTCCACGCCGAAAAAGACGGCGTCGGCCCCGTTGGCGACGGCTGCCCGCATGCAGTCCCAATCGCCGGCAGGAGCCAACAGCTCGATATGTTCGATGCGAATGTCTTCGCGCATGATTCGTTCCTCCAATAGCTTGCATGGAGCGGTTCCGACCGCCCCCTTATCCTTATAGTGTACCAGAAAAGGGGGCAGCAACGCCATCGGAGCAATTTGGATCGATTTTATGCGCAAGCTCGTCGGATTGTTTAGAAAGCTTTGACGAGAAGCCCGACCAAATTCGTGTCCCGGTAAGCGACACGCAGCCCGTCCAGCCGTTCGACGGACGTCCCGTCGCATTTTCTGGCGTCGGCCAGATCCGTCGAACGAAGCAATCGCCCCCGGGTAACCGGCGGTCAATCGGCGTGCCCGTTACAATAGGCCGCAGCATAAAAAGCGATCAAGCTCCCGAATAGGGAACCGATCGCTCTATAACCCTCATATGCACGATAGACTATCCATGCTCCTCGCTCGGGACGACCCTTTTCTTGATCTCCCCGAACGATACGGGCGTGTAGTCCCAATGCTCCACGCTTACGTTGAAATACTGATTGCCCTCGTACTTTTGCCCGTGGATGTGTCCGTGGATATTCACATACGGCATGTGCTTGTTCATATACATCGGCTCGTGCGACAGCAGGAAAAAACCGCCGTACACGATCGGGTATTCGCTCACCTGCTCGAAACCCGCATCGAGCCACCAAGTCCGCGAGCGTCCCCTGTCGTGATTGCCCATGATCAACGTTTTCGTTCCGTTCAACCGTCCCAGTATGGCGCTCGTTTTCTCCTTATTGAGGAAGGAAAAATCGCCCAAATGAAAGACGACATCGTCCTTGCCGACGGCCGCGTTCCATTTCGCGATCATCGTCTCGGTCATTTCCTCCGTGCTGCCGAACGGTCTCGACTCGAAATCGATAATGTGCTTATGCCCGAAATGATGGTCGGATATAAAGAAAACGTCGGCCATCCGTTACGCCTCCCCGCTCAGCTTGCGTTCGACCTCGCTCCGCGCGGGCAGAGCAGGAATAGCACCGCGCTTCGTCGTCGCGAGCGCCCCGACCGCATTGGCGAAACGGAGAGCCTCGACGGCGAAAGCCGGTTCGGCGAGCGTCTCATCCAACCCGGACGCATCGATATGCGCGTTCGCCAGCTTCCAGAGCAGCCCGCCGACAAAGCCGTCGCCCGCTCCGGTCGTATCGACCGCCTCGACCGATACGCCGGGAACGGTTACATCGCCCGTCTGCGTGAATACGCGGCAGCCTGCTGCGCCCAGCGTCACTACGACGCACCGCGGCCCGAGCCCGAGCATCAGCCGCGCTCCCTCCTCGATGCCGGCTCCGCCGTACAGAAACCCGATCTCGTCCTCGCTTACTTTGACCAAGTCGGCAAACGGCAGCTGATCGAGTATCGTCCGGCGGGCAAAGTCCGCATTCGTCCATAACGGCAGTCTGACGTTCGGATCGTAAGAGACGAGCGCCCCGTACGCTCTTGCCCGTCTGGCCGCATCCAGCGTCGCCGTCCTGCACGGCTCCGCTATGAGCGACACCGAGCCGAAGTGAAAGATGGCCGCATCGCGAAGCCATTTATCTTCCACATCCTCCTTGCGCAGCAGCATATCCGCCGCCGGGCTGCGGAAAAACACGAAATCGCGTTCTCCGTCTTCCCTCAACGATACGAAAGCAAGCCCGGTCCGGGCATCGTCCGTAATGGTAAGAGCCGGCTCGACGCCTGCCTCCTCCAACGCCGTGCGCAAAAATTCCCCGAACGGATCGCGGCCGACCTTCCCGATAAACCGCGACTTCCCTCCGAGCTTCGCCACCGCGGCAGCCACGTTCGCCGGAGCGCCGCCGGCCGCTCTGTGAAACGTGTCGACTTGCGACAAAGGCAGCCCGTTCGATTGCGGCACAAAATCTATCAAAAGCTCTCCCAAGCAAACCACTGTATTTTTTTCCATGCGTGTTTCCTCCTCCAAACGGAAGTCTTGCCTCGAATTATATCGGATGTATCGACAAAAGTGGAGTCGGATCGGCAACTTTCTCCTTCCGCCGATCGTCAAATGTTTAACAAGCAAGCATGAAATGCTATAATGACACTAGTCCTTAAGCCGATTGGCGATTTATTTCAACATTACGGAACGACTATTCTACAAGTTTTGAGGGATTGCCTTGTCATTGCGCAAAAAAGCGGCCTGGTTCGTCGGGCTCCTGCTGCTCGTCGCGGTGTTCGCGCTCGTATTCAGCCACAGGCAGGAGCGGGTGCGGCTGCTGTACGCCAGCGGGGGGGATGCTTACGACCGGGCGGCTTATCTGAATTTCCAACAAGCGATTGTAGCCAATGCCGACGTGAGCCGGCTTTCTCTCGACAAGCTCGATGCGAAACGGCTTCAATCTTACGATGCCGTTTATTTGGACGTTTCGCTCAAGCAATCGCCCGTGCTGCGGGAAGCCATACCCGATCTGGAAGCGTATGTGAGCCAAGGCGGCCACTTGTTCGTAGAGAACGACCTGCTGAATGACTTGCCCGCGCAGCTGCTCGGCGCATCCGCCCTCGAGCCAGTCAAAGGCTCGGCCAAGCCGATATTCGATTACCCGCAAGTACGCGGAAATTTGCAAGGCTTGCAAAACGTATTCAAGCAGTTTGCGGACAACTTTACCGCCCACGGATACATAACCGACATGACCGATATGATGCCCGGGTTCGATTGGGGGCAAGCGATCGTCCCTTCCACGGCCGAGCCTCTCGTATCGATGAACGGACAGGCGCTGTACGCGGTCAACCGGTACGGGCTGGGCACCGTACTATCGGCAAGCACGTTTTTGCCGAACCGGTATTTCATTACCGGGTTCGATCTGCAAAGCGGAATGGATTCGGCCAAAGGCTTTCCGACGAAAGCGACGAAGCACGACATGGGACTGAATGCGCCGGGACGCTCTTTATATTTCGAATTCAAGACCGGACTGCCGCAAGAGCCTTACTTTCATTTCTCGTTCGCGGCGGCCAACCATTTGTTCCGCAATGAATATTTATCCTACGTATCGAAGGAAACGCTCGGATACAGCCTCAAGAAGGTGTTCGGCCCTTACGGACGCCCGGCCATGGCGTACCAGAACCATTTCGAGGCGCTTCCCGCGATTGAGCATAAGGAAGGCATCGCGTGGGCGGAGCAGCTCAAGACGTACAACCAGATTCCATCGTTCTCGCTCGTGCGTTCGTCGTTCGACTGGCACCACTGGTACGAGGGCATTACGGTTCATTTGAATACGGGAACTACGGAGAAGCCGCAATTCGTCGGAGAATTCCCGAACTCGTTCTATTCCAGCGGGACGCTCGTCACCAGCGGGAACAGTCCGCTGACGGTCGGCCTTTATCCCGGCAAAAACCAGCTCGGGATGAAGCTCGAGCTGCCGTACCGGGCATATCCGGCCCTGGCCGACTTGAACGGGGACGGCCTGCCCGATTTGATCGTAGGCAGCTTCGATGGTTATTTATACCACTATCCGAACGCGGGGAAACAATTGTCCACGCAAATGGTGCCGGAAGGGACCTCGCACCCCGACGGGTTCGGAGCCCCGCAGCAGCTGAAGCTCGCTAACGGACAGGTATTCCGCACGGACGGCTACTCTACGGTAGCGGCAGCCGACCTTAACGGTGACGGCTTGATCGACCTGGCGATAGGAAGCGCCAAAGGGGACGTCGTAGCCCTGCTTCAGCAAAAAAAGGGCGGCTTCGCCTCCCCCGTCTCTCTATTGTCCGACGGGCAGCCGATTCGGGCCCGCTCCCATGCGGCTCCCGCTATCGGAGATATGGACGGGGACGGGACGATCGATCTGGTCGTCGGCGATGCGGACGGACGTCTTACGGCCTATGCCGGCATTCCCAGCAAACCGATGCAGTTCGGCCCGGGCCGGCCGCTGTTCCAAATAAAAGCCGGTTACGCGGCGCCGGCTATCCGCGACATGGACGGAGACAAAATCCCCGACCTTGTCGTTGGCAACAGCGAAGGGGATTTGCTCGTATACGCCCAAAACGCCGGGAGCTGGCTGCTGCAAGGGCCGATCGAAGGCCGTACGAACAATCAGATGGGCTCGAAGGCGCTCGTCGGCGGACAGTATTCGGTGCCGCTCTGGGCCGATCTGAACCATGACGGCAAGGAAGATTTGATCGTCGGCCAGCTGCAGTACAGCAAGCCCGTTCCGGTGGACGACCCCGCGTTTCCGTTCAAGAAGGAACTGCGGGAATTTCTCGACTACGCCGCTACGAACAAGCTGGAAATCGTTCCGCACGTATACGTGCACAGCTTTCTCAGCTCCGAGCAGGAGAAGCTGGAATTGCAGCTGCAGCGCAAGTCGTTCGCCGCGCTAGGCTTACCGTGGACCCATACGGGAACGAACCAGCATACATGGCGGATCAATCAGCTCGATCGGCTGCAGACGCTGCGCAACGAGAACGAAGCCGACATTTGGTACAACTTCGGCTTCAAGCCGTCGGACAGTCCGACGGAGCCTCAATGGGGCCAAGACTTCGTATGGAGCTTCCCTTTTCTGCTGGACGACAGCCGGTTGAAGACGTCGATGCTGCTCCATGCCCCGGGCTTTATGTACAAGCCGGGCGACAAAGGTACGTCGGACATTTACAAATCGTACGCCATGCTGGACATGCCGATCGATTATTTCGAGCATATCGAATACCAATACGACGATCCGGACAAAAGGAATATGATGACCACGTTCGTCCGCTTCTTCGACGAATTGCGGACGTCCTACGACTACAATTTCATGGCCGAGCCGCAAATGGCCCGCTCGTTCCTCGCCACGATGAAAAGCGAGATCCGGGTGGAACGCCCTTGGCTCGTCTATGCGATCGATCGGCTGAAGACGAAATTCGGCAAAGGGCTGCATTTGACGCTTTCCATCTCCGCCGATACGGACGGAGTGCCGGACATGGCAGGCGAATACCGAGATACGGCCGGAGTCGTCTTCGAGCCGGGCGAACGCTATGCGGACTACCCGTTCGCGACGGACTCTCCCATCTTTACAAAAAAAGAGGACAAGCTGTACGTCGGTCTCGGCCTGCGCCGTCTCACCAGCGTCTCCGTCAACTGGGGCGCCGAGCCTTTCCATATCGTCCGTTCCAACGTTCCCGTCCGCATCGAGGACAACGGGACGGCATGGACGATCCGGCTCGACTCCGACGGCATGCAGCAGGTCAAGCTGTACGCCCCTAGGCCGCTGAACATAACCGGCCAAGACCTGAAGATCGAGAAAGACCCGCAGGACAACCTGTATACCGTCACGCATTTCGGGGCCAAGACGAGCATTACCGTTACGATGCCGAGCGATTGACATACCAGACTTTTAGAAGGAGACTTGACGATGGAAGACATTATGCTGGAACTGGAGCGCCATATCCGGGAGCGCTACGAAATCGAAGAGAACGATGACGATTTCACCACCGATGTCCATTTGTTCGATTATGGCTTCATCGATTCGATCGGAGCGACCGCCTTGATCGCGCATATCGAGAAAACGTACGGCATTCAAGTAACGAATCAGGATTTGATGCTGTATCCGCTCAACACGATAACGGAGATATCCTCCTTTATCGCCGCCAAAACGGGGAGGTAACGCCATGCATACCGATAACGCGACTACCTGCGTCATTTCCTTGGATCGGCTCGATCCGAACCAGCATGGACAGCTCAAATACGCCTCGGCGTTCGTAAGCGAGCATATTGACGACATACGACTGGAGAATGGCACGATAACGATCACCCACCACGATCCGGACGGCGGGGACAAGATCGCAGCCGGCGTCCAGCGGCTGATCGAACGGTTTTCCAAGGGCGACTTCGGCTTTAAAGAGCATATTCTGTTCGAGAACAGGGGCACGATGCCATACCGAGGCGATATTATCGCGGATCTGGTCGAGGCCAAGACGATCAAGGTGCTGGAGCCGGGTCTGTTCATATTCCGCGAACCGTTCTCGAGCTTGCTGCGCTTCTTCGACGACACGTTCGTGCAGCGGATCGCGAACGCCTTCGGGGCCAAAGAGGAGTCGTATCCGGCCGTCATCCATTTGTCTACGCTCGATAAGACGAATCATTTCACCTCGTTCCCGGAGCACCTTCATTTCTTGAGCCATCTGAGGGACGATCTGGACGTCATCGAATCGTTCTCCGAATCGATCCGGCAATCCGGCGGCTGGAAAGCCGACGCTCCGCTCGATTTGAATCGGAATATGCCCAAGCCCCGCTTCGCGATGAATCCGTCTACGTGCTATCATTGCTATGAAGGGCTGCAGGGAGAGTCGCTCGAGGGAGACGGCATCGTCGCGACCGCGGTGGCCAAATGCCACCGTTACGAATCGAAAAACCATACCGACTTCGGCCGCTTGCTCGACTTCAGCATGCGCGAAATCATTTTCGTCGGCAAACCGGAGTTCGTCCGCGAGAGCCGGCTGAAAGCGGTAGAGCATCTGAAGACGCTGGCCCGCGAATGGGAAATCGACTGCCTGATCGAGAACGCGAACGACCCGTTCTTCACGAACGATTTTCAAGTGAAGGCCTCGTTCCAGCGCAATCAGGAAATGAAGTATGAAATGCGGCTGACCATCCCTTACATCAACAAATCGATCGCCTGCAGCTCCGTCAACTTTCACAGCACCGCCTTCGGTACCGCGTTCGATATCAAGATCGGCAAACGGCCGGCCACTACCGGCTGCGTCGGCTTCGGGCTCGAGCGGTGGGTATTCGCGTTCCTTGCCCAATTCGGCTTGAACGAGGAAGGCTGGCCCGTGTCGTTCCGCGAGCAGTACCGCGCTTGGCAATCCAAATAAAGATAACGAGTGATTCGCGTGAAACTTTTGAGCTATGTGAGAAAGAACGGATTCGTGCTGCTGCTCGTCGTCGCGTTCCTGCTGATTGACGTATTCGTCGCTCGGCTGGACCCGATGACGAACTCCCGGCGGTTCGAGAAAGACGATTTTACGAAAACGTTGTTTCATCATCAGTGGGATCGGTCCGGTCCCGTTTTTTTTGGCAACTCGGCCGTTACCGGTGCGTATATGGAAGACAAGGCGCAGCTGCCGCTGGTGGAAATGGGCATGTCGTACGGCAAAATTACCGATCTGCGGGCAATCATGAAGCGCGGCTTATATGACTTCCAAGAGCAGCTCGTCATCGGCATCGACGTGCATACGATGCTGGACCGGATGCAGACGGATCCCCGTTTCCCTTGGTCCAGGCCGTGGTACAGCCCGTATATATTCCACTATCGCGACTATTTCCAGGATGCGGGCGGGGAGTGGATCCGCAACGCTTGGGCCGGACTGCTCCGGAGGGAACTCGATTTCGGCACGTACGAGCCCCGCTGGATCGACAAGGAGCTGTACTTCGGGCGCGAACCGGCCGAACAGCTGAAGAAGGACTGGGAACGCTACGAAGCCAATTACAGCTGGATGCAGCTAGGGGATATGGCCGACAATCTCGATGCGCTCGACTGGGTAATCCGTTATGCGAACGATCGCGCGCTGCCACTTAAAGTCGTATGGATGCCGCTCAATCCGGACACCGCTTATCCGCAGCCGGCCTACTGGAAGCAGCTCAAGGAACGCGTAGGCGGTACTTTGCAATCGAACGGCATACCCGTCCTGGACTTATCCGACGTCTTCAAGCCGGACGAATTTCACGACCTCGTCCACTTGAACCGGGAGACGGGCGCGCCCAAATTTACGTCGGAGGTGGACCGATGGCTGCGTTCCTTCGAAAAGTCGGGGAAGTGATCGTCTACGCGATCATGCTCGCTCTTGTGGCCGTTTGCTTTACGGGCAAAGGGCTGTTTATTTATGAAGGCTTTTGATCGACCGTCCATTCCCAAAGGAGCCCGCTCATGTCTTATTTGTTGAACCTGCACGCTTTGGCCGCCCTGCTCGGCATGGTCTTCGTGCTCAGCTTAACTCGGCGATGGCCGCACAACAAACGAATACTCGTGCTCTTGTTCAACCTATGCTTCCTGTACTTGTTCAGCCGCAAGCTGTTCCTTTTCTCGGCCGTGTACGTACTCGTCAACTACGCGGGATACGTATGGATGTGCTACGCTCCCAAAGGACGGAGACTGCTGTTCGGTACCGCGATCGTGCTCAATGTGGCCGCCGTCGCCTCGCTCCGGCTGTTCGGGATGCACATATTCGAGCATCCGCTTTTCGACGCGATCTACTTATTCGGTCTTATTTACACGGTTCTGAAAGTGATCGACGCCTACTATTTCGCTTATTACGTAGGCAAGGACGGCAAAGCGCCGTTTCTGGACTTCGTCAACTACTTGCTGTTCATCCCGACGTTCACCTCGGGACCGATCCTGAAGTTCCGCGACTTCATCGCCGATTCCAAGAAGCCTTATGCCGTATCCGCAGCCGATTTCGCAGCCGGAATCAAGCGCATCATATTGGGCTTGTTCAAGAAAGTCGTGCTAGTCGCAGGCATGACCGTCGTGTTTCAGGACGTGCTCGGGCACGATCTTCGTTTTTACCACAGCTTGTTTCTGATGGTATGGTTTTATGCGCTCATTTATTTCGATTTCTCCGGTTATTCCGATATCGCGATCGGCTTCGGCCGGCTGATGGGCTATACGATTCCGGAAAACTTCAAACAGCCGTTCCTGTCCCCTACGCTCACCCAATATTGGCGCAATTGGCACGCTACGCTCGGCGACTGGTTCCGGGACCATATTTTCATGATTTTCTCGCGCAAATATTCATCCCGCGGCGCGGCTGCCGGATTGTCGATCCTGATCATGGTATGCATCGGACTATGGCATGGCTTCTCGTGGCTGTACTTGCTCTGGGGGCTCTACCACGGCATCCTGATGGCACTGGAAAGCTTAATGAAGCTGTCTCTCGTTAACCGGAAAAAGGTGTCGTCCGGCTATTTCTTTTTCCGCTGCATATGCACCCAACTGCTGGTGACGGCGGCTGTCATCGTATATAGCGGGAATTCGGACGTGGTGCTGCGTATTTATAAAGGGTTGCTTCAGTTTTGAGGCCGAAATATCCGGGGTTCGGCGTCTGTTTATTTGGAGACGGAAAAGACCTGCAGGCGATAATCGCCTGCAGGTCTTTTCACAATTGCCTCGGTCCTTGGACACTCAGTGATGTCGAGCAGCTGTAAAATAGGCTGTTATTTATCGGGTAGCCTACAGTCAGCCATTGCTTACTGTAAAAAGTCCAGTTATTTTCGGGCGGTTTCGATCATTCGGCGGTTTCGTGGTGATTTAACGGTATGTTTTCCAGTTATTTCGTCAGAAATCGCCTAAGACCTGAATTTACCTGCATCATTTGAGGCTGTTGAAAAAGTCTGCAAAGAGAGGAAGCGCCGGAGACAAGAGGTGGGGGAATGCGCTCCACATCCGTTAACATCGTGTTGTTTTTAAGATTTTAGCGGTTACAACACGATTTTAAAGTCAACCGCTTCGCTTTCCGCACATTTCCCCCACCTCTTTTTGTATGACAAACCTCTCTTTTGACTTATTCAACAGTCTCATCATTTCCAGTTAGCTGAAGGGCCTGCCGTTCACTGTTCGCCGATTGTTTATACTGGATACAAGCCACCGGGAAGGGCCGATTATGGTAAATGGAATTGCTTATCGCGCGAAGCATATCCTTTACTTTTTCGCATGCCGACGGGTCCCCTCCGAGCTTTACAATCAATGACCCTTCCTTGGCGCTTACAGTGCCGCCTCTTATCGGGGTGTCCAAATAAACCATGTTTCGATTACTAACCGCCTCGGAGATTGCATTGCTCGGAATGGGCGCTATTGTATTGAACCCCTCACCCTAACGTATTGCCGCACTAAATTGGAAAAACAAAAAACTACCGGTTTCTTGCAACACGGTAGCTGGTACTCTGCCTATCGATTTTAACTACGAACCTCTGTCGGTATGACTACGTTATGTTTAACCCATCCATCCTTGTACCATAAAGATGTCCAATACGATAAACACGAATAGACTGAACGCGGCAAATCCGATCGCGAATTTATTTTTTACCTTTGCGCCGACCAATCTCACCACGGCGACGATCAAAAGGATCGTAAACAAAATCATGAAAAGGTCGAATGTGTGGAAGTTGGATGCACTTGCCGCAGCAGCTTCATCTGCCAAAAACATAGCTTGGGACCTCCTTAAGGTTAAACATCACAAAATTCTCATCTTCATCTATGTTATCCTGCCCGGTCAATCGTTGCAAGCAAATTCTGTATTGTTAACAAGTTTGTCACCATTTCCCCAACGTGCCGATAGGAATAAATCGGACATTTGATCCTGCATGTATAAGATGTCCATCTCTTCTACTATTTATAACACCTCGCATGCCGAGAAAAAACACCCACAGGACCGGAATGCAGCATTCCTCACCTATGGGTGCCACTCGCTACCCGGCTCTATACGACGGCGTTTTCTTGCAGCTTTGCAGCGTCCCGCTGCTGCTCGGTCCTTACCCGGTCTCGTTCCAAGATCGGTTTCAGATATTTGCCCGTATAAGATTCGGCTACTTGGACCACTTCCTCCGGAGAGCCGACCGCAACGATCGTACCGCCCCGGTTCCCGCCTTCCGGTCCCAGATCGATCAAGTAGTCTGCCGTCTTGATCACGTCCAGATTGTGCTCGATGACGAGTACCGTTTCTCCGCTATCTACCAAACGGTGCAGCACCGTCAGCAGCCGGTCGATGTCGTCAATATGAAGTCCCGTCGTCGGCTCGTCCAAAATGTATATCGTCTTGCCGGTGCTGCGCCGGTACAGCTCGGCGGCCAGCTTCACCCGCTGCGCCTCTCCCCCGGACAATGTCGTTGCAGGTTGACCGAGCTTCATGTAACCGAGGCCGACATCAAGCAGCGTCTGCAGCTTCCGGTGAATTCGCGGAATGTTCTGGAAAAACTCGCAGCCGTCTTCGATTGTAAGCTCCAACACTTCCGCGATGCTTTTTCCTTTATACTTGATGTCCAACGTTTCGCGATTGTACCGTTTCCCTTTGCATACTTCGCACGGCACGTACACGTCGGGCAAGAAGTGCATTTCGATCTTGATGATGCCGTCCCCGCGGCACGATTCGCACCGTCCGCCTTTCACGTTGAAGCTGAATCGGCCTTTCTTATAGCCTCGGACCTTCGCTTCCGTCGTGTTGGAATAGACGTCGCGAATATCGTCGAACAGGCCGGTATAAGTAGCCGGATTGGAACGCGGCGTTCTGCCGATCGGCGACTGATCGATATCGATCACCTTCTCGATATGCTGCAGCCCCGCTATCTCCTTATGCTCCCCGGGACGCGTCTTGGCTTTCTGCAAATCGCGGGCAAGCGCCTTATACAAAATATCGTTGATCAGCGTGCTTTTGCCGGAGCCGGATACTCCGGTGACGCAGCTGAAAACGCCGAGCGGAATTTTGACGTTCACGCCGCGTAAATTGTTTTCCTTCGCCCCTTTGACTTCAAGCCATTTGCCGTTCGGTTTGCGTCTCGGGCTCGGTATAGGAATGAACTTCTTGCCGCTCAAATATTGACCGGTCAACGAGTTCGGATCTTTCATAATCTCTTCGGGAGTCCCTTGCGCGACTACTTGTCCGCCATGTATGCCCGCTCCCGGCCCTATATCGATAATGTAGTCGGCAGCCAGCATCGTATCCTCGTCATGCTCGACGACAATAAGCGTGTTGCCCAAGTTGCGCATATGCTCCAACGTCTGGATTAGCCGGTCGTTATCCCTTTGGTGCAGCCCGATGCTGGGCTCGTCCAAAATATATAGAACGCCCATCAAGCTGGAGCCGATCTGGGTAGCAAGCCTGATCCGCTGCGCTTCGCCGCCGGACAACGTTCCGGCCGAACGATTGAGCGACAAATAGTCCAGCCCTACGTTTACGAGAAACCCGAGTCGGGCTTCGATTTCCTTCAGAACGAGATTGGCGATCGTCCGTTCTTTCTCGCTCAGCTCCAACGACTCGAAGAAGCTCGCCGCTTCTCCGATCGATAGACGGGTAACGTAAGCCATGTTTTGGCCGGCGATCGTGACGGCCAAGCTTTCCCGCTTCAGCCTATGTCCTTTACAGCCTTGGCACGGCTTCGCGCTCATATATTGCTCGATATGCTCCCGGATGCCGTCTGATCCGGTCTCCCGGTAACGCCGCTCCAGGTTGCGCACGATTCCCTCGAACGGGACGAGTGCCTCCTTCGTAAACCCGAAGTCGTTCTCGTAACGGAATTTGATCTTTTCCCCGCCGGTACCGTACAATATTTTCTTCATATGATCCGCATCAAGCTCGGATACGGGAACGTTCTTCGGTATATCGTAATGCTCGCAAACGGCGGCCAAAAATTGCGGGTAGTAGTTCGACGTGCTTCCCGCCCACGCTTCGAATGCACCGTCTTCGATCGTCAGAGCCGAATTCGGCACGAGCAGGTCCGGGTCAACGATCATTTTCGCGCCCAAGCCGTCGCATTCCGGGCATGCTCCGAACGGACTGTTGAACGAGAACATGCGGGGCGCCAATTCCTCGATGCTGAAGCCGCATTCCGGACAAGCGAGCTTCTGGCTGAACAGCAGCTCCTCTTGATCCATCACATCGACGATTACGCGTCCGTCCGACAGCTTCAAGGCCGTCTCCAGGGAATCGGCCAGACGCGCGTGAATGTCGTTCTTTACGACGATCCGGTCGACAACCACTTCGATCGAATGCTTTTTGTTTTTCTCCAACTCGATTTTCTCGGATAAATCGCGCACCTCGCCATTCACGCGAACGCGTACGAAGCCTTGCTTCTGGATATCCGCCAGCAGCTTCGTATGCTCTCCCTTGCGTCCTGATACGATCGGCGCCAAAATTTGCAGCTTCGTCCGCTCCGGGTACTCCATGATCCGGTCGACCATCTGCTCCACGGATTGGGCCGTTATTTCGATCCCGTGGTCCGGACAATGCGGCCGCCCGATTCTCGCGAACATAAGACGGAGATAATCGTATATTTCCGTTACCGTCCCGACCGTTGAACGCGGATTGCGGCTTGTCGTCTTCTGGTCGATGGAGATGGCCGGCGACAGCCCCTCGATCGAATCGACGTCAGGCTTATCCATCTGTCCGAGAAATTGCCGTGCGTATGCGGACAGCGACTCGACATAACGCCGCTGTCCTTCCGCATAAATCGTATCGAAAGCAAGCGACGATTTGCCCGAGCCGCTTAGCCCGGTCAGAACGACGAACTTGTCGCGTGGAATCGTCACGTCTACATTTTTAAGATTATGAGCTCGCGCTCCTTTGATCACAATACGATCTTGTGCCAATTCGGATCATCCTTTCCTTTACTGCGCCTTCAGTTCCAATATCGCGTCGCGAAGCTCGGCCGCCCGTTCGAACTGCAAATTTTTGGCCGCTTCCTTCATCTCCGCCTCCAACCGTTCGATCACCGAAGCGCGGTCCTTCTTCGACATTTTCTCGGACTTGATATCGGTCAAATAGTCGGCCTTCTGCTCGGCTACCTTCGTGGCCTCGATGACGTCGCGTACCCGCTTCTGTACCGTCTGCGGCGTAATGCCGTGCTTCTCGTTGAAGGCGATCTGGACCGCGCGCCGCCGCTCGGTCTCGCGAATGGCTTTCTCCATCGAATCGGTCCGTTTGTCTCCGTACATAATAACCCGGCCGTTCGCATTCCGGGCCGCCCGGCCGATCGTCTGGATCAGCGACCGCTCCGCGCGCAGGAACCCCTCCTTGTCCGCGTCGAGAATCGCTACGAGCGATACTTCCGGCAAGTCCAAGCCTTCGCGCAGCAAATTGATCCCTACGAGCACATGATACGTTCCGAGACGCAAATCGCGCAGCAGCTGCATCCGCTCCAGCGTCTTTATATCCGAGTGCAAATAGCGCACCTTGATGCCGAGCTCCTTCAAATAATCGGTCAAATCCTCGGACATTTTTTTCGTGAGCGTCGTAACGAGCACTCTCTCGTCTTTGGCGATCCGATCGTTGATCTCGCCGATCATGTCGTCGATCTGCCCCTTGGTCGGACGCACCTCGATAATCGGATCGAGAAGGCCCGTAGGACGTATAATTTGTTCCACCATTACAGGGCAGTGCTCGATTTCGAAAGGACCCGGCGTAGCGGAAACAAAAATCGCTTGGCTCACCTTTTTCTCGAATTCCTCGAATCGCAGCGGCCGGTTATCCAGTGCCGACGGCAGTCGGAAGCCGTGCTCCACGAGCACTTCCTTCCGCGCCCGGTCGCCATTGTACATGCCGCGGATTTGCGGGAGCGTTACATGGGATTCGTCGGCGATGACGAGCATATCGTCGGGGAAATAGTCGAAGAGCGTATAGGGAGTCGCTCCCCGCTCGCGGAATGTGAGCGGACCCGAGTAGTTCTCGATTCCGGAGCAAAACCCCATCTCGTGCATCATTTCCAGATCGTAACGGGTACGCTGCTCCAGCCTCTGCGCCTCCAGCAGCTTCCCCTGGGAGCGCAGCTCGGCCAATCGCTCCTCCAGCTCGCGCTCGATATCGACAAGAGCGACCTTCATCGTATCCTCGTGCGTGACGAAGTGAGAGGCCGGAAAAATGGCGATATGGTCGCGCTCCCCGATAATTTCGCCGGTCAACACGTCGATTTCGGTAATGCGTTCAATCTCGTCTCCGAACAGCTCGACGCGCACCGCCTGCTCTCCCCGCGAGGCCGGGAAAATTTCGATCACGTCGCCGCGAACGCGAAACGTACCGCGAACGAAGTTCAAATCGTTGCGCTTATACTGGATATCGACCAGCTTGTGAAGAATTTCATTGCGCGGACGCTCCATTCCCGTGCGCAGCGAGAGCACCAAATTCCGGTATTCGATCGGGGAACCGAGGCCGTATATGCACGAAACGCTGGCAACGATGATGACGTCTCTCCGTTCGAACAGCGAGCTGGTGGCGGAGTGGCGGAGCTTGTCGATTTCTTCGTTAATGCTGGAATCCTTCTCGATGTAAGTGTCGCTCGAGGGAATGTACGCTTCCGGCTGGAAGTAGTCGTAGTAGCTGACAAAATACGACACGGCGTTATTGGGAAAAAACTCCTGGAACTCGCTGCACAGCTGAGCCGCCAATGTCTTGTTGTGCGCGATGACAAGCGTCGGCCTGTTCAGCTGCGCGATAACCTGGGCCGCCGTAAACGTCTTACCCGTTCCGGTTGCCCCGAGCAGCGTCTGATACCGTTTCCCTTCGTTTATTCCGTGCACGAGCTCGCCGATCGCCCGCGGCTGGTCGCCCTGGGGCTTGAATTCCGACACTAATTGGAACGGCTTGTTTTGAAGCACGATATCGCTCATCGTTTATACCTCACTGGGTCTTTTGACTCTATTGGTTCATTTGACTCTTGCCGATATATGGTATGACATGAAGATTGCCGAATGTTTGTTCTCATTATTATACCTCTTTTCCCGAATTGTTGCAAATTTTCAAACAAAGGGCGTGGGTCTGAACGTATGGATTTGACTACAATACTCGGCATAGCGCTCGGCCTGCTCGCGCTGGTCGGCGGCTTTCTTCTCGACGGCGGCCATATTAGCGGGCTGCTCGTATTCAGTGCGGCCATCATCGTGTTCGGAGGAACGATCGGGGCGGTCGTCGTCAGTTTTCCGAAATCGCAGCTGAAGCAAATTCCGAAGGCTCTCCGTCTGGCGTTCCGGGAGAAAAAGACCGACCCCGAAGCGCTGATCGCGGAGCTCGTCGATATGGCGATGGTAGCCCGCCGCGAAGGGGTGCTGGCCCTCGAGGACCGCGCGCAGCAGCATCCGGACGGTTTTCTGCGCGACGGGCTGCAAATGGTAGTAGACGGCACGGATCCGGACCAGCTCCGCCAAATTCTCGAGGTGGAGATCGACGCGAAAGAAAAGCTGTATAACGGCTACGCCAAAATATTCGAAGCGGCCGGCGGCTATGCCCCGACGATGGGCATCATCGGTACCGTCATGGGACTCATCCACGTGCTTAGCAATTTATCCGAGCCGGAGACGCTCGCCGCAGCGATCGCCGTCGCCTTCTCCGCTACCCTGTACGGCGTAGCGAGCGCCAACGTCATTTATTTGCCTGTTGCCAACAAGATCAAAGTCCGCGGAGAAGAGCATGTCGCGGAGATGGAGATGATGCTTGAGGGCATGCTCGCCTTGCAGGCGGGGGAAAATCCGCAGCTCATCCAGAAAAAGCTGACCTCGTTCCTCCAATTGGAAACGGTGAAGGCGAACGGAAAGGACTCGAACGGCGATGGCGAGGAGACGTAAACGGCAAGCTTCTTCCCATTCGAGCAGCGAGCGATGGCTGATTACCTACGCCGATCTCATCACGCTGCTCATGATTTTTTTCGTTATCATGTACGCCATGAGCAAGGTCGATATCGCCAAATACGAAACGTTGTCCAAAGCGCTGCAAGTCCAGTTCAACGACGGTCCGTCCATCATTCCGAAAGGAACCGGCATTATGGGCGATGCCATTCCGGGCGAGGCGCCGGCGGGGGAAGATCAGCAAAAGGATGCGCCACCTGTGCAAACGGCCAGTACGGATTTGGAGCAAAAAGAACAAAATTTGCAAAACCTGCTCAAGGTCGTTCAGCAATACATCGCCGAGCAGCATCTGGAGGGACAAGTTTCCGCAAGCGATACTTCAAGAGGTATTGCGATTACGCTTAACGACTTGTTCCTGTTCGACCTCGGCAAAGCCGACCTGAAGCAGGGCGCCTATCCGGTTCTGGAGAAGCTCGCCAGTCTTTTTCCAAAGCTTAACGCCAAGGTAAGCATCGAAGGCCACACGGACGATTTGCCGCTCGCCGCAGGTTCGCTATTTCAAGATAACTGGGGACTGTCCCAAGCCAGGTCCGTCTCGGTAATCCGGTATTTCGTCAATTCGGCCAATTTGCAGCCCGGTACGTTTATTTCTTCAGCTTATGCAGATACGAAGCCGGTCTCTCCTAACGATTCCGATACGAACCGGCAAAAAAACCGCCGCGTCGAAATCGTCGTGCTCCGGGGCGACACAAATGGAAATTAGCCGTACCGTATCGCTTCGTCGATACGGTTTTTTTCTTTTATCCGATTGGGTTACTGGAGTTATTTCGTTGTAGCGCCGGGTTGATGCAACATTGTATCATTAGAGTAGCTGCGGTACAAGCAGACCCGGGAGCTGTTGCGTCCATAAGAGGATAAATACGTGACAGCTCCTTATTCCATTTCGACGGAGGTAGATGGAGTTGAGTCAACCAACAGGAGAGCAGGGCTATTTCGGACAATTCGGCGGGAGCTTTATTCCCCCGGACCTACAGGAAGTTATGAATGTTTTGACCGAACAGTTTTATAAATACAAGGACGATCCCGAATTCAATGAAGAGTACCGGTATTACTTGCGCGAATATGTCGGCCGCGAAAATCCGCTTACCTTCGCAGAACGGCTGACTTCTCATTGGGGCGGCGCCAAAATTTATTTGAAGCGCGAAGATTTGAATCATACAGGCGCGCACAAAATCAATAACGTAATCGGCCAAATTTTGCTGGCGAAGCGGATGGGGGCCAAACGAATCATTGCCGAGACAGGGGCCGGACAGCACGGCGTCGCAACGGCCACCGCTTGTGCCATGTTCGAGATGGACTGTATCATCTATATGGGCGAAGAAGATACCCGGCGTCAGGCGCTGAACGTGTTCCGGATGGAGCTGCTTGGAGCGAAGGTCGTGCCGGTGTCCAAAGGGCAAGGACGATTGAAGGATGCGGTCGACGAAGCGTTGAACGACCTTGTCGAAAATTATAAAACCACCTTCTATTTGTTGGGCTCCGCCGTAGGGCCTCATCCGTTCCCGACTATGGTCAAGCATTTCCAATCGATCGTAAGCGAAGAGTCGAAGCGTCAAATCCTGGAGAAGGAAGGGCGTCTTCCCGACGCGGTTCTTGCCTGCGTAGGAGGAGGAAGCAACGCGATCGGAGCGTTTGCGCATTATTTGGACGAGCCTGCCGTACGATTGATCGGAGTCGAGCCCGATCAGGCACCTACCTTGACGCAAGGCGTTCCGAGCGTCCTTCACGGGTTCAAGTGTCTGGTGCTGCTGGACGAGGAAGGAAATCCGAAGCCGACTTATTCCATCGCCGCCGGGCTTGACTACCCCGGGATCGGACCCGAGCACAGTCACCTGAAAACATCCGGACGCGCCGAGTACGTTACCGTATCGAACGAGGAAGTGCTGGCGGCGTTCCAGGAATTGTCCCGTACCGAGGGCATCATCCCCGCGTTGGAAAGCGCCCATGCCGTAGCCCATGCGAAGAAGCTCGCCCCGACGATGGACAAAGACCAAATCATTATTATCAATTTGTCCGGACGCGGCGACAAGGACGTCGAGCAAGTGTACCGCATGCTGAAACAATAACGACGGCATGAAAGCCTCCGTACATACCTGCCCTCAGGTATGCGCGGAGGCTTTCTTTCGACATTTCACATCGTCCTGCCCGTATCGCTGCCGGAGGCAGTCGCCGACTTGCGACGCTCCGCTTGCGTGAACCAGTTGATGTTGCGTTGCTCCAGAACGTACATCGCTTTGTCGTCCGGCGACAAAATGACTCCCAGCAAATGGTGCTCGCCCGCGAATAAAGCGCGCTTCACGAATTTGCTGTGCCCTTCCGTATTGATGACCTCCAGCTTGCAAAATGCTCCGTTCGTTCGCAGCGCTTCATGCAGCTCTTCTTTCGTGCGAACCTTGATGCCATTCGCCTTATGAATAATTTCTCCGGCCAACAGTCCCATTTCTTTCGCCGGACTGCCGGGCAGAATGCCCAATATTTTCAGTCCTTGGTCGTCGTGCACATAGAACGGGGGATTTGCCGTCTCCTCCCGCCTGCTCCACAGGAACAATGCTTCATGCAGCACCATTGCGGCAATAGAGCCGATCAGCGCGAATCCCGGCAGCCACTCGGCGCCCGCGGCAAGACCCATCACCGCAATTGCATAAACGAGCAGCAGCCTGGCGCTGCGCTTCGCCTTGACCTGCGGCAAACGGGTCGTCGTCATCTCGGCGAATCCGAGCATAACCGGCATAGCCGCAAAGGTCCAACCGGCCGACCATATATCCCCCCCGAACAGAGGCGTCCACGGCAGGCCGGCCGAGGATGACCCTGCCTGGATCGGAACGAGCAGCAGCAGCGGAACCGGCCAAAATTGCTGAAGCTGATAACCGCCGATCACCTTGCCGCGTTTGCCTTCGACAAATACGGGCATCGCCATATCCGCTCCCTGCTTGCCCACGAAGAAAGCTTCCAGCAAATGGAGCAATCCGACCAAAGCGAGCATGGAGGAAATAGGCAGCTCCTGCAGCGGCGCGATCGCCCTTCCTACATAGTCGACATCGGCTAATGCCGGAAACGCCATGACTATGAAATGAAGCACGCCGAGCAGCCCGACCGAATAGGCCAAACAAATGAACCTGACCCGAACGATTGCCAGCAGAGCGGACAGCACCCATAGCCATACCACAACGCCTAGAGGCACGGTTGCTCCAATGAACGCCATGACCAAGGAAGCGGCCATCCCGGCCACGATTCCCCATAGTACCGTCTTCCAAGCCGTATCCAGCAAAGAATGGAGGCGAGTCGAGAACAGCTGCCGTTCGAGCACGATTTGCCTGCGGTATTGCAGGACGACGAAGACGATTCCGACATAGTAAAACGGTTGCGCTGCCAGCTGCAGCAAAGCGTGGAGCACCTTCCGCGCCAATTCCACCGCGACGTCCATCGAACACCGCTCCTTTTCAACAAAGCCTTTATATCCGTGGCGGAATGTTATCGTTCCGGCATGACTGATTCGAGCAAAAGAAAAGAGAAGGCTGAACGAATCAACCTCCCCGTTTAAGTTCGACGCGTCGTTGGCCGATTCCTGCCGTAACGCGTACTTTTCCAGCAAATCCCGCTTTGTCGGATCGCGGCCTTTACCGTTTATTTAATCGCTTTTCTCATCGCATCGGCAGCCGCTTTCAGCTGCAGGTCGTTTTTCGGGTCGCGAATTTGCTTCGTAATCGCGTCCTCGATCGCTTGAGCCGTTTTCACGTCCACCTCGCCGTTCGCCGGCAAGCCATGCTCGGTTTGGAACGATTTGACCGCCTGGGCCGTTTTATCGTTAAAGTAACCGTCGGTGCGTCCCGGCGCAAGTCCGAGTCCTTCGAGCATAAGCTGCAAGTTTTTGACGTCGTCGCCCAGCATATCGGCTTTGAGCGTCGTTTTTTTGGACATCGGCGACGCCCTGAAGTAAGCGGGCTGCTCGACCGCGATATCGGGCTCGATCCCCTTTTGGTGAACCCAGTTTCCGTTCGGTGTCAGCCATTTCATCACGGTCATCTTGATGTTGCTGCCATCGCCCAATTCCTGCTGGTAGGTCACTTGAACGGTGCCCTTGCCGTACGTTTTCTCGCCGACCAGCTTGGCGCCGGACGCTTCCTGCAGCGCACCCGCCATAATTTCCGAAGCGCTGGCGCTGCCGTTATTGATAAGCACGGCAATCGGGTAAGGCTTGGTCGAGCCTTTGGACACGGTTTGCTCGCGCTCGCCCTTGCGGTCTTCGACTTGAACGATCGGCTTGCCGCTCGGGACGAACGGCTCGAGCATCTCCACGACAGCCTGCAGCATGCCGCCCGGATCGTTGCGGACATCGATCACGAGCGCCTTCATGCCTTGGTCCTCCAGCGCTTTCAGCTGGTCCTTGAACGCTTTGGCCGTATTTTGTACGAACTCGCGTATTTCGATTTTGCCCACTTGTCCGTCCAACATTTCGGAGTGGACCGTTTCAACCGGAATATCATCTCTAACGACTACGATCTCGATCGGCTCGGAGCCGGTCCGCATAATTTGCAGCTTCGCTTGCGAGCCTTTCGTGCCGCGAATTTTCATGACCGCTTCGGATAACGAAAGCCCGTCCAGCTTGTCGCCGTTCACGGACAGGATAATATCGTTCGTGCGAATGCCGGCTTTTTCGGCCGGAGATCCTTTAATGGGGGATACGACCTTGACCCGCCCTTCTTCGAGCGATACTTCCGCGCCGATTCCTTGAAACGTGGAATTCAACATGTCGTTGAATTGCTCCGCTTCCTTCTTGTCCATGTACGTCGTGTAAGGATCGTCCAAGGAACGGAGCATGCCGCTGATGGCTCCGTCAATCACCTTCGTCCGGTCCACCTCATGCAAATATTGGCCTTGAATCAATTCATACGTCGTCGAGAGCTTCTTCATTTCTTGGGTAGTAAACCCGCTTGCGCCAGGCTTGCTTCCGGACACGCTTTGTCCTTGCTCGGCCAGCGACAAAGGCCCTACAATCGTAAGCGTCAGCACGCTGCTCGCGAACATGGCGAGCAAAATGAACGCCACGAGAATATACAGATTGCGTCCCTTCCAGAACATGATCGATTTCACCGCCTTCACTGGCTTGTCTTAAGCGTACCGTTCTATTGTATGATGAAGTCCGATCGAATAGTAATTATTTTGTTACATACGGTATCGGATCGACTGGATCGCCGTTTTTGCGCACTTCGAAATGCAAATGGTTTCCGGTCGATTGTCCGGTCGACCCCACATAGGAGACGACATCCCCGGTCTTCACTTGGTCTCCTTCTTTCGCGGCCAAGCCTCTTGCGTGGCCGTACCATGTTTGCAATCCGCTTCCGTGATCGATGACAATCGTATTTCCGTACCCGCTTACCCATTGCGCGATAATGACCGTACCCGGAGCGGCGGCATGAATTTCCGTACCGGCGGGGGCGGGTATGTCGATTCCTTTATGGTTCTCGCTCTTCTTCGTTACCGGATTGATCCGGTGGATAAACCCGGAAGAAATCGTCGTTCGTCCCGGCAGCGGCCAACTGAATTTCCCGCCGCTGTACACGGCCGTCTGCTTGTTTTTGTTTTTCTCCGCCCACAGCTTCGATTTTTCCGCCGCCAGCTTTTTCAAGGCCGCTTCCTGTTCTTCGCTCAGCTCCTCGAATTGCTCCTCTTGCTTGGCGAGGCTCGCAATCAGCACCTCTTTATCTTTTTCCTTCGTTACCAGCGCGTTTTTGATTTGCTCGCTCTCCGCGTACTGGACTTGGACTTGCGCCAGCTGCGCTTCCACCTCGGTCTTCTTCTGGGCTACCGATTCCCGGTCCCTTTTGTTCGACTGCAATATTTCCTTGTCTTGGTTGACGATCGATCTCAACGCGTGATACCGGTCCAAAAAATCGCTGAAGCTGGTCGACTCGAACAGCACCTCCATGTACGATACGAACCCGTTCGTATACATGAGACGCACTCTCGACTTCAAGAGCTGATCGCGGGTCTCCACCCGATGCTCAGCCTCCTGAAGCTCGCTGTTCGTTTGCTTCACGTTGTCCTCTGTCGTCTGAATCTGCTTCAAAATTTCATTCAGCTTGGCGCCCTGCGCTTCGATCTGACTCCGCAGCTCTTGGAGGTTGCCAGCTTCTTGGGCTTTGCGGTTCGCGACCTCTTTCTTCATCTTTTCGCTGTCCTGCTGCTCTTTGGCCGCTTTCGCTTCCAACGCCTGAATAACCCCAAGCCGCTTATCGATTTCGGCATCAGTCATAGCATACCCTTGTTTTACCTCCGACATAAGCAGCAGCGACAATCCGCAAACCAAAATTAGCGATTTTTCCACCTTTTTCAACGCGTTACTCCTCCTTGGCGTTCGGACATACCGAAACGGGCTTGGACCTTCCGAATTTGGAAGCTTATACTTTCAAAAATTTGCGGACGGACAACAAACTGCCCCACACGCCGATCATCACGCCGATGCCCAGCAGCAGAACGGGGACGATCAGAACGAGCTCGTGAATAGGGATAAGCTTGATCAGCATCAACCCGAGAGGGACCTGCATATATTTCAGAAACTCGGCGTACCCCCACAGCAATACGCCTACCGGAATAGCGGAACCGATTAGGCCCAACAGCGCGCCCTCGATGAAAAACGGCCAACGGATAAAGCCGTTCGTCGCCCCGACGAGCTTCATGATGCCGATCTCGCGTCTGCGGGCCACAATCGTGATTTTGATCGTATTGGAAATCAAAAACATGGCCGTGAGAGCAAGCAGCAGCACGAATACGAGACCGACGTTGCGCACGATGTCGGTAATTTTGAACAAGGTTTCCACGGTGCCTTTGCCGTAATTGATTTTATATAGAAGCGGCGGGTTGTTCCGCGCATCGATCGCTTTAATCTGATCCGCCACCTGACCTACCACCCGCGGATCGGCCACTTCGACCGTAAACGAGTCGTTTAACGGATTGTTGTCGCCGTCGAAGCCTTCGAGCAGCTCCTTGCCTTCGTTCCCCATTTTCTCGCGCAGGATCGTCAGGCCTTCCTCCTTGGAGACAAACGTCACTTTGCTTACGTCGGCTATGGCGGCAATATCCCGCTGAACCGCATTTCTTTGCTGCTCGCTCGTATTGACTTCCAGGTAGACGCGTATTTCTACCTGACTCTCGATCTGGTCGGCCAATCGGTTTACATTCAGCGCCAGCAGCAGAAAAACGCCCAACACGAACAAGGATATGGAAATCGCGCTGATCGAGGCGAACGTCATCCAGCCGTTCCGTACGACATTTTTGCCACCTTCCCGTATATGCCGAGCGAAGGTGCTAATCCTCATAGCCGTATTCCCCTCTCAGCTGGTCGCGGGCGATATTGCCCTTCTCGATGGCGATGACCCGTTTGCGGATCGTGTTGACAATCTCCTTGTTGTGCGTAGCCATTACGATCGTAGCTCCCCGGAAATTGATTTCCTCGAGCAGCTTCATAATGCCCCATGAAGTTTCCGGATCCAGATTGCCTGTCGGCTCATCCGCGATAATAACGGCGGGGTTGTTCACGATTGCCCGGGCAATCGCTACCCTCTGCTGCTCGCCGCCGGACAGCTGGCCGGGAAGCGAACCCGCCTTCTCCTTCAGCCGGACCAATTCGAGCACCTCCATCGTCCGCTTCTTCATCAGCTTCTTGGGAGCCTCGATCACTTCCATCGCGTAAGCGACATTTTCATACACCGTCAGCTTTGGAAGCAGCTTGAAGTCTTGAAAAACGATGCCGATGTTGCGGCGGACATATGGAATTTTACGCTGCTTCAGCTTCTCCAAATTGAAGCCGTTTACGAAAATGTGGCCTTTGGTCGGCCTTTCCTCGCGATATATCAACTTCATGAACGTGGATTTGCCCGCACCCGACGGGCCTACCACGTATACGAATTCGTGGGCGTCGATTTTGACGTTGATTCCTTTCAAAGCATGGGTTCCGTCCGGATAAGTTTTCCATACGTCTTGCATTTCGATCACGCTATCACATCCTGTAAGAAGCTGCGATGGAACGAATCGTTCGCACGAGCGATAACCGTTCGATCGGTGATGACAAACCGGCTCATGATCTATGGACCTCCGCAAAGCACGAGGGTAAGTTGCGGGGCTTTGTTGACTGTGTGGGAAATCCCGATCGTTGCTCCTCGAATTACGTCGATTCGCGCTTTCTCGGCGCAACCCGTAAATGGGTTAGCATATAGAAGTTCGACACTTGCCACGAAAATCCTCTATGAAACTTTGCGATTCAACATATTCTTTCAACTTCCAGGCGTCGGCTCGGACTCGAGTCGCGCGGTTTTAGGCGTCTAATGTTGGTGTCAAATCCAGACAACCCTCCGCATATAGATAAAGAAAAGGTTGTACCCTGTTGGAGGAGCGAGCCGATGAATCGCCGATTTATAAACCGTCTCTTGCTCGTTATCGTTGTCGGAGTCGTCATGCTATGGGGTTGGTTTTGGTGGTATTCCGCACTCCGTACCGTTCCTCACGGCGTCCGCTTGGGGGAATGGAGTATCGGAGGAATGCCGGAGAAAGAATTCCGGCTTCAGCTGCAAGCTCGGATAGATCGGCTCTACAGCGAACCGATCCGACTCGAGCTGAATGGGGGGGATTCGGGTAAGGGGGCTTTCAAGTTGGGAAGTCTCGGGTTGTCTGCCAACGAGGAGCAGTTGTCGAAGCTATCCGACTACATGTTCGAAGGGAGCCGGCTAACTAAAGCGAAACGAAGGCTGCATATGCGTAATGCGGTTCTTCGGTTGGAATTGACCGTATCGGAGGCCGTACTTCAACAAACTTTGACGGCGGCCTGGCCTGAACGGATGAATCCGCCTACCAAAAATGCGGAACGGGTCGTTACCGGTGACGACCGGATTGTATATACGCCCGAGCTGCGGGCCCAAGCCGTAGATACACGGCCGCTGGCCGAACGACTCGTTGCTGCAGGTTACGAGCGCTTTAACCGCTCTTCCAATCCGAATACCGGCGAGGAAGCCTCTTATGCGACCTCCGTCCAAGTGCCGATGCGCGAGCTGGTTCCGCAGGTGACGCAGGATATGTTGAAGGCGCAGGGGGTAAATCGGAAAATATCCGAATTTACTACTTCTTTTCCGGGCAGCGTACCGGGCCGCATCCATAACATCCAGGCGACTGCCGCTACGATTCACGACAAGCTGCTTGCCCCCGGGGAACGATTCGACTATAGCACCATCATTCAGTCGACCGAGAAAAAAGTCGGGTACCGCGAAGCCCCGGTCATTTACAACGGGAAGCTTGTTCCCGGCATCGGCGGCGGGATCTGTCAAGTGTCGACCACGCTGTACAACGCCGTCCTTCTGGCCGGATTGCAGGTGAACGAAAGACGAAACCATTCGCTTCCGGTGAGCTACGTGCCTCTCGGTCAGGATGCTACGTACGCGAACGGCTACATCAACTTCATGTTTACGAACAGCAGCGAGCATCATCTATTGATCCGCACGGAGTCGGACGGCAATCGGGTTACCGTGAAGCTATTCGGCACAATGCCGGAGTCGGTGACATACGAAATCGAATCGAACATTTTGCAAACGTTGGAGCCTCCGGTCAAGTATGTCCGCAATCCGACTCTTCAGGTCGGGGCGCAAACCGTTTTGCAGCAGGGCAAGCCGGGATATGTAGTGGAAACGTTCCGCATTCGGAAAGAAAACGGCGCCGTCACAAGCAAAGAGCGGTTGTCGCAAGACAAGTACCAGCCGCAGCCCGCTTTGATAGCCGTTCATGGCAGCGATGCAGCGCCCGACAAAGACGGACCTCCCGGAGGCAGCCGTTCCATTATCGAGGATGGGGTCAGCGGTCCGGTATTTCCTAAGGGACGTTGAGCAGTCCCACCCAAGTTGAGCCCTGCCCTAAGCTATCTCCGAGAATTTGCAGGTACCATGAATACGTCGTCAATGGACACTACCTCTCCCGGCGAGCAGGCGACGGAACTTGCTGAGAAAGCCGGGTACTGGCCAAATATTGCGTGGGAGAGACATTGAACACTTTCTTGAAGCTTTTGCTGAAGGCATACACATCGCTGTACTCCATCCGTTCGGCCAGCTCGGATATGCTCATGCGGGACTGTACGAGCAGCTCTCCCGCCCTTTGCATTTTCGTTCTGGCTATAAAAGCTTTTATCGTTTCCCCCGTGCAAGCTTTGAACAGACGGCTCATATATTGCGCGGACATGTTCATTTCCCGGGCAAGCAGCTCCAAATCCATGCCGATCCCGCTTCGCTCGCGGATATAAGCCATCATTTGGCGCGCTTTTTGCATTTGCCGGACGGAGCAACCCGTCGGTTCTTGCGGTGACAGATGCAGCCGGAACAAATTGGCGAAGAACCGCTTCATTAAACAATCGAATTCGAGCTGCTGCAAAGGCAATGGAAATTCCAGCACATCCATCGCCTGATACAGCATGTTCTCCGCTTGGAACGCTTCCCCCACCAATGTGAAGCGCGGGAACGGAAAGCCGGCGTCCCATTCCTCCGCTCCCGACAGACCGAAATGCAAATATAGGACGGTCAGCCGGTTTTTCGGATCTTGGGCGGCTTTAGGCAAATCCCCGGGACGCATAACGACACAGCTCTGCTTTTGCAGCTCGAACGTCTCTTCTCCCAAGGTCATAGTGCCCCTGCCGGATATGACGTAGAAAATATCGTAGTCGTGGAAAGGCTTCTGATGATCCCAATACCAGCCGGGAGAGCACGCCCGCTTGCCATAGGACCCTCCGGTTCTGAACGTAACCGTTTCCAAAGGATGGTTCATGCTGCCGCCTCCGGACCTTGCCCTTCAACATTCCGCTTTCGTCATCTCGTTCGTAAAGACGATCTTGTATGCTTCGGGCGACATTTTGGTCGCCGACTCCGGCGCATAATGGAACTGCAGCGCTCTTCGCCGCGTATCCGACAAATTCGGAGGCGTTCCATGATGCAGCAGTCCGGAGAAAATCATAAGACCGCCGGGTTTTAAAGGTACGGCTTCATCCTTGGGCACGTCGACGACGGTATCGCACAGCTGCCAATCCCTTACCGCGTAATGCGGTACGGGTCCGTTCATATGGGACCGGGGTATGACATGCATGCAGCCATTGTCCAATGTAGCCTCGTCCAAGGCGATCCATACGCCGGCAACCATTTTCGTATAAGAAAAATTGCCGTACGCCATATCCTGGTGCCACGGCTTCTCGATGCCCGCATCTGCGGACGGCGGCTTGAGCAGAGCCTGATCTTCGCAAAATCGCGGACTCTCGCCGAACACTTTCTCCAGCACGTCCATTATTTTCGGATGAAAGCAAATGTGATGCAGCGCCGGACAATGGTCAACGAACTTGTGCAGCTTCCGGACGGCGAACTCGCGTTCCCTCTCGGACTCAAACTCGGGCCTGTCCTTCAACTCGCCCTTGCCGCGAACATATTGGATTTTGGGTCCGACAATGCGTCCGTGTATCACGTCGTCGATGTTTCGAATCGCTTCTTTCACTTCTTCGTCGGTCAGTACCCCGTCAATCGCCACATATCCCAATTCGCGATATGTTTTCACCGTTTCTTCGGTTACCTGATCCGGCGATGGAATACGGTGTTTCGCCAGCTGGTCGAACCGGTACATGCTGTTGCGTATATCGAGCGGATTCTCGGCAGGCTTCAACATAGCTCTTCCCCTCCTATCGGATTGATTTCATCGTACTAAATCAAGATCCCGATAGGAATGGGAGATGCCGTACATTGATGTCCCGAAGCGTATGCCTGTGGCACATTTACTTGCTCTTCTCGATATACTCCTCGAACCAGCGGTTATTCAAACCGACGGCTTCTTCCGCGCGGCCGATTGCCTCGGACACTTGGGCAGTAGCCGTGCCACCGTACACGTTGCGGGCGTTGACGACGTTTTCCGGCTGAAGCACCTCGTAAATGCGATCGTCGAACAGCTCCGAGAATTGCAGAAACTCCTGAAGGGTCAAGTCCAGCAAATATTTTTTGTTCTGGATGCAGTACAATACCGTTTTGCCGATTACCTCGTGCGCCTGCCGGAACGGCATGCCCTTGCTCGCCAAATAGTCGGCGATATCGGTGGCGTTGGAGAAATCCTGATTGACCGCCTGACGCATTCGGTCCCGGTTTACCTTCATCGTCGCGATCATGGGCGCGAACAGCTGGAGAGCGCCCTGCAGCGTACGTACCGTATCGAACATGCCTTCCTTGTCTTCCTGCATGTCCTTGTTGTACGCGAGAGGCAACGCCTTCAGCACGGTGAGCATACCGATCAGGTTGCCGTATACGCGTCCCGTTTTGCCGCGTACAAGCTCGGCCACGTCCGGATTTTTTTTCTGCGGCATAATGCTGCTTCCGGTCGTGAAAGCATCGTCCAGCTCGACAAATTGGAATTCGGTGCTCGACCATAGTACGATTTCCTCGCACAGCCGCGACAAATGCGTCATGACGAGCGAGGCGTTAGCGAGAAACTCGACGATGAAATCGCGATCGCTAACCGCGTCCAGACTGTTTTCATAGACGCGCTCGAAGCCGAGCTGCTGCGCTACGAAATGGCGGTCGATCGGAAATGTCGTTCCCGCCAATGCGCCCGCGCCCAGAGGGAGCATGTCCACTCGCTTGTAGCTGTCGCGGAAACGCTCGATGTCGCGTCCGAACATCGACACGTACGCCATCATATGATGCGCGAACAAAATCGGTTGAGCACGCTGAAGGTGCGTGTAGCCGGGCAGGATCGTATCCAGGTTCGCTTTCGCTTGTCCGATCAGCGCCTCCTGGAGCTTCACGAGCATGCCGACAAATTCGACGACCCGCTTCCGCAAGTACAGGTGCATATCGGTCGCCACTTGGTCGTTGCGGCTCCGTCCGGTATGAAGCTTGCCTCCGACCGGACCGATTTCATCGATCAGCGTCTTCTCGATATTCATATGGATGTCCTCGTCGGACACCGAAAATTCGACTTCTCCCCGGCGGATCATCTGCATCACTTTATGCAGCCCGTCCTGAATTTTCTCCACATCGTCCGCCGGCAAAATCCCGCATTTGCCGAGCATCGTTACATGGGCGAGACTCCCTTGGATATCTTCCTCCGCCAGCTCTTTATCGAACAGGATCGAGGCCGTATATTCCTCGACGAGCTGATCCGTTTTTTTCGTAAAGCGTCCACCCCAAAGCTTCGACACGTGATCCATTCCCTCCTTGGCATTGTTGTCATTGTCGCGAATTCGCTCGAAAGGCAAGGGTCGCTTTCGTTGCCGTCCGCATGAAGCAGACGATCCCGGCGCGCCTCCTTGCCCCTCGTTCGATCTTTGTTACATAGGCCAAATTCGCCGTTGGTGGCGCGAATTCGGCATAGGCCTTTTATTTGTTAGCGTTTTGGGCTACACCTGATGCCACGCGCAGACGGAGCGCGTTCAGGCGAATAAATCCGGTAGCGTCGCCTTGGTTGTATGCTTTGGACGGATCTGCTTCCATCGTCGCGATGTCCGGGTTGTACAGGCTGACCGGGCTTTGTACGCCTGCGCCCATAATGTTTCCTTTGTACAGCTTCAGCCGGACCGTACCGGTTACGTTTTTCTGGCTTTCGTCGACAAGCGCTTGAATCGCAAGACGTTCCGGCGCAAACCAGAAGCCATTGTATACGAGAGACGCATATTTCGGAATGAGCGAATCGCGCAGGTGCATCACTTCGCGATCCATCGTGAGCGACTCCATTTTCCGGTGAGCGGCGAACAGGATCGTTCCTCCCGGAGTTTCGTACACGCCGCGGCTCTTCATGCCTACGAAGCGGTTCTCGACCATGTCGACGCGTCCGATGCCGTGCTTGCCGCCCAGCTCGTTCAACGTCTCCATCGCTTCGAGCGGGCTCAGACGATTGCCGTTTACGGCTACGCAGTCGCCTTGCTCGAATTCGAGCTCGATATATTCGGCTTGGTCCGGAGCCTCTTCCGGAGCGCGGCTCAGCACATACATGTCGCGGTTGGAATCGGCGCTAGGGTCGAACCAAGGATCTTCCAGCATGCCGCTCTCGAAGCTGATATGCAGCAGGTTGCGGTCGGTCGAATACGGCTTGGATGCCGTAGCGGTAACCGGGATGCCATGCTTCTCGGCGTAAGCGATCATTTCCGCGCGGCCCGGGAACTGCTCGCGGAACTCCTCGATGCGCCATGGCGCGATGACGTCAAGCTCCGGTGCAAGCGCAGCCGCGGTCAGCTCGAAACGGACCTGATCGTTGCCTTTGCCGGTGGCGCCGTGCGCGATAGCCGTAGCGCCTTCGGCGCGGGCGATCTCGACCATGCGCTTCGCGATCAGCGGACGGGCTATACTCGTGCCGAGCAAATATTGGCCTTCGTACAGCGCGCCGGCCTGGAACATCGGGTAGATGAAATCGCGGGCGAATTCTTCGCGCAAATCATCAATGTAAGCTTTCGTGGCGCCGGTGCGCAGCGCTTTCTCTTCCAGCCCGTCAAGCTCGTCCTTTTGTCCGATATCGGCAGTGAATGTAATGATTTCCGCATCGAACGATTCCTTCAGCCATGTCAAAATTACGGATGTATCCAGCCCGCCGGAGTAGGCCAATACGATTTTTTGTTTCGCCATCGTTTCTTGTCTCCCTTTCTAAACGAACTTCATCAATGTATGTTTGTGCCGAACTTTAAGCCGCATAGCGGAAAGACATATGCGGCTTAAGCGCGACTGATTGGCATCCATTAACCCATAAGCGCGGCCATGACCGCTTTTTGCGCGTGCAGACGGTTCTCCGCCTGGTCGAAAATAATCGAGTTCCGCCCTTCGAGGACGCCCTCGCTCACTTCTTCGCCGCGATGAGCCGGCAGGCAGTGCATGAACAAATAATCTTTTTTCGCATAGCGGGCCAGCTCTTCATTGACCTGATAGCCGGCAAACGCGATTTCCCGTTCCTTCTGCTCGGCCTCGAAGCCCATGCTCGCCCAGACGTCCGTGTACACGACGTCGGCGTCGGCGATCGCTTCCTTCGGATCGCGGGTCAGCAGCAGCGAGCCTCCCGTTTGCGCCGCGTTTTCGCGGGAATTCGCCACGACCTCCGAATCGGGATCGTACCCTTCCGGGGACGCTACCGCCATATGGAGGCCAAGCTTGGCCGCTCCCATCATTAAGGAGTGTACCATATTATTGCCGTCGCCGATATACGCGATTTTCAACCCTTCCAGCTTGCCTTTCTTCTCCAACACCGTCTGGTAGTCGGCCAAAGCCTGGCAAGGATGGGAACGGTCCGTCAGACCGTTGATGACCGGTACGGTCGCCCCTCGGGCGAGATCGATCACGGTTCGGTGAGCATACGTACGGATCATGATCCCATCTAAGTAGCGGGACATCGTTTGCGCCGTATCCCATATCGTTTCGCCGCGGCCGAGCTGCAGATCGTTTTTGCTTAAGAACAGCGCGTGACCGCCCAACTGGTACATGCCCACCTCGAACGAAACGCGCGTGCGCGTAGACGACTTCTCGAATATCATGCCAAGCGTCTTGCCTTTTAGCGGCTGTTGGCCGTCACCGGCTTTTTGCTTTTTCTTCAAATCGATCGCCAGATCGATCAGGTAGCGGATTTCCTCCGGCGTGTAATCGACCAGCCCGAGAAAATCCCGGCCTTTTAGGCTGGCGGCCATATCCTGCAGCAATGTTTCGGACATTGTGCTCCCCCTCAGACGGGGCGATTTCGCATGAAACCGCCCGTATGTTAAGTCTTATCGTTAATTTTGTCCATATTTCCAATCTGTTACTTGACCGATGCCGCCGCTTTCTGAGCCAGCACGGAGGCGATAATATCGATCCCTTTATCCGCGTCCTCGCGGGTAACGAGCAAGTTCGGAAGCAGCCTGATCACGTTTGGCCCCGCACCCGTAACCAGCAATCCCGCCTCATGAATGGCCGGAATGAACTCCGATGCCGGCAGCGTGCACTCGATGCCGATCAAGAGCCCTTTGCCGCGAATTTGCTTCACGAGAGGATTGCTGCCCAGCTTGGCGTTCAACTGGGCTACGAAATAGTCTCCCAATTCCGCTGCCCGCTGCGGCAGTTTGCCTTCGACCAACGTTTCGACCGTGGCGATTCCGGCTGCCGTAGCGATCGGCGTTCCGCCGAAGGTGGAGCCGTGGCTGCCCGCGGAGAATGCATCGCGCAGCTTCGCCTTGCCCAGCATCGCCCCGATCGGAAAACCGCTGGCGAGACCTTTTGCCAAAGTAAATATGTCCGGCTCGATGCCGTAGTGCTCATAGGCGAACAGCTTGCCCGTCCGGCCCATGCCGGTCTGGATCTCGTCGACGATGAGCAACAGATCGTGCTCCTTGCACAGCCGTACGGCTTCCTGCACGAACGCCGCGTCTGCCGGATTTACGCCGCCTTCGCCTTGTACCAGCTCGAGCATGATCGCGCACGTTTTGTCGGTCACGTAGCTCTTGAGCGCATTCGCGTCGTTGTAAGGGGCGTATACGAACCCTTCCGGCAGCGGATGGAAGCCTTCCTTCACCTTGTCCTGCCCCGTCGCCGTCAGTGTAGCAAGTGTCCGTCCGTGGAACGAAGTATGGAACGTTATGATTTCATAGCGCTGCTTGCCGAGTACTTTGGCATTGTAACGGCGGGCCAGCTTGATTGCGGCCTCGTTCGCTTCGGCCCCGCTGTTGCAGAAAAAGACGGCGTCCGCGCAGCTATTGTCGGCTAACAACCGGGCCAGCTTCTCCTGATTCGGGATATGGAACAGGTTGCTCACGTGCCACAGCTCGCCAAGCTGCTCGACGAGCTTTTCCTTGACACGTTCCGGCACGTGGCCCAAGTTCGTTACCGCCAGTCCGCTGGCGAAATCGAGGTACTCTTTGCCCGTATCGTCCCAAAGACGGCTGCCTTCCCCTTTCAAAAGCGTAATCGGGAATCTGGCATACGTCGGGAACAGCGCGCTCTGTTGTTCGCTCACAAGTCCTCACTCCATTTCGGTTCTTATTCCGTTCGATAAAAACGTCAAGCAAATCCGAAGCCGTTTCGGCTACCGTTGAATGCGCGTGCCGATCTTGTCGCCCCGCAGCACTTTGCTCAGCACTTCCGGCTCGGTTCCGTTTACGATGACGACTTCCTGCACTTGCCCTTGAATGCATTGGATTGCGGCGCGAACCTTCGGGATCATCCCGCCATAGATGTCGCCGCAGGCAATCATTTGTTCGATTTCCGCAACGGTCACGATCGGCAGAACCCGCTTCTCGCCGTCGACGTTTTTCATAATGCCGGGCACGTCCGTAACGACGATCATCCGTTCCACGCCCAGATGCGAAGCTACCGCTCCCGCGGCCGTATCGGCGTTGATGTTGTAGCGCTGGGCGTTGTCTCCGAGCCCGACAGGCGCGATGACCGGCATATAGCCCATATCGACGATTCCTTGGATAATGGCCGCATTCACGTTGGTCACGTCGCCGACAAGGCCGACCTCATCGGCGTTGGCTACGGGCTGAGCTTGGATCAAATGACCGTCTACCCCGGACAATCCGAGCGCCTTTGCCCCGGACTGCTGGATTTTGCGGACGATTTCTTTGTTGATTTGGCCGGAGAGCACCATCTCGACTACGTCCAGCACCGCTTCGTTCGTTTTGCGCAAGCCGTTCACGAACTCCGTTTCGATCCCCAGCTTGCCAAGCGTATCGGAAATAGCCGGTCCCCCGCCGTGAACGATGACCGGGATCGTGCCTTCGTCCTGCAGCTTCTTCAAATCGAGGAAAAAAGCGTCGGGCAGCGCCGCGAGCGTGCTCCCCCCGCATTTCATTACAAAACAGCCGTCGCTCATGAAAAAAGTGCTCCTTTACCTGCTAAGGAGCCGCGATTGTCTTCCATTCGCAGCCCCTTACTTATGATCGATCGTTCAAGTCCGGTATGCCGCGTTAATGCGGACGTAATCATAGGTCAGGTCGCAGCCCCAAGCCGTAGCCCCGCTGCCGCCCATATGCAAATCGACATGGATGAGAACAAAATCGCCTTTTAAATATTCCGCTGCCTTCTCTTCGTCAAACTTAACCGGACGCGACTGCTCGAGTGTTACGATATCTCCCAAGCGGATGTCCACCGTCTCCGTATTGACCGGATAACCAGCCCGCCCGACGGCGGCGATGATTCTCCCCCAATTGGCATCGGCGCCGAAGCAGGCCGACTTCACCAGACTCGACCCGATGACCGTCTTCGCGAAAGCGCGCGCCGCTTCAACGGACTCCGCTCCGACGACGCTCACCTCGATCAGCTTCGTCGCACCCTCGCCGTCGCGGGCAATCGCTTTCGCCAGCACTTCTCCGACATAACGGAACCCTGCCGCGAATGCTTCCCAATCGGGATGTCCTTCGCCGAGCTCGCCATTGCCGGCCAAGCCGCTCGCCATCGCGACGACCATATCGTTCGTGCTGGTATCGCCATCAACCGTAATCATGTTGAACGTCGTATCGGTCGACGCGTTCAGCAGCTTTTGAAGCGCAGCCGACGAAATTGCCGCATCGGTCGTAAGGAAGCCGAGCATAGTCGCCATATTCGGATGGATCATGCCCGAACCTTTAGCCGCACCCGCAATATGTACCGTACGGCCTTCGACCGTCAACCGGACGCAGATCGTCTTCTTCACCAGATCGGTCGTCAATATCGCTTGGCTGAATTGGTCGCCGCCCTCATCCGTGGCCGATACCCGAGCAGGCAAGCCGGCGATGCCCGCCGTTACCTTGTCCATCTTCAGCAGCTCGCCGATGACGCCGGTTGAGGTTACGCCTACGTAATGATCCGGCACGCCGAACATCCGGGCCGCTTCCGCACGCATGGTCCGGGCATCGTCTTCGCCTTGCTTGCCGGTACAGGCGTTCGCATTGCCGCTGTTGACGAGCATGACCTGCAGCTTGCCTTCCACGGCGATGCTTTCCTTCGTTACCTTGAGCGGGGCCGCCTGGAACGCGTTGAGCGTATATACGCCCGCCGCCGTAGCCGGGACATCGCATACGATGACGCCCAAATCGTTGCGCTGCGTCTTCTTGAGACCGCAATGCAGCCCTCCGGCCCGAAAGCCGAGCGGTGTCGTAACCGAACCGTTATCCACTACTACAAACTCGTTATGCTGCGCCATACCGCAACCATCACCATCTTTCTTCAACAATGCTATATGCATGCCCAACCCCGGCGTTCCCGAAAGTATTCGGCATTTGCTACGTAGCTCCACTTTTTGGGGTGCTTTACGGGTATACTGGCGTAAACGCCAAGCCCAATCCTTCGTCCCAGCCCATCATCAGGTTCAAGTTCTGCACCGCCTGACCGGCAGCGCCCTTCACCAGGTTGTCGATAACCGAGATTACCGTCACTCTGTTCGTCCGCTCGTCTACGGAAACGCCGATATCGCAATAGTTGGAACCGAGCACTTCCTTCGTCGCAGGCCATTTTCCAGCGGGACGGATGCGTACAAACCGGCGCCCTTCATAATAATTCCGGAACAGGTCGAGCACTTCCTCGTCCGTCCTTTTTTGGGTCAGCTTCGCGTAGCTCGTCACCAAAATGCCCCGGGTCATCGGCAGCAAATGCGTCGTGAACGTCATCGTTACCTGTTGTCCGGCTACCCGGCTAAGCGTCTGCTCGATTTCCGGCGTATGCTGGTGACGATTTACTTTATAAGCGAGCGTGTTCTCGTTGATCTCCGAATAATGGTACGACAGTCCGAGACCGCGTCCCGCTCCGGAAACGCCCGTCTTCGCGTCGGATACGATTGTCTCCGCATCGATCCAGCCTTCGGCCAGAAGCGGCACCAAGCCGAGTGCAGTAGCGGTCGGGAAGCAGCCCGGGTTGGCGATCAGATCCGCCCCCAACACGTCGCTGCCGAACACCTCGCACAAGCCGTACACCGCGCGCTCCAAATACGCCGGGTCGGCAGGCTTATGTTTATACCATTTCTCGTATACGTCTCCCCGCTTCAGCCGCAGATCGCCCGATACGTCTATTACCTTCAAGCCAGCCTCGACAAGCTTCGGAGACAGTTCCGTACTGACCCCATGCGGCGTCGCCAAAAATACGACATCGGCCTTGCCCTTCATCGCTTCTACATCGATCGCTTCCAGCCGATCCGTAATAATTTCCGATAAATGCGGATATCCTTCGGCGTATAAAGCCCCTGCGTTGGAAGACGAAATGACCGACGCAATGTCCACCTCCGGATGCTGCAGCAGCAGCCGGATCAATTCCACGCCACCGTAGCCGGTCGAACCTACGATAGCCGCACGCAATTTGCCGCTCATGGCAAACCCTCCCCCATGTTGAAACTCGCTCATCCCGATGATGCCGTCCCTTAAAACATATGCATCATTATACAATCAAGAGAATAAAAATTCAATCTCTTTTTTAAACGCCCTTCATCGATCATACGGAATATTTTCCGTCACTGCAATAGGTTTTACAAGCTCACCCGTGCAGCTTGAACCCTTCCCCCAGAACTTCGTGCGCATCGGTCAAAATGATAAAAGCGTTCGGGTCGACGGACCTCACAATCGTCTTCAATCGGGTAACCTCCGTTTGGCTGACGACCACCATCAGCGTCGGGCGATCTTCCCCGGTGTAACCGCCTCGGCCGTCCAGAAGGGTCAATCCCCGATCGAGCTCGAACAGGATCGCGTCGCGGATGGCTTCCATCTCCTTGGTCATAATGAAAGCGACTTTGGAGTACCGGAATCCGATCTGTACGATATCGATCGTTTTCGTCGTTACGAACAGACCGATCAGCGCATAAAGCGCCTTCTCCGGCGAGAATACGATGCCGGCCGCCAGTATAACCGCTCCGTCCAGCATGGCTACGGCAATTCCATAGCCGACTCCGGTCCATTTGTGAATGAGCTGGGCCGCCGAGTCCAGCCCGCCGGTCGAGCCTCTGCCGCGAAATACGATGCCGAGTCCGGCCCCGATTCCGATGCCTCCATAGATGGTGGCAAGCAGCGCGTTCGTCGTAAGCGGACCGAGGTCGCGGGTCAGCAGAACGAACAAAGGCAGCACGACGGAAGCAACCGCCGTCTTCAGCCCGAATTGGCCGCCCAGGAAGAGCATGCCCAAAATAAACAAAGGGATGTTGAGCACCCATTGCATAACGGCCGGCTCGATGCTGAACAATTGCTGGATGATGGTGGAGATGCCGGCCACTCCGCCGGAGGCGATTTGATTCGGATTCAGGAAAAAGTTGAAGCTGAGCGCTATAGCCAGGCAGCCTGCCAGCAGCAGCCCGTACTCGATCGCCTGGTGCAGCGGACTTCCGATCCGTATGGCGGGATGTTTGCGGCGCATCGACACCCTCCTCGATTCATGATGCCTCCAAGTCGGAGGCATGGCTTGACGGACAGCAGGAAGGAAAAAAATCCTACACTATGTGTAGGATAAACGTTCCCCCGAATAATTATGAAGCTGATTCCGGTTTTATTTGCTGCCGCAAGTATGCATCGATAAAAGGATTGATCTCCCCGTCCATGACGGCCTGCACATTTCCCGTCTCGGCCTGGGTTCTGTGATCCTTCACCATGCTATACGGGTGGAATACGTAAGATCGGATTTGGCTGCCCCAGGCGATATCGGATTGCTCTCCGCGAATTTCGGCAAGATGCTTGGCCTGCTCCTCCAGCTTCTTCTCGTACAGCTTCGACCGGAGCATTTTCATCGCGCGCTCGCGGTTTTGGATTTGCGACCGTTCCAATTGGCATGCAACGACGATTCCGCTCGGAATGTGCGTAATGCGCACGGCCGATTCGGTCCGGTTGACGTGCTGACCGCCGGCGCCGCTGGCACGGTAGGTATCGACTCTCAAATCCTCCGTGCGGATTTCGACCTCCACATCCTCCTCGATCTCCGGAACGACGTCGCACGATACGAACGAAGTATGCCTGCGGCCGGAAGCATCGAACGGCGAGATGCGGACCAGCCGGTGTACGCCTTTTTCCGTTTTCAAGTAGCCGTACGCATTGTGCCCTTTAATGGACAGCGTCACGCTTTTGACGCCGGCTTCGTCACCCGGCAAGTAGTCGAGCACCTCGACCTTGAAGCCCTGTTTCTCCGCGTAACGGCGATACATGCGCAGCAGCAAGTCCGCCCAGTCCTGGGACTCCGTGCCGCCAGCGCCAGGGTGAAGCTCGAGAATGCAGTCGTATTTGTCGTACGGCTGGTTGAGCAGCAGCTGCAGCTCGAAGCTCTGCAGCTTCGCATGCAGCTCCCGGATGCTGGCGGTCAGATCCGCCGCCATACTGTCGTCGCCCTCTTCTTCGGCCAGCTCCAGCATGACCTCAATATCGTCATATGCGGAGGCGAGTCCTTGGAACTCGTCGACGACCGATTTGACCGCATTCATCTCGCCGATCAATTTTTGCGCCTTCTCATTGTCGTCCCAGAAGTCGGGCGCGGCCATCTTCTCTTCGAAGTTGGCGATTTGCTCCAGCTTGAGATCTAAGTCAAAGAGACCCCCTAAGGTCTTGGATACGTTTTGCCACTTCTCGCAAATCTTGTTTTACGTCCGCTTCCAACATAATTACGATCACCTCTAAAGTTTATTAACAGCTTGTTTCGGCAAAGGGAAGCCCCCTTGCTTAGGGGGCTCTCCAAAACCTGCTTGCGCAGTTTATAGTAGGCAGCGCGGCAAACGGATTATTTGCCGTGGCACTGCTTGAATTTTTTGCCGCTTCCACATGGGCACGGATCGTTGCGGCCGACTTTATCCTCGGCCTTGGCCGGCTGCTTGCCTTCCGCTTCAATCTTCGGGTCGACGGCCTGGCCTTCGGCCACGGCTTGACGCTCCAGATTCGACTCGACATGGGCCTTCATAATGTACTTGGCCACTTCTTCTCGAATGCTCTCGATCATTTCCTGGAACATCTCGAAGCCTTCGAATTGATACTCGCGAAGCGGATCTGTTCCCCCATATGCACGGAGATGAATGCCCTGGCGCAGCTGCTCCATCGCATCGATGTGGTCCATCCACTTGCTGTCTACTGCACGCAGCACGACGACCTTCTCGAATTCGCGCATCGTCTCTTCGCCCATATCTTGCTCGCGTTGATCGTACAGCTTCTTCACAAGGCTTTGTACGTGTTCGACGATCTCTTCACGTTCCTTCGCCCACAGCTCATCCGCCGTCAGCTGACCTTCGTGCAGGAAAGTCGAGTTGGCATACTCCGCAATCGCGGCCAAGTCCCACTCTTCCGGCACCTGATCGTCTGGAGTATGCGCCTTAACGATCCGTTCGATGACAGGCATAATCATATCGAGCGTAATTTCTTTAATGTTCTCGTGCTCCAACACCTCGCGGCGCTGCTTGTAAATGATTTCGCGCTGTTGATTCATGACGTCGTCATACTGCAGGACGACTTTCCGCGTGTCGAAGTTATTGCCCTCCACCCGCTTTTGCGCCGACTCGATCGCCTTTGTAATGAGCTTGCTCTCGATCGGCTGATCTTCCTCGAATCCGATCCGCTCCATCATGCCCATGATGTTCTCCGCGCCAAATCGGCGCATCAGCTCATCTTCCATCGACAAGTAAAACTGCGACGAACCCGGGTCGCCTTGGCGACCTGCGCGTCCGCGAAGCTGATTGTCGATCCGGCGGCTTTCATGCCGCTCCGTACCTATAATATGCAGCCCGCCGAGGTTCGGAACTCCTTCTCCCAGCACAATGTCCGTTCCGCGTCCGGCCATGTTCGTCGCGATCGTTACCGCGCCGTGCTGACCCGCTCTCGAGACGATTTCGGCTTCCTCCGCATGGTGCTTCGCATTCAATACCTTATGCTGGATGCCCTTTTTCTTCAGCATGTCCGACAAACGCTCGGAATTCTCGATGGATACGGTACCGACAAGAACCGGTTGTCCATTCTTGTGGGACTCCACGATTTGTTCCACTACCGCTTTGAATTTACCGTTCACGCTTTTGTATACGACATCCGGCGCATCGTTACGGATCATGGGCCTGTTCGTCGGCACGACGACTACCTCGAGCCCGTAAATTTTCTTGAGCTCTTCCTCTTCCGTCTTCGCCGTACCGGTCATACCGGATAGCTTGCGGTACATCCGGAAGTAGTTTTGCAGCGTAATAGTGGCAAGAGTCATGCTTTCGTTTTGCACCTTCAGCTGCTCTTTCGCTTCGATCGCTTGGTGCAAGCCGTCGCTATAGCGGCGACCGACCATTAGACGTCCGGTAAATTCGTCGACGATGATGACTTCTTCCTCTTGAACGACGTAATCGACGTCGCGCTTCATAATGACATGCGCCTTCAGCGCTTGGGTAAGATGATGGTTAAGCGTAACGTTGGCATGGTCGTACAAGTTCTCGATGCCGAACGTTTTCTCCGCTTTGGCCACCCCGGCTTCGGTCAAGTTGACCGAACGCACTTTAATATCGACCACATAGTCTTCCTCCGCGGTCAGACGCTTCACGAAACGATCGGCGGAGTAGTACAGATCCGTCGATTTGGCAGCTTGTCCGGAAATAATAAGAGGCGTCCGAGCTTCATCGACAAGAATCGAGTCGACTTCGTCGATAACGGAGAAATAGAGCGGCCGCTGAACCATCTGCTCTTTGTAAAGCACCATATTGTCGCGCAAATAATCGAAGCCGAACTCATTGTTCGTCCCGTACGTAACGTCGCACGCGTAAGCCGCCTGCTTATCGTGATGAGACAGACTGTTCAGATTGACGCCGACCGTCATGCCCAGGAATTCGTAAATTCTCCCCATCTCGGCACTGTCCCGTGCGGCCAAGTATTCATTGACCGTCACGACGTGGACGCCTTTACCGAGCAGCGCGTTCAAATAAACGGGAAGAGTGCCTACGAGCGTCTTGCCTTCCCCGGTTCTCATCTCGGCAATTTTGCCTTCATGAAGCACCATTCCGCCGATCAGCTGTACGTCGTAATGCCTTTTGCCCAATGTGCGCAAAGAAGCTTCCCGCACGACGGCGAACGCCTCCGGAAGCAGATCGTCCAGCTCTTCGCCCTGCTCGAGTCTCGAACGGAACTCCCCGGTTTTATCCCGGAGCTGCTCGTCCGTTAAAGGCTTTAGTTCCGGTTCCAGCCCGTTGATGACTTCGACCGTCTTCATCAGGCGTTTGATTTCACGATCATTGGTATCGCCAAATATTTTTTTTACGAGTCCTAACATGCGAGAACCCCTTTCGCTATACGTAGTTCGTCCTTGGAACAAACATGAATGTATGGATGGAATATAGCCGCTTGCCCCCGAAACCGGTTTGCATAAATTGTAACAGGTTGCGCCAGCCGCCGCAACAATCGGGTTTTGGACAAGCCTTGCGAGAGTTAAGTTAACTGCGGGATGGCCATCGCGCTAATCGCCCAGAACATCAGGAGCAAGTACGCGATCAATCCGAAGTAGGCGAACCCGTAGCCTAGCCTCGCTTTCGCCGGAACTTCATAATAAGTCTCACTTTCATGAGTATGGCCTTGTACCGTTGCAACTATGAAAAGTTTATGCTCCTCCCCGTCGGTCTTTCTCTCGACGCGGAATACTTCGACCTTTTCAATAATGGATTGCCCGGTCAAATCGGCGGTATGCTCCAGTCCCAACGCTTCCCATCTCACCGTAATTTGCTGTACGCCTTCCAGCGTGCTCGAGGTCGTGAACGGCAGCTCGCGTCTATGTTCTTCGCCCGGGATGAAATAGCCTTGATCCAGCAACGGCTGCAGCGGCGTCTCCCAGCTCAGCGTATGCTTCATCGGGGTCACTTTCACTTGGCGGATATACTTTTTGTACAGATCATAAGCAAACAATATCCAGAAAATAATCAAGATCCAGGCTTTCATAAACACAATAAGCAGCGCTCCGCCGATAAGACCGACGATCCACAGCCACCGGCTGATCGCCGACGCGATTCTGCCCCCGTCCAAAGGCTGCATAGGCAGCAGGTTGAACAAATTCAAGAAAAACCCGATCTTGGCGATCACGATCCAAATATACCAGCCGGATCCCCCGCCCGTCTGCAACCCGTACCAGCCCGTCGCGAATGCCAGCGTGGCGCCCACAGTCCCGATTAATGGTCCGCCGTAAGCAATATACGCTTCCGTGAGCGCGTCCCTCGGATGCCGCTTCATCATGACCAGCGCACCCACGAACGGAATGAAAAAGGGCGCGCTCACCGGCAGCCCTTTACGCTTGGCCGCCATGACGTGGCCCATTTCATGAATAAATATCATCGCAACCAAGCCAACCGCCACCTGCAGCGGAAATACGATCGTATAGGCCCATACCGTAACCAGCATGCTGACGATGGCCGAACCGAACTTGCTGAACTTCAAAAGCGCCAGAAGCGTCTTGGCTTTGCTGAGCAAAAACAGCCCGGCTGCCCCGAACAGCCATCCGCCGCCTCGTTTAGCCGATTTGTTCTCCAATGGCGTTACCCTCCTTGCGGCTTTCTTCTTATTACGCAAAAAAGCCCGATCCGTTTCAGGATCGGGCTTTTGGCTGGCCGCTATTCGTGCTGCCTTCATCTTCCATTCGATACGCTATGTGATTTTGCCTTTACATTCGATTATGTGTTTCAGCTCGGTTCGATCAAGCCGTATTTACCGTCGTTTCTCTTATAGACCACGTTCACTTCCTTGGAGTCCGAATTGGCGAATACGAAAAAGTTATGGCCGACCATGTTCATTTGGAGAATCGCTTCCTCCACATCCATCGGTTTTAAATTAAAGCGCTTTGTGCGCACGAGTTCCAAGTCATCGTCTTCTTCATCCAAGTAACGTACTGCGGTGGAGCCGTCGTAGCTTTCCCTGAACAATGAGCGGGTGCCGTCTCTCCGGAATTTGCGGTTGGCCTTCGTCTTATGCTTGCGAATTTGACGTTCGAGCTTCTCGGTTACCAGATCGATCGAAGCGTACATGTCTTCGCTTCGCACTTCGGCGCGGAGCAGTACGCCCGGCAGCGGAATCGTCACCTCAACGGTTTGCATATTTTTGATTACGTTCAACGTGACGGTCACATCTGCGGTGGGAGCAGTTTCAAAGTACCTTTCCAGCCTTCCGATCTTCTTTGCCGCATAATCTTTTAGAGCGTCGGTGAGCAGCAAGTTTTGTCCGCGAATGGTAAAGTTCATTGTCCAACAGCTCCTTTCAAATGGATAAAGCATATTCGCCTTCCGCACTCAAGGAGCGAAAAAGGAATGGCTTTATCAGGAAAACGACTATCGTCAGAAAAAACGCTTGGTCTTCCAAAAGCATGATTTTCTGTGACAATCCGGAAAAACTGCCGCAGTACGGGGCCTCCTTCAATCAGGTCGTCTACAGCCGTTTTTCTTACTATCATTATATCATATTAAGATGCCCACTTCAAAAAAACTTTACAATAATTCAAAATGTTTTGTATATTCAGATAAATTAAAAAAAGACGAACCCTTCTCGTCCGGATAAACCGCGTATAATACAAAAAAGACACCCCGGTTTCCCGGGGAGTCTTCGCTGCTAGCGTATATATTCAATCGCGGCCACGTAGCCGGTTGATTATATCTTTACGACGTTAGCTGCTTGCGGTCCGCGTGCGCCTTCCACGATGTCGAATTCTACGGCTTGGCCTTCTTCCAAGGTTTTGAAGCCGTCCGATTGGATTGCCGAGAAATGTACGAATACGTCTCCACCGTCTTCGCGCTCGATGAATCCATAACCTTTTTCTGCGTTAAACCATTTAACTTTACCTTGCATGCAAAACATTCCCTTCATCTTCAAATAGCTGTGGGCTATGCCCACATCCTGACTATACCATCCGGACCGCTTAATGTCAACGTGAAAGCGATATCTTAAGTTCCAGCAAAAGTCATTTTTTTGCTAGAGCGAATTGCGGGAAAATTTCGCTATTTACAAAAAACTCACATTATGAAAGCTTGTTTTCATTAGTTATTCACAGGCTTATCCACATTATCCACAGGTGGGTTGTCCAGTTATTCACAGAAGAAACAGGAGAAAGTCGAAGCTTGTCACCCGAAATCATAGTCCCAAAACTCATATAATTGCTCCTATCGAAGTGGACGAAGATTGGAAGATTTAGAGCTGGAAACAACGAAAAAGACATACCTCATAGGCATGTCCTGGTGAATGTTTATTTCTTGCGATCGAAGAAAAAGCTGTTTGTGTCCATCGCGGAAACGTCGTATCCTGTGCGCTGCTGCTTGGCCCGCCGAAAGCGAAGCAGCTTGTCTTGGGCTTCTTCCTTGAACCGAGCCATGGCCTGTTCAATGACCGATTCCCATTGTTGAAAAGACTGTCCGGGAAAGCCTGCCAACAGAGCCAAACGCTCTGCGGGGTCCATCCGTTCCATAACGTCAAACAGCTGCCTTCGACGCTCCATATAACGATCTACTTGTTCTACTGTAGCATTCTCGGCCTCTTCCGCCATTCGCTCCGTCAGTTCAAGCAGCTCGCTTACCGGGTTAGCCATGTGCGGATGCGCTGGAAGCGGCGGACGGTGCGGCTGTAGTAGCTGCAGGCACTGCGGCTCCTCCGGTTCTCGCTTTTTTGGCCGCCTCGGCCCACGTATCGCGCAATTCGATTAGAAAGGTTAGAACTTGATCGACAGGCGCAGCATCTTTCTTGACGTTGGCCTCGATCAATTGATCGATGAAATAGTCGTACAGCTTCGTCAAGTGTTCCGAGATCGGAATATTCTGATCCAGCGTAATCATCAATTCCAGCAACACTTCCTGAGCCTTTAGCAGATGCTTGTGCGCCTGACCATAGTCTTTCTGCACGATCGTTTCTTTCGCCTCTTTGCAAGCTTTGATCGCCACGTTATACAGCAGCAGAAGCAACTGCTCCTTCGGAGCGGTCATGATCGTGTTCTCCAAATATTTGCTCTGCTGCGACTGATTTTGCGGCGGATTCTTCGGGATGCTCGGCACGGCTTGATTCGTTGGGGGCGGTACTTGCACCGCTGCCTGAGATGCGGCTTGCGGCTGTTTTCCATAAGCTGAACGGGCCTGGGAATACGTATTACTCACCTAAAGATGCCTCCCTAACTGGATTTATTGGAGCCGCCCAACTGCTGAGCAAGCCAGTTGCTCTGCTGGTTCAATTGATTGATGTATCTTTCCATTGCGGTAAACTGGGCGTAATACCGATCTTCGGCATCCTCCATCCGATCCGTCAACCGCTCGATTCGTTCATCGTAATCGTTCAGAAGCTTGCCTTCCTCGTATTGCGAGTAAGTCATGTCCGTTGTTCCCGCTATAGACTTGATCTTGTCAATCAGCTCGGTCGCCTTCTGATGAAGTCGGACGGCAAAGCCGTCGCCGGCGTCGGTTTTGGAGTTGCCGTCATCCACGGTGAACATGGCCGCAACTTCTTCCGGGCGCTCCGCTATGGCTTTACGCAGCGTTTCTTCTTTAATCGTAAGCTTCCCGTTCTCCGTATAGGACGATCCGGTTGTGATGCCGATCTGGGTCAACTGCTTGAGCTCGCTTCCGGTCAATCCGCCCACCACGCTTGCCAACGAGTTCCGGAACGAGGACAAGGCATTTCTCAACATGTCATCCCGCCGCAGCATCCCGCTTTTGGCCTTGGTCTCCCATGCCTTGACTTGTTCCTCGCTCATTGCTTCCTTCTGGGCGTCGGTAAGAGGCGTATAGTCGCGATCCCGGGTCTCGCTCGTTTTCGCGGTAATATCGTCCACCAGCGTATTGTATTTGTCCACGAACGATTTGATTTTATCGTAAATGGCATCCGTATCTCCGGATATGGAGACGGAAACCGGATCGTCCGTCTCTTTCTTGGCGGTAACGTTCAGCCCGTTTACGACAAAGCTGTTGGTCGCATACTTGGCTTCAACGCCGTTATACTCGATTACGGCATCTTTTCCTTTAGTCTCCAATTTCGTGTATTCCTGATCGGAAGTCGTGGTGAACACGTTCGTTCCCGAAGCATTCTGGAGGCCCAATTGCTCGAGAATTTTGATATCGTCTTGAGTCGTGCTTTCGGAGACTTCGGCGAACTCCAACTGCTTGGACTGATCGGCATTAAAAAACGCCAGCTTGCCGTCGGCGTTCAAATACGCCGAGACGCCGGACTTCCCCAAGTCCGATCCGTTGATTTGATCGACCAGGTTCCCGATGGACGTATCCGCCTTGATGGAGAAGTCATAGTCTTTGCCATCCCGTGTAATACGGAAAAATTGGGTATCGATCGTCTTATCCTTCGTCAATTCGGCAGAGATGACGGGAAGCAGCACGCTATCGAATTTCGCCGTCGTCGTAATCGTCTCGCCCTTTACCGTCGATACGGCAGAGCCGGACAGCTTGAATACGTCGCCCAATAAATCCGCATTCGTGCTTTTCAACTCGAACTTGGCGGCTTCCCCCGTCGCCGGGTTGGTGAAATAAAACCGGTCCAGGCTCGCATCATAGCTTGCATTAACGCCGGTTAGACGAGTCTTGTTATTGATATTGCCCATTACGTCGGAGATTTTGTCCGTAGGCTTGATCATGACCGTTACGCTGCCTTTTTCGCCGGATAATGTGATGGATGTAGCTTCCGTTACGCCGAGCTCGGACATCTGGGCCTGATTATTTTTTTTGCCGATTGCGGACGATGTCACGGTAGCCGAGCTGGCCAGCTGCTTGACTTTTATCGTATACACGCCCTCGATCGCCTGGTTCGTAGCCGACACTTTGACGGCCTGCTCGTTCTCGGACTCGGCTTTTTTCGTCGTATAAGAGCCTTTGAGCTTCATATCGAAAGCGGCATCGCGAAAAGCGAGCACCTTCGTGTTGACTGCCCGGTAATCGTCCCGCTTCCACTCGATCAATTGCTTCTGCTGCTTGACCTTGTCTATCGGAGTTTGGTACGCCTGCAGCAATTGCTTGACCAAGGAATCGGTATCCATTCCGGTAGCCAACCCGCCAATTCGAAATACCATTCTGCCGTCTCACTCCTTTTTTGCCCGGGGCTTGCATGGTCGTCTCCATGTTGTCCTGCTTAGGCTTACACTCGCTTATCCACGAGTATACCGGCCATCTTCATCAGATCGGCCACAAGATCGAGATGCTTCTCCGGGGGAATTTCGCGGATCACTTCGCCGGTCTCCCGGTTCATGACCTTGACCATGACTTCCTTTGTCGACTTGTGTACGGAAAAATCCAAATAAGTAAATGGGCCTTGCACAAGCTTCAACGCCTTCTCGACCGCGCGAATCCATTGCTCCTCGCTCATGGAAACCGGTTTTCCTTGCTTTTCCGCTCTCTTGGCTTCCTCTTGGGTTATAGTGTGAGAAGCGGGTTGCGGGATATCGGGAACACCTGCTGGCAATTGTGACTGATGCGGAGGCGGCGACATTGGCGTACCCGAAACCCCTTTGACTGAACCAAGCGATGAGTCCATGGTCCCTTCCCCTTTCGAGTTCCGTTACTACATTCATCGGAACAATTCCGACGATAGTTTAGGGTGAAACGTCAGTTTTTGATCAATATGCTCATATAAGCCATCGTAGTATAGCCGTTTTCCTTCAGAAGCTTCTCCATCTTCTTTAAATAGGCGTCGCTATGCTCGATCGTTTTGGCGAACGACTGGATAACGAGCATCACCCGATCGGTGTCGAGTCCTTGGTGATACCCCGCATTGCCGATGAGCAGAAGCTTGATCATGGAATAATGGATGACCATCATGACATAGGCATCGAACAGCTCCTTGCTGCCCGTGAAAGGGAACATGTTTTTATAAACGTAATTGACCAAATAATTTTCAAGAATATATTCATGCTCGGCCATAAAAGGCGCGTAATGGTCCTGGTAAGCCTCCGCGTAACGCTGGGCGATTTGTTCCACCGGCGTTTCTTTCGTGTACTGAATGCCGTGCAGGAAGTGGGTGATCACTTCCATGTAGCGGGAGCTGTTGACCCCGCTCGCGAACCGCTGGTCGACGATTTCTTTAGCCAGCTTCATCTGAAGCGCCGTCTGAACGGGAACTTCATCCAATTGACTCTTGACGGATTCTTGGAAAAGCATCACCATGAACTCTTCGATCAGTTCCGGAATTTTCTGAACTTCTCCGGCTTGGGCCTTTTCCTGCACTTTTTGATAGAACAAGCCGAGTAGAATCAGACGGCTGGACAGAGAGAAAGCTCGGTGCTGCAGCACTTGAATGGTGAAGATGCGCAGCTCCCAGAAAAAGCGTTGAGGCTTGTTCAAATATTTGACGTCGCCGGTATGCAGCTCCTTATTGGCGGCAAACCGCGCTTCGGCATCTTCTTCGATTTGGTCGAACTCCATCGGCTCCGGATTCAGAAGAGCCAGACGGGCGATTTCCGGACACGAGACGGTCGCGGACCGCTCCCACTGCCCATTCGTCATATTGTTCGATCTGGGGTACTGCGAGCAAGTGTTGGACAAATACGATTCGCCCAAGTTTTTCTGAATGCCGCACAGCTTCTCCCCGTCCAGAAACGGACAGGCCCCGCCGCCCTTCATCTTGATCTTCGCGTAGTTGGCCGGCGACGGATTCGAGCGGTTGCGGGTCACATATTTATCAAGATCAGTCTGCAGCTCGGCATGATCCACATCCTGGTATTTTCGATAGGTAGCTTCGTCAATATTGACGCGCCATCCGACACAGCAGCTGTCTTCGCAGCTCGGTCCGATGCATTGGAATTTCCGCATATATTGCGGGACAAGGGCAAGTCTCGTTTTCGTTTTTACGGTCACAGCGATTCCCCTCACACGACGTAATTTGGATTCAGGTAAAGATGCACGGTGTTATGCCATAAGCGATATACAGGAACTAGTCGGGCAAGCGATAACGGCAATTCGTGAAAATGACGAGTACGGAAAGCATCGGCCATATCATCCAACCGTTCGTTTAACTGCTCCTGAACCGCAAACCAGCCGTCGGTACGCTCACTGTAATCGGTGTCGATCGACAGATAAACCGATCGTTCAATATGATAGATGGCGTCCAGCACATCGCAATACAGCGTCAGGGACAATTCGTAATAGCCCTGCTGCATTTGCCATTGCATATGCGTCAAGCCTTCCAGACAAGTATCGGCCAGGACCAAGGTCCGTTCTCGAACTTCATAATCGGGGGACACAGGGTAACCCTCGCCTTCGTGAATGTATCTCATATTAGAAAGAAAGGGACTCTAGTCCAACTAGAGTCCCCCGGAGATTGGACCGGATTAACGGAGCAATTGCAGTACGCCTTGCGGTTGTTGGTTCGCTTGTGCCAGCATCGCTTGAGCCGCTTGGGAAAGGATGTTGTTCTTCGTGAACTCCATCATTTCTTTCGCCATATCTACGTCGCGGATACGGGACTCGGAAGCGACCAAGTTCTCGGAAGAAGTACCCAAGTTGTTGATCGTGTGCTCCAAACGGTTTTGGAATGCGCCCAATTGGGAACGTTGTGCCGAAACTTTCTCGATGGCGTCGTTGATTACGCTAAGAGCAGCCGAAGCTTTCTCGCT
>NZ_VDCQ01000042.1 GCF_006265175.1 Paenibacillus hemerocallicola | reverse complement strand
AGCGAAGCGGTTGACTTTAAAATCGTGTTGTAACCACCTAAGATGTTAAAAACAACACGATTTTAACGGAGGTGGAGCGCATTTCCCCACCTCTTGTCTCCGGCGCTTGCTCTCTTCGCAGACTTTTTCAACAGCCTCAAAAGATCCGGTTATTTTCGGCGAAAGTGCGGTTATAATCGGAATAACGGGAAAACATCCAGCTATTTCCGCTCGGATTACCGGATTTGTCCGGATGAAGCGGATTTAGCTGGATGTTTTCCATCTCAAGCAGCATGTTTATTCGCTTCAGGCGAATAAACTTCATGTTTTCCATTTCGGCCGGCAACAGTCTCGCCTAATGTCCCCGAGTCGCAGCCTCAGGCAAGCGACTCCTTCGAGACCGGCTCCGTCAGCTTGTAGCCGACGTTGCGGATCGTGACGATATATTCGGGGTTGCGGGCATTTTTCTCGATTTTGTCGCGAAGATGGCTAATATGCACGTCGACGATGCGCGTATCGCCGATGAAATGATAGTCCCAGACGCCGTGAAGCAGCTGCTGGCGGCTTAATACTTTGCCCCGGTGCTTGCACAGAAACAGCAGCAGCTCGAATTCTTTCGGCGTCAGCTCGATCGGCTGATCGTGAATGAGCACCTCGCGCTGCTCCGGCTGGATGCGGATCGGCCCGATATGGAGCGTTTCCGGCTCGGCGGCCGGAAGGGCGCCCGTGCGGCGCATAATCGCCTGAATGCGCGAGACGAGCTCCTGCGGGCTGAACGGCTTCGTCATATAATCGTCCGCCCCGTTGTCGAGTCCGGCGATTTTGTCAGACAAGTCCTGCAGCGCGGTCAGCATGATGATCGGCACGAAATTGTTTTGCTCGCGCAGCCGTTTGCATACCTGGATGCCGTCGAGCTTCGGCAGCATCAGGTCAAGCACGATCAAATCGGGACGGAACTGCGGAATGGCCTCGAAGACGGCTTCGCCGTCGTATACGCACAACACTTCGTAACCGACCAGCTTCAAGTTAAAGTCGATGAGCATGGAGATGGAGGGCTCGTCGTCAACGACCAATATTTTCTTCTTAATCATCATTTTCTCCTTTGCAAGCGTAATGTAGTGAACGTTATCGATATTGTCGTAACTCCATTATGCGCCCCGAACATAAAGCGAAGATTAAGGTTTCGTAAAATGGATGTTAAAATTTTCGGAACGGTTGATGTATAATCGTCTTATGCTTGTTCACTACAAGAGCGGGGAGAAGGTTTGCAAATGGCTTTTCATATCGTACTGGTCGAGCCCGAAATTCCCGCCAACACCGGCAATATTGCCCGGACGTGCGCGGCTACGGGAACGATTCTCCATTTGGTCCGGCCGCTAGGCTTCCTGACGGATGACAGGACGCTGAAGCGCGCGGGTCTCGATTATTGGCATTCGGTCGACGTCCGTTATTACGATTCGTTCCGCGAGCTTCGCGAGGCGTTGGACGGACGGCGCTTTTACTTTGCTACGACGAAGGCGCACAAGCTGTATACGGAATTTGATTATAAAGACGAGGACGTATTCGTGTTCGGCAAAGAAACGAAAGGACTGCCGCGCGAAATCGTCGACGAGAACCGGGAAACGTGCATCCGGATGCCGATGACCGATGCCGTCCGATCGCTGAACTTATCGAATTCGGCGGCGATCGTCTTGTTCGAGGGATTGCGGCAAAATGCATTTCTCGGGTTGAAATGAACAAAAAACCGCCGCACCGGGGCTGCTCGAACGAGCAGTCCGGACTGCAGGCGGTTTTTGCCTGTGCATACGCTATAAGTATCGCTCTTCTTCCAAAACGCGCCGCTGGCCCGGGCTTGGCCTCGACCGGCTCGATCGCGCACGGCCGACCTGCGATTCGCTGATATGCACGAACGCTTCCTCCGGCTGTTAGTTACGCCGAGTTTGTTAATCGGAACTACCCTTTTCCGGACGGCGTTTACAGAAACATCTCAAATTGGCATAAAGACCTAGTTAAAAAGAAGGAGTTTGTATATTTACGGCGAATTATTATGCTGGAAAGTGGCTAGGCGATAAAATCGTCCTACTTTCATAGGCAGAAGCGAGGTGAGTCGAGATGAGACCGGCAGGCGTTGTACGGAAAGTGGATCAATTGGGCAGAATCGTATTGCCCAAATCGCTCAGAAAAAGATATCGGATGAACGAAGGAGATCCCGTTGAAATTTTAGTTTCCGGCGATCACATATTGCTGGAGCGTTACCGCCCCAAATGTGTGTTTTGCGGAGAAATGAACGGGGTTACGGAGTATAAGGAGAAGCATATTTGCTCAACTTGTATGAAAGAAATGACTTTAATCTCCTTGTAATCGTTATCATACAAACGAATTTTGCGTCATCACCGGGTAAACGCTACACGAACGGCGCAAGCATCACCGCAATGAAGTCGGGGGTGCTTTTTTTGTTTATGCTTCGTGTTGCAAGCGGAGCTTCGGCGAGCTATAATGAAAACCATTACGCAGAAGGAGGCGGACGGTCATGGCACGACGACAGCAGTTCGCACAACTTCATCATCACAAGAAGCGTTAGCACCCCCTGAATGGAAACGGGGAGGGCTAGCGCTGCTTGCGTTGGCCTCCCTGCGGCATACGAACGCGCGCGGGACCAAGAGGTCCGGCGCGTTTTTTGTTTTTATCCATGGAAAGGGTGAGGGTTAACATGCAAAACGTGAAAGGTACGTTTGATTTCCGCGCCGGGGAGCAGGTGCTGAGAAACCGGATCCGGGCCGTATTGGAGCGGCAGTTCGCGCTGTACGATTTCGAGCCGCTGGAGACACCGATTTTGAACGAGCAGTCGCTACTGGCCTCGAAATATGCGGGCGGGGAAGAAATTATGCAGGAAATGTACCGTCTTTCCGACCAAGGGGGCAGAAATCTCGGATTGCGTTACGATCTGACCGTGCCTTTCGCCAAGGTCGTGGCGATCCATCCCGGTCTGGAAATGCCCTTCAAACGGTACGAAATCGGCAAAGTGTTTCGGGACGGACCGGTGAAGCGGGGGCGGCTGCGCGAATTTACGCAATGCGATGCGGACGTGGCCGGGACGGAGGGACCGGAAGCGGAGACGGAGCTGCTCCAGCTTGCGTCCGATGCGTTCGGGGCGCTAGGGATTGATGCCGCGGTGCGATGGAACAACCGGAGATTTCTCGGAGAGCTTCTGGCCGGCCTCGGAGTCGGCGAGGAAGCGGCCGCTTCGGTTATGCTCACCCTGGATAAGCTTGACAAAATCGGGGTGGACGGAGTGGCCGCCGAGCTCGGGGACAAAAAGCTGGACCCGCAAGCTGCCGCCGGTATCGTTCGGCTGATCCGCGAGGAAGCTCCGGGATTCGAGGAACTTGTAGAAAGGTTCTCGCTCGGAGCCGCCCGCGGGGTTATGGAAGTACGACAGCTGCAGAAGCTGTTGGACGGCACCGGGCTCGGGCCGATATGCCGGTTTGACCCGTTTCTTTCCCGGGGCTTGTCGTTCTATACCGGAACGGTATACGAACTATTCGCTGCCGACGGATCGTTCCGGTCCAGTCTGGCAAGCGGAGGAAGATACGATTCGATCATCGGGAAGCTCGCAGGACGCGAAGACATCCGCTATCCGGCCGTCGGCATTTCGTTCGGGCTCGATTCGATCATGGAGCTGATGAGAACCGCAAGAGGGGATACTGCTGCGCAGGCCGTACGGTTCGTCCCGATCGGCGATACGCTTGCCGAAACGCTGAGTGCCGCCGCGTTGTTCCGTGGGGCGGGGATTCGCGCCAGAGTGGAGAGCGGGTCCCGCAAGCTGAAGCGGACGCTTGCCGCCGCCGCCGCGAAGGGCGCCCGGTTTGTCGTGCTGATCGGAGAGGAGGAGGCGGCCGCCGGCCAGGTTCGTTTGAAACATATGCGGACCGGGGAAGAAACGGTCGGACCGATAGAGCTCGCGCTGCATACGGTCGAGAGGTCCGAGGGAATTTGAACGCAAAAAGCCGCTCTGCCTGCACATGAGGTGCGGTAGAGCGGCATAGGTTGCGTCGACCATCCTGTGTTACGCCGAAACGTTCTACAAGCCCTTCGTTCTGTCTTCGTTGTAAGAAGACGTGAGCATTGCTGCAATGAACAGTACAAATACGACCATGACAAGCCAGAACGTAGATGAGGCGAAGATAGCCATGTCTGGTTACACCTCCCAGTAGAAATACCGTGACAAGCTAACCCTATTATAACCAAAAGGCCCGGAAAAGAAAACGGCCGAATTGTGAACATTTCCTCCATCTATCACGCCGTCATTTGAAAAATAAAAAGTTTGTAGGCAGCGGGCGAAGCCGTCCGTCGGAAGGATTGTTGACGGTCCTGCCCTCGAAAACGAGCGAGGTGGATCCGCCCCCATCCAAGTTGTAGGCGTCGACGACGCGCAGCTTGGCCAGCTTGTCCTGCAGCTCCGTCAGCGTCGCGCCGGAGCCGCCGCGTTCGTCGTATCCGTCTGCGACGATAAACAGCAGCTGATCGTTGCCGAAGTTTCCTACGACCGTCCGAGGTGCCCGTTTGGGCGAATTCAGCCATTGCGACGGAATTTGCTGCTTGACGCCGCCCTTCAGCAGAATCGGCACGAACGTCGCGCCGAACGAAGGCTTCAGCTTGTCCAAGTCGGCTTGGCGGGCAAACTTGCCGCCGATCAGCTTGCGGTCGGCGCTCAGGCCGACGAAGGCCAAATTGTCGAACGTAGACTCGAAGCCGTACACGTATTTGCCGTCCAATACGGTCGTGCTTAACGGATAACGCTTGCCGTCGGGCGTGTCCGCAAAGCCGCCGGCATTGATTCCGGCAACGGCGCCATACCGGCTCGCGGCCGCCAGAGTCGTCTCGGAGCTGCCGATTTTATCTTTGCCGAGCGCCATCTTCATCGCTTTGTCCGATTTCATGTCGACCTTCAGCGCATAGCCCTTGTAATTCGCATCGTTGAACTGATACAGCTTCAAATCGATATTGGCCGAAGCGACGGTGCGGGTCGGCTTGCCGAACTCCGCGGAGATGCGGCTGTCGAAAATGAGAGAGGGGCGTGCGGCTTGGGCCGTAGCGAGCTTCAGCATATTGCTCGTATCGGTGGCGCTTTGCTCGTACAGCTGGTAAAACTTCTCGATGGTGCTCTTCGTGGCGACCGCGCTTCCCGACGCTTTCTCGAGGTTTTGCTGTACCGTATTCGCCTCTTCGGTTATGGAGAACAGGTGCAGCGCGGGAGAGAAGTCGAGCTTGGGCATGTCCAGCGTGAAGCTGGCCGATAGGAGCCAGACGAGCATGCCGACGAACGGAGCGCAAGACAGCAGGAAAAACCGGTTGATTTCGCGTGCCGTCATTTCAGCACATCCAAGTTTTGCTTCAGCTCGTCAAGCTTCTTCTTCACTTCCGCGAGCTGGGTATACAGCTGGTTGCTGTTGTCGGTTTTGCTGTTGGCGCTGTCCTTCGTAAAGGCGAGCAGCTCGTTGAACGAATCGACCTTGGCCTGCAAGGTCGTGATATCGGTCGTGACGCTGGCCTTCAACTGATCCAATTGCTGCTGGTATTGCGTTTGCATCGTTTGCAGCTGCGCCTCCGTCTGGCTCGCCAGCTGCGAGCCGAGCTGCGTTTTCAAATGCTCCGTATACAGCATCGTTCCCAATACACCCGAGGCGATCAGGAAAAACCAGCTGGAGAAAAACAACAGGTACGTTTTTTTGGACGACTTGACCGTTTTGGCCGATTTGGCGCTTCGTGCCGAGGCAACGGAAGGGCTGACATTCGCTTCGATCGGCGTACTCATTCGTTTCACCTCAATTTCGACATGATACAGAATACCGCTCATGGGATTATCTTAATATTCGACGAAATATTCGCCGAAAGGTTGCTAACTTTTTCTATGTAAACCAAAAAAACAAAAACAAGCCCCGGTTCGGACGAGCTGAGCTCGTTACATAGCAATTCGACAAAGGCAACTGCGAATAAGACCGTATCCGGTCGGATCTCGTCGGCTTATCCATTATTTTATCAATTGTCGGGTAAGAGCGCCAGAGCGAAGGACATACTAAAATCGAAAATGAAGAGGAAGCGAAAGGAGCGGGTCAAGACGGCTGAATTCGATTGCATGATCGTAGGCGGCGGGATCGCTGGGCTGCAGGCGGCTATCCAGATCGGGAGATACGGCCATTCGGCGCTTGTGGCCGATATGGGCAGCGGCCGGTCGGTATTGTGCCGCAGCTATCATAACGTGCTCGGGTGGCCCGACGGCATATCCGGATCGGAGCTTCGCCGATTGGGGCGGATTCAGGCGGAACGGACCGGCATCCGGTTCGTGAAGGATGAGATCGTCGGGGCGGAACGCAGAGGCGACTTGTTCGTTCTACGGGGACGAGACGGAGCCTATGAGGCGAAAACGGTGCTGCTGGCCACGGGCATTATGGACCGGTTTCCCGATCTGCCCGGTCTTGTGCCTTGTCTCGGCAAAACGGTTTACGTATGTCCCGACTGCGACGGACACGAGATTCGCAACCGCAAGACGATCGTCATGGGCTCTGGAGATGTCGGAGCTTCCATGGCGCTGACGTTGGCTGAGCGGACCGATGAGCTCCTATATGTCAATCATGAGCGAAAGCCGATCGCGGCCGAGCTGTCGGGGCGCCTGCGGGAGAAAGGCATCGTCGTCTTGGCCGAGCCGATCCGGGAAGTGCTGGAGGAGGATGACGGCTCGTTTCAAGGGATCAGGCTTGCGAGCGGAGGGGACATTTGGGCGGACCGCGGCTTCATCGCATTCGGCGGCAATGAAGTCCGCTCTTCCTTGGCGGAGCAGCTCGGAGCGGAACGGCACGAGAACGGGCATATTATGACCGACGCCCGCACGAAAATGACGACCGTGCCCAATTTGTGGGCCGCGGGCGATATCGGCGTCCATTCGGAGCAGGTGACGATCGCGATGGGCGAAGGCAGCCAGGCCGCCATTTGGATACACAAAACGTTGAACCGGATGAGCAAGCAGCCGGCAAGTATCGGCGTTTAAGCCCGATTCGGCCCTGTCTTCCGCATCGCCGGATGGAAAACGAATAGGCTCTGTTCTTTTATTGTTGCGATTCGACCGCTTGTCGGATCGCTTCTTCCGCATGAAGCCGTCTCTGGAGCATAAAAAAGGTTGACACAAGACGGAATGCTCTACTATAGTAAAGCTAACCTTGATATATATGTACCAATGCATATAGGTTTAAATCAAATCGGAAAGCGAGGTTCAGCCGTGGAGCAGCAATTTACCCCTACGTATTATCAGATCAAGCAGGATATTAAGCGCAAAATCGAAGACGGGCGTCTGAAGGCGGGAGATTTGCTGCCGGGCCGCTCGACGTTGGCGGAGGAATACTCGTGCAGCTGGAGCACGCTCAATCGTGCAGTGAATGAGCTCATTCTGGAGGGGGTGTTGACCGCCCAGAAAGGAAAGGGCACGTTCGTATCGGCGGCGATGAGCGTCATCCCGCCGGGAACCGAGCCGATTAACGTCTGGTTCTGCAATCCGTTCCCGAGCGTCTACGCCACGCTGTCCGAGATGATGGACGGGCTGCGCGACGAGGCGCACCGCAGAGGGCGTTCGATTCAATTTATCGATAACGGCCATGACCGCGACGGCCCGAACGATATCGACGGCTATATCATCATCACGCCGTCGGACGGTCAACGGGAGTTTCTCGTCAAGGCGTGGGAAGCCGGCCAACGGTTCGTCGTGCTGAACTCGGACTATGTCGATGTACCGTTCGTCTGCATCAATGCCGATATTTACGAAGCGTCGCTGCGCGTGATCGAGCATCTGCTCGACGCGGGTCACACGCGGATCGGCCTGCTCGGCTTGCGCGACGGCCTTTCCAATTACCGCCACCGCAAAGCCGCTTATGTGGATGCGTTCCGCAGGCGCGGGCTGGCGTACCGCGAAGATTGGTTCGCGGGGAGACCGGAGCTGCAGGCGGACGCCGCCGATCTTTACAGCGACTGGATCGACCGTCATCCCGAATGTACGGCTATCTTCGCGGCCGATTATACGTCCTCGCTCATTATTCTGGAAACGTTGGCAGGCAAAGATATCGAGGTGCCGGCGAAGATGGCTTTATTCTCCTCGGGGGAAATCCCGTTCGCTTCGCTGCTCAAAGTATCTCTCAGCACCGTCGTGCAGCCGTTCTACGAGCTGGGGCGCTCGGCGCTCTCCATCTTGCTGGAGGCCCGCTGGGAAACGGGCGTAAAGCTGTATCCGTGCCGGCACATTTACCGGCAGTCGACGAATGCGGTCATCCCCGCTGCCGGCAGCCGGCAAACTACGGAAGGAAGGTGACACCCGTTGGAGAAAAGAGCGTTTACAATCAACATCAAGGCGGGCGCCGAGGCGGAATACAAGCGTCGTCACGAGGCCGTTTGGCCGCGGGTGCGGGAGGCGCTGAGGCGCCATGGCGTGCGCAGCTACTCGATCTTCATGCAGGGAACGACGCTGTTCGCCTATATGGAGATGGAGGGCGATTTCGAGGAAAGCTTCCGTCAGCTGCATCAGGACCCGGCCAGCGTCGAATGGCGGGACTATATGTCGGACTTGATCATTCGCGACGAGAACATGGGCTTTCATTTTCTGGAGTGCGTCTTCCGGCTTGACGGGTTTGAGCCGCACCGGGAAGGAGCGAGCGTACGACATGAAGCGTCCCGCTAACACTAACATCCTGTTCATTACCGCCGACCAGCTGCGTTACGACAGTCTCGGCTTTACCGGCCATCCGCTCGTGAGGACGCCGAACATCGACCGGCTGGCGGCCGGCGGCGCCTTCTTCGACAAGACGTTCGTGCAATGCGCCGTATGCGCGCCATCCCGCGCCTGCATGTACACGGGCCGATACGTTCACAACAACCGCGTTCGCTTTAACGAAGTGCCCTTCGGGGAAGGCGAGCGGACGATCGCCGACTATTACTCGGAGCAAGGTTATCGCGCCGCTCTCGTCGGCCGGACGCATTTCACCCCGATTACGGAAACGTACGGCTTCGAATATTACGCCTATTACGACGGGCTACCGGCCAAGGACAGCTACTCGTCTTATCCGGACTATCTCCGGCGGTGCGGCTACAGCGAGGAAGACATCCGCTACCGCTATTGGCCGAAGGAGCTGGAACCGCTTCCGGGGCAGGAGGCGTATCCGGAAAATTTGATCGAGGCGTTCTATCCGTCGCGAATCGCGGAGGAGCACAGCGATACCGCTTTCCTTACGGACGAGGCGATCCGTTTCATGGAGGAGACGGGGGACCGTCCGTGGATGCTGCACTTGTCCTATTGGAAGCCGCATTTGCCGTTCATCGTATCCGCGCCGTATCACGACATGTACGACCCGGCCGATGTGCCGATGCCTACGCTCGCTCCGGGAGAGCTCGACCGCAAGCCGCCGCTGCAGAAGCTGTTTCGCGAGGAGCGGCGGGGCAATTTCCTCGAGGACGAGAAGCTGCTGCGGCAAGTCCGCGCCGTTTATTACGGCATGATTACTCAGTTGGACGACCATCTTGGCAGACTGTTCGCCGAGATGCGGCGTCTTGGTGTAAGCGATAACACATTGATCGTGTTCACATCCGACCACGGCGAATATTTGGGCGACCACTACATGGTGGAGAAGGAATTGTTCTACGAGCAGGCGATACGGGTGCCGCTGATCGTCCACATGCCGGGCGTCGTGCCGCCGGGAAGGTTCGACGGCTTCGTCGAGTCGATCGACATTTTGCCTACCTGTCTCGAAGCAAGCGGCATCTCGTTGCCTCCGGCGTTGGACGGACGCAGCCTGTTCCCGCTCATGCGCGGGACGGCCAACGACTGGCGCAGCGAAGTGTACGCGGAATGGGACTTCCAATATTATCGTTCGCGCAGACAGCTCGGCCTGCGGCCGGATCAATGCAAGGCGAATATGGTGCGCGACGCCAGATGGAAGTACGTCCATTACTCCGACCAGCCGGACGAGCTATACGATCTGGAGCGGGACTATGAAGAGCACGTCAATCTGGCCGATCATCCCGACTGCGCGGAGGTCGTGCGGGATATGAAGGACAAGCTGTTGAAGTGGCGGATGCGCTCGGAGGACAAAGGGCCGGAGGTCGACCTGACCTTCGCCACGTATTTACGCGATCCTTGGGCTTCGGCCGAACGGAAAGGATGAGGCGCTTGTGAAACAAACGACCGCTATATCCGGTACCGACTACGATTCGCAGCAGGCGGCGAGCGCAAGCTCGCGAAGGCGCCGCTTGGCCGCCAATTGGAAAGCATACGCCTTCTTGCTGCCGATATTTGTGTCCATGGGGCTGTTCAAATACACGCCGTTTTTCACGGCCATCGTAAAATCGTTCTACGAGTGGAACGGCGCCAATATTAACAAATTCATCGGGTTCGGCAATTTCGTTCGTTTGTTCCAGGACCCGACGTTTCACGCGTCGCTCGTCAATATATTCCTGTTCACGGGGAGCTTCGTGCTGATCCAGCTCACGTTCCCTCTGTATGCCGCGGTCGTTCTGTACCGGATCGGCCGGCAAGGCGTGCAAAATGCGTACAAGACGCTGTTTCTCGTTCCCATGGTCGTCCCGTACATTATCATTTACTTGCTATGGCGGTGGATTTACGCGGGCGAAGGTGCGATCAACCAGTTTTTGCAGCTCATCGGTCTGGAGCAGCTCGCGCAGTCATGGCTCGGGGACAGCAGCTGGGCGCTCGTCTCGATTATTTTCGTCAATTTTCCATGGATCGGCGGCATTTATTTGCTCATTTATTTGGCCGGTCTGATCACGATCCCGCAGGAGCTGTTCGAGGTGGGCAAGCTGGAAGGACTGACGGGCTGGCAGCGGTTCCGCCATATCGAGCTTCCGCTGCTCAAAAACCAGCTCCGACTGGTCGTGCTTCTCGCCTTCATCAACCAGTTTCAAAGCTTCGAGAACGTGCTTGTGCTGACCAACGGGGGACCGGGCTTCTCTACGCTGACTCCGGCGCTGTATTTGTACAAGCAAGGCTTCGAGTACAATGAGCTGGGGTATGCGTCCGCCGTCGGCGTCGTCGTCTTCGTCATTTTGACGGTCGCAAGCGTGCTGGCGAACAAGCTGATCAAGCCGGCGGACAAAGCCGACTAGGGAGGAGAAAACGAGATGAACCGATGGCTGCTTACACTTCTGCTGCTGCTGACGCTTGCGCCCTTCTATATGCTCGTCATCACCTCGCTGAAAGACTACGAGCAAATTTTGAACCAGTTCTGGCTGCCCGCGTGGCCGATGCATTTCGGCAATTACGCCGAGGCGTTCAAGCAAATTTATCCGTATCTGGGCAACTCGATCATCATTACGGCCGGCATTGTCGCCTGTGTGCTGATCAATTCCAGCATGGCCGGCTTCGCCTTCGTACGCTACGATTTTTTCGGCAAAAATGTGCTGTATTACTTGATCATCATGCTGATGATGGTGCCGGGCTTTCTGCTGCTTATTCCGCAGTTTATCCTGTTCAAGCAGCTCGGTCTGCTGAATACGTATTGGGCGCAAATATTCGGCCCGATGGCCGGCGCTTCGGCGATGGCCACGATGCTGATGCGCACCTTTTTCGAAGGGCTGTCGAAGAGCCTGCTGGAAGCGGCCGAGATGGAGGGGGCGGGCGATTTCACGATATTTACCCGGTTTATTCTGCCGCTGTCCGTGCCGATCATCTCGACCGTCGCGATCATCAATGCCCTGCTCGGCTGGAACAACTACATTTGGCCGCTCGTCGCCACGTCGGGCAACAAGGTCAAGCCGGTCATTCTCGCCCTGAGCAATATTCGCGGCTCGGTGGATCACATACAAGGCATCCAGTTTGCGGGTTATGTCATTGCTTCCGTTCCGCTGCTGCTGCTGTTCGTGTTTGCGACCAAATCGTTTGTGTCGGGCATTACGGCGGGAGCGGTGAAAGGCTGAATCGCTCGTCCGTCATGCAAATATATGGGTAAAAGGGGTAATCGTGATGAATGGAAAGGTGTATGGAACGTTGTCGGCGCTGGTGCTGGCCGTACCGCTTATCGTCAGCGGATGCGGCAAAGACGCGAAGGACGCGCAGGGGGCGGACGGCGGCAAGAAGACCGAGCTCAATGTGACGATCGTTACGGAGTCCCAGGGCGATACTGTCGAGCAGCAGTCGTGGGAGGAGCTTGCCAAGGCGTACATGGCCAAGCGCAGCGACGTGAAGATCAACATGACGGTGCAAAATATGGGCGGCGTCGAGCAGCACCGCACATGGGTGACGACGCAATTGATCGGCTCCACCGCGCCGGATGTATTTACGACCAGACGCATTTGGGACCAGGAGGATTTGCAGAAAGGGCTGCTGCTGGACTTGACGCCGTACTTCCAGGAAGCGTCCTCGTATGCGGGCGGCAAGACGCTGGAGAAAACGCTATCTCCGACCGTGTTGACGCAGCTGGTCGGCGCGAACAAGAAGTATGCGAGCGTGCCGACGTTCGTGGACGTCGTGCGCGTCATGTACAACAAGAGCTTGTTCGAGAAAGCCGGCATTACGCAGGTGCCGAAGACGTGGACCGAGTTCCTGAGCGCGCAGGCGAAGCTGAAGCAGGCGAACATTACGCCGTTTTCGTTTCCGAATTCGAAGCCGGGCGACTATAACTACAGCTGGTCGACCCGCATCCTGACCGAGGAGCTGATCGCTTCCTCCTATGATCAGCTGGATGTGAACAAGAACGGCTTTATCGAGGTGAACGAGTATGTGCGCGGGGTAGACCAAGGCATTATCGATATCGAGAAAGCGCCTTACAAGGATGTCTTCCCGCTGTTGAAGGACTGGAGCCAATATTGGGCCAAAGGCTACAACGGGCTCGACTTCGATACGTCGACCGACCAGTTCGTGCGCGGAGACGCGGCGATGATTATGCGAACGAGCGCGCAGAGCAAGGTGCTGTTCGAGTCGCAGGCGCGCAAGTTCGAGATGGGTATGTTCCCTCTGCCGTATTTGACCAAGGAGAACAATCCGGCCGCGATCGGCAAGCTGATGGAAATCGGCGGCGTTCCAGCGGGGAACCTGGCGATTCCGAAATCGATTGCCGCAGCGAAGCAGGCGGCCGCCGTAGACTTCCTGAAATTCGTCGTATCGAGCGACATGCAGGCGCTGATGGCGGAGAAGCTGTACCGGGCGCCGGTATCGCAGGACGTCAATTTGCCCGAGAAGCTGTCCGGATTCAAATTCGCCGGCGACCAGATGAAGCTGAACATTTATGGCGGCGAGCTGGACAAGACGGTTACGGAATTCAACCAGAAGCTGGGCCAGACGTATCTGGAGGGCAAAATGACCGCAGAGCAATATATAGCCGGGTTGAAGAAGACGATGATTGACGGGGTCAAGAAGAAGATGGAAGAGAACAAGTGGTCCAAAGAGAACAACTACGGGATTCAATAAGGTCCGCATGGCAAAAAAAGAGAGGACGCGCGCGATACGGCGCGGTCCTTTTTTTTGTTTGTACGAGCGAGTCATCCTCATACAACCTGGAAGCCTTTTGAGGGGGGCGTGTGCAACACGTTGGGTGTATAGAGGAACTGGCTTCCGTTATTGTTCCGAATTCCGTTGCGCTCCTGAATATAACGGAGCAGGCTTCCTTTATTCGATCTGTTCGGAGTGAAATCGATCGTAAACGTCGGAATAGAGGAACGGTTTTCCGTTATGTTGCTGTCGACACCGGGAAACGGGGTCCATAACATACGCCAGTTCCGCTATGATATGGATTCGCGCTCCCTCAAGCGCCGGCCGATACGGTCTGTCTTCACCGGTCAGAAGAGACGGGGCTTCGTAACGCTAATTATGCTGACATAGCCCATTGGCTCTCAGAAAGTCCTGTCCGTACGGCATCTTTTTGAAAGTTAAAAGATTGACCTTGAACTATTCGATAATTATATATAATATAAAATATAAATTATAAATCACTTATCAGTTGGAACGACCGAAAGGAGCATATCACAATGAAGCTGGAGCATTTTGCCGAGACCGACACGCGGCAGCCACTGGCGTTTCCGCATTTTCCGACGAGACTGCAAGGGGTCGTATGGCGCAATTGGGGATTGGTTCCCGCCGACAGGCTCGCCCGCACGCTGAAGGCCACCGAGCCTGAGCTCTCAGAGCTTGCCCGGGGGATGGGCTTGCCGGTTCCGGAGGAAGCGAACCCCGCCTGGCTGACCCGCGGATATATTACGATACTGCGGGCCAATTGGCATTTGCTGCCGTATGAGCAGCTGCTGACCTTGCTGGACTGGACCGAGGAGCAGCTGGCGTTCGCGCTGCAGGAGGACGATTTTCTATGGATCAAGCTGGGCAGCCTGAAGCCGGCGATTCCGCCGGTATATTATCGGCCGTTGAACGAGGGAGAACGTCGGGAGACGGAAAAGTTCCGAGAGAGGCTCGAGCTGCATTTCGCGCCTGTCGCCGGCGTTAGCCGGAGCAGCTTCGCTTTCGGGAAGCCCGGACGATCGGGAGAAGAAGCGAGCGGGGCATTCGAGCTGCCGCCTCTCGCGAAGCCGGAGAAGCCTTTCGAGTTTTTGAACGGTTTCAGCAATAACGATACGGCGAAAGCGCTGAACATCCGAGAGCAATCCGCCGGAGGCGGCACGGACGGCGAGAAGACGGACGCGACCCTTACGCTGCTGGACGATAGCTTCGCTATCATCGTACCCGAAGGCCTTCCGCGCGCCCGGACATTTGCCGAGCGGTTCGCTCGCGAGCACGAGCGCGCATGGGGCGTAAAGCTGGACGTTCTCGAAGGCGAAGCCGCCGCGCGACCGTCCGCTTTGAAGCTGGAAATCGGGCCGAACCCCGGGAAGCTGCGGGAAAGCCATATCGTCGAGGTGGGAGAGCATACCGTCAAGGTGGCGGCTGTGGACGAGAACGGGCTTTTGCGCGGTTTGCAATGGATCGAAGAGGAAATGACCGAACGGGGCGGCCCGCATCTGGAGCGGGGGATCGCTCGGCGCGACACGCGATACGAGTTCCGGCTGCTGTACTCGTACTTTGCCGTGTACGGAGACCCGCTGCTCGATCCGGAGCTGGACCCGTATCCGGACGATCTGCTTGCGCGGCTTTCGAAGGTCGGAGTGAATGCGATCTGGCTGCAATGCGTCTTGTATCAGCTCGTCCCGTTCGCGGAGGCGCCCGAGCTGTCGGTCGGATGGGAACGCCGAATCGAAGGATTGCAGCGGTTGTCGGAGCGTGCGGCCGATTACGGCATAGGCGTTTATTTGTATTTCAACGAGCCCCGTTCGATGCCGCTCGAATTTTTCGAGCAGCGGCCCGACTGGCGCGGGCATACGATCGGCACCTATGCTTCGATGTGCACGTCCCATCCCGAGGTGCAGCGTTATTTAAAGGAAGCGACGGCAGATCTCTTCCGGAGGGCTCCGGAGCTCGCCGGTTTGTATACGATCACGATGTCGGAAAACTTGACCAATTGTTATTCCAAGGCGGTCAACGGGCAGACGAATTGTCCGCGCTGCGCGGCCCGCCCCGAGGAAGAGGTGGTCGCGGAGGTCAACCGCCTTATAGCCGAAGGCGCGCAAAGCGTGAAGCCCGATGCGCATATCGTCAGCTACACGTGGGCTTGGCGGCAAACGCTGGGCTTTACGAAGGAGATGCTCGACCGGTGCGTCTCGCTACTGCCCGACGGAATGGCGGTCATGAGCGTGAGCGAGGACGAAATGCCGACGAATATCGCCGGCGTGGCGGGACAGGTTATCGATTATTCGATCTCTCTCGTCGGTCCGAGCGACAAAACCCGGGGCATCTGGCAAGCCGCCCGGGAGAACGGCCTGCCTGCCTATGCGAAGGTGCAGTTCAACAACTCGTGGGAATGCTCGGCGGTACCGTACTTGCCGGTATTCGACCTCGTTCTCGAGCATATGGGCAACCTGAACCGGGAAGGCGTCAGCGGCCTTATGCTAAGCTGGACGCTCGGCGGCTATCCGTCGCCGACGCTGGAAATGGTCTCGCAGCATTATTGGGCGACGGAGCGTTCGACTTCCCTGGATGCGGCCGGGTCCGGTCCGAAGCGTGCCGGCGACGCCGGAGCAAGCTTGGGCGATTGGTTGGCCGGCAAGTTCGGAGCGGATGCGGGAGCCGGGATTGCGCGGGCTTCGGCCGCTTTCAGCAAAGCGTTTCGCGACTTTCCGTTCCATGTGTCGGTGCTGTATACCGCTCCGCAAAATTCCGGGCCGTCCAACCTGCTGCATGTACATCCGACGGGCTATTCGGCCACGATGGTCGGATTTCCGTACGACGATGTGAAAAGGTGGCGCGCGATCTATCCGGCCGATACGTTCGAAGAGCAGTTCCGCAAGCTGGCGGAAGGCTGGGAAAAAGGGCTGGAGGCTTTGGCGGAAGCGGGCCGGCTCGTGAAAGGGGAAGGGAGAACGGCCGCCTACACCGATCTTGTGCACGTATCGCTCGGGAGCTATTATCATTTCCGCAGCACGTATTATCAGATTGCTTTCATTCTGGAGCGGGAGAAGCTGGCGGCTGCGGAAAATCCGGAGGCGCGCGAACGGTCGCGGGCCCGAATGAAGGAGCTGGCCGGATTGGAGCTGGAGACGGCGCGCCAAATGTACGACTTGATGCTGCGCGATTCCCGGCTCGCCTATGAAGCCAGCAATCATTATTATTATACGGCGCGGATGCTGCAGGAAAAGGTATTGAACTGTATGGACGTAAACGCCCGACTGAACGAGGCGGACACCGCTGATGTTGGTGCGTGAATTCAGGTAAAACAAAGGGACGGCATCGCGCGATCGGGGCGCGAGCCGTCCTTTTGTTGCGTTTCGAGTCGTTTTCGAGAGTGAACCCAATTACACCAACAGTAACCCTGAGACGTGAGCCGGACACCGGAGAACGCCGCCTGCTATGTCGTTCTGCGGTACGGCGCAAGCACGGAGGGCGGCCTCTGCCGTCAAGGCTTCAGCTTCTTCACGAACGTCGCCATGCTTTCCTTGCCGCCTACGAATATCCGCTTGAGCTGCAGCGGCTGCTGCGTCGGCTCGGTGCGGCCCTGGTCGATCGTGAAGGCAAAGCGCACCTGCGCCTCCTCCAGCAGCTTGAGCGTATCTTTGTTGCGCATGCCGTACGGATAGCAGAACGCTTCGGTATCGATGCCCGTATGCTCCTTGAGCTGCTTGATCGATTCGGCGATTTCGAACCGCTGCTGCTCCAGGGTCATCTTGTGCAGGTAAGGATGCGTCATGCCGTGAGGCTGGATATCCCACCCGTTATCGCGCATTTCGCGGATTTGGTCCCATTCGGCGAAGTAGCCGTCCTGCCCGACCATACCGGGGGAGACGAACATCGTGGCGCGGAAGCCGTGCTTTTTCAAAATCGGCATCGCCTCGGTGTAATTGTCCGTATAGCCGTCGTCGAACGTCAGCAGCACCGCCTTGGCCGGCGCCTCCGCCTTGCCGTCCCAAATGTCGATAAACTGCCGGAGCGTGAGCGTCGTATATCCTTCCGCCGCCAAGAAGTCCATCTGCTCCTCCAGCTTCTTCGGATCGAGCACCGCATTGTTGTCCGGATCGACGGCGATGCTGTGGTAGTTCAGCACGGGAATGGAAAATTTGAGCTTTTTGGGCGGCTTCGCGGCAGTGTCGGCGATGGCCGCTGCAGGCGGAGCCGCCGACTGCGTCGGAGCAGCGGAACCGGAGCCCGCCACCGGGTGCGCGGAGCTCCCGTCCGTGGCTACAGCGGTATTGTCCGAGGAGATTTTTACCGCTTGGGAATTTTTGGAACCGCTTTCAGCGTTAGGTATGGCGGCGATTTGTCCGGCGCTCCCATGCCCGTCCCGGGCTGCCGCCTTTTCTCCGGTCTGCTCGGAGGAGGCAGCCGATTGGGGGTTGCCCGCAGCCGCGGCGTTCGGCACGGGAACGGGTATGTTATGCTCCTTTGCCGAATTTGGCGGCCCCGCAGGGGAGGTGCGCTCTTCATGGGCGCGGTCCGCCGCCAAATTGAGCGCCCCCCTGTCCTCGGAAGCGCATCCGACGGATAGAAGAGCGGCCGCCGCCAATAGCGGGGCGAAGCTTTTGTGCAATAGCGCTGCTTTAGTTCCTTTATAACCGACCATGTTCATAACCCCGCATTCGGCATCGTCATGTATTGAAACTATAAACTCTACTATTATTCTTATCCTGCCAATGTTCAAATCATTCCTGGTCGGGCGAAATGTTTCCTTTCCATACATGGCTGTACTGCTCAAGCGCTTGCTCTCCGAGAGGCGTCAGCCGATAGATTCCTCTGCCGGCTCTCTCGAACCAGCGATAGTAGTTTTTTTGCAGCAGCGAGGCGGACTTCGGGTTATCGGTCAAATCGCGCAGCCGCTTGGGAGACAAGCTCCCGTGGCGCTTCAGCATGATCGCCGCGGCCAGCGCCTTTTCCCGGTAAGCGGTTACCAGCTTGCGCTTCGTGCTTCCACCGACATTGTAGTCGCCGCTTCGCTCCCGGAATTCGTACAGCAAGCGGGATGACTTCAGCTTGCTCGTCCTCGGCTCATAGGAGCCGGGCTCGCACACTACGTTCACCGCCGGTTTGCGAGTTTTGTAGAAGCGGACCGTCATGAGACCGAGGCCGAGACGCCGGCATAGCCGGGACAAGTCCGACCATTTCAGCCCGTGGGGGGCTCTTCCCGTCTCCGGCATTTCCACGGCGACGTACACTTGGTCGGACTGCGACAGCCGGTCGAGGCCCTGCACGAGCAGGGGGAGGTTGAGCGTCTTCTTTAATTCCACGATGACCGGAGGCTCGTCGCCGCGAATGGCGACCAAATCGCAATGGTGCACTTCGCCCCGCACCACGAAGCCAAGCGCTTCCATATATCGCTTGACGGGTTCGTACAGCTCGGTTTCGTTCCGGATGGCCAAGTGAGATTCTCCTTACATAGCGTGTGAATGTTCGTAAATCCGGCTTGTTACCTTCATGTATTCGATTATAGCATAGATGTGGACGACAATCGTTGAAGCTTCCCGTTTTCATTGATTTTTCAACGATTTTCGCGGTTCGGTCGAAAATTTTCCGGCAATTAATAGCGGGCTTGCGCATAGGTATTTAATACGCTTCAAAGTCGAGTACCAAGTTGCATCGAAAGAGAGAGTTGACTTATCGCGAAAGGTGAACCGTCTTGACGGGTGCAGATGAAAGGAGGTTACCATGGATATTTTCAAACGAATATCGGAACATCGTCGGGAACAGGAGAAGGCATCCTGGACCGGAACGTTTGCCGATTACATCGAAATCGTCAGACAAAATCCGAACGTAGCCAAGACCGCGCATGCGCGTGTGTATGATATGATCGCATGGCACGGCATCCGGGAACAAAACGGACAGCGCAAATACAAATTTTTCGAGGACGATATGTTCGGTCTGGACCGGACGCTCGAAAAGCTGGTCGAGGAATATTTCCATTCGGCTGCGAGACGACTCGATGTACGCAAACGGATCTTGCTTCTGATGGGCCCTGTCAGCGGAGGGAAATCGACGATCGTGGCGATGCTCAAGCGGGGGCTGGAGCGATACTCGCGGTCGGAGGAGGGGGCGCTGTACGGGATCAAGGGATGTCCGATGCACGAGGAGCCGCTGCATCTTGTGCCTCTGGAACTCCGCCCGGATATCGAGAAGGAGCTGGGGATCCGGATCGAGGGAAGCTTGTGCCCTTCGTGCCAGATGAGGCTGAAGACCGAATACGGAGGCCGGATCGAGGATGTCATGATCGAACGGGTGCTGCTCTCCGAGGAAGAACGGGTCGGTATCGGCACGTTCAGCCCGTCGGACCCGAAGTCGCAGGATATCGCCGATTTGACCGGCAGCATCGATTTTTCCACCATTACGGAGTACGGTTCGGAATCGGATCCGCGCGCTTACCGGTTCGACGGCGAGCTGAACAAGGCCAACCGCGGGCTGATGGAATTTCAGGAAATGCTGAAATGCGACGAGAAATTTTTGTGGAACCTGTTGTCGCTCACGCAGGAGGGCAATTTCAAGGCGGGACGGTTCGCGCTCATCTCCGCGGACGAATTGATTGTGGCCCATACGAACGAATCGGAGTACAAATCGTTTATTTCGAACAAGAAAAACGAGGCGCTTCAATCCCGGATGATCGTCATGCCCGTTCCCTACAACCTGAGAGTGTCCGAGGAGGAGAAGATTTATTCCAAGCTGATCGGCCAAAGCGACATGAAGCATATTCATATCGCGCCCCATGCGCTAAGGACGTCGGCCATCTTCTCGATTTTGACCCGTCTGAAGGAAACGAAGAAGCAGGGCATGGATTTGCTGAAGAAGATGAAAATGTACGACGGAGAATCGATCGAAGGCTTCAAGGAAGCCGATCTGAAGGAGATGCAGAGCGAATACGCCGAGGAGGGCATGTCCGGAATCGACCCGCGGTATGTCATCAACCGGATATCCAGCGCCTTGATCCGTCAAGACCTGCAATGCATCAATGCGCTTGACGTGCTACGGGCAATCAAGGACGGACTCGACCAGCATCCTTCGATTACGAAGGATGAGCGCGAACGGTATTTGAACTACATAGGGGTCGCGCGCAAGGAGTACGACGAGCTGGCGAAGAAAGAAATTCAGAAGGCGTTCGTATACTCGTACGAGGAATCGGCGAGGACGCTGTTCGACAATTACCTCGACAACGTAGAAGCTTATTGCAATTGGCAGAAGATCCGCGACCCGCTGACGGGAGAGGAGATGGATCCGGACGAAAGGCTGATGCGTTCGATCGAGGAGCAGATCGGCATATCCGAGAACGCGAAGAAGGCGTTCCGCGAAGAAATTCTCATCCGCATGTCGACGTATTCCCGCAAAGGCAAGAGGTTCGAGTACAACAGCCACGAACGGCTGCGCGAGGCGATCGAGAAGAAGCTGTTCTCCGATTTGAAGGATATCGTCAAAATTACGACGTCGACCAAAACGCCTGACGAAAACCAGCTGAAAAAAATCAACGAGGTGACGAAACGTCTGATCGACGAGCACGGCTACTGCCCGGTATGCGCCAACGAGATGCTGCGTTACGTGGGAAGCCTGCTGAACCGTTGACGGCCGACGGGCACAGGAAGCGTGCGGCAAAACCGCTCGGAGCGGACGCGCTCCGGACGGTTTTGCCGCGGATCCGGCATAGGGAGGGCGGCTGTCGCTTCGACGGGCCTCCCATGTTACCGTTGACAAAGAAGAGCTTCGCCCCTATAATTCAAGACAATCGAATAGAACGGTCAGGTTGAGAACAGGAGTAACCCTTACCCGTATGCACGGCTTTCGCTACCGCGAAGGCGTGTTTACCGTGGATAAGGGTTTTTTTGTTTGTCCGCCTGCGCCGATTCCATGGAAGGGTGGGGCCTGTTTTGCGCGGATTCATTTTCGATTTGGACGGCACGGTTTATTTGGGGGACCGGATGATCGACGGGGCGGCGGAGGCGATCCGGACGCTCAGGCAAAGGGGCGACAAGGTGTTGTTTTTGTCCAACAAGCCGATTGCCGATCGGAGCTCGTACGCGGAGAAGCTGACGAAGATGGGCATCCCGACCGAGGTGGGCGACGTCCTCAATTCTTCGTTGATCGTGGCCCGTTATTTGCGCAAGACGATGCTTCCCGGCCAGCGGGCTTACGTCATCGGCGAAGAGCCTATCCGCCGGGAGCTGCTCCATCACGGCGTCCACTGCACCGATCGCGCGGAGGAGGCTGAAGTGATCGTGCTGTCGTGGGATCGGGAGTTTACGTACGAGAAGCTGAATGTGCTGTATCAGTCGGCTTTGCGCGGGGCGACGGTCGTCGCCTCGAATCCGGATGCGACGTGCCCGCTGGAGGGCGGGCAGGTGCCGGATACGGGAACGATGATCGCGGCGCTTGAAACCGCTCTCGGGAAGCGTGCCGTCGTCGTGGCGGGCAAGCCTTCGCGAATCGCGGCGGAGGCGGCGGTGGAGCGCATCGGACTCGACTGCAAGGATTGCTTCGTGATCGGCGACCGGCTGGAGACGGACATCCGGATGGCCAACGAGGCGGGCATGCATTCCGTGCTCGTGTTGACGGGAGTCGGTACGGAGCAAGAGGCGGAAGCGGGACCGGACCGGCCCCGGACCATTTTGCCGAGCATCGCAAAAATCGTGGACCTGTAGCCGCAAACCGGTATTTCCGTGGTATAATGGGGATTGCGCAAGCACTCCACGTCTGTGGGGGGAATTATGGAGGAGCATGCCATGTATCCGATCGTCGATATCGTGGAGCATCAAACGATTGCCGCCGTGCAGAAAGAAGCCGATCTGGACGCCGCGCTGCGGGGCAGGGTGAACGTCGTGTTTTTGCTGACGGGCTCGCTGCTCAACGTTCATGAGCTGACCGGACGGGTCAAGGAAGCCGGCAAGCATGTGTTTTTGCATATGGAATTTATCGAAGGCATCGCCGCCGACCGGAGCGGGGTTGCGTACGTAGCCCAGCATGTCCGGCCTACCGGAATCATCTCCACGAAGAGCACGCTGATTAAAGCGGCCAAAGATTGCGGACTGTCGGCCATCCAGCGCATTTTCCTGATCGACCGCAACGCGGTGCTGCGCGGAATCAAGGCGGTGGAGCAAAGCTCCCCGGACGCGATTGAAGTGATGCCGGGCATTATGCCGCGGATTATCCGCGAGATGACGAACATGACGCCGCTGCCGATCATTGCCGGAGGGCTGGTGGGCAACCAGCGGGAGATCGACGATGGCTTGGAGGCGGGAGCGCTGGCCGTGTCCGTAGGTACGCCCGATTTATGGCAATAAGGCGATAAGCCGTTTGAGTGCGGCTGTCCCATTACGAACGTTAGACGAGACCGATTGGGTGCGGAGACCGAGAGAATACCCGAAAGGCCGAGGCGGCACTTTTTTTGTCATGCGAAAAAGGTGTCTCCCGGCGTTTCCGGTATTCCGCGGTCTTTTTTTCGTTGCCGGAAACATTTGCAATGGGCTACATCAAATTTACATATATTTCGCTATTCGCGAATCGAGAGGATGAGAGAACGATGAAGAACAACGACCAACTGATGGTGATCGCGCATCGCGGCGCCGCGGGAGAAGCTCCGGAAAATACGCTGGCGGCCTTTGCCCTCGGTCTCGAGCAAGGCTGTACCGGAATCGAGCTGGATATTCATCTGTCGAAGGACGGCGAGATTATCGTCTGCCACGATACGACGCTCGATCGGACGACCGACCGCAAAGGAGCGATCAGCGAGCAGACGGTCGAGGAGCTGAAGCTGGCCGACGCCGGCCGTTGGTTCCACGAACGGTTCGAGGGAGAGCGCGTTCCGCTGCTGGAGGAAGTATTCGACCTCGTTCCGCCGGAAGTCCAAATCAACGTGGAAATCAAAGCCGGGGTAGACGATTTGGTGCCTGCGCTGATCGGCTTGATGAAGCGGAAAAACCGGGTGGAGAACGTATTCGTCTCCTCGTTCGATTTCGATGTATTGGAGCGTCTCAAGGGACTGGAGCCGGAAGCGAAAATCGGATTGCTGTACAATATCCGCATGTCGAAGCATTACCGGATGGCCGATCTGCTGGACTGCCCGGTCTACTCGCTCCATCCCCACTGGAGCCGCATGGATAAACAGAAGGTTCGCGAAGCGACGGGACGCGGCTTGCACGTCTATCCTTGGACCGTCAACAAGGAAGAGGGCATGCGGGAGATGATCGCCTGCGGCGTATCCGGCATTATTACCGATTATCCGGGACGTCTGAAGAAGCTGCTGGAAGGCTAAGGGGATTATCGTCATACGGGCTTCGCTTCGCATGGATAGCAGTCGAAGGAGGGATGATTGATGGCCGGCAACGACAAATTGATAGTGATCGCGCATCGCGGCGCCGCCGGAGAAGCACCGGAAAATACGCTGGCATCGTTCGCCTTGGGCCTCGAACAAGGATGCGACGTTATCGAGCTGGACATTCATTTGTCCAAGGACGGCGAAATTATCGTTTGTCACGATAAGACGCTGAACCGGACGACCGACCGCAAAGGTGCGATCAGCGAGTTTACGGTAAAGGAGCTGAAGTCGGCCGATGCCGGGCGCTGGTTCGACGAACGCTACGAGGGCGAGCGTATACCGCTTCTGGAGGAGGTATTCGACCTTGTTCCGCCGGAGGTGCAAATCAATGTGGAGCTGAAGGCCGGCGTCGCCCCGATTGTGCCTGCGCTCGTCAGCCTGATGAAACGGAAGGACCGCTTGCCCGGCGTATTCGTATCCTCGTTCGACTACGACCATTTGGAGCTGCTGAAGGAGCTCGAACCGGAGGCTCGTATCGGCTTGCCGTACAATAATCGTATGTCGAAGCATTATCGCATGGCCGGGCTGCTCGATTGTCCGGTATACTCGCTGCATCCGCATTGGGCCCGCATCGATCGGCAGAAGGTTCGCGCCGCAGTCGATCGCGGATTTCGCGTGTACCCATGGACGGTCAACAAGGAAGAAGAGATGCGGAAGATGATCGATTGCGGCGTATCCGGCATGATGACCGATTATCCCGGCCGGTTGAGGCGTCTGCTGGATAGCGACGAGAGCGAGCTGGTCGATAGGCGGCAATAAAACGAACGGCTTGCGGAGTCCGGGCACCGACCGAGGGCTCCGACCGTTAGCTACTCGGACTGCGCCGGCTGCCGCAGCATGGACATAAAGGCCGCAAGCGTCCGGGAAACCCAGCGTCCCGCCGGGTAGACGAGCTGTACGTAAATGCGCAGCCGCGGATGCGCGAACGGGAGAACGGTCAGGCGGCCGTCGCGGATTTCCGAGGCGACCGCGCAGCCGGGAAGAAGCGACATGCCGAGTCCGTGCAGGACGCAGCGTTTGATCGCTTCGACGCTCCCGAGCTCGCACGACAGCTGCGGCCGGATGCCATGCTCGGCCAGCAGTTCGGAGAGCATGCTCCGATAGGAGCAGCTCCGCTCCGGGGCGACCCAGGCATGACCGGCGAAATCCGCCAGCTGAACGGTTTGCGCGCCGGCCAAAGGATGGTCGGGCCGTGCGACGAGCAGCAGCGGTTCCTCCTTCAAGATGACGCGGACGAGCTCCGGATCCGCAATGTCGCGTTCGAGCCATATCCCCGCATCGTATTCGCCCGTACGGACGCCGTGGAGCAGCTCGGCTTCGTTTGCGGTTTGCAGCAGCAGCCCCGTTGACGGAAACTTCTCTTTCATCTCCCTTACGTAAGGCGGCAAGTAAAACGCCGCCATCGATTCGATCGTACCGATCGTGATCGATCCGGCCGTCTCGGCGGAGACGGCCTGCATCGATTCCTCGGCCAAATCGAGAAACCGCTCGGCGAACTCCAGCAGCTGCCGGCCGCCCGGCGTCAGCCGGATTCCGCGGCCGCTCCGTTCGAACAGCGGAACGCCGTAATGCTGCTCGAGCTTGCGGATTTGCGCGGTGACGCTCGACTGCGCGTACCCGAGCGAATCGGCCGCGCGGGTAATGTTCATTAGCCTGGCGGTTTCCTTGAACGTTTTCATCAGCATGAAGTCCATATGCTCCGTCCTCTCTAATTCATCGAAAAAAACGATTGGTTATATCAATAATTATAGCTAACACCGATTGGAATTTCTATGCTACATTGGTTGCATAGCCGGTCTTGACGCGTCGGCACCAATCGATGGGAGTGATCATTCATGTTGGCACAACGGCTTAAAGGCATCATCGTACCGGTCATTGCCCCTTTTGCGGCGGATCATAAGCTGGATGCGGAGAGCTTCGGGAGCTTGGTCCGCTCGCTGCTCGATCAGGGGGCGCACGGACTTGTCATTCATGGAACGACGGGGGAATGTCCGACGGTCAGTTGGGCAGAGGCGAGCCGCATGGTGGACATCGCGCTCGAAATAAGAGCGAACCGCAGCATTCCGATCCTAGTCGGGACCGGCTCGAACGATACCCGAGAAGCGGTCCGCCTTACGAAGCGGGCCCGATCTCTCGGAGCGGACGGGGCGCTCGTGGTCACCCCGTACTACAACCGGCCTTCGGCTCAGGGCGTGCTGGAGCATTACAGGCGGGTGGCCGACGTCGGACTGCCGATCGTCGCTTACCATATCCCGTACCGGACCGGCTTGGAGCTGAACCCCGACGAGCTGGCCGCAATTCTGGAGATCGGGAACGTCGCGGGAATCAAGGAAAGCTCCGGAGGCATCCGCAACTTCATCGAGCTCGGAGGCCGGACGGACAAAGCGCTTCTGTGCGGCGACGACCTGTACTTTTTCGCCGCTCTGTGCAGCGGCGCAAGCGGAGGCATGCTCGCCTCCGCGAACGTAGGGACGAACCGGTTCGTGAAGGTGTACGAAGCCTATGCAAGTCACCGGCTGGCGGAGGCGAAGGAGACGTTCGACGGGCTGCTTCCGCTTATCAGGCTGCTGTTCGCCGAGCCGAATCCGGCGCCGCTCAAATGGGTGCTGCGCCAGACGGGCTGCATTCGGTCGGATGCGGTGCGGCTGCCGATAACCCCGATTACGGAGGAGTTGCGACGGCGGTTGGAGCCATTATTGAGTAGTAATAGGAATATCCTATAATCGGGATTTGTTTTATATATTGGACCAATGAAGTATCATCCCTCACAATGAGCTTATATGGAAGCAAATAAGGGCGTTCGTTCTTATTCGCCGACTAACCGAGAGGATGTGGCATGCATGAATCAACGCCAGCAACAACCGAACCATTATTGGAACGCTTCGCTATACGATTCGCGGATCGGCTTCGTATCGGAATACGGGAAATCCGTCGTCGAAATGCTTGACGTGCAAGCCGGGGAAACGGTGTTGGATATCGGCTGCGGGACGGGAGATTTGTGCCGGGAGCTGTCGGACCGCGGAGCGCGGACGCATGGCATCGATTATTCGGAAGAGATGATCGCCACGGCGCGGGACAAATATCCGGATTTGTCGTTCGAAGCCGCCGACGCTCATGCCTATCCCGCCCGGCTCCGATTCGACGCGGTGTTTTCCAATGCGGCGCTGCACTGGATGACCAGACCTGCCGAGGTGATCCGCTCGGTGAGCGGCGCGTTGAAGCCCGGAGGCCGCTTCGTTGCCGAATTCGGCGGCAAGCACAATGTGGGCGGCATCGTGGCTGCATTGAGCGAAGCGCTTCGCGGATTCGGCGTAGATGCCGCAGCCCGCAATCCGTGGTACTTCCCCTCCGTCGGCGAATACGCGTCGCTGCTGGAGGCGGCGGGCTTTCGGGTGGAGTATGCGCTGCATTTCTCGCGTCCGACCCCGCTTGCCGACGGCGAGCGCGGCTTGGAGCACTGGCTCGACATGTTCGCCGCCGGTTTTTTCGACGGATTGACGGAGCGGGACAAACGCGCAGCGTACGCGGAGACGAATCGTCTCGCGAAGTCCGTTTTATTCCGCGACGGGCAGTGGATCGCCGATTACTGGCGGCTGCGGGTGCTTGCGTTTAGGCCGCCAGGGGCAGATGAAGAGCGATGAATTTCATGACATAAGTAGCAAAATGGTTCTTTATGCCTATTAATGAGATTGGGTTCGTATGTTACTCTGGTCTTAGTCATATCGGACTAATCGGATAAAGGCAAACCTGCTCGAAAGACAGGGACGCAAAGCTACGGGTCTACAAGCATTTGTTGTTCAAATGCTAATGGCAGCCGGGCCGCCCTCGAATCGATGCACTTACGTCAATCGGACGGACGTCGCCATAGGGCGGCGTCTTCTTTTGTTTTTTATAGCTTGTCGAGAAAGTCGAAAAGAGCTTGCTGCAGGCCATGCTCTGATAGAGTCATCTACCCCTGAGTAGTTGCGCTTTTCTTCACTTTCGGGGATTAAAAAACGGGGGACCATTGGGTTGGGGGTGATACGGCGATGGATGAAGTGATGCAACTGAAAACCGATTTGCACCGGTTGACCGTCGAACTGATCGGCGGCTGCAAATATTGCTCGATGATTTCCACGAACGTGGAATTCAGAACCCCGATCTATTGCACCAAATTTACCGGAGCGATCCATCCTACCTGCGTGGATGTCAATACGTGCCTGGCTTGCCAGGAATACAAAAATCATTGACGCGCCCGCTTTTCAGCTCCGGTTGAGAAGCTTTTTTGTTTTTGAAGGTTTGAACGTGAACGGCAACGTATGCCGATAAACGAAAATCGCGGAGGCGCGCACCTTTTTCTTTTTGCTGAATATGGGTAGTAGTAGGCGACTATCAGCGAGCAGGAGGTGTGCGGACGACCATGGAGTTTCGTGACGTATCCGCTACGATATCGAAAAAGGTGATGATCAAGCCCCGTCTGCAAATCCGGTACCCGCAATTGACCGGATTGCCGAACCGCAAGGCGCAGATGATCATCAACGACCGGATTATGCAGATGGTATATCGGCTCATCCGCGATCAAGGCTACGTGCAGGACCCGACGAAGGAGATGACGGGAACGTACGAGATTACGCTGAACGGGCATGGGCTGATCAGCATCGTGTTCCGGAATTACGCGTACGCGCAAGGAGCCGCGCATGGAGTGACGGTGCAAAAGTCGCTGACGATGGACTTATGGGACGGGCGGGAGTACCGGTTCGCCGATTTGTTCCGCGAAGACAGCGGCTACAAGCGGGAGATCGACGCGATTTTGCAGAAGCAGATCGAGGAGAAGGATGTGCCGATTTTCGAAACTACCCCGTTTAAAGGGGTGGGGCCGAATCAGGACTATTATTTGACCCCTGAAGGGCTGGTCGTTTATTACCAGCTGTACGAATATACGCCTTATGCGTACGGGTTCCCGACGTTCCCGATTCCGTACTCGGAAATTTCCGACATCATCGACCCGAAGGGGCCGATCGGCCGGCTGCAGCCGGTCATGCAATGAATGCGAAGTCTTCTTTGCGCCTCGAGGCGGGAGAAGGCTTTTTTTTCTGCGACTGCGTAATTCGCGTACAAACATGCATGTACCGACTGATCGGTGAAAGGCTGGCTGCCTTTGCCGGTGCCTAGCGGGATCGCGAATCCAGAAAATAGCGGAACTGGAGTATGCTATTGACCCGAGTACTTCTGTTGATTGCAAAATAAGGGAAAACCTCTCCGCTATTCCGCTGATCACGATCGTTTTCACCCCGAAAGATCGATATAGCGGAATCCTGTTCCGTAATCTTCAAGAGTGTAACGGGATTCGGGACAATAACGGAATTCAGTTCCTCTATTTACGGCAACATGTCGCTCCCGCTTCATCGTGAGGCCTCCAGGTTGTATGCGGATTATGCTGTCGCAGTTTTTTTTCTAAACGAAACGATCTGGAAGGAAATCGGCACACCCGGCGGGAAAGGAAATAAATAGTGAGCTCAAGTATACAGACAGTGAACACCATTCCATTAATTTGTAGATTTTAACTGGCTAAGCGTAATTAGTGCACCAAAATTTACTGTTACCGAACCTAAGTTCACAATAAAATGGGGTTCGATGTTTTGCGCGATTCCCGAAATAGAGGGAAATTAATGAAATAAGAATAAGGTTCACTAATCCAACGCAAGCGGGCTCCCGTCCACATTCATAAACGCTACATACAGATACGCAAGCAAGCCCAATCGCACAGGATGGCGGCATCGAGAGCTGGAGGCGCGTGCCGGACGATCGCATGAAGTTCGACTGCCGTATGGACACCTGTGTTTAGGCCGTCGTCACGTCGCGCCAACGCGTGCCGGGCGCTTCGCGTCCGATATTGCTGCGGCAATACCGCCTTGGGCATACCGGGTATTACTTTCCAGCAATGACTTCGGCTTCGTAATAATCAGGACGCGATTCTCTTCGCTGGCCCTGATCGTCGTGAACAAGCTGCAGGAGCGATGCAGGGCTCGACCGACCGCCATGCGGCGGTTTCAATAAGCGCCTGAGTTTCGAGCGCGACGGAGAAGAGAAGTGCGATGCGACAAGTATTTTGCTTTTGCGGTTGAAACGCTCGCCATTAGACGATATAATTCTATTGCATGTATTATATATAATATATAAAATGAACAACTCTTGCGGAAGCAAACTCGGAAGATGGGAGCGGGAACGAATATGAACAAAGTCAGGGTGGGCATTATCGGATTGGGCAGCTGGGGAAGCTGCCATTTGGAAGCGTTTCATTCGATGCCGCAGGTAGAAGTCGTGGCGCTCTGCGACCGCAACGAAGAACGGGTCAGGCAGCTTGCGGAGCAATTCTCCGTACCCCATGCGTACAGCCGCAGCGAAGAGCTGCTGGAGCGGACGGATATCGATCTGGTCAGCATCGCGACGTTCGAGCACGAGCATTTCGGGCCAGCGGTAGCGGCGTTGAAATCGGGCAAGCATGTGCTTGTGGAAAAGCCGGTATCGACCAAGCTCGAGGAAGCCGCGGCCATGGCCAAGACGGCGGAGGAGCACGGGAAGTTTATTTTCGCCGGCCATCTGCTGCGGTTCGAGCCGCGGTACGCGGACATCTACAACGCGATTCATTCGGGCCGGATCGGCGCGCCGCAAAGCATGTTCTTGAAGCGGGGACGGACGAAAGGCATGTTCCGCACGTACAAGCGGACGCACACGGTGTTCGAGCTGACGGTGCACGACCTGGACATCGCGATCTGGTATGCGGGCAGCCGGGTCAAATCGGTCAAAGCGTACGGCAAAGCGGTCAACGACGATGTCGTGCCGGATATATTGTGGTCGTGCCTCCAGTTCGAGAACGGGACGATCGCCTTCCTGCACAGCAACTGGATGACGCCGGACGAAGCGGGCATCGTCATGAACGACGCCGCGGAGGTGATCGGCACGGAAGGGACGGCGCAATTCGCCAACAGCGGCTCCAATTTGCAGCTGTGGGATGCGCGGGGCAGAACGTCGCCGGACTATTTTATCCATCATACGTTAAACGGAAGCTCGTACGGCGTGCTCCGCGAGCAGCTGACCTATATAAGCGCCTGCGTGGCGAACGGGACGAAGCCCGAATATACGTCGTTCGACGATGCGGTGCACGGCATCGCGGTAGCCGAAGCGATTATCCGTTCGTGCGCGAGCGGACAGGAAGAGCGCCCGCAGGCGTGAGCGAATGTCCATCATCATCATAAGACCGGGAGGGAACGGACATGAGATTGCGCGATAAAGTATGCCTGATTACCGGAGCGGGCTCCGGCATCGGGCAAAGCACGGCCGCGCTGTTCGCCGCCGAGGGAGCGGCCGTAATCGTGAACGACCTCGACGACGGGAAAGGACAGGACACCGTCAGCCGAATCGAGGCCGCAGGCGGGACCGCGCTGTACATACGCGCGGACGTCACCAGGCCGGACGAGGTGAGCGCGATGACGGAGCGGGCGCTTGCCCGCTTCGGCCGGATCGACGCGTTGTTCAACAACGCCGGCATTAGCGGGGTCGGCATGCTGCACGAGGTGGAGCCGGACGCCTGGGACCGGATCATGAGCATCAATATTAAAGGAGTATATTTGCCGAGCAAATATATCGTCCCGCACATGATGGAGCGCAGGCAGGGCACGATCATCAACATGTCGTCCTGCGTAGCCGAGATCGGTCTTGCGAGGCGGGCGTCCTATGCGGCGACGAAAGGGGCGGTGCTGGCGCTGACGAAGTCGATGCAGGTGGACTACGCGCCGTACGGCATCCGGGTTAACGCCCTGCTGCCCGGAACGATATTGACCCCGTTCGTGGAAACGTATTTGCGCAATTCGTACGACGATCCGGAGGCCGGACTCGAATCGATCAAGAAGCGCCAGCTGAGCGAGGAGCTCGGCCGGCCCGAGGATGTGGCCAAGGCGGCGCTGTTTCTCGCGTCGGACGAATCGAAATTCATGATGGGCTCGCCGTTGTATATCGACGGAGGCGCCGTTTTCGGCAAAAACGCCTGAACGATTCAAAAAGCATACGAACAAAAGGAGGTTACGTCAAATGAGAAAAGAAATTATTGCGACGGACAGGGCTCCCGCCCCCGGGGGGAAATACTCCCAAGCCGTCAAGCTCGGCAATATGGTGTATGTGGCGGGAACGTGCCCGTTCGAGCTCGGAACGGGCAAAGTGCTGTATCCGGACGATATCGTGGAGCAGACCCGACTCGTCCTGCATTATATGGGCGAGATTTTGCGGGCGTCCGGAACTTCCATCGAGCATGTGGTCAAGGTAACGTCGTTTCTGCGCGACCTGGACGACTTCAAAGCTTATGACCGGGTATATGCGGAGACGTTCGCTCATGAACCTCCCGCGCGCAGCACGGTCGAAATCGGCAAGTTTCCGCCGGGCATGACCGTGGAGATCGAGTGCATAGCTTATATTCCGTAGACGGCGGAACGGGCCGGCGGCGGTAACGAGCTCGAGCCGAGTATGGTACAATGGATCGGAGTGGAAAAATAGGTTCAGGATGTGAAGCGATGAAACAAGCCATCCCGAGACTGCGTATCGCGATGACTTTGCTCTTTGCCGCCGAGCTAGCCGCAGGCGTCGCCGCTCTTTTCCTATATGACGGTGCGATGAGCATCGGCTTTCTCGTCACGCTGCCCCTGCTCGGCTTCCTCCAAAGCATCATGCTGTTCAAGCGCGAGGCGCCGCGTCGGCTCAAGCTGTTCGTCGCGCTGCAAGCGATGTTGTTCCTGCTGCCGCCGATCGTGTATGCCGGGTTCCAACCGAACGTCTCGTATGAGGAAGCGGTAGATTTGGTGCGCTCCCACAGACAGGACGACGCCGAACCGATCGCGGATGGCGGTAAAAGGTATGTGACGCTGGAAGGCGTCTCGAACCCGTTTATATCGAGAGGCTACGTGATTGTCGTTCCCGATCGGGGCACACAGGTCGAATATATCGTCAATCCGGTCAGCGGAAAGGTGTCCGAGCTGAAATGAGAATATGCCGTTTCACGATATGGGCCGGAGCCGCGCTCCTGACCTCCGGTTTGCTGGCCGGCTGTTCCAGCGACAATTCGGCGATCGAAGCGAAATCGATTACGGAAGCGATCGGGGGCGGGTCGGCTTCGGCCGCTCCGGCAAGTATCGCCGTAGCTTATGAAAGCATGCTGTATGCGAAATACTCCGACCGCTACGCATGGGAATCGCTTCCTGCGGACCGACGGTTGGACGACGGTTTGCGCACCGCTTATGAACGTTACCGCAAATCGGTGCCCGGCGGCTTTCTCGTGAAAGAGGACGCGGATTATTACTTTATTTGCGTCAGCGTCGGCCGAAAGCTCTCGGCAAGCGAAGGCTTCGAGATCGAAGCCGTCCGGTTGTCCGAGGCTGCGCCGGAAGGGCGTCCGCTCTTGACGATCGCGGTCAAGCCGCGGGACAACGAACCGGTTCCGGACGGAAGCGCGGGAGACGTGTTCGTTACCTCGCTCATCCGCATATCCAAAAAAGCTTTGCCGGATAGAGTCGACATTGCCGACCTGTCCATGGTCGGCGCCTGATTGGTCGGCGCCTGATTAGCCGAATAGCTGCAAAACCCCGTCCGGACGAATCCGTGGCGGGGTTTTATTGTTCATAGGGCTTTGCCCAGCTTGCGGGCGAACAAGATCGCGTCCGCCTGCATCTCGCATACAAATATGATTTTACATCGGGTCCGACATATGCTTCCCATATGATCAAATAGTACGGATTGTTCCAATCGATATCCGAGCCGTCTTCATCGAACATTTGGTGCAGCCGGTTGTTGTTGAAGAGGATAGACCCTTTTTGGTCGAATGCGACTCCGTCTGCCGACAGCATCCGGTCGTCCGATAAGAACCTGCGGAAGCCGTTGTCGGCGGGCGAGTGAAAACCTATCCCTTTGCCCTCCGGCATCATAAGAATATGTTGCCTTTATTATCGGCATGCATGCCGTTCCTTTGCTGCCGATCGCCACAACGGAGCCGGCGATTGCTTCAAGCGGCGTATTGAAGTTGCACAGCAGGGTGTGGCTTTTGCGTTTTTCCGGACATAATGCAGGATGTATGGTCCGCTCATCGTACGTGCATATCAATCGAGGCAAAGGTTTTGTCCTCTTTGCTGCGGAGATGAGGTATAGTAATTTTGGAGTAAAATTTCTTGAAAGGAGACTTATTATGAACAAAAACTACTTTCTGAACATAGAAGGCTATTCCGAACGGATGACGGACGAAGCGAGGGAAAGGCTGCTGCAATGGCGGGATAAGGCGCTGCTGCAGGCGAAACGTCATACCGGGCTCGTTCGGTTGAACGGCCCGGATACGCCGAAGGTCGCATTGACGTTCGACGACGGCCCGGACGATTCCATCACCCCGATGATCGCGGAAACGTTGACCCGATACGGCGTGAGAGGAAGCTTTTTCTTCGTCGGCAGCAGAGCACAGAAGCATCCGGAGGTGGTGAAGGCCGTATACGAGGCCGGCCACCTCGTGCTTGGCCACAGCTATAACCATGATCGGCTGACGACGTTGGACCCGGACGGCCTGGAGTTAGATTTTCATGAAACGCAAGCCGCGATCCGGTGCATCATCGGGAAGGAGCCCGCTCTGTTCCGCCCTCCGTTCGGAGATGCCGACGAGACCGTTTTTCGCGCTGCGGCGCAGGCCGGCTGCTCTACCGTGCTTTGGTCGCTCGATACGCTGGACTGGTCTCAGAAGGAGGCGGCGCACATCGGATGGAACGTGGATTCCTTCGTCAGAAACGGGGAGATCATCCTCATGCATTCCCATTCGGGCTGTATAGAGACGGCGAAGGCGCTGCCGCACATGATCGAGTCGCTGCAGCGGAAGCGGCTCAGCCCGGTCGGTCTCGACGAGCTGCTGGACATGCCGGCCTACCGGAGTTGAGCTTGTCCGGCTCGCCATATGGACGATTCGACAATTTCGCGGTATCATTTCGGAAGGATGGCCGAACATCGTGTACCGGTCAAAGGCGCATAACCTGGATATAGGAGAGGTTCCCCATGATGAGCGAACGGCAGTCAGCGAAATCGCCGTATGAAAGCGAGACTGACGAATTGAAACGGAGCGATCGCGAACTGCGCGAAAGCGAACGCCGACGGTACGGCGAACGAACGGCACATGCCGCTATCTCCGACGACGCCGGCCAGCCGCACTCTTCACATCGCAGACTCGTCATCGCGGGTACGGGCAGCGGAGCGGGCAAAACGACCGTAACGATCGGAATTATGGCGGCGCTGCAGGCGCAGGGCTACGCGATACAGGGCTTTAAGTGCGGACCGGACTATATCGATCCGACGTATCATGCCGCCGTTACGGGCAGGCCTTCGCGCAATTTGGACAGCTGGATGCTCGGCCCGGAGGCAGTGAAGGAAATATTCATTCGGGGGAGTGACGGGGCGGACATCTCTGTCATCGAAGGGGTCATGGGGATGTACGACGGGAAAGATCCGTTGACCGACGAGGGCAGTACGGCGCACATCAGCCAAATCATCGAAGCCCCGGTTCTGCTCGTCGTCAATGTGCAGAGCATGGCGCGCAGTGCGGCCGCCGTCGTCAAAGGCTTTCAATGTCTCTCCCCCTCTGTCCGCATTGCCGGCGTGGTGGCCAATAAGGCGGGAAGCGACGGGCATTACCGGATCGTGAAAGAGGCGATCGAGCAGGAATGCGGCATCCCGGTCGTCGGCTATTTGAAGCGGGAGACGGAGCTCGAAATTCCGGAAAGGCATCTCGGACTTGTCCCTTCCATCGAGCGGGGCGAGCTAAGACCCATGTTCGACAAGCTCGGGGCGTTGATCGCGGAGCGGCTCGATCTCGACTTGCTGATGGAGATAGCGGCTTGCAAGCCTTTGGCCTGCACTCCGACGCTATTCGCAAGGACGTCGCGGAACAACGGCATCGTGATCGCCGTGGCGAAGGACCCGGCCTTCCATTTTTATTACCCGGAAAATTTGGAGCTGCTGGAGGCGCACGGAGCCGAATGCAGGTTCTTCTCCCCTCTGGCCGGGGAATCCGTACCGGCGGAGGCGGACGGCTTGTATATCGGCGGAGGGTTTCCCGAGGAGTTTGCGGAACGGCTGGCCGGCTTCGAGGAGGTAAAGGCATCCGTACGGGAGCGAATCGAGAGCGGGATGCCGACGCTGGCGGAATGCGGAGGGTTTATGTATTTGACCGAGGCGATCCGCGATACGCATGGAAACGAGTATCCGATGGTCGGTCTGATCAAAGGCTCGGTGACGATGCAGCCGAAGCTGGCGGCGCTCGGCTACCGGGAAATCGCCGGGACGGAACAAAACTTCCTGCTCGGCGAAGGGGAAGCGGCGAGAGGCCACGAGTTTCACTATTCCGCGTTTCAGCCCCGCGGGGGTGCGTTCCCTTCTCCCGCTTATACGACGACAGGACGCTCGGGGACAAAGCCCGACGGCTTTGCGACAGCCAATCTTGTCGCGGGATACGTCCATTTCCATTTCGGCTCCAATCCGGGAATGGTAGAGCGCTGGCTGCAAGCGTGCCGAAGCTACAAGATAAGAAAGAATAGTTGAATCAAAGTCGAAACGAACGGATGGGCCTTCTATGAAGAGGGCTCGTTTTTTGTGCAGCCTAATCCGCATACAGAAGTACATACCTCGCATGATCGTTGAACGCTTGCCGCCTTTTCCGACGCTCGCGAGACCGGGTATCGACAAAATAGCGGAACTGACGTATGTTATGGACCCGGAAAGCAGTGCCGACAGCAAAATAACGGAATTCTATTCCTCTATTCCACTGTTTACTACCCATTTTCACCTTGTGAGATCGAAATAACGGAAGCCTGTGCCGTTATACTCAGGAGTGTAACGAAAATCGAGGCAATAACGGAATCCGGCGCCGTTATACTCTGGCGCATCTTATTACGCCCGCAAGTACGCCTCCGGCTTGTATGCGGATTATGATGCGGTCGTAGTTTTTATTTGCCTACTCCGCATACATGAGGTGTTAACCGTATGAGCGGTGAAGGATAGCGGTCTTAACCAACTCTTATTAAACGGTCGACTCGACCTTATCGGCAAATAAGAGTTGCTTGCAGCTCTTATTCGCCGGCATTTCACCGATTTATGAGGGAATGGCGGGAAATAACAGCCCCGAACCGCTCTTATTTTGCAGAAATGCCCGATTGAACCGATATTAGGACTGCAAGCTGCAAGTGCTCTAATTCGTATACGGGTGGACTTATATTGAATAAAAATACATAATTATGTATAATAATTCATATTTATCGGAGGTGATCGCATGATTCATGTACGGAAGACAACTACGCCGCAGCTGCTGGCCGATGCGGAGCAAACGATTATGCATACGGCGGTCCGTCCCGGAATCGTCATGGAGCGGGGAGAAGGGATGTACCTGTGGGACACGGACGGTGCCCGCTATTTGGATTTCATCGGAGGCTGGGCCGTCACGTGTCTGGGCCATTCGCCCGCCGCGATCCGGGATGCGCTGTCGAGCCAGTCGTCCATGCTGGTGAATGCCAGTCCGGCTTTCTACAATAGGCCGATGATCGAATTTGCCAAGCAACTGACGGAATTGTCCGGCTACGACAAAGCGTTTTTCGCCAGCAGCGGCGCGGAAGCGAACGAGGGAGCGATCAAATTGGCGAGAAAGCACGGTGCGCTTCATCTCGGCGGAGCTTACGGGATCGTCACCATGACGGGCAGCTTCCACGGGCGTACGCTGGCGACGATGTCGGCTACGGGCAAAGCGCGCTGGCAAAGCCTTTTCGCCCCGAGCATGCCCGGGTTCAAGCACGTTCCGCTGAACGATTGGAACGGCTTGCTGGCCGCCGTCGACGGCAATACGTGCGCGATTATGCTGGAACTGGTTCAAGGGGAGGGAGGAGTTCATCCGGCTGACGCGGACTATTTGGGCAAAGTGCGCGAGCTGTGCGATGAGCGGGGCATCATGCTCATATTCGATGAAATCCAGACCGGGCTTGGCAGAACCGGGAAAATGTTCGCATCCGGGCATTACGGCATCCAGGCCGATGTAATGACGCTCGGCAAAGGCATCGGCGGAGGCTTCCCTTTGGCCGCGCTGCTCGTCCGGGATCGGTTCAATGTGTTCGAACCCGGCGATCAAGGCGGAACGTACACCGGACAGCCGCTCGCGATGGCGGTCGGGCAAGCCGTCGTCCGAGAGATCGTGACCCGGCAGCTTGCCCGGAATGCGGAGTTGATGGGCGAATGCTTGACGCGTCGGATAAATGAAGTCGCGGAAGCTTATCGCTTAAGCCCGATACGGGGCAAAGGACTGCTGCTCGCCTTCGACCTCCCGGTCCCCTGCGGCGCCGAGCTCGTTGCGGCTTGTTTGCGGGAAGGCTTGCTGATCAACTCCCCTCATCCGTCGACGATCCGTCTCATGCCGCCTTTGATCGTGTCGGAGGAGGATATCGACGCCATGCTCGATTTATTGTGTCGGGCGATGGATACAGTGCGGTTGCGTTCTTGAGGCAGTCCGGTATTATTTGCGCAAAGTAACGATGCCGCCCGGTCCGCCGAAACGCAGTACGTTTCTGCCGTTAATCGTATTCGTCAGCACGAGCGACAGCAGGAACGCGGCAAGCGCGATTCCGATCGAGCCCAGCAGACTCCACAACGGCTGCATGCCGATATGCTGCGCATACGAGTAGGCGGACTGTCCGGCGAATGCCATCGCCGCCATGCAGAGAGCGACTTTCACAAATCGGCGGAGATCCAAATAAAACCCGATCAAGCTCGATATCGAGAAAAAGTTGAGCAGCGTAATAAAGCAGATGCCGAAGTTCATCCCGAGCACGACGCCGGTAATGCCGAACTGGCTGCCCATGAAATAAATCGCCGCCGCTTTCATGATCGTCATGGCGATATAGTTCCACATCGTCGTGCCGGCTTTGCCGAGCCCGAGCAGGACGGCGTGCAGCGGAGCCTCGAAATAATGCAGGAAGAATACGGGCGCTAGCAGCCTGAGCAGCGGGCCCGCCTCTGGCGCGTTATAGAGCAAAGTCGTCAAGGGAGTCGCCCATATGTACAAAATGACGGTCGCCGGCGCGCCTACGAACAGGGCGATCCGCATCGCCTGGTCCATCCTGCGGTGTACGTCCATCCCGTTGCGGTTGGCCATCGCCTCGCTTACGGCCGGGATCAGCGCCGTCGACAACGAATGCGTAATGAAGCTCGGGAAAACGAGCAAGGGGAACGCATAACCGACGAGCAGCCCGTACTGTTTGGTCGCCATGGCGGTGCCGAGTCCGAACAGCGCCAAGCTTTTCGTAATGAGCATCGGCTGAAAGGCGCTGTAGATCGAATGGACGAAGCCGAGACCGGTCGTCGGCAGGCCCATCCGCATCAGCTCCGCGAAGGTGCGCTTTCCGTTCCCGTGGCGCAAATGCTCGGACGCCTTTTGCCGCAGCCCGTCGTTCCGCCCGTTCCATTTATATTTCGTGACCAAGTAGAGCAAGCCTACCCCTTCGCCCACGACAGCCCCGACCATTGCGCCTGCCGCCGCGTATTCGATGCCGTATGGCAGCAAAAGCTGAACGAGGGCGAGCATGCACGCGATATGGGCGATATGCTCGAATACGTCGGACAAGGCGATCGACATCATATGCTGCTTGCCGCGAAAATAGCCTTTCAGCACCGCCGATATGGCGACGATCGGGGCGATGGGCGTGATCGCCAGCATGGCGTAATAAGCCCTCTGGTCGGTCAGGAACAAAGCCGCGATGTACTTGGAGCCCAGCAGGGCGAGCAGCGTCAGGATGATGCTTAACGTCCCGGTAATGACGAGCGAAACGGCCAAAATCCGTTTCTCCTTCAGCTTATCCCCTTTGACATCGGCCTCGGCCACCAGCTTGGATATGGCGACCGGCAGCCCCAATTCGGTGAGCGTAATAACGAGCGGAACGAGAGGATGGGCCATCATCAGCAGCCCGATTCCCTCCGCTCCGAGCGAACGGGCCAAAAAGATGCCGCTTACGAATCCGAGAATTCTCGTAGTCAGGGACGCCGCCGTCAGGATGAACGTCCCCCGCACAAAAGATTGTTTTTGCATGAGCCGCCTCTTTTAAAGTGGAATGGTTGTTTCTCCTATATATATTCGGCTGTACCGAATACATGCGAACAAGCCGTGTGACAGTTCGTCCCCGCGGTATATCATTGCCCGTACCGTAAACGAGGCCGGCGCCGCGCCAAACATTACCGCAAGCGCCGGAACATGCAACAAGCTCCGTACGGCATTTCCGCTGTGCGGAGCTTGCAGGCTCGGCCGGTTATTCCCCGCATGTCGAACGATAGCTAACGGATTTGCCCCTGTCCCGATTATTCGTTAAAATTGACGGTAGAGGACATCAAGGAGAGCGGAAGAGGGGATCGAAGTGACGGAAGACCATAAGGGCAATGGCTCATGCTGTTCGACCGGCAGGGCGAGTATCGAGCTGCAATCGTTCAAAAAATCGACCGGGCCGGATATTGCTGCGTCCGTCGAAGCGATAGGCGGCAGCGCCGTCCAGCCTGAAAGTCGCGAGGTGCCGACGGAGAACGCCGAACCGCATCGGCGCTCCGATATGATCTATTTGCCCGGCGGCGAATTCCGTATGGGCAACGGCAGCAGCAAGGACGGCTTTCCGGCCGACGGCGAAGGCCCGGTACGCACGGTGAAGCTGAAGCCGTTTTATATCGATGCCTGCACCGTCACGAACCGGCAATTCGCCGAATTCGTAAATGCGAAGAGCTATAAGACGGAAGCGGAGAAGTTCGGCTGGTCCTACGTATTCGAGATGTTTTTGACGGCTCGCCAGACGCCCCATCTGATGGGCCGTGTGCAGGGGACGCCGTGGTGGTTCGGCGTCAAGGGCGCCTTCTGGTTTCAGCCGGAAGGGCCGGGCTCGGACATAGAGGAGCGGATGGATCATCCTGTCGTGCATGTGACCTGGAACGATGCCGCCGCTTATTGCAAATGGGCGGGCAAGCGGCTGCCGACCGAAGCGGAGTGGGAGTATGCCGCTCGCGGGGGTCTGGGGCAGAAGACGTACCCGTGGGGAGACGAGCTGACCCCGGAAGGCAAGCATATGTGCAACATATGGCAAGGGACGTTTCCGGAGAAAAACACGAAGCGGGACGGCTACGTCGGTACCGCCCCGGCCATGTCGTACGAGCCGAACGGCTACGGCTTATACAACGTGTCGGGCAATGTGTGGGAATGGGTGAACGACTGGTTCAGCCGGACGGCTTATGTCGACGAACCCGCGGACAACCCGAAGGGACCGGCTTCGGGAGAGCGCCGCAGCATGCGCGGCGGCTCGTATTTGTGCCATAAATCGTACTGCAACCGGTATCGCGTGGCCGCCCGCAACTCGAATACGCCGGACAGCTCGGCAGGCAACATCGGGTTCCGCTGCGTCGCGGACGCCCCGCAGGAGATCGTGTAAGCGAATTGCAAAGCCTGTGCCCGTTCGTTCGGACCGAACAGGGCGTAGGCTTTTTTTTGCCGTCATGGATAGATTTCCTTCACTAATAGCGGGGGAGCGTGACTAAGGCGCCCCTCTATTTTGCTGATCGCAACCGGAAACCGGTATTGGAACGGATGCCGCAGTGGCGCCATCGCGCCAGCCGGTGAATAGTGAACCGAATTTGCTTGTTAATGAACCTCATTGTTACTACTCAGGTACCAAGAGATGGAAGATCGGCGTAACGGACACCATAGACTTTATTGGGCGAGAAATGGCTTTGTTGAAGGTAACGGACACCGTAGACCTTATCACGTGACACGAGGCTCTTTCAGACAAGTTTTCCCACCCATAACAGCGCTCCTGTCCGTTACGAAGATTGAATGAGGGCGATTCGTTTAGTAACGTCGCTCCTGTCCGTTAGCTCGGGTTCCTGTGTCGGCTTCCTTCCTGTCCTGCGCTTTTGTTGCAGGCCATACTCGGACTGAGTCGCTAGTATGCGCGGTAGGTGGACAGTCGTCTCCACACGGTCGCATCTTTCGATGGGACGGCATTCGCCGCTTTCCTCTCGCTCGCGCTAATCGACTATAGTCAAAAAATCACTGGCATGCCGCTGCCTGAGATGCGGATAATTAGGAAAAAGGAAACTGGGGAGGTCAAAACGGTGCAGCAGGAAATTCAGGGAGACCTGATTACGATCGAAACTTTAGTCGAGGACCTGACCGCTATGGGGGTAAGCGCGGGTATGACGCTTCTCGTCCATTCGTCCATGAAGGCGATGGGAGGCTGGATGCCCGGGGGGCCGGTCGACGTCGTTTTGGCGCTGGAGCAAGTGCTCGGGCCGGAAGGCACGCTGGTCATGCCGACGCATACGAGCGGTTTGTCCGATCCCGGCGGCTGGAGCATGCCGCCTGTCCGGGAATCGTGGTGGGAGCCGATCCGAAGGACGATGCCGGCGTACGACCCGGATTTGACGCCGACCCGCAACATGGGGGCGATTCCCGAATGCTTCCGCAAGCAGAAAGGGGCCGTTCGCAGCCTTCATCCGCAGCTTTCCTTCGCCGCCCGGGGCAACCGAGTCCAAGACATCGTTGCCGATCATCCGCTGGAGTTCGGAATGGGGGAGCGCTCGCCGCTCGCCCGCATCTATGAGGCGGAAGGTTGGGTGCTGCTGCTCGGGGTCGGGCACGGCAACAACACTTCGCTGCATCTCGCGGAAATGCGTGCCGATTTTCCCGGCAAAACGGAGATGACCGCCAAAGCCCCGATCGTTCGCGACGGCATCAGGGAGTGGGCGAGCTTCCGGGAGCTTGACTACGATTCGTCGGATTTCGAGGCGATCGGACGCGATTTCGCGAAGCATACCGGACTTGTCCGGTCTGGGCGCATCGCCAATGCGATGGCCATGCTGATGCCGCAAAAGCCGTTGGTCGATTACGGCGTATGTTGGATGGAGCGGAACAGGCAAGCCGGGGGCTAGGCGGCGGAAGATCCCGGGAAGTAACAATACAAGCCGCTTGCAGGAAACGGGCTGCACGTGTCAAAATCTGTATACGACGCGGACGGCTCCAAGGCTGATCATACGCGGGATTCGACTCCTGCAGCAGTCCGGCCGCAAACGAGGAGGAATCTATATGGATTTGCGGCTTACGATCGGCAGGGTGCGGACATGGCGGTGAACTTGCTGATCGTGTGCATGCTGACCGTGCTGATCCATGCGGCGGAAACGTTGTCTTACTCGGTCCGGTTCGCCGGGGTGCGTACGGGCAAGCTGGCCGTCGCCCTTTCGCTGGCAGGGGTGATCGTGCTCGTGGCCCGGACGGCGAACCTGGCTCAGGCGCCGTTGACCGGCGGCATGGTCGACCGGGCATTGAAAGATCCGGGATTTGAGCTGGAATCGTCCCTGAGGATGGTTATCGGCGCATCGTCGGTCGGGACGCTGATCGCTATCGCGTTGTTTCCTTCATTCGTCCGTTTGTTTTCCCGGGCGGTTGTCCATCTGGAGGCGGCGGGCTCGATTCCGAAGCTGCTCGGCGGCGTGACGGTGGACAAGCTTCGTTCCGCCAAGTCCCATTTGCGCAGGCCGACCTTGTCGATGATCCGGGAGCTGCGGCTTTACGGCATTCCGAAACGGTTTTTGCTGCTCAATATGACGGTGACCGCCATTTATACGATCGGGGTTTTGTCGACCCTGTACGCTTCGTACCTGCATCCGGAAAATCTCGTATCGATTTCGCAATCGTCGGGCTTGATCAACGGGCTGGCGACCGTGCTGCTGACGATATTCATCGATCCGCAGGTGGCGATTCATACGGACCGGGCGCTGGCCGACCCGAAAGAGAAGCACAAGCTCGGACGCATGTTCGGCCTCATGATGATATCGCGGCTGTGCGGAACGCTACTCGCGCAAGCCCTATTTTTGCCGGCGACCTTATGGGTCGGAGCGGTTGCGCGATTGTTTTGAACCCGGCATTGTTGCGGCGAAGCCGTGTTTCGGCCGATCGGCCGCAATACCGTCTTACGGAATGGGCGGCATTTTGGTACACTGTTGACCAAAGAGATGTTTGCGGGGTGGAGCTGTGGGGGTCATCATTCGTAGCATGGAGGAAAAGGACATCGCCGACGTACGGAAGGTTGCCCGCACGACTTGGCACCATACGTATGCTTACACGATACCGGAACCGGTGCGCGTCCGGTTTCTGGATTCCTTCTACTCCGACGAGGCGCTGAAGCGAAGATTGGACAATTCGCTGCTGCTGATCGCGGAGCGGGACGGCACGATCGTAGGCTTCGGCAACTTTTTCAAGTCCCGGGGCGACCCGGAGGAAGCGGAGCTTGGCGCGATCTACATTATGCCGGAGGCGCAAGGAGCGGGAATCGGCACGATGCTGCTGAAGGAAGGGATAGAACGGCTCCAAGGCACGAAGCGTCTGTTCGTCAATGTCGAAAAGACGAATCGGACGGGCCGCGCCTTCTACGACGCCAAACGATTCCGGGTCGTCGGGGAGACGGAGGAGCTGTTTTACGGATATGCGCTTCATACGGTCAAGATGAGGCTCGATCTGGCTTGACTGCTCGGGGCCTATATTTGCTAATTTATGGTTGTTCGGGCGTCGGGCAGCGTGGTATGATCGGGTTTGTAGGGAAATGGACAACCAATCGTCAGGAGGATCTGTCATGAGCGTATCGTTAAACGCGGCGTATTCCCAATTCAGCAAAAGCGATCTTCCGCTTGCGGTCGGCATCCAAATGCTCAGCAAGGTGAAGGAATCGGCGGAAGCGCAAGGGGCGCAGCTGGCGCAAATGCTGCAGCAAAGCGTGCAGCCCCATTTGGGCGGCAGCCTCGATATTCGCGCGTAGCGCGTAACGGGCCGGCGAAGGAAGCCAAGGCCGTTTTTCCCTTTCGGGAGAAACGGCCTCCTTGCGTCGTTGTACCGAACCAAGAGTCTGTGAAATCGAATCGACGATTTCGCGGGCTTCAGCCGTATTGACGGATCAGTGAACGCAGGGCACTCCCCGAAACGCCTCGGCCGTATCCGCCTCCATAAGGGAACGTTTACACTAATTTCGGTATTGACGCCTTCCCGCCTTATCGTGCTATAATCGCTCAAATATGGAATACCGAGTAGGCAGGAACCCGACCGTTCCTTCCAAACACCTTAGGGAGATGACAACAGTGGCAAGAACCGCCGCCGCCGCACAGGCTGCACCCGTATCCACAACCGTATTTCCGATTTTGTTCGCGATCAGCATCGTCCACCTGCTGAACGATTCGATGCAGTCGACCGTGACGGCGCTGTTTCCGATATTGCGGGACTCGCTCAGCTTGTCTTACACCCAGATCGGCTTCATCGCCTTCGCGATGAACATCACCGCATCGATTTTGCAGCCGATAGTGGGCACGTATGCGGATATTCGCCCGAGGCCGTACATACTGCCGATCGGCGTCGGCTTTACCTTGGTCGGTATCGTGGCGCTTGCGCTTGCTCCGAATTTCGCGACTATCCTGCTGGCGGTTACGGCCATGGGTATCGGCTCGGCGATTTTCCATCCGGAGTCGTCCCGGGTCGCTTACTTGGCCGCCGGCGCGAGGCGAGGGCTGGCCCAGTCCATTTTCCAAGTGGGCGGCAATATCGGCAGCTCGCTCGGTCCGATTATGACGGCGGTGCTGTTCGTCCCGCTCGGCCAGTTCGGCGTCATCTGGTTTACGTTCGTCGCATTGGCGGGCATCGCGATCCAGTATTACGTGGCACGCTGGTACAAGCGGCAAAACGTCGCGCCCCGCTCGTCGACGAAGCGCAATGGCCCGGGGGAACGGATAGGCGCGCTTTCCCGGTTCCAGATCGTATCGGCGATCGTCATTTTAGTATTTCTCGTATTCTCGAAGCATGTGTATATGTCCAGCATTACAAGCTTCTATACGTTTTACCTGATCGACGATTACGGGGTAACGGTCGAGCATGCGCAGCTGTTTCTGTTTGCATTCCTGGTCGCTACGGCGGCGGGAACGTTTTTCGGCGGACCGCTCGCGGACCGGTTCGGCAGACGCAACATCATCTGGCTGTCCATCCTCGGGACGGCGCCGTTCTCCATCGCGCTGCCGTACGCCGATTTGTTCTGGTCGGGCGTGCTGTGCGTATGCGCAGGCTTCGTCCTCTCCTCGGCCTTCTCGATCATCGTCGTCTATGCCCAGGAGCTGCTGCCCGGCAATGTAGGGCTCGTGTCCGGCCTGTTCTTCGGACTTGCCTTCGGACTGGGCGGTCTCGGCTCGGTCGTGCTCGGCTGGATTGCGGACGCTACCAGCATCGCTTACATTATGAAGCTTTGCGCGTATTTGCCGCTGCTCGGCGTATTGGCCATCCTGCTGCCGAAGGATCGGAAGGCGGAGGCGGCATAGCTTGCGCGATTGCCATGGGGTTGTCCCGGAGATTGAGGTTTTGAGCCGCCGCTTGGACCGGGAAACCGTCCGCAAGAAAACTGCGACAGCTCCGGTCGGGAGGCCGTCCGCCACAAACTGCGAGAACCTCAATCGCGTGCTGAAACGCATGTACCGCGTAATCGGTGAAGACTGGCTGTTTTTCCGGGGATTGGGGACCGCGAATCCATGAAATAGCGGAACCGGCGTACGTTATGGGGCCGAGTTCTTGTGTCGATAGCAATATAACGGAAAAACGTTCCGCTAATCCGTAGTTCACTATCCATTTTCACCCCGAATATCGGAATAGCGGAGGCCTGTTCCGTTATCGTCCAGAATTTACCGGAATTTGGGGCAATAGCGGAATACAGCTCTTCTATTAGCGAGCAACGTCATACTCACGCCGACCGAAACGCCTCCAAGTTGTATGCGGATTATGCCGCAATACAAAAAACATCCAATACCTCACGTGAGGCTTGGATGTTTTTTGGTCTACCGACCAGGTTTCTGATTCCCATGGCTTGTCGGCCGCGGCAGCTAGTTCCGTAAATCCGCCGGCCATACCCTTGGCCTCGCATACAAATGTATGCCGGACCGCTGAGCTGTCGTCTCGAGGCGCGAATCATACGATCCAAGCGCTCAGTCAGCGGATGCCTCCCTAAAGAAGGCTGTTGGACGGCTACTCCCTACCGCCACGAGTCGTACCGGACATAAGAGGGTCGACCGCCCAAAGCGACCGCCGCCTTATGCACGATCCAGAGCACGCTGGCGACGAACATCAGGTCGAAGCAGACGTTGAACAGGAACAGATGCTTGCTCAAATCGGCCTCCCCATCCCCGATGACCGGGATAAGAAACGACACGATGCCGATCAGCCCGACGAGGGCGAACGTCTCCGCATAGATTCGTCCCCCGAGCGACGAGGCATTCCGCCACTCCATCCACAGAACGAAATAGTACAGCAGACTGAACGGGAGAAGGAACCAGAGCGTATTCGGCAGCAAAGTCCGCTTCCATTCGCTCCATAAGCCGAATTTGTTCGAGACGGCGCCTCTCGGCATTCCTTCGCTTTTCTCGTAGGTGCCCAAGTAGTACGGGCGGATCGTCATCCCGTTCTCGGCCGCTATTTCGAGCTTCCCGAAAAACCGACCGGGGTGCTTCAAGTAAAACAGCGCTATTTTGCCGTGGCTCATATGGTCGTAGAACAGGTCGTACATCCGCGGATCGCGCTGCGGAATCGGCGTGTCCGGGGTGAAGAAGTTTGTGCCGGCCAGAACCGCAAGCTCTTTCGATACGCCGAGCTCTTCCAAGTCTTCCTCCGGGGTGGGCGAATCCTTCACTACGCCGTAAAATACGGTTTGATACATATTGATCTCTTTGAGCTGCTTGGGAGCGAACAGGTACATGGCCAGCGAGCCCAACGCCAGAAAAGCGGAGAAGCCGATCACCGTCCTGCGCCAAGCCGAATCGCCGCGAAGCCGCAGAAAACGCAAGCCGAGCAGGGCGATCAGGATGCCGACGGGAGCGTTCTGCACCTTCGAGCCGGTCAAAAAGATCGCGCATATAAAGAAGGCGATAAGCAGCTTGCGCGACGGCCTGTCCCGGGTAGCTGCGGCGAGCGCCAGAGCGACGGTCAGCAGCAGAAACACGAGCGACACCGGCTCGCCGAACAGCGAATTGAAATAGCCGATATACCCCACATCGGCAAATACGAACACGAGCAGCAGCCCGAGCGCAATCCGGCTGGCGAGCGGAAGCGTCCGGTGGTAACGGGTGGCGGCCCAGAAAGCGGCGAGCAGCAGCAGCCCGTACACGACGGCCATGAAGCGCATGTCGAATACTTCTCTGCTGTGGGCCAGCTTGTTCAGCCAAGTGGCGATAATGACGAGCGGCACCTGCGTCGAGGCGTAACCGCCGATCCCTAGCGAGGTCAGCTTGAACTCGCGTATAAAGTTGCCGAAATATTTATCTTCGTAGGAGAGATTTGGATCCAGGTAGTCCAGACCGGACGAGGCCATGATGCGCAAAAAGTCGCCGTTGTCGGCGATGCCGACGATCGGTCTCACGAACAGCACGTACACCATGACGACCAACGCTGCGGCCATCGTCCAGAAGGTAAAGCCTGGTATTCTTCTCAAGAGGACTCACCCGCCTGACTCCGAACGGAAGGCTCCGTCCGAAAGCTGAAATATTTATGTCCCAAATAGTTGGTTATCGTGTACAGGCCCGTTCCGAGCAAAGTCGCCGCGTCATGCACGCGGTTGTCGGGAAACCAGGGCAGAACGGCCGCGATCAGCAGGCCGCCGTATAAGCCGATCCCGTAAGACAAGCCGTAGCAAACCAAGGTGACGAGAAGAAACTTCCATAAGCTGCCGGCTACCTTCGCTTTGGAACGGAACGTGAACCGTTTGTTCAGCATATAACTGACCAGCGCGCCTACCGCATTGCCCAGAAAAGTGGAGGCCCAGTAGCCGATTCCGGCGACGTGCAGCAGAAAGGCCATGATGGACAGCCCGACTATCGTATTGAATACTCCCACCAGCAGAAATCGAAGGAATGAGCCGGTAAGTATTGCCGGCAGCTTGGCAGCGAGCAGAAGTCTCATCGCAGCGTCTCCTGCGCCGCCTTGGCGACGGCTTTATCGGATGCATCCGGTTTTGTCCCGCCGGGAGCTTCGGATTGCGCGGCAAGATCGGTTTCCACGATGTACAGCGGACGACGCTTTACTTCCTTGTAAATCTTTCCTATATATTCACCGATAAGCCCGAGGCTGATCAACTGAATGCCGCCGACAAACCAGATCGAGAGCATAAGCGAAGTCCAGCCGGAAACGGTATTGCCGGCCAGCTTCTGGACGATCGCGTACAGCGCCGCGACCAGACTGACCACGAACAGGAGGAAGCCGGCCAAGGTGACGAACCGGATCGGCGTCACGCTCAATGCGGTAATGCCGTCCCAGGCGAACGAAAGCATTTTCTTCAGCGGATACTTCGACTCCCCCGCGAAACGTTCGTGCCGGTCATAATATACACGGGTGCTCTTGAAGCCGATCATCGGCACGATGCCCCGCAGAAACAGGTTGACCTCCTTGAACCGGTCAAGCTGCTCGAGCGCGCGACGGCTCATGAGCCGATAGTCTGCGTGGTTGTATTCGATTTTGGCTCCGAGCTTGCTCATCAGCTTGTAGAACGACTGCGCCGTTCCGCGTTTGAACGCGGTGTCGGTCGTCCGGCTTTGCCGGATGCCGTATACAATATCGTAGCCTTCGTGATATTTGGCCATAAATTCGAGAATCGCATCCGGATCGTCCTGCAAATCGGCGTCGATCGATACCGCGCAATCCGCCGTCAGACGGGCGCGGTTCAGCCCTGCCAGCAGGGCGCTCTGGTGTCCCGCATTACGGGCCAGCTTCAGACCGGCGACCCGCGGATTCGAATGACGGAAGCTCTCGATCAGCTCCCACGTCTTGTCCCGGCTCCCGTCATCGACGAACAGCATGAAGCTGCCGGGGGACGCCAGCCGTTCCCCGACAAGCCGATCGAGCACGCGCGTCAGACGTACGATCGTTTCGGGCAGTACTTCTTCCTCGTTATAGCAAGGTACGACGATGCCTAGTACGGGTAAAGCCCCTTGCGTGTGCATATGAACGTGTCCTCCGTTACCCAATTTTACCTCTCTCTATGATACGATTATTGACAAGAAAATCAAATGCAAATGGAAAAACCGCTTGCCTCGGGGCTTGCGGCTTGAACTTGCAGATGCGGGGAGGGGGCGTTTTGCCTAAAGTCTTGTGCCGATTTACGAGGGGCGGGTCGTTTTTTGAGCCAAAGAAAAAATTAGAGTCGTGTAGTAAGAATACGGGGGAGCTCTCCCGCATGAATCCGGTCACCGCAAGTCTTCGACGGTTTTGTCCCCTTCATTCGCCAAAACTTTCATTGATGGGACATTTAGGAAGTGTATTCTAATATAGAACGATATTCTTTAATACAGAACAATATATAGCCTTAAAACCGGGAGGGCTCTATGGAACTTCGTATAGGTTTTGTCGGAACGGGCAAATTCGCCGAGAAACATCAGCGCATCGTATCGCAGATGGAAGGCGTAACGACTGCCGCCATTTGCGGCAGAACGTTGGAAAGCGCAGAGCGGTCGGCGATACAATGGCCGGATGCGAAGGCTTATGGCAATACGGAGCAGATGCTGGACGAATGCAAGCCGGACGCCGTCTACATATGCGTTCCGCCGATGGCGCACGGGGAGATCGAGATGAGCTTGGCCGAACGCGGCATTCCTTTTTTCGTCGAGAAGCCGCTTGCCATCAAAACCGAGACGATTGCGGCGGTACGGGACAAGGTGGCCGGGCAACGGCTCGTTACGGCAGTCGGATACAATTGGCGGTATCTCGATTCCGTGGCGAAAGCCCGCGAGCTGCAGCAAAATGCCACGACCGGCTTGGCATTGGGCTATTGGATGGGAGGTATGCCGTCGACGCCGTGGTGGAGACGGCGGGAAGGGTCCGGCGGGCAATTCGTGGAGCAGTCGACGCATCTCGTCGATCTGGTCCGGTATTTATGCGGCGAAGTAGAGGAAGTATATGCGGCGTTCGGCCGGCGTATCGTTCACGAATCTTATGAAGGAGCGGACGTGGCCGATGTCGGTTCGGTCACGATGAAGCTTGCCGGCGGCATCGTCGCGACGATTTCCAATACGTGCATGCTGCCGAGAGGGCATCATACGGGGTTGGATTTGTATACGAGCTCCGGCGTGCTGGAGATCCGCTCCGCCGGATTGAAGGCGATCGGCCGGGATCGTACGACCGAATACCGGAACGGAACCGACCCTTATGTGCTGGAAAACGCCGCTTTCCTGCATGCGGTGCGAACTGGGGATACGTCCCGGATACGGTCGGACTATGCCGATGCTTTCCGTTCGTTCGAAGTAACGGCGGCGGCCAACATCTCCGCGGAGGAAGGTCGTCCGGTCAGGCTCTGATGGCATTCGGACTTGAAGAAACGAAAAAGCCGCCTTCTCCGATTAGGGAGGGCGGCCGCCATTAGCCGTGCAGCGTGCTTTGATCCGATTGGACGGGCTTTGCCGCCTGCGGCGCCTTTGGCGTCATGAACCGTTCCTGCAATCGTCCGCCCAGTCCTTCGAACCATGCGGTAAACGAGGCGTACAGCCGGGTGCCCACGATCCAGTCGGCCAGCTTGACGCAACCGTAAGCGAAAGCCATGCCCGCGAACACGTCGATGATCCAATGGATTTTCAAATACATGGTGGAGACGATGATGGAAATGCAGTATGTGCCGATCCACCAGCGGTACCAGGCGCTTTTCTCTCGCATGGCGAGAAGGAAGGCGGCGAAGGCGATCGACGTATGCATGCTCGGGAAGCAATTCATCGTCGTGGAAAATTGCTGCTCGGGAGTCAGTGCCCGTTCCAGCAAATCCGGGGTCCCCTGCACAAACCATACCTCTTGCAGCAGGACGAGGTTGTAAAACGGCAGGATGAGCGGCACCTGCAGCAAATATCCGGCAAGCGAGTAGCGACCGAACTTCTGCACATCCTTCGTAAAGAAGGCGCGGATGACGCATATCCAATACGAAAGCGCAAACCCGTAATTGTATACCCATTGGAAATAAGTCGTCAGCCAGTCCGGCTGCCAAAAGCGGAAGTAGCGGGCATCATTGAACGGAATCGAATTGAAGATGTCGTTCCATTGAAAGATGTGGCGGAGATTGGCCGTCTGGTAGCCGACAACCCGGTGCCACATCGGATTGGCATAATGATAGATGAGGAAAAAAACGAACAGCACGACGATCCCGAGCGGCATGAACTGTCCCCACGATATCGCCTTGGCGTCTTTCCCCGCGCCGATCAGCGCCAACGCCAGCACGAGCAGGCATAAAATTCCCCAGTTCTCCACCCGCGTAATCGCAAAAATAATAGCCGCGGCGGCCGCGACCAAAAACGTCATATATCCGGTTCTTGCAGTCAAGCCCCTTATCCCCCTCTAATCTCTGCTTCTTCACAATATGTTTACAATACCGGATTTGACCTAGTCCTGCAATATATTTCAAGTGCAAATCGATTGGCCGAGGAATAAGGGAAAGATCGGTCGAATGGATGAATCGGGGCTGTTGCAGGAAAAGTGCCGCAGATATGGGGAATAGCGGAAAAGAAGTACGTTATTCGCATGAAAATGAAGTCCGCGAGAACATTAAAGGAACTCTGTTCCGTTATCCGGCTCATATAGAGCAAGCTTACCCTCGGGCCGAGACAATAGCGGAAAACGGTTCCTTTATTTCCGGTAAATAAAAGGAAATCCAGCCAATAGAAGAACTGCGTTCCGCTATTGGTCGGATGCGCCGGCTGCCGCATCTTATGGGAGCTCCGGAGCTCAAGAGAGCCCCAAAGCCGCGCGCGCCCCGATAGCCACTAAGCCCCTAAGCGCCCCGAAGCTCCGAAGCCCCGAAGCCCCGAAGCCCCGAAGCCCCGAAGCCCCGAAGCCCCGAAGCCCCGAAGCCCCTTCGCCAAGACCGGAAAAACGCCTGCCGCGATTGGGGATGCCGAACCTGCGGCCATATATTCAGGAATGCCGGGCTAATATCGATCTTGCCGATTCTTCGCTTGAATATACAGGTCCAGAGCTTTAATCCCTCTGTGGGCCAGGCGGACGAACAGAATCAAGCAATAAAAGCCGAGGGCGATGAAAGCCAGGTACAAAAAGAAAATAGGCGTTACCAGTACGGAGGAGGTGCTGAAGCCCATTCGATCCACTTCCTTGCGTATGTATTTTTTCCATCTCATGTAAATACGTTGGTGCAAGGTGAAGGTTTCGCGGCCTGCAGCCCATGAAATGCTTACCGGATTTGCAACGAGCCTTCCGTCTTTATTCAACTCGCGGGAAAGTCCAGCTCGGGCATCCATTGCTTCATATGGTCGGCGATCTCCCGCCATGCCGCTCCCGCATGGGGAAGCTGGCTTTCCTCTACCGTCCGCAAAGGCTCGACTTTGTACTTCCGCCAGTTGACCCTATGAATCCAAGTCGGAATAAAGGAGGGCCGCTTCACCTGAATGCGAATGTCGTCGCCCTTCACCGTCTTCTCTACCTCCAGTTGAATAATGCCGCCGATTCTTTTGCGATCGCCTTCCTGCGCGGCTATAAAATTGCCGAGCGAGTAGACGACAAAAGCTTGGCGGCCGTCAGCCGTCCCGATCCACTCCGCCGGCTGCAGCACGTGCGGATGATGCCCGATGACGACCGCCGCCCCCGCTTCCGCGGCCGCACGGGCGACTTCTTTCTGCTCGTCGTTCGGCATATCGGCGTATTCCTGCCCGAAATGGAAGCTGACGACGACAACGTCCGCCTGCTTGCGGGCTTCCGCGACCTCTTTCCGGATTTTCGGCAAATCGATGATATTGAGCAGGTACTCTTTGCCTTCCGGCACCGGAATCCCGTTGGTCCCATACGTATAGGACAGGAAGGCGAACGATATCCCATTTTTGTCCAGCGTTCGCAGCTGTCTCCGGTCGTCGTCCGACATATAAGCGCCCGTATACACCATGCCGAGATCCTTATAACGGCGGATCGTATTCAGTACGGCTTGCTCGCCGCGGTCGAGCGTATGGTTGTTGGCCAAGTTCACGACATCGAATCCGGCGTCCTTCAACGCATCTCCGACCTCGGCAGGTCCGTTGAATCGCGGATAATCGGACAGGCCGAGCTCCTCCCCGCCGATCATGCTCTCCTGGTTGGCCAGCGCGATATCCGCATCTTCGATATACCGTTTGACCGGTTCGAACATCGGTTTGAAATCATAGCCTTCCGGTGTTTGCGCGTCCTTGTATACGGAACTGTGGATGAGCACGTCCCCGACCGCGGACAGCTTGACCTTGAACGATTTCTCCTCTGGGGCGGCCGGGTTGGAGCTTGGGCTTGGATCGGCGTCTTGCTGTTTGCCGGGAGGCGGAGGCTCCGGTGCCGGCGATGCCGATGGAGGCCGACTATCCTCCGCCGTTTGCGGCGGTTGTACCGCTTGATGCTGCTTGCAGCCGGTAATGGCCAGCCATACGATCGCTATGACAAAGAGGAGCGAACTCCGCTTTCGATAAGGATTCATGACTTGAGTTCGTCCTCTCCGGGTCGCGGAATAGCAGGCGACATTTTGCATGCATGGATCGACATTTACGCACATCAAAGGTCGGCTTCCGATTTTATTCTCACTATAGTGCATATCCATGATGGGCACAACTTGAACAGCCTGTTCGAGCAATTCGCAGGGACGTTCCTGAGCAAGTATTTGCCGTCCGCTTACCGCGTGGAGGAATAAAGGAGGGTCGCCGATGATATTCAGATGAACGGGACGAGCTGCTTCCGCAGAAGGCCGCGCACGGTCAGCTTATGGGCACGCGGGCTTCAGGTTTCCAGGTAAAACAAATCGACGGTTTTCGCCCGGAAGACGCTTTCGAATCCTCCGATATGATCCGGGTGTGGATGCGTGTTTACGGCAATGTCGATTTTGTCGATGCCGAGCCGGTCCAAATAGGTTACCACCTGCGGTCCGACAGCCGGAGTGCCGGCATCGATCAGCATCGTCTTCCCGTCCGGCGACTGCACGACAATGCTGTCCCCGCTCGCTTCCGCATGCTGCAAATCCAAATACCGTACCGTGAGCAAGCCTCGATAGGGCTTGGTCGCAAAAATCCGATCCCCAGGCGACAATAGCGCCGTATCCGAGGCGGCCGGCATGTCCGCCGGGACCGGCCTGCGGGACATCCCGCAGCCGGCCAGAACAAGACATAGGACAAGAAGGACACAGAACGTACGCTCGAACAGCTTATTCCTCATCTATTTCTTCTCGGCTTCGATCATTTGGTTAATCGCTTCATCCGACTCTCTCAGCGCCGTATTGACATCCTTCGTACCGTTGACATATTCGACGAAGTTGTTGACCAGAATGCCTCTCGCCTTGCTGTAGTGCATCGAGTATGCCGGTGCCGGCGCCGGTTTGCTTTTGAACATGCTTTGGATCTGCTTGCTCTTCAATTCCGGAGTATCCTGCAGAAAAGCCTGATTGAATTTCGGGTCCTTCATGACCGGCAGCTTGCCCGCCGATTTCGAGCTCATCAGCTGTACCTCGTCGGAGAACAGCACTTCCAGGACGCGCATCGCGTCTTCCTTGTGCTTGCTCGTTTTGCTGACCGTCATGACGTGAAGATCGTACATGCCGTACAGGTTCGGACGTTCCTTGAAGCTCGGAAATTGCGCAACGTCCCAATTCAGATCGGGAGTTTGCTTCAACCGGTCCAACAGATTGACCGTCGTAAGCATGGCCACGGTGCGTTCCTTGATAAAACGGTCCGCGGCGCTTCCTTTCATGACGCCTGCTGCAGGCTTGTTGCCCGGAATGTCGTAAATCGCCTTGCCGATTTCGAATACTTTCCTGTACGCTTCGCTGCCAACGTTGGATTTGTTCGTCTTGCTGTCCACGATGTTCAGGGACATGGGCGTGAGCAGCCGGGTCAAATAGTCCGGATCCAAGCCGAGATACGCCGTTCCGCCGTCCGGGCGGGTAACTTTTTTGGCCAGCTCGATCGTATCCTCCCACGTCATGCCGTCTTTCGGATAAGGGGCGCCGAAGCGGTCGAATATTTCTTTATTGTAGTACAGGGCGTTGAACTGCAGCATATTCGGCAGGCCGATCAGCTCGCCTTTTTGGGAAAGCGCTTTAATGGAATCGAGTGCGCCTTGATCGAAACGGGTCAGATCGATATTCATTTTCTGAGCGAGCGGAGAAATATTTTCGAAAATGTCAAAATCCATATAATAAGGCATGTTTCCGTTCCATACGGCGATCAAATCCATTTCCTCGCCGGCCGTCAAAGCTTTCTCGACATTGCCCTTCGACTCGAACACGACGGTGATGTGCGGATACTTTTTCTTCACCCGGTCTATAATGAGATCGCTTACATCCTTCTCGGTCCAAAGCGACTGGATTTGATACATTTTCAACGTAACGGGCTCAAGCGGTTGGGCCGGCTCTGCGGGTTGTCCGGAAGCGGCTTCTCCTCCTCCGCCTGCATCCGGCTTCGCGCAGCCTGCGAGTACGAAGGCGGCCAAAACGGTCATAAGTGCGGCACGAACGGTCTTGTTCATACGAAACACCATCCCTCTCCATCGGATTACGGTATAATACGATATGAATAGTATAGGGCGGCTCTTTCCCGATTATCAATCTAATGATATTCAACATATATAACGATATGAAGATGAAAGGAGGCGGCAAGCCGTGGACGCCATCCGGCATGGCAACGTTTACATGACGATCACCGATTTGGAGCGGAAGCTTCCGATCTATTTGACATGCGTTGGCAGGTGGCATAACCAATACCGTATCGAGCGGAAGGAGGGCTATGCCGATTTTCAGTGGATTCAATGCACGTCCGGCCAAGGAATTCTGGACATTAACGGGACCGAGTATACGGTCGGGGCGCGACAAGGAATGCTTCTCTTTCCCGAAGAGCCTCACCAGTATTATGCGCGCATCGAGCCTTGGGAAGTGCGGTGGGCGGCATTCAACGGGACGGGTGCGGCAGAGATGCTCCGTTCTTTGGAATTCGCCGGTTCCCGGATTATTACGCTGGCCAATCCCGATCCGGTGCTGAAGCAGATGTACGACCTGATCTCGGCCGCCGAATCGACCGATCCTCTCAAGAGTCTGTTATGCTCCTCCATCCTGTACAACCTCGTGCTGGGGCTATACCGGTACGGCTTCGATCTGGACTTGCGCTCCAAGCAGCACTATTTCGATCAGATGGCTCCCGCCCTGCGTTATATCGAATACAATTCCCACCAGCCGGTTACATTGGACGAATTGGCCGGCAAATTGTCGGTAACCCCCCAATATGCGTGCGTCCTCTTTCAACTGACGCTGGGGATGCGTCCGTTCGAGTACATAACCGGGGTGCGGCTGCGAAAGGCCAAGGAGCTGTTGCTGCGGGAGCCGGACTTGTCCGTGAACGAGGTCGGCAGACGCGCCGGCTATGACAGCGCGAGCTATTTCATCAAGCTGTTCAAGCGGAACGAGGGCATGACCCCCCGCGAATTTCGCAAGCAGTTTTTGAACGCGAAGTAGGAAGCGGGATACGAATAAGGTTATGCTCGATGAAAGAGGAAAAAATTTGGATTGCCCCGCGCTTCCGCGGCATGGTAATTTTATTACATCCAGAATTTCACGCGGGGGAGCCGATAAGATGCGCATACGAATCATGACCGATTTTCATTACGCGCTGCACGCAGGTCAAGCCGAGGATTTGTTTTATAAGGAATATATAAAACGTTTCTTCGGGGAAGGACCCGAAGCCGATTACTATGTATCTTTGGGCGATTTGACGCAAAACGGGACGGAGCGAGAGTACAGGGGCGCATTCGGCATGATCGATTCGTTCGGGATCAGGGACCGCTTTCTTCACGTCCCGGGCAATCATGACTTGCTCCAAGTCGATGCCGGACAGACCGAGCGTTGGGGAAGCACTCCGCCCGTTTCCGAAGGCAACGGTTGCGTGGACACCGACGCGGCGACGCTTTTATTCCTTAACACGTGTCAGACCGGAAAGCCGCTCGACTGGGGCGGCCGTATCGGCCAGGCGCAAACGGAACTGCTCCGGAGCAAGCTAAGCGCGGCGAAAGGCAAGCCGGTGCTCGTATTCGCTCACCATCCGCTCCCGGACACTACGGCTTTATCGGATACGACCATGATGAGAATCGAAGAGGCCTCCCCTCTGATCGGAGTCATGAACGAAGCGGCAGGGCCTTGTCTTTGGTTTAACGGCCATAACCATATTCACTCGATCGTTCGCAAAGATTCGTGGACGTTTGTTCAAACCGCGTCGGTTCTATGCTTGCCATGCTGGCGGGAAATCGTTATCGCGGATGACGCCGTCACCGTCGGCACGACTAATTTGAACGATGCGCAGCTGGATGAGCTGGCCGGGCAAAGCATGGACAGGTTTCCCAGCTTTCACCGGGTACCTCCGGAAAAGGCTGCCGGGACGGCGGCGGATCAATCGACCGACGTTCCAATCGGGAAACGGTACAAGTAACGGAAATGAAGGGGAAGGGAGTGCCTGGAAGCGGCCTTGCGGGCGTTTCACAACAGCGACAGCTTCAAGGAAGGACTTCTGCTGGCGGTCAATCTGGGGGAAGATTCCGATACGACGGGAGCCGTGTACGGTCAATTGGCGGGCGCGTTCTACGGAATTTCTTCCATACCCGCCACATGGCTGGACAAGCTCGCGATGAAGGAAACGATTCTGGAGTTGGCCGGGAAGCTGTTCCATGTCGCTGTAAACATACAAATCGACAGGAGTGGACCGCTATGACGATAAAGGAAGATTTCTACCAAAATTTTCGCGAGAAGATGAGAGGCTGGCTGACCACGGAGGAAGGAAAGACGAACAAGTTCGGCGAGTATCTGATGTTCGGCCCGGATTTGTTCCATCTGCTGTGCAAGCTGTCTTTGGACGACGAGGTGCCGATCAAGGAGAAGGCGAAGCTGGCCGGAGCGATCGCCTACTTCGTATCGCCGGTCGATCTGCTGCCGGAAATCATAACCGGACCGCTGGGTTATCTCGACGACATCGCCGTTGCGGCATACGTGCTGAACGGCATCGTCAACAATACGGACAAGGCGTTGGTGGAGAAGCATTGGGCAGGCGACGGCGATGTCCTTCACGTCATCCGGCAAATCATTAAAGGCGCCGACGAGATGCTTGGCAGCGGTTTGTGGGCCAAGCTCAAGAAGAAGTTTCAATGACGCGATAACGGACCACCTTCAGCAGCCCGACGCCATGCGGCGCCGGGCTTTCCGCGTTACCCCGTTACGATTCTCCTTTTTGTCGTACAGGCATTTCGAGAACAGGCAGGTGGCAGGCGGTCATGAATAAAACGGCATGGAGAAGCTTCGCGATGAGCGCACGGAGAGAGCTGATCCGGAAAATCGGGGAAAAGGCGCACAAAATCGGAATAACGCCGCATAGCATCAAGAAAGCTCGGCGCGAAAGTCGGGATGTCGTCCATTTCGACGGCAGGCCGCTAACCGTCGTGGAGACCGGGCAAAGAGAGTCGATCCTTCGCCGCATGCGGGAAGACGGGTACGATCGGGTCGTGGAGGACGCGGCCTGCACCTGGTTCAATCGTTTCACCGCGCTGCGGTTTATGGAGGTAAACGGCTATCTTCCGGCGAAGGCAGGGGTGCTCTCCTCCAACGATACGGATCGCAGGCAGCCGGACATGGTCCGGGAACCGTTGTCGGTCGGCTGGGAAGTCGACAAGAGGCTCGTGAACGAGCTTCTGGCTAACCGCGATACGGAACGGCTGTTCCGCTATTTGCTGCTGCGGCTGTGCGGCCATTTGAACCGGGTTCTTTCGTTTTTGTTCGAAGCGGACGGAGACGATCTGGAGCTGCTGCTTCCGGACGGAATGTTGGGGAAGGACGGTTTCGTCGGGCGGTTGACCGATACGGAAGCGATGCCGGAATCCGTCTGGAAGAGGGTCGAGATCGTCGGCTGGCTGTACCAATATTACATGACGGAACAGAAAGACCGCGCCATCAAAGCGAAGAAAAAATATGCGCCCGCACAAATTCCGGTCGCCACCCAGTTGTTCACACCGGAATGGATCGTCCGTTATATGGTGCAAAACTCGCTCGGACGATATTGGCTCGAATCGCATCCGGAAGACAGGGAATTGCTCCGCGGATGGGAGTTTTACCTCGAACGTCCGCAGCCGGAGGGAGACTTGGAGCGGCAGTACGCTCCCCGCGCGGATCCGGAACTGAAGCCGGAGCAGCTCAAATGCTTCGACCCCGCGATGGGCAGCGGACATATACTGGTGTACCTGTTCGACGTATTGTTCGAAATTTACCGCAGGCGCGGTTATTCGGAGCATCGGATTCCGCGGCTGATTCTGGAGCATAATTTGTACGGGCTCGATATCGATGACACGGCATGCCGGCTCGCTTGTTTCTCGGTCGTCATGAAAGCGCTGCAATACGACCGTAGCTTCCTCGAGCGCATAGAGAGAGACGGATTGTCGCTCCACTTGGCCTCCATTCAGGAAACGGATCGGCTGGACGACCGGGATATCGGTTATTTGGCCGGGGAAAGCGGCGTGGAAAATGTTCGGGCGACGAAAAGATTCGTCGAGCGGTTCAGGAACGCCAAGACGTTCGGTTCTTTGATCCAAGCGGAGGAATACGACAAATGCTTCCTGGAACAAAGATTGCGGCAAATCAAGGACAATCCGGCCGTGCGCTCGGGCGACGAGCGTTCCGGACGGAAATGGGCCGAGCTGCTGCCGCAGCTGCTGAAGCAGGCGGATCTTCTGAACGCGTCGTATCCGGTTATCGTCACGAATCCCCCCTTTATGGGAAGCGCCTATATGAACGATCGGTTGTCCGGCTTCTTGAAAAACCATTATCCCGAGACGAAGTCCGACCTGTTCTCCGCTTTTGTGGAGATGTGCTTTCGCCGGGCGATGCCGAACGGGCAACTCGGGTTCATGACTCCGTTCGTATGGATGTTCATAGCGGCGTACGAACCGCTCAGGAAGCGGATCCTCCGCGATACGACGATAAGCAGCCTGATCCAGCTCGAATATTCGGCGTTCGAGGATGCGACCGTACCGATCTGCGCGTTTACGTTATCTAACGGCAAAATCGGAGCGAGCGGGGAATACGTGAAGCTGTCCGATTTTGTCGGGGCACACATGCAGCCCGTGAAAGCAAGGGAAGCCGTACGCGATCCTTCCGTCGGCTACAGATATTCCGCGCATGCCGAGACGTTCGGGAAAGTTCCGGGCAATCTGATCGTATACTGGCTGGACCAAAAGGCGCTGCGGCTGTTTGACGGTCCCCGGCTGGCCGGGCTGATCGCGACCAGGGAAGGCATGACTACGGCGGATAACGACAAGTTTTTGCGGGAATGGCACGAGGTTTCGTTCTCTCGCATAGGCTTCGGCATCCGGAACAACGAGGAAGCGGTGCAATCGGGCAAGCGATGGTTCCCTTATCTGAAAGGAGGGGCGCACCGGAAATGGTACGGCAATTCGACGAAAGTAGTCGATTGGGCAAGCGATGGTGCCGCCATCAGAAGCAACGTCGATCCGGATACCGGCCGGATTCGCTCCCACAACTACAACGGCGACTACGGGTTCAGGGAAGGAATCACCTTCCCGACGGTCAGCTCGGGAAAATTCGGTGCAAGGTACGCTCCCGGCGGATTTATGTTCGATGCCAAAGGGGCTATGGGGTTTTTCCGCGACGAATCCGATCTGCATGTCGCGCTGGCGCTGCTGAATACGGCCGTCTCGCAATATTATTTGCGCGCTCTGGCTCCGACGCTCGATTTCAAGCTGAACAAGATTATGGCCGTTCCCGCGCTGATCCCGGACCGTCGCGAGCCGATCGTATCGCTATGCAAGCGATGCATCGACATCGCCAAGCGGGATTGGGATTTTTATGAAAGATCGTGGCAATTTTCGACCCATCCGCTGCTGACGTTCAGAACGGGGTCCGGCCTCGTGGAGGATGCTTTTGCCGAATGGGCGTCGTTCAAACGTCGAGAGCGGGAGCTGCTGAAGAAAAGCGAGGAACGGCTCAATGCCATCTTCATCGACCGTTACGGACTCGGGCATGCCGTATCGCCGGCCGTAGACGATGACGAGCTTACGATTGCCGATGCGGACAGGGAGAAGGATATCGAATCGTTCCTCTCCTATGCGGCGGGCTGCATGTTCGGCAGGTACTCTCTCGATGCGGCGGGGCTTGCATACGCCGGAGGCGTTTTCGACCCGGACCGCTACCGGACGTTTTCCGCCGTTCGCGACAATATCGTTCCGCTCTTGCCGAGCGGTCATGGGGAAGAGGACGACGACATCGCATCGAGGTTTATCGGGTTCGTCAAAGCGGCTTTCGGATCAGAACGTCTGGCTGAAAATGTGGAATATATCGCCGAATCGCTCGGCAAGAAAGACGGCGAGTCCGCCAGGGCGGCGATCGGGTCGTACTTTGCGGCAAGCTTCTTCCGCGACCATGCGCTGGCTTACAGGAAAAAGCCGATTTACTGGCTGTTCAGCTCGGGCAAGCATAAAGCTTTTGCCTGCCTTGTCTATATGCACCGTTATGATCGAACGACGCTTTCGACAATCCGCGACGATTACGTGCAGCGGCGACTGCTAAGGCTCGAAGAGGAGCTGAAGTCGCTCGACGAGACTATCGCGGGAGACGGAACGGCCGAGCGGAGAAGCGTCGCCAAGAAGAAGCGGAAATCGCTCGGCCTGAAGCTGGACGAGCTCCGGGCATACGACGGGCAATTGCGCCGGATGGCGGACAAACGGCTCGAGCTTGACCCGGACGACGGAGTCGCCGTCAACATGGGCAAATTGGGCGAATTGCTGGCGAAGGCGGAACCGTATAAAGGACCGGATTATGCCAAGGATCGGTATTAAATACGCCGTTCGCATTCCGCGGCCGCTCGCCGCCCGGCTGGCGGACTACCCTTCCGCCGCCATCCGACTTCCCCGACGGTATTCGAGCGGCGTCTGTCCGGTCAGCTTGCGGAACATGCGGGTGAAAGAGTTGGCGTTCCGGTAGCCGACCTGCGAGGCGACCTCGTGGATTTTGCAGTCGGTCGCTTCGAGAATTTGTTTCGCTTTGCTGACGCGGATGTCGTTCAACAGGTCGGTGAACGTTCCGCCGCTGCGGCTTTTGATATAGTTGCACATATAGCCGCTGGAGATGTTCAGCTTGGTTGCGACAGCCTCCTGCTGAATATCTTCCCCGTAATGAGATTCGACGTAATGGCGGATATAGTCGAGGATCGGATCTTTCTCGGTCAGTTTCCCGGCGATGAGCGAAGCCGTCCGACCAACCCACGTTTCCAGAAATTCGGCATATTCCTCCACGGCGAGCAAATCTTTGGCCTGCTCATATAAGGGCCTTTCCCCGATCCATTCCTCCGGGTCGATCTTCTGCACCGTAAGCGCCATAAGCAGCTTGGACACCATCTCCTGAGCGAACTGCCGGTATTGCCAGGCCGAAGCGTCGGCTTTGCCCAGCCGGTGCATCATTCTCCTGACGAGATCGATCGCCGCCGGCGCATTGCCGGACTGCAGGGAAGACGCGAACTCGCGTTCCTCCGACGGACTGAAATGAAGATCGTGCCGGACGGGACGTCTCTCCATAACGATCTGCGTTTCCCCATTCAGTGGGCGCTGGCGCAGCAGCTCCATCCCGTCTTCGTAGGCGGCGGTGAACCCGCTTGCGCTGCGCACGATCGGATTGAAGGCGACCGTCAAAAAATAAAAGTCCAGATCGCGGTCGAACACCCGCTTCATCCGGGCGAGCAGCTCCGACAGTCCGCCGCTGATGCCGACGCCGTCAACGTCCCCGCGCGGAACATTGCCGCCCGCCTCTCCGCCGTCTGTTTTTTCCGCGAACACGATACTAAAAACGAGGTCCTTCTCGCTCTGGGCGGTAATTGCCCCCGGAAACCGCTGCTGCATGCACAGATTAATGTACTCCACGATATAATTCGTCAATCCTTGGTCGCCGATTCCGAGCTCGCGGAAACGCCGCGTCCGATCGATCTGGAACAGGATGAAATAAAACGGCTTCGACGTGTCGACCAGCGAATGGACGTCCTTATGGTTGACGTTGATTCGTTTCATCAGATCGAGATAGCCGTATTTCTCGAGCAGCTTCGTTTTTTTATGCAGGTCGTCGCGAACCCGGTCCCCGGATACGATCAATTCGTGGAGGCGATCGCCGATCAGCTTGAATTCGGAAATCGTACTGCGCAATTGAACGTTCGGGCTGCTCCGCTGCAGCGAATGGACGAGTCTCTGAATAGGCTGCTTGAACTTGAAGCTTAAGATGACGGAGAGAAGGAGACTTAGCAGTACGGACAAAACGAGCAGGGAGAGCAGTACCGCATTCAGCCTGGACAGCTGAGCGGCGATTTGTTCATTAGACACGTAGTTGACGTACGTCAAGCCCGAGGCGGCCCCTTTGCTTTGGAACAAATAGCTGCCGCTGTCGGCAAAAAATCCGCGACCCAAGCCCGAAGGCGGTCGGGAGAGCGGGGCGGCGCCATTCTCCATGTAAGCGGGATCGGAGCTATAGAGCAGCTGTCCTTCGTGGCCGGCAATTTGAAACACGTCGCCGCCCGATAATGAATATCCCCGAAACAGCGCCTCGGCGTCCAGAAAGACGCCGATATAGAAATCATGATTGATTTTGTGTTTAAAAACGACGGGAAAGTAAAGGCCGGTTTTCTCGAACGAGCCGTCCAACTGCTCCTTGTCGAAACGTACGGCGGGAAATACGCGCGTCCGGTACCCGGCGCCGAACGGTTCCGACCAGAACGCCTTTCCGTATTCGGAATGAACGTATCGGCGCGTGAACAAGTCGTTCATGGGAATAAGTCCCGTTTTGTCGATCACGACCGCTTCCTGCTCGAAAGCGATGAACATATTGTGCACGTACAGGTTGTTGGAGGCGGAGGACAGTTTGGCGAATTCGTCGCGAAATGCGTTGACGGCGGCGAAGAAGTCGTATTTGTCGGCCTTTCCGGTAATCGCTGCCGCTTTGGCGCCGTTGAGAAAGGGGGCGACGGCCTCCTCCAGCTTACTCAAATGGTCCTCGTATTTGGCGACGGTATAGTTCATCCGCAGATCGGTGTTCTTGACGATTTCCGAACGGATGCTTCCGATATAGAAGTTCGAAGCGGATATATGGAATAGAAACGGAACCGCCCCTACAACCAGAAAGGCGAGCAGAAGCTTGGTGAAAAAAGAGTTCCGGCCTGCTTTCCAGCCTGCGGTCATAACCGATCTCCCCCTTGCATGTTTTCATTTTTATTATATAAAACATTATATATAATTTAAACCATAACTGATTTTCATCAATTATTCCCCGTTTCACATTTGTTCGCTTTTTCCCAAACCGGGCAGGAAAGATGGGAACTTGCGGCTTCCGTAGCGTACGCGGGTCGGCTATTCTACAGGTGCCGGCAAACGGACTTCGGGGGGGATGGGATACCAAAGAGGAGATGGAGAACGATGCGAAAAAGCAATCGGCTGATGAACGCCTCAAAGGTGTGCCGGAAGTCGGGCGCCGTCATGTTGCTGCTGCCTGTCTTTCTGTTGGGCGCATGTGAAGCCGCTTCGGAACGCGTTGCTCAAGAAGCGGAGAGCAGCGGCAGTTTGTCCGGTGCGCCGCACCGGGGGGCGGAAGCTCCGGGAAACGGCGGCAGAGGTTCGCGCGACTATGTCCGTTATGATCCTCCGGTTACGCTGACGACGATCCGGGTCAATGAGCCGGGCATGAAATTCGCGCCGGGAGATTCCTACAATAACAATCCGTGGACACGCGCTTACGAGAAGCAGCTCGGTATCCGGGTCGAGACGTTATGGTCCGACGATGGCGGCCAGTACAACCGGAAGCTGGACCTGATGATCGCCTCCGGCGATATTCCCGATTTTTTTCGGGTTAACGGCGCCCAACTGCAGCAATTGGCCGAGAGCGGATTGATAGCCGACTTGACGGACGTATATGCCGCGAACGTTTCCGATCGCGCCAAGAAGCTTCTGGACGACAGAGGGCCCGAGCCGATCTCGTTGGCGACGATAGACGGCAGGCTGATGGCCATTCCTTGGACGAGCACGCTTACGGAAGCGGCGTCGGTGCTTCACGTCAGGACGGACTGGCTCAAGAAGCTGAATTTGCCGGAGCCCCGGTCGATCGGGGACGTGCTGACGATCAGCTCGGCATTTACGGCCTCGGACCCCGACGGGAACGGAATACGCGACACATACGGTCTGGCTCTGGATCGGAATTTCAACCTGGCCGCAGGCTTCTTCAACGGCTTGCATGCCTACCGCAACATTTGGATCGAGTCGGGCAAGGAGCTGGCCTACGGAACGGTTCAGCCGGAGATGAAGGAAGCGCTGGCCCTTCTGCGAGAGATGTATGCGTCCGGTCAAATCGACCCGGACTTCGGCATCAAGGATGAAGCGGGCGTATACGAGTCCATCGCGTTCGGCAAGATCGGGATGTTCTACGGTTCTCCGTTCGCGGGCTCCTTTCCTCTGCAGCAGGCAAAGAAGCGGGACCCGTCCATGGAATGGAAAGCGTATCCGCTTCCCTCGGTCGACGACAGGAAGGCGCGCCCGCAGGTGCCCTTGGATGTAAGCGGCTATTGGGTGGTCAGCAAAGAGGCGAAGCAGCCGGAAGCATTGCTGCGGCTGCTCGACTTCTGGATCGAGACCTACTACGAGAACGACTCGGAGGAGTCGTATTACGAATTCAACCAGTCCAGAGACAATAATCCGGTATGGAAAATGGCCGTGGTCTCTTTGGCCAAGCAGTATAAAAATGTCGACGAAAGCCTGCGGATTATCGAAGCGATGGAGACGAAGGACCGCTCCGGACTGAATCCGGAGGACAAGGGCGTTCTGCAAAGAATCGAGACTTATTTACGCGACGGCGGGGCTGACGGCTGGATGTGGAACTACATGTTCAGCAAAGGCGGGTCGTTGTCCGTCGCGGACTATTACCGCAGAAACGATCTGTATCAACGCGAGCGGTTCACGTCGCTCCCGCTGCCGATCACGCAGCGCAAAAGCGAAGCGCTGGGCAGGCTGCAGTCGGAAACGTTTACGAAAATCGTCGTCGGGCTGCTGCCTGTCGAGGAATTCGACCGGTTCGCGGAGCAGTGGAAATCGGCAGGCGGCCGGGAGATGACGGATGAGGTGAACGAATGGTATCGGAAGCGGGGATCATCCTTGCACAAATAGTCTCAAGGGGGACATTCGATGGCTGACAAGAAGCTGGCTTTGATCAGTTTAACGGCGTTTGCCGTTTTGTCCGGGTGCGGCGGCACAGACGGCGGAGCCGGGACGGGCGGTGCCGGAAGCGGCTCCGCAGGCAAAGAAGGAGACGGACAACATACGGCCAAGCCCGGAGAACCGGTCGAGATCGTCATTCATTCCAATGGCGGCGACAATGAAGACATGTTTAACGGTCAGTACGGCAACGCGCTTCGCAAAAAATTTCCGGACTACACGATCAAATATATACCGCACGGACAGGGCAAATCGATCTCCGAGCTGCTGGCGCAAAAGCAGCAGATCGATATTTTGTACCAATCCATCGCCTACTACCCCCAGCTGTCGGAAACGTCCGGTCTTCAGTACGATATGACCGAGCTGGTCAAAAAGCATGGGGTGAATCTCGGGACGTTCCAGCAGACGCTGATCGACGGAATCCGCAGCTCCGGCGGAGGCAAGCTGCATGCGCTGCCGGTCACCAATACGGTACAGGTGATGTATTACAACAAAGGTCTTTTCGACAAGTTCGGCGTCCCCTACCCGAAGGACGGCATGTTCTGGGACGATACGATAGAGCTGGCCAGGAAGCTGACGCGGAAGGAAGGGGACAAAATGTACCTCGGCTTCGCCGCATCGGCTCCCCATTTGCTCGGAAACAACCAGCTCTCGCAGCCATATTTGGACCCGGCCGCGGAGAAGGCGACGTTTACGGGAGACGCATGGAAAAAAATGCTCTCGGCTTATTTTCTGGAGCCCGCCGCGGATCAGGGCTACAAGGAGCGGGTGACGGCCTTGAAGGCCGTCCCGTACCGGCTGGAGCTTACGAACAGCCAGGAGCTTGCGATGTTCGCCTTCCATTCGCAATTTCCGTTCGCCGTTCCGAAAGACATGGAGAAAATCCAGTGGGATCTCGTCGCGCTGCCGACCTTCAAGGATAAGCCCGGCATCGGCTCGCAGATGGCACCGTTCGTCTTCGGCATTACTTCGATTTCTCCGAATAAGGATGCGGCGATGGAAGTGATCAAATATTTGGCGTCTCCGGAGCAGCAAATGAATTTCTCCAAGCAAGGCATCATGCCCGTCATCGAGGACGATCAGGTGAAGAAAGCGTATGCTCAGGAATCCGCCTTCAAGGATAAAAATTGGAACGCGATTTTCTACAACAAGCCTGCGCCGATCGCGTCCAAATCCAAATACCAGCTATCCGTGGAAGGAATGCTGACAAAGCGGATTCCCGATATTGTCAAAGGTACTGTCGATCTGAATACGGCGCTCCGCGAAGCGGCGGAAGAGGCGGACAAGGCCGTGGCGGAAGCGAAGCGGAACTAGAATGCGAGGCGCGGGGCGATTGATGCCGGACTCGGATTCGGATTCGGACCAAACAGAAGGAATGGAGAGTTTTAGCGGATGAGCTTGTATCATAAGACACTTCGAAGAGGGCTGCTCGATTTCCATATCGGGGAAGCGGTACCGGAAATCGCGTTCGATGTCCCGCGTTATATGCGGGATATGGCGGAGGCCGGCATGCAGACGCTGACGTTCATGACCAAGGACGCTTTCGGGACATCGTATTACGATACCCGCATCGGAAAGAAAAACGCGAAGCTGGGCAAAGATTTGCTCGAGGAAGCGGTAAGGGAGGCGCAGCGTTACGGCATTCGCTTGATCGCCTATTACAACGTCGGACTGAACAGCTACGTCGCGGGCGCGAACCCCGACTACCGTCAGCGGGATAAAGACGGCGCGCCGGTGACGAATGCGTTCGGCTTTTACGACCTGCTCTGTCTCAATTCCCCGTACCGGGATTACGTCGCCGCCCAACTGACGGAAATTGCGGAGCGGTATGGGGTGGACGGATTTTTCTTCGATATTACGTACGTCTGGCCGTCCTCATGCCATTGCGATTATTGCCGGAAATGGTATGTGGAGAAGTACGGGCAAACTCCGCCGGTCTCTCCGCAACCGGGATCCGTCGAGCTGCGCAGATGGCAGCAGTTCCAACGGGACATGCGCGCCGACTTTTTGCGCTTTATAACCGGACGGCTGAAAAAGCTCGATCCGAACCTGCAGATCGGCTGGAATCACGCCGGGGATTTGGCGTTTGCCCATATGGAGCCGGATGAGCATGCGGACTACTTGACCTCGGAATTTCATCCGCCGATTTATTTGTACGGAAGCCTGCTGGCCAAATGGAAGCGGACGAAGGGCAAGCCGTTCGAGCTGATGATGCCGAGCGAGATGGGCAGCTGGGGGGAGTGGACGCTTGCGCCCGCCGCTACGCTTACGGCCGCCGCGGCGATTGCGGTATCCGGGGGCGGTTCGATCAGTTTCGGCCACGTGCCGCTCCCGTCGGGTGCGCTGGGAGGCGCGCTGCCCCCGCCGGTCGTGGATGCGATGAAGGAAGCGAATGCATTCGTCCGGGAACGCGAGGAATGGCTGCTCGGGGCGGAGAGTGTTGCCGATATGGCGGTGCTGCACGGCGTCGGCAACAGGCGCATGCTCGAAGCGACTTCGCTTCCGAACCACGCCGATGACGGTTTGAACGGAATCAACCGGATGCTGATCGAAGGGAACGTTCATTTCGACGTGATGTCGGAGCGAGATTTGCTTAAGCGCCTCGACAAGTATGCCGTGCTTGCAATGCCGGACCAGGCTTGCGTATCGCCGGAGGCGGAGGAAGCGGTACGGAAGTTCGTACGCGACGGCGGCCTGCTGATTGCGACGCATAGAACGTCCTTGTACGGAGAGGACGGAATCCGAAAAGCGAATTTCGGGCTGGCCGACGTGTTCGGCGCCGACTTTGACGATACGTCCAGATACAGCGTGGCGTACATGTCCGGCTTGGATCGGGACCTGTTTCCCGACGTTCCGGATATGCCGGTGCTCCTCAAGGGCACGAATGCGCCGGTGCTGAAGGTTCGTCCTTCCGCGAGCGCGCGGCTGCTGTCCGTTTATATGGAGCCTGCGATGGAAACGAAGACGCACCGCCACGTATACCATCAGCACGCCCATCCGGCTGTAAAGACCGGCGATCCGGCCATTACGTTACATCCTTACGGCAAGGGCGCGTGTCTGTATATATCCGCCCCCATCGAGGCGTCGTACTGGAAGACGGGCTCGCCTTGGCTTCGCCGGATCTATATGGACGGCTACAAGCTGCTACGCCCGAAGCCGCTGATCGAGGTCGATGCGCCGATCGGCGTGGAGGTCAACCTGATGCGCCAAGGAAGCCGGTGGATCGTTCATCTGGTGCAGGTGCGCGAGGAGAAGGCAGGCGGCTCCAAAACGTTCATTGAAGAAATATGGCCGCTCTACAATATTACGGTGCGCATCCGGAGGAAGCCCGCCCGCGTCTACTTGGCGCCGCAGCTGGAGCCGCTCCCTTTCTCGGAAGAGGAGGACGGCATCGTGTTTACGATTCCCGAGGTCGGGCTGCACGCGATGGCGGTACTCGAGGATATCGAATAAGATCCGAGCAAGCAACGAATCCGGGAGGGAATAAAATGGATAACCGATTCGAGCAAGAAGAGCAAGAGCGGATCGGACCGCAGGCTCCGGCGGTCCGTACGAGCCGCAGAAAGCTGTTGGCCTCCATAGGGATGGCGGGGGTCGCGCTGGCCGCCGCCGGAATTCCGGGAGGGCGAACCGCTTATGCAAAGGACAAAAAAACCGACGATGACTGCATCATAGCCGTTCCTTCCGTCACCGCTCTCCTCGCGCTGGATACGACCTTGCTGGACGACGGGCAAATCGTCAGGGTACTGTCCGTATTTGCCACTTACCCCGGCGGGGCGTCGGCCCTTTCCTTGCCGATGGACGCGAACGGCGGCGGCGAATTCGTCTGGAAAGCTTCTGCGCCCAAGTCGGGTCACAACGGCGGGGTTGTCATCAGCGCTACCGTTCCGTGGAGCGGAACCGTGGCCGGCTTGCCGGCCTTTCTGGCGGGCGGGGGCGAGACGAATCCGACGGGGAACGGCTGCTGGGTCAGGGTGTCCGGCGGCGCGGTCAATCCGACGTGGTTCGGGGCGATCATGGACGGCACGACCGACAACGGCGTGCCGCTCTCCGCGGCGATCGCGTATGCCGTATCCAGCGGCAGACGATCGATCGTACTGCCGAAGGGCGTGTGCGCCACATCCGCGAGCCCGAACTGGGGGTATTCGTATTTGTCGGTCCGGGGGGCGGGCAAGCACGATACCGTTCTGAAATATACCGGCTCGGGCAGAGCGTTTACGATCGACGGGAGTCCGTTCGGCCCTTCCGTCATCTATGGAATATCCGTCGAGGACTTGACGATCGAAGGAAACGCCGGAATCACCGACTTATTGTTCACGGAGAACGCGTCGCATCTCGTCATCCGCAACGTCAATTTGCGCGAAGCGAATTCGGCGACCGGGACCGCGCTCAAGCTGCTCTGGACGGTGGCCAGCGTATTCGAAAGCGTGACGTGCTCGGTCAACGAGCAGCCGATGACGAATAGACCGTATACCGGCATCCATATCGGCAAATCGCCGTCGCGCAATCTCCGCTCGACCTGCAACACGTTTATCAACCCGATCATCGAGGGGTTGACCGGCATCGGCATCCGGATTGCCGACGGCGACCAGAATACGTTCGTCGGCGGCACCTCGGAGGCGATCGGCATCCACGGCGTCGTCGTCGCCCCGGGCTCGCGATTCAATTCGTTCAGCGGACTCGGCTTCGAGGGAAACGGGACCGACGACGTGATGGACCAAGGGCAATTTACGAAGCTGATCAATTGCTATTCGGCGAGAAAGCTGCATTTCGCCGTAGGCTCGCTGAATGCCGAGGTCAGCGGCGGCTTGCATGAGCGCATTCAGACCGATGCGGGCGCCCGTCATACGCGGATCGAGAAGCTGACCGTCAATTATTGGAATACGTCGGCCGGCGGGGTGTACGACAACGGGGAAGATTCGACGATCCGCGATATTTTCGACCATGATGCCAACCAGTTTCTATATGTCAAAAAGCCCAGGGCGGGAATTGCCGTCGGCGCCACGCCGTTTACGTATACGAATAACGGCGGACTCCTCCAGCAAGTGGCCGTACGGGGAGGAACCGTGACGCAGGTGCTGTTCAAGCGGGGGACGGATCAGACCATCGTCGGCGGGGGCTCGTCCGGGCTGCCGGCCAACAATCTGTATACGCTGGCGTCGGGAGACGAGCTGGTCGTGTCGTATTCGGCGGCGCCGGAGATGTTTACGATCCCGATGGGCATCTAAAGACAACAAGTCGACGATGCTTCTACAGCGAGTAGTGCCTCCGATAGTGCGATATCGTGGGCATGTCCGGCGACGACGCTGAGGTCTATCGACACGAAGCCGCCCATTATGCCAATTCCGAAAAAGCTTGAGAAATCAAGCTTTTTCGAACCATAAAGAAGGTTCACTTCGCTAAAGTACTACAGCGAAATGAACCTTTCTTTACCGAGAAAAGCAACCTCTAGAGCTCGGATGTGCTTCACACGGATCGGGGGACTAAAAGTTCCTTTACGGAAGCCTGCCGGTATCTAAAAGGCCGTCGAATAGCTCGAACGAACTGGAAAACATGCAGTTATTTCGGTGAACACTTGCCTCGCTATGGTAGAGAACTGGAAAATATACAGTTATTCTCGTTCGTTTTCGCTCATTTTACGATCTGGCGGTAATTTGCCTGCATGTTTTCCAGTTATTTCAGCGAATTTCTTGTTTTTCCTAAATATAACTGCATATTTTCAGGTTGTTGAAAAAGTCAAAAAGAGAGAATTGTCATACAAAAAGAGGTGGGGGAAATGTGCGGAAAGCGAAGCGGTTGACTTTAAAATCGTGTTGTAACCGCTAAAATCATATAAACAACACGATTTTAACGGATGTGGAGCGCATTCCCCCGCCTCTTGTCTCCCGGCGCTTCCTCTCTTTGCAGACTTTTTCAACAGCCTCATATTTTACAGGTAGTCGGTTGGGGACGAGCTTCCGGCTACTCATCGGATTTCCAGGGCCAAACGGAACATTCAGGTCCGTTATCGAACCGTGCAAAGCTCCCGGCGCGCGGTGTTGCGCTGCATGACGGCGGTCGGCCGTTCGGTGAAAACAAATCTAACTCGGAGCGGCAGGAACGGAACGGGTTAGCGGAAAAAATCGTTCCGCTAGGCCCCGATATGCCGGCCTTTTCCGATAATATCGGAACTTTTTGTTCCAGAAGCGAAGGGAGGACCCGGCAATAGCATTCCGGTTGCAAAAATTTCCTCGTGCAAGGCTCTTGCCCGCGTACCGCTAGCGCTGCATGCGGTCCCGTCGCGCTTGTGTACCCGGCCCACCTCCTTTCCTACCGCGTTCCCGCTCCTCTTGCCGATAACCTGCTCCCGTTGCTTCCCTACGCCCTTTCACGCTGTCGCAAACCGGCGCCTTTTCGCCCATCGGGTCGAAAAACCGCGCAACGGCGCGAATATAATGCTATGATACAGCTATGAAACCTTTATGCGGGCTTGTCTGTCGGCGGGCCCGGCATTTACGCGAGCAGGAGGAGTTGTACCGTTGAACGATCGAATGAGCTGCGAATGGATCTATAGCGAAACCGTCAATTATGCGATGCAGCAAAATCATGTTCCTATCGTAAAACGAATCGTCTTGACCAATAGAACGTCCGAAGATATTCGCGGACTAACCGTCAGGCTGAATGCCGAGCCGGAGTTTGCCTATGAATGGAGCAACGCGTACGACCTGCTCCCGGCCGGCCAATCGATCGATTTGGGCGCGGTCCGTCTGCAGCTGTCGTCCGCTTATTTGGCCGGTCTGTCCGAACGGATGACGGGGATGCTCAAGCTGTCCGTGCTTCAAGGGCAGTCGCCGGTTTATGAGGCGAGCGCCCCCATTACGGTACTCGCGTTCGACGAGTGGAGCGGGCTAGCCGTTCTGCCCGAAATGGCGGCGGCCTTCGTTACGCCCAATCATCCCCAAGTGTCGCAGATCGTTCGCGAGGCGGCGGATATATTGGGCAAATGGAGCGGAAGCCCGTCCTTTACCGCCTACCAGAGCAAAGATCCGAATCGGGCGAAAATCCAGGCGGCGGCGGTTTATGCGGCGCTGCAGAACAGGGGCGTCGCCTACAGCGTGGCGCCTCCGAGCTTCGAGCAAATCGGCCAGCGCGTCCGCCTGCCGGAGACGGTGTTCGCCCACCGCATGGGCAACTGCCTCGATTTGTCGCTCCTGTACGCCGCCTGTTTGGAGGCGGTCGGTTTGCATCCGTTGCTCGTTTTCGTGGAGAAGCACGCCTTCGTCGGGCTATGGCTCGTGGAAGAAACGTTTCCCGAAAGCGTACAGGACGACATGTCGCTGCTCACGAAACGGATCGCACCCGGTATTCACGAGATTTGCGTTATCGAATCGACCGCTTTCGTCGAAGGAAGCACGGCCGGCTTCGAGGAGGCGGTGTCGATGGCCGCCGCCCGGTTGGCCGACCCGGCCAAGTTCGACTGCGTCGTCGATGTCAGGCGGGCTCGCGCCGGTGCGATACGTCCGCTGCCTGTGCGCGTTGCGACGCCGCAAGGCTGGGAGATCGACTCGCAGACGCCCGTGCGGCCTTTGCCGGAGACGGCCGCCCCCGAGCTGTTGGATGTAGTGGGGCGGCCGGCCGATGCGGAGTCGATCCCGATCACGAGACAGAAGCTGTGGGAACGGCGGCTGCTCGATTTGTCGCTCCGCAATGCGCTGATCAATTTCCGTTTGTCGAAGTCGAGCGTTCCATTGATGGCGGTTCAGCTTGCGGATTTGGAGGATGCGCTTGCCGAGCGGGAGGAATTCCAGCTCATGGCGAAGCCCGGCGATTGGCAGGACGACGGGCGCAGCCCGGAGCTGTACCAGACGATCGGTGCTGGTCATCCGCTCGCCGCCCTGCTGAAAGAGGAGTTCACGAAGAAACGGCTGCGCGCCGACCTGAGTCCGCCCGAGCTCGACAAAAGGCTTGTTCATCTGTATCGGAGCGCACGCGTCGCGCTGGAGGAGAATGGCGCCAACACGCTGTACTTGGCGCTCGGCTTGCTGAAATGGTACGAGTCGCCCGTCAGCGAAATGCCGAGACGCGCTCCGATCGTACTTATTCCCGTCGACATTTTGAAGAAATCGTCGCGGGCCGGTTACGTCATTCGCGTGCGGGACGAAGAGCCGCAGGCAAACATCACTTTGCTGGAAATGCTGCGCCAGGATTACGGTATCGGTATCGGCGGCTTGGACCCGCTGCCGAAAGATGCGAACGGAATCGACTTGAAGCAAATATTCGGCGCATTCCGTCACGCTCTCATGCAGATGACGCGGTGGGACGTGGAAGAGACCGCTTATCTCGGCTTGTTCTCGTTCGGCCAGTTCGTCATGTGGAACGATATCCGCACCCGCTCCGGGGAGCTGGCGCAGAACGATATCGTAGCAAGCCTGATGGACGGCCGGCTGAAAGGACTGCGGGAGCCGGAGGAAGGCGCCGACGCGACGCTTGACGAAGCGCATCCGGCCGCGCTACCCGTTCCGGTCAGCGCCGATTCCTCCCAGCTGGCAGCGATCCGGGCGGCGGCGGAAGGGTGCAGCTTCGTGCTCCACGGTCCGCCCGGCACCGGCAAATCGCAGACGATCACGAATATGATCGCGACGGCGCTGGCGAACGGGAAACGAGTCCTGTTCGTCGCGGAGAAGATGGCCGCCCTCACCGTCGTGCAGACCCGGCTCGCCAAGATCGGTCTGGATCCGTATTGCCTGGAGCTGCATTCCAACAAAAGCACGAAGAAGGCCGTACTGGACCAATTGAATGCGGCATTGGAAGCGCCGAGAACGATGCCTCCGGAGGAATGGAAAGCTCAGGCCGACCGTTTATCCCTATTGCGCGGCGAGTTGAACGGGTACGTGGCCGCCCTGCATGCGAGGCAGCCTTTCGGGTTCTCCTTGTATGAGGCGATAGCCGGTTACGAGCGGGCGGGGATGCAGTCGGACGCCGTGCGCTTCGAGCCGGAAGCGATCGAGCGGCTTATGCCGGAGACCGTTTCCGTATGGCGGGATCTGGCTTCCCAAATCCGGGCCGCGGGCGAGGAATGCGGCAGTCCCGCGGGTCACCCGTGGAGCGAAGCCCGCGTCACCGCTTATTCGCAGTCGCTAAAAGCGGAAGTGGAGCAAGCGCTGGGGCGCTACGCGCCGACGTTGTCCGATAGCCGGGAAGCGCTGGCTAAGGCGGCGGAATATCTTCGGCTGGATGCGCAGGCTTACACCGGCGAGGCGTGCGACCGGCTCGTGCGGTTGTGCGATTTCCTGCTGCGCATGCCCGACTTGAAGCCCGCGACGCTGGAATCCCCGCAGCCCGAGGAGGACGCGAAACGGCTGAAGAAGGCGGTCGAGCAAGGCCGGAGAAGGGACGAAGCGAGGCGACGGGTTTGTTCGGTTTTCTCCGCGGAAGCGCTCCGGTTCGACGCCGCGCTGACCCTGTCGGAATGGACGAAGACGGAGCTGGAGTGGTTTTTGCCGAAATGGCTTGGACAAAACAGAATCGTCAAGCTGCTCAAGTCGTTCGTCCTGCCCGGCAAGAGCATCGCCAAGCAGGACGTCAAAGCGCATTTGAGCGGAATGATCCGCTGGCAGGATGAAGAGAAAAAGCTGCGGGAGGCCGGGGCGTTCGCGAGTACGCTGCTGGGCGGCGATTTGTGGGACGAAGATAACGGCAGATGGGATGACGTCGAAGCGGCGAACGAATGGCTGTTGGAGCTGAACGCTCTGCTCGTTGCTTCATTCGGTCCGGAAGCCCCGGCAGTAAGGCGGCGATTCGCCGAGCTTCTGCGTAACGGAAGAGCGGAATTCGAGGCTCGGAGCAGCCTGCTCCGGGAGGCGGCGGAGCGGTATCGGAGCATGAAGGCCGCCGAGGAGGAGCTGTTCCGGCTGCTGCTGGTCGATCGGGAGAGTCTCGTAATCGCGGCGGAGTCAGAAGATCGTTTCCGGTTCATGAGGCAAAAAGCGGCCGTATGGGAAGCAAGCCTGGATGCTCTGCGCAATTGGTGCGCTTGGCGCAAAGTGCGCGACGAAGGGGCGGCCGCGGGCCTTCTTCCGTTAATCCTGCCCTACGAACGTGGCGAGCTTGCGAACGGTCAGCTCGTTCCGGCCTTTGAACGGGGGCTCTACAAAGCTTGCGCCAATTTCATTATGGAGAAGGACGAACGGTTGGGCTCTTTTTCCGGCAGCCTGTTCGAGGAGAAGATCGGACGGTTTGCGGAGACGGACCGCGTATTCGAAGAGCTGACCCGGCGGGAAATCGCCGCCAGGCTGGCCGCACGGGTACCGCACATGACGCAGGAAGCCGCCCAAAGCTCCGAGGCGGGCATCTTGCAGCGCGCCGTACGCAGCGGCGGGCGTTCGATATCGATACGCAGACTGTTCGAGCAAATTCCGCACCTGCTGCCGAGATTGACGCCGTGCATGCTGATGAGTCCGATTTCCGTCGCGCAGTATTTGGACCCGACCGGTCCCAAATTCGACCTTGTCATTTTCGACGAAGCGTCCCAAGTTCCAACCGCTCAGGCGGTCGGAGCGCTTGCGCGCGGTCGTCAGGCGGTCATCGTGGGCGATCCGAAGCAGTTGCCGCCGACCAGCTTTTTCTCCAGAATGAATGACGAGTCGGAGGAGGAGCACGGCGTAAGCGATGATTTGGAAAGCATCCTGGACGACTGCCTCGCCATCGGAATGCCGCAGATGCATTTGTCCTGGCATTACCGCAGCAGGCATGAGAGCCTGATCGCGTTCAGCAACGCGCAATATTACGACAACAGGCTGATGACGTTCCCGTCGCCGGACGAGCCGGTTTCCTGCGTCAAGTGGAATCCCGTCGAGGGGGTGTACGACCGGGGGCGGACGAAGCAAAACCGGGCCGAGGGCGAGGCCGTCGTGGCGGAAATCGCGCGCCGTCTGAGGGACGACCGACTTCGCCGGCACAGCATCGGCGTAGTGACATTCAGCTCGATCCAGCAATCGCTGATCGAGGATTTGCTGGACGAGGCTTTGAAGCGCGAGACCGACCTGGAGCTGCTGATCGCGGAGCTGCCTGAGCCGATATTCGTCAAAAACCTGGAAAACGTGCAAGGGGACGAGCGGGACGTCATTTTGTTCTCGATCGGCTACGGCCCGGATGCTGCGGGCAAGGTCAGCCTGAACTTCGGACCGCTTAACCGGCAAGGGGGCTGGCGGCGTCTCAATGTGGCCGTATCGAGGGCAAGGCGGGAGATGCACGTGTTCTCCACGCTGCAGGCCCACCAGTTGAGCGCCAGCCGGACGAGCGCGCAGGGCGTGCTCGGACTGAAAGCGTTCCTCGACTATGCGGAGAAAGGAAAGCAGGCATTGCCTGCCGCCGAGGCGGCGCGCGGCATTTCCGACAATGCCGATATCCACCGAAATGTGGCGGCCGAGCTGGAGCGGCTTGGTTACGAGGCCGATCTGTACGTCGGAACGTCGGGATACCGGATCGATCTGGCCGTCAAAGATCCCGGGCAGCCCGGAACGTATAGGCTGGGCATTTTGCTCGACGGGCTGATGTACCGGAACGCCAAGACGGCCCGCGACCGGGACATATTGCGGGACAGTGTACTGGAGCAGCTCGGCTGGAGGCTGCACCGGCTATGGATGCCGGACTGGTGGGACAATCGCGGGGCCGAGATCCGCAAGATCAGGCAGGCGCTGGAGCGAACGGTGCAAGCTTCCGCTCCGGATGCCGATGATGCCGGTATCGGCGACAGTCGTGCAAGCGGCGGGAGTGGAGCCGCCGGCAGGAGCGGGGGTGCTGCGGAGAGAGTGAGCGGCGTCGAGACAGCCGACACCGCAGCGGCAATCCGTGCTGCGTCTGAATCGGCAGCGGAACCGGCAGCCGGAGGCGAACCGGCGGAACCGGCAGCGGCTCCGACAGCTTCGGGAGGACGGTCGGCACCGGACAGCGCCGGTCGGCCCGACGCGGACGTCCCGCAGACAGGAGGTCTTCCGGACAATGCGGAGCCTTATCGTCCGTGCTTGCTCGATAGCATAGCGGCCGGAACCGATGCTTTCTACGCGCCGGAATATACGCGGATCATTTGCGAGCAGATCGCGAAGGTCGTGAGCGAGGAAGGACCGATCAGCCGCGGCTTGCTGGCGAAGCGCGTGCTGACCGCTTGGGGCATTTCGCGCATGGGGGCTAAGCTTGACCGGCATTTTACCGAGCTGCTGGCGAAAATGAGGCTTACTGCAACTACGTGGGACGGCACGGAGTTTTACTGGCCGGAAGGGAACGATCCGGAGCAATGGGCGACATGGCGTATCGCTGCCGACGAGGCTCAGCGCCGGAACGCCGAAGACTTGCCGCCGGAGGAAATCGCCAATGCGGTGCGTACCGTTCTGGCCGCGCAGATCAGCCTTCCCGAGGATGACTTGATCAAGCAAGTCGTCAAGCTGCTCGGCTACGTCCGCTCCGGCGCGGCGCTCGACAAAGCGGCGAGAAGCGGAATCGCTTGCGCCATAACGCGCGGATTCGCCTTTGCGGACGACCAAGGCAGGATCGTTTACAAAGCGTAGCTGCGATGTGCTGCTGCGAAAACGGCTAAGCAGAAAATTGGGGATGCAGGAGACCCCGGTGACCCCGATAACCCGATAAACTCGAACGAAAAGCCCGCTGCCGAATGGCCGCGGGCTTTCGACTATTCCAGCAGACGCAACGCATTACGTGGTGGCGATTGAACACAAACTACGATTTTGGCGTGTTACATCCCCGCTTGCATTACTTGTTCCCTCTCGTACTCCTCGCTTGATTTTGCTATTAGCAAACTTGAGTATACGGTTAATGAAATTGGGTTCCCTATGTGCCGAAGCCTATTGAACGGCTTGGCGAAATAAAGCTTTTTCGCTAAAATTCGCTCGTATCCAAGGGCATCCCACGTACAGCGGGCAAAAAAAGGGCCCAATAGGGCCCGACAAGTACTCGGAATGGCAACCAACGCCCCCTTCGCGTTAGCCGCAAAGGGGGACCTGCGCTAATCGGCCTTAACTTTGCCGAATCCGTATTGACCGTTGCGGTATTCATAGTACGACTGGTGCCCCGCGCCTTTTCCGTTGTCGTTTTCGACCAGCAGGACGCCCGGCCGGTCCAGCCGGTAGCCGTCCGCTTCAAAGTCGAACAGCTTGCGCAATCCGGACTGCAGCGAATCGAATGCGATATAGCGCGACGACCGAATCGGGGAGGAGGCTTGGACCAATAGGGCAGGCGTCCCCTGTGAGCCAAGGTTCGGTACCGTGCGAAGCTCCTTGACCGTGACATCCGTACCCAAGTCCGCTTCCTTCATATCGATCGTCCTGTCGGCCATAAGCCGGACGAGCACGAGCTTGGCACCGTTCTTGCCGCCGGTGCTCCCGCCTTGACTTCCAGCGCCCCCGCCGTTGCCGTTCTCGCCACGGCTCCCAGCGTCTGGGCTCCCGTCGCCAGCGCCTTCATAGCTGCTGCCGGTTGCGCTGCCGCCGTTCTCGGCTCGCCCATCGGCGCCGCCCGTAATCCCGGCCGCATACGCAACCGCTCCGAACTGCGACGACCCGGCTATGACGTTCGTGAACGTCGCGCCGGGCATCGCCCGCAGCAAGAGCTGGTCCGGCTGCGCGGCCGTCCAGGCCAGCTCGGCGTCGCGTATTTTTGCGCGGGTGTCGCGGTAAGCCGCGAGCTTTTCATACAGCGCGATCGCTTCGGCAAATTTCCGCTCGGACACCAACCGGTCGGCCGCCGCCAATTGCTTGCCGTAGCTTTCCCGGATATAGGTCGAGACCGCCGAGCCGGAAGATGGCCAACCCTTCGTTTCCTCGTACAGCTTGGCGTTGCGCAGAAACGATTCCAAATCGTTTTTCCCGAGCGAGGCCGCGAGCCGCTCCTGAACGCTCCGGTCGACTTGCTGAAACAGCCACGCCGACTTGAGGCCATACTGCTCGTACAGCTTGCTCAGCCGGATGCCCTCGGCCAGCAAGGCGGCCAAGCTTTGGCCGCCGGCATTCAACGCCTCGATCCGGGCTTCGTCGTAAGGCTCCAGCCGGGAGCGGACCTCCTCGCTACGTTTCCGTTCGTCGCCGAAGTATCCCGCAGGGAGCCGGAGCAGAACGACGGCGGCCTCGTCGGCGAACGCCTTTTTCTTCATGTCCGACTCCAGCTGCCTGGCTGCCTTTTCTTCTATGCGGCGCAGCGCACCCGTCAGTCCGTCCCCGATTTTATATTGTGCGGACAGCTCCGAGAAAATGGCGGCTTCCATGCCTTTGCTGGCGTCCGACTGCTTTTTCTTTTCCGTGTAATCGTGGAATGCGTCCAACAACGATTCATAGCTTTCCAGCTTGACCGCTTCTTCCGTATCGGCGCCGATCGTCAGCAGGGCGGTCCGGATCTCCGTCACGTGCTTCAATTCGGCCATCCTCCGGGAGGTGGTCTCTTCGTTGTAGCGCAACCAGCCGTTAGCGCCGGCTTTGCTGAAGTAATGCTCGGCCTGCACCCAATCCCCGTCCGCATAGAACTGCTCCGCCCGGGCGTAATCGCGTACTTTCATGCCGCCGTTGTACAGCTTGCAGCAGGCCGCGACGACAAGGGCCAGCATGAGCGCTAGAGCCACAGCCCTCAAACGATAGACGTCCTTGTATGAGGGGGTAGTCATCATGAACAGCCGTTCCTTTCGCAAATAATTGGAGCTGTACAGTGCAAGTTGTCCGACAGTGTACGGTGAGCAATCGAATCGAATTGAGTAGCTCGGACTAAATGCAAATATGCAGGTAAACAGAGAAGAAAACATTTATCCAGTGCGGTCGGCTGTAAAAAGTACAGTTATTTCCGCGCGTTTCGCCATTTTTCCGGTTTTTCATTGATTCAAATGGATGATTTCCAGTTAAATCGGCCAATTTCGCTTTTTTCCTGCATTTAACTGCATGTTTTACAGCTGGCGAATGGCTTGGCGGAGGGCTGCCGTTTGCTCTGGACTTTTAGAACATATTTTGGAAATCGGGATCGAAGCCGTAGCGGCTCCGCGCCAGCTCCTTGCATTTGTCGTACAGGATCGTCCGTTCCTCCGCCGGCGTCGCCGCCATCAGCATGCACAGGCGATGAAACCTTTCTTTGGGCAATTCGTCTAAGTAATCGACAATAAAATATGGGTACATTTTCACATACGATTTCATGCGTACGGCGGCACCGGCGATCAGCGCCAATATGTCTTTGCCGTGAGGCATCGAGGCGATGTGGTACCGGTATGCCAAGACGTAATCCAGCACGCCGCGCCGGACGAGCCGTTTGTTGACCTTGACCGCTTCCCACAAGTACAGCACGAACGGCTCGCTGAACGAGGCGGGGATCAGCTGCTCCAGCTCCAGGTCCATATCCTTGCGGATAAAGAAGCGGTTCAGGCAGACGACCTTGCGGGCTTTGATCGAATCGCCGCGGAGGAAATGGCCGATTTCCCGCAGCTTCTCGTAGGCTTCCTTCGGTTTGTCGGCCTCCATGTCCTCGAGCGCCTCCTGCAGATCCGCCCTCAATCCCCTCAGGATTTCGGGTGTATGGTCGACCAGCAGCTTGTGCAGCCGATTGCTTTCGGCGTAAGGCTTGTACGTTTTGCGGAGCAGGAACAGCAGGAACAGGAGAACGGCTCCGCCGGCTGCCGCAGCGGCCATTTGCGCCAGCGTGTCAGCGAACACGACGGCCAGCAGCACGAGAGCGATCGCTCCGAACGCTTCCGCCCATGGCAGGATCCGGTTCAGCGCGGAGGCGTATTCGGTAACGGGGATAAATTTGTCCCGGGCGCCGCACGACTTGCAGCTGTTGTCGAACAGGACCGAGTAGGCGCCGCATCGTTTGCATAACTTCAGGCGCTCGAAGGCGGTGACTGTCGTCCGGCTTTTGCGGAACTGTACGGCCAGCTTAGTCTGCATGCGATCCCTCCGTCCGGTTCAGTCGTTCGATCAGCGCGGCATCGATTTGTTCCAGGGTCATCGCCTTCTTTTTATAGGCATGATGCTTGATCCATTTTGCCGATAAATATACCGCGGCTACGATAAGCAGGCCGTATGTGATCATGGGCTTGTGCATTCTCCTGTTCTTCAAGTTTCGGCAATATTATACAGCGATTGCGTTTATACCTGAAAGGTATGGCAATAGCCGCGTCGAAAAGGTATCATTAACCATGTAAAAACTATCATTTTCACCATTATTCTACTATCAGACTTGCGGTTTGACTACTTGTTTCCGGTTAAGCCGCTTGGCGCGCACCACCAACGGGGGCTCCCCCGGAAATACTGGCAATCGCCCGATCGAAGTCGTTCGATGAAATACATTCGTGTATTAGGGATGCGATTGTCGCGAGCCCGGCAAGCTGTTCCGACGGAATAAGCTGCGAAGGATCGCTTCACTTTTGGGGGAACCGAGTAAATCCGACGAATGCGGAGGTAGGAATCATGATTAAGCATCGATTACGCATCAAACTCCGGCTTTTGTCCATCTGCATGGTCTTGTTTGTTCTCGTGGCCGGCACCCCCGTCCTTCACGCCGCGTCAGGCGCGACGCAACAGATGGATGCCGTGCTGGCGATGGACGCGAGCACCTCGATGAACGATAGCGACAAAAACAAAGTGGCCAACGAAGCGATGAAAATGTTTGTCGATATGGCCTCGATAAGCGGCGACAAAATCGGCCTTCTTTCGTACACCGACCAAATCGTCAGGGAGAAGGCTCTGCTCAAAATCAATTCCGCGGCCGATAAAGACGAACTGAAATCGTTCATCGACCAGTTGGCCAGAGGACCGTATACGGACATAGCGGTCGGCGTCGGCGAAGCGGTGAAAATTTTGGAGTCGGGCAAGGAAGCCGGCCATTATCCGCTCATCGTGCTGCTCTCGGACGGCAACAACTCGCTTAAGCAGGGACGCACGCAGGAGCAGTCGAACCAGGAATTGCAGGCGGCCGTGAAAAAGGCGAAGGATCAGAGCATTCCGATCTATACGATCGGCTTGAATGCGGACGGTCAGCTCAACAAGGACGTGCTGGAGAATATTTCCCGGGAAACCGGCGGGAAGCTGTTCGTCACGAGCACCGCCGACACGCTCCCGCAAATTTTGAGCGAAATTTTCGCCAACCATTTGAAGCTGAAGGTCGTGCCGCTGACGGGCTTCACGGCTAACGGGGACTATCAGGACGTGACCGTGTCCATCCCGAACGGCAATGTCATGGAAGCGAATGTGTCCATTATGTCGAGCCGCCCCGTGGAAGTCAAATTGATCGACCCTGCCGGGCAGGAGAGGAAGGTTCCGTCCGACGGAGTCGTCTATTCGAAATCGGCCGCCTATTCGCTCGTCAAGCTGGTCAAGCCGGCCCAGGGCGACTGGAAGCTGCAGATCAAGGGGATCAATCAGGACAAAATCAACATCAATCTCGTCTACAACTACGATCTGGCGCTCGTCATGAATCCGCTGAACAAAACGTACAAGCCGGGCGACGCCGTCCAAGTGAGCGCCCGCCTCGAGTCGAACGGCCAGACGGTGGCCGATGCGGATTTATATAAAAATCTCAAGGCTACGCTGCTGCTTACCGATTTGGACGCGAAGCAAACGAAGGAAATCGCGTTAACGAACAGCGGCAAAGACTTCACCGGCTCCTTCACCGTCGGCGGGCCGTACGATTACGAGGTAAAAGTGCGGGTGGAGGATGCGAGCTTTTTCCGGGAGACGAATCCGGTTACGATCAGCGCGAAGCCGGCATCGCAGCAGACGCAGACGCAGGGTAACCCCGCGCCGGCCCCCGCCGAGGAGGACAAGCCGTTTCCGTGGAAGCCGGTGGCCGGGGGAGCTCTCCTGCTTGCCCTGCTGCTGGCGGCGCTCCTGTTCGTGATGAGCAAAGTCAAGCAGGCGAACAAAGGGTTTTACGGGCAAATGGTTATCGAGATCCTCGATGAGGATACGGGCGAGCGGACGAGCCCGCAATACAAGAAGCTGAACGGCTTCAAGGGCAAAATCAAGCTGCACCAGCTGCTCCAGCTCGCGCCGGAGTTTGCCGAGACCGAGCAAATCGTCTTTACGCCCGGCAGCGATTCGATATGGATCGCCAATCATTCGCCGTGCCTGATCGAGAAATCGGGCAGAGCGTTCGACGCCTCCAAAGCGAAGGAGCTCAAGAAAAACGATCGCGTCAAAATTACGCTGCAAAACGCCAGCAAATCGATATGGCTCGAATATATCCATTAGCGGCGAAAGGGTGCGGACTTCGGAGTCAGAGCCTTCATTAGCAGAAAGGTGCGGACTTCGGAGTCGGAAGGAAAATAGCGGAAGCCAGTTCCGCTATTCGCAGGGCTTCGTGCCATCCCGTCGAAATAACGGAACTATGTGCCGTTAATTGCGAATTATTGCGCCGATAAATATCGGCAGCGAATATGCCCGAAGCCCGGAAGTGTTCCGGCGCAAAGGTTGAATAGCGGAAGCCAGTTCCGCTATTCGCAAAGCTTGGCGCCATCCCGTCGAAATAACGGAACTACGTGCCGTTAATTGCGAATTATTGCGCCGCAAATATCGGCAGCGGTTGAATAGCGGAAGCCAGTTCCGCTATTCGCAGGGCTTCGCACCATCCCGTCGAAATAACGGAACTACGTGCCGTTAATTGCG
>NZ_VDCQ01000041.1 GCF_006265175.1 Paenibacillus hemerocallicola | reverse complement strand
GGCCGATTCGAGGTTGTGCATAACGGAATAGGGGATTTCCGCTGGTTCGGCATATTCGGTTCCGCGCAAAATGCGGATGCGGCTCTGGATGCGCTGGCGGGCGATCCGTCGATTCACCGGATCGAGGCGCATACGGACTTGAACTTCGTCGTCCGTCACGCGTACCACCGGAGCAACATCGAGGTGGACTTCCACAATCATACGGTGACGACGGTCGGGATGGAACTCAATACGCTGGACAATCCGTTCGGTGCGGTGCTGTTTTTCCAGGGTACGCAAACCGGGATCGCACAGACGGTTACGCTGGCGGCGAATGTCGAGGAGTACTCGGACATATTCGAGGTGACGGATTCGTCCGTCTTCGAAGTAGGCAGCTGGTGGCACGCGCAAATCAAAAACAACGCGGGCGGCGGCGCGCAGCGCGAGCTCGATTATTTGGTCCAAGTCACCGAGGTGTTCGATGCGACCCGGGTGCGGTTCAACTACAAGTCGGGCTGGCAGCTGGCGGCAGGACGCCAAATTACGTACAAGAAGATCGAACCGGCCGTGCGCTGCCACGTCAGGAACATGAACTTCATCGGCATACCGGTGCCGGTCAACGGAACGAGCCAACGTCCGACGCCGGACTGGGACATGATCGGATCGAACCCGGTAGCGTACGAATACGCGGTCGAGTGCGACGCGACGGGGATCAACGCGACGAAGGTGTTCTGGCCGGTCGTCATGCGGCGGTACAATACGCATTACTTGACGGAGCGGTGCCGGCTGATGAACCCGGAGGAGCGCGACTGGGGCGGGACGGGTTATTTGACGCAGCAGATCAACGTGCTGTACGGGCATGTGAAGGACTGCAACACGAGCAACGCCCGCCACTTGAACGACTTTACGTGCGCGGCGTACTGCATGGTGGAGAACTGCCACGGCGACGGGGACGAATACGGTCCGTTCGTGACGCACGGCCAATACGAGCACGATTTGACGTACATCGGCAACTCGGGCCTGCTGTCGTTCGCGAACAGCGGCACGTTCTGGGGAGACAGCGCGAAGCGGATTACGGTGAAGAAGCATATCGCATCGCGGATCGTGGCGATGAAGCGGCTGACCGACCTGACGCTGGAAGATTGCCACGCGGTCGTGACGTACACGAAGCCGGGCGTGAAGATGGCGAACTCGGGCTCAATCTGGGTCAATATGGACGGCTTGCAAATGCGGGGCTGTACGGCGCAGGAAATGATAACGATCAACAAAGGGTCGTCGCGAGGCAAGCGCAGAAACATCATCGACAGCTGCTCGTTCGGGATGCTGAGCGGCTACGAGATCGCCCGTCCGATCCGATCGGGAACGACGGCGGTAGGCTACACGCCGAGCAACGGGGAATTGACGATTTTGAACAGCGAGTTTACGAACGTGGAGGACGTCAATCTGGGCAGCATCAACAAGCTGACGCTGATCAACACGTGGTTCAAAGGAGCCTCGCCGACGACGGGCAAGATCAAGGTCGGCACGCGGGAGATCATCATGCAGGGCGGGGGCTTGATCAACTGCGGTTTTTTGTTCACGGGAGCGTGGGACCGGGTAGGCGACGTGAACAACGCGCCGAATACGCCGGACCAGTCGATCACGATCGACGGAGGAGCGGTATTCAGCGGGACGAACGGCGAGAAGGCGTTTCTGAAGAGCGTCGTCGCGACGAACGTCATTGCGTGGAGCTTCGGCGATGTGACGAGCACGGCCGCGGATGCGAATACGGCGCACTTCCATATCGAGGGCGGCTCTCACAAGCTGAAGGCGTACGGATCGAGATTCATCGGAGGAAAGTACGCGGCGACGAACGGCGGTTTCGGCGGAAGCAATTATTTGTTCATGAGCGCCATTATCGAAGAGGGCGTCAACCGGGCGGCGCTGCCTGCAGAGACGGGCGCGATCCGGCATAGCGCGGACAACTTGACGGTTATATAGAGGAGGGATACGATGCACGTGGTTCGCAGAATGAAGCGTCATGCGATCGCCCTGCTTATCGCAAGCATGATGACATCCGGCTTGGGATCCGCCTACGCGATGGACACGCCGGCCGACGGCAAAGGGCATTGGGCCGAGGCGCAGCTGTCCGCTTGGCTGAATCAAGGATACATTCAGGGCTATGAGGACGGAGCTTTGCGGCCGGACGATGCCATCAAGCGCGGCGAGCTGGTAGCGCTCATCAACCGCGTCTATCAATTGAAAGATACGGCGGCTATCCGATACGGCGACTTGTCCGACGGGCATTGGGCTTATGCCGATGCGGCCATAGCGGTAAAAGCCGGCTATATAGAAGGCTATGACGACAACAGCATTCGAGTCGAGGCTCCAGTGAGCCGTCAGGAGCTGGCGATCATGGTCGCACGGTTGTTGAAGCTGGGCGCCTCCGATTCCGACAAAGGCGTGTCCCGGTTCAAGGACGCCGCCTCGATACCGGAATGGAGCAGGAAGGCAATCGGAGCGCTTGCCGAGATAGGCATCGTTAACGGATACGAGGACGGCTCGTTTAAAGCGACGGGATTAGTAACCCGGGCCGAAGCGGTCGTTTTGCTGGAACGCGCGAACGGCGCCAACGTTTACAGTCGGGCAGGCGTATACGGTCCGCAGACCGGCAAAGCGTCGGTCGCCGGCGATGTTATCGTTACGACCTCCGGCGTCACGCTGCAAAACATGGTCATCGAGGGCGATTTGACGCTGGGTAAAGGTATCGGCGAAGGCGACGTTACTTTTAACAATGTCACTGTCAAAGGGAAAGCCCGGGTCAACGGGGGCGGAGCCCACAGCATCCATTTCAATAATACGATACTCGTCCAAGTGGAGATCGACAAGCAATCCGGTTTTGTCCGAATCGTGGCTAGCGGGGAGACTTCAATCCGAGAGGTGCTTGCACGGTCGGGAGCGGTCATCGAAGCCGGCGACGTTGCAGGCAAAGGCATCGGCACGGTAACCTTGTCCGACGCGCTGCCGAAGGACTCTCAGATTACATTGGCAGGTAGCTTCGAGCACGTCCATGTTTCGGCTCCAAACATACTCGTCGAAATTCCGAAAGGCTCGGTTTCCAAGCTGACGGTCGACGGGAAGGCCAACGGAACGAAGCTTGTTGTCGGCAAAGACGCTTCGATCGCGGAGCTTATTTTGAATGCGGCAGCAGCCGTCTTCGGGCAAGGAGAAATCAAGCTCGCCATCATTAACGCAAGCGGAATACAGTTCGAGAAGCAGCCCGGCAAGCTTCAATCGGGAGCCGATGTCGACAAAAATACGCAGATTAAAATCGGCGGAGTCGACAAGACGATCGGGGAGGCGGCCAAGCCGTCCGCTCCGTCCGTAGGCGGAGGCTTCGTGGATAGCGGACCCGGAGGCGGCGGCTCGGGCGGCGGAGGAGGAGGAACGGAAGAACCCGAGCCGGAAGTAGTATACCCGCAAGTTTCGCTTCCGCTCGGGGGCTCCGTGACCGAGAGCGTGTATGTAAGCAATCAGCGCATTGCAACGGTCGGCGATGTCGTTTATGGCGTTTCCGATCAAGAAGGTTCGTTGTACCTGGTGCCGGGAGCGACATCCCGGTACATCTCGATGCTGGATATCGTCGTATCGGAGAACAAAGGGATCCGCAAGTCGGTGAAGGCCAACGAACAAGTGTCGTTCTCGACTGGAGGGCTGCCCGCCGGCGACTACGTTCTGATCGGGTTGGGGCTGAACTATGCGATGAACGATTACAGAGGCGATCAGGAGCTGCGACTGAATGCGGGTACGAATACCCCGTTGAGTCAAAACTCGCTTTATGTTTACAGCAACGGCAAGTATTTGGATATCGGCTTCAATAAGCCGATACAGAATGCATACGCCAGTATGGCGGCATTTAAAGGCACGGTTTCCTATTCGACCTACGCCGGCAGCGTTACGAGCTCTACGTATGCGACGAATGACGCTATCGAAATTCGCGATAACGTACTCCGCCTTATATTTGCCGATCCGGCTGTTTCGAAGGGAACACTGAAAATCGCGGCGAACTCTTTGAAAGACGAAAATAACAGTGTTTTGGCCGATCTGACGGTCGTAGACTTTGATTTCGGTCCGTCTCTGCTGTTGAAGCAAACCAGGGTCAATGCCGGAGAGAGCGTCACTGTTGTTACGGACCGGGCTGCCGAGGTGTACTTGATCCGGAGAGGGATTAGCCTTACAAAGGCCGATTTGGATAAAGCCGTTCTGGAAGGTCGGGCTACCAAGGTACAAACTTCCGCTAGTGCGGAAACACTCCTGGCTACTAAAGGTTTCGTTCCAGGCTCCTATTTGATCGTTGCATGGGGCGGCGGTTCCGCCACTATTACGATTCGATGAATCGGCCATACGACAAGTCCCGAGGGTATCCGCTCTCGGGACTTTTTCTCGATTAGGCAATGTCTATGGACTCATGCAATACTGAACCAATTGACAACAGATAGGGGTACCCCTATAATCAAAACAAACCAGAAACAAGTCAGTATAAATCAGTCTGTTATTTTCACACCACAAATAAACTAGAACATCCGATTTTTCTACTCCGGAAAAAGCGCGGACCTCGACAATTCCGTTACTTGGAATTACGGAAACGTTACCAGTACGGCCGAGCAAAACGTCGACCGCGAATCGATGCCGACCGAGTCGGATACGATCCGGCATCGGGCCGGGAATAGGATCGTTCCTGACAGCGCCGCGCCTTCCAACGGTTGACAGGGCAACATGGAAGCTTGCTATAATAAATTTGTGCGTATCGATGACAAAAAGAGGGTATCCCATGGATCATAAGGCAGGACGGAAAAGCTCGCGCGAACGGTTAAACGATATGATCAATCGGCTTCGCGATGAAATCGTGGCCGGCAAACGGCACAACGGGGAATTTTTGCCGTCGGAGAAAGCGTTGGCCGAGCAGTTTGAATTAAGCAATCAATCGGTTCGCAAAGGGCTCGATATATTGGTCGGAGAACGATTCATCGAGAAAATCCCGCGGGTCGGCAATAAGGTGATCGGATCGAGGGAGGATTCCGTTACGACCGTCAGATTCGGCTTCCACTCGTCGGTTATCGAGGAAGCGAGCCTGCTGCGCCTGATCGCCATGTTCCAGGGGGCGAATCCCGATATTAGAGTGCAGACGGTTCCGATGACAAGCGCAAGCTTTCATTATATAGGCAACTATTTCGAGGGCGGCATTCTCGACGCCGTCATGATGAATTATACCGACTTTCACGATTGTCTGGAAAACGGCGGGAGAGATTTGCTGGAGCCGCAGCCGCTCAATCCGGACATTTATCCTTTCCTTACGGAGGCATTCTCCTCCGAAGGGCAGCTTCTTGTTCAGCCCTTTATTTTCTCGCCGCTGCTGCTCGCCTACAACCGGGCCCATTTTGCCGAGAGAGGGATATCGGAGCCGGACAGCAGCTGGACGTGGCGGGATTTGATCAGCGCGGCGGAGCGTCTGGCGGTACCTGACGAAAGGGTAGGGTTTCATTTCGATTTTTATTCCGCCAATCGTTGGCCGCTGCTCGTGCTTCAGACCGGAGCGGCGTTCGAACGCGGAGATGATGGCGCAATCCGGTTGTGCGGAACACGCATGATGGAAGCGCTGAGCGCTTGCCGGGAGATCAAGAGAGAGCTGGCGAATTTGTCCGATGTGGCGGCGACGGGCGAGTCCGAGCGGATGCTGGCGAAAGGCAAAGCGTCGATGATCGTGACAAGCTTTTTTTATCTCAATTATTTGCAAAACAAGCCGGTTCCGTTCGATGTCGCGCCCGTTCCTCATTTCGGCACGCCCAAATCGCTGCTTCTCTCGATGGGGCTGGCGGTTAACCGGCGTTCGAAGGACAAGGCGTCTGCGCAGCGGCTGCTCGAATTTTTAACGTCGAGCCTTGCGCAAACGTTCATTCGGAAGCAAACGTACAGCTTGCCTGCCCTGAAGCCGGCCGCCGAATGGGTAGGGGAAGAGAAGATGTACCGTCCTTCCCGATTCTCGTTGTTTCGGGAAACGATACCCGGATTTCGTTTCTTTACCGAGCTCGGCATCAATTCGGGAGAATTGGGCCGACTGAACCGCGACCTGAAGCTTTATTGGGCCGGATTGGATTCGGAGAACGCCATTTGCGCCCAGATCGAAGCTTGGAGCCGGGAAAGCAAAGGATGACGATTCCGCCTCCACGCGAATCCCTCCTCTTATTCCGAGTAAACGATCCGTCCGCAGGTCGAAGCGGTCGTTTCTTTTTTTCTGGAAAGCCGCTTTCAAATGCGCTACAATACTACTTATTACGCAAAAAGCAATCCACCATCCATTCCCAGAGGTGAAATTCGTGCAGCCGAAACAAAATATTATGCATCTGCCGGTATACCAGCCGGGCAAACCGATCGAAGAAGTAAAGCGCGAATTGGGGCTGAGCGAAGTGATCAAGCTGGCCTCCAACGAAAATCCGTTCGGGTGTTCTCCCAAAGCGAAAGAAGCGATCGCGGCTGAAGCGGAGACGATCAGCCTGTATCCGGACGGCGGAGCCGTCGAACTGACCGCGGCGCTGGCCGAGCATTTGGGCGTTCGGCCGAATCAAATCATTTTCGGCGCCGGCTCCGACGACGTCATCCTGATGATCGCCCGCGCCTACTTGGTCCAAGGCGACGAAACGGTGATGGCCACGCATACGTTTCCGCAATATAAGCATAACTGCGAGATCGAGGGAGCCGTATCCATCGAAGTTCCGCTCAAGAACGGCAAGCACGATTTGCCGGCGATGCTGGCAAAAATCAACGACAAGACGAAAATCGTCTGGGTGTGCAATCCGAACAACCCGACCGGAACGGTCGTCACTCGCGAGGAGTTAAACGATTTCCTCAAGCAAGTGCCGCAGCACGTGCTCGTCGTACTGGACGAGGCGTATATCGAATATACCGAATCCGCCGATCTTCCCGACGGCATCGAGGTGATTGCGGAGTACAAGAACGTCATTACGCTTCGCACCTTTTCCAAAATTTACGGCTTGGCCTCGCTGCGGATCGGATATGGCGTAGGCCATCCGGAAGTGATCCATTCGATCAACCAGGTTCGCGAGCCGTTCAATACGAATCGGTTCGCCCAAGCGGCTGCCAAGGCGGCGGTCAAGGACCAGCAGTTTATCGCTTATTGCCGCGAGCAGAACGCGGCCGGGATCGCGTATTTGACCGGGGAGTTCAAACGTCTCGGATTGACTTATTACCCGGCATACGGCAATTTCATCATGGTCGACGTGAAGCGCCCGGCGAAGGAAGTATTCGAATCGTTAATGCGCAAAGGACTGATCGTACGCGGCGGGCATGCGCTCGATTTCCCTACGAAAATTCGCGTCACGGTCGGCAGCACGGAGCAGAACGCCAAGTTTATCGCGGCCCTTACGCAGGTGCTGGACGAAATCGCGGTCCAAGCCTAATGGTTCGCAACCCTAATTCTACCTATAAAGAGTGAATCGAATGAGCAAAGTCGCCATTATCGGCGTCGGATTGATGGGCGGATCGCTGGCGCTGTGCTTCAAGGGCAAACCGGGCATACGGGTAGCGGGGTACGACATCAGTCCGGCGGAGCTTGAAAAAAGTTTGAAGCGCGGCGTAATCGATACGGCCTGCAGTACTTTGGAAGAGGCCGCGGCGGATGCCGATTTCATATTCCTGTGCGTGCCGGTGGGCATTCTGGAATATTATATGGACAAGCTGCTTCAGACGACGCTTAAAGAGGGCTGCATCATCTCGGATGTCGGCAGCACGAAGGCATCGATTTCGAAATACGCCCGAAACCGGATAACGCCGGCCGTTCACTTTATCGGGGGCCACCCGATGGCCGGATCGGAAAGATCCGGGGTGGAGGCGGCAGCTTCGCATTTGTACGAAAACGCCTTTTACGTGCTGACTCCGGACGAATCCACACCCCGGGAAGCGTATGATCGTCTCGTTCAGCTGCTGCAATATACGAAAGCCCAGATCGTACGGGTCGATGCGAAGCATCATGACGAAATCGTCGGGGCGGTCAGCCATTTGCCCCATGTCATCGCGGTTGCCCTGGTCAATCAGATTGCCCGTTACAATGAGCGGGACGGGCTATACCGGAGCCTGGCGGCAGGCGGATTCCGCGACATCACGAGGATCGCTTCCGGCCATCCGGACATGTGGCGGGACATTTTGCTCAACAACCGGCACGTCCTGCTGCGTTTGCTGCGCGATTGGAACGGCGAAGTCGCCAAGTTTGCCGATCTGCTGGAATCGGGCGACGGCGACGGGATCTTCAAGGAGTTCGAAAGGGCGGGCGCATTCCGCAGTCAATTGCCCGAGAGGCGCAAAGGTGTAATTACGGCGTTGTTCGATGTGTATATCGACGTACCGGATCATCCAGGCATTATCGGGCAAATCGCCACGCTGCTAGGCAACCATCGAATCAATTTGAGCAATATTCATATCATCGAGAGCAGAGCCGACGTTCCGGGAGTGCTGAGACTGTCGTTCCGCAACGAAACCGACATGGATGCGGCGATCGAGCTGCTGAAGCTGCACGACTACTCGGTACAACTGTAAGAAGAACCAAAAAATATTTTTATAAAGCGGCGAAACGGTGCAACCGTATCGCCGCTTTATTCGTCTATAAGAGAAGTATTGTATTCCGTGAAAACCGAATATCGACGAGAAACCGTTTTCAAAAAAACCGTTGACAAAATGTAAACGGATACATATAATAAAAGTACAGTATGGTTTCTCTCCACTCCTATCCGAAAATATCGCACTTTGTGCAACCACCGGTTTCGGTGGTCTTTTTTTTGTGTTCATACGGATGCGGACGGCATATTGTTAACAAAAGTTAACACAATCGTGTCGAAAAAAGAAGGATTTTTCCTAGTATTTGCAGAACTGTTATAGCTTAAGGCTTATTGATCGCATAGTCTGCAACATTTTCATTTGCCAACGCAACTTTTTGCTCCCGTCATAGTACAAATTAGTAGAACTATCGACTGGGAGCGTCACTCGGAAAGGCAAGGAGGGGCGCTTGTAATGACCGATTCCCAGTTGATACGGGAAATCAAGGACGGAAATGTACAATTTTACGAGGAATTGATGCGGCGTTACGAGCGCAAAATTTTATCGTACATCTATCACATGCTGAAGAGCGCCCGCATGGAGACGATGGCCGAGGATTTGTGCTCCGAAACTTTTTACAAAGCTTACCGCAGCCTGCACTCATTCCGCGAGATCGAGGCGTCTTTCTCGACCTGGTTATATACGATTGCCCGCAATACGGTATTGAGCGAGCTTCGCAAAAACAAAAGCGTGCATGTATCGCTGGAGCAAAACGATGCCTGGTCGCTGGCTATGACTTTAGCTTCCTCCGAATATACGCCGGAACAAAAAATGCTGCGCAACGAGAAAGTGTCGATGGTGCGCGACGCCATCAACAATTTGCCCGAGAAGCAGCGTTCCGCCCTCATATTGCGGGAGTACGATCAGATGGATTACCAGGAAATCGCCAATATATTGGGTCAAACGGTCAGCTCGGTCAAATCGCTGCTGTTCCGGGCGAGAGCGAGTATTAAAATGCAGTTGGAGCCTTACATGGAGCCGGTCTTCAAAGAGTAACGAAGGGATGAGTCCACGATGAAATGCCAGGATGTTCAAGAATGGTTGGGGGCCTATTGGGATTTGCCTGAGAATGACGATCGGCGCCGAGCCGTCGACGAACATATCAGGCATTGCGATTCGTGTCGGGAAGAGTTCGAGATTTGGGAGGAAAGCACCCAACTGATCCGCAGCACCGTCGGCAGCGTCGATCGCCGGATCGAATACGTGCCCGTTTCCGGCCAAGTCATGAGAAGGATTTACGCCGACGAATCGTGGCGCATTCCGGTTCCGCAGCGGCTGTACGCTTTTTCGTATAAGATGAGGAGAAACTTGACCGCCGTTGTCGCGTTGTGCATGACGCTATTCGTATTCGGATTCGTCCTCTCCATTATGGGAGTCGGCGTCGAAGACAAATCGCCGAGGTACGGCATGAAGCCGGTAGCAAGCGTTTCGACGGACGTTCACAATGTCTCCGTCAAGTCCAAGACGCTTCCGGTTGCGACCGCCAGTCTTAAAGATCCGTATATGGTGACGATGGGCCCGTTTCGCAGCGTTCCCGATTATATGGTAGTCGTATCGCTGCTCGGGTTGACCGGAACGATTCTGATCATGAATTGGCTGTCGCGCACAAAAACATAAGAGACGGGCAATGACCTCTTCACGGAGGTCTTTTTTGTGAGAGAAATGGGGGAGCGTTATGACTACTTTGGGATTTATAAGACACGGCACGACGGACTGGAACGTATCGGGAAGGCTGCAGGGGCAAAATGATATCCCGCTGAACGAAGCGGGACGCTGGCAGGCGCGGGAGCTCGGCAAGCGGCTGAAGCGGGAACAATGGGACGCGATCGTGAGCAGCGACCTGATGCGGGCCAAGGAAACGGCGGACATTATCGCGGAAATTGCGGGGATAGGTCCGGTTCGCGCGGAGCGGCGGCTGCGGGAGCGAACCCATGGGCGATTGGACGGGACGACGGTGGAAGAGAGAATCGCAACTTGGGGCGCAGAGTGGAAGACGCTGGAGCATGGCGTCGAAAGCGACGAGCTGCTGTACGAACGGGGGATCGCCTGTTTGGAGGAGCTGTCCGCCGAATACGAGGGCAAGCGGGTGCTTGTCGTGACCCATGGCGCCTTTATTGGCGTGCTGCTGAATGGGATGCTCACCCGGATGCCGGACGGCTCCATACAAAATACTTCTCTCTCCGTCTTGAAAAAGAATGCCGACGGCTGGGAGTGTGCATTATTCAATTGCACGGCACATCTATAGGCCGGCCTGCTCAACTTCATAGCAACTTCCAAAAAAGCCTTCGACCTGCCGAAAAAGCCGGGTTGGAGGTTTAATTTTTGGAAAAACAGCGATAATGGGTAGTAAAGCAGAGGGGGATCGTTATGAACTTGGCCGACATGCTTTGCTACGCCGATATTCAACAATTGAGCAGCATCGCCAACACATATGACTGCGAGTGCAACGGACATTCCAAAAACGAGCTGATCCAGTCGATCTTGTCGAAGGTCAACCGTCGTGACGTGTTCGAACGGGAGGTTGGCGCCTTATCGACGGAGAATATCCGGTTTCTCAATTCGATCGTGTTCGATCCGCGCGACCTCTTCAGCCTGGAAGAGCTCGTCGCCCGGGCGCAGCAGTCGAACTTCGGGCAAACCGGCGAACCCCGCAACCCTCGGGAAATGATATCCGGCTTCAAGCACAGGGGATGGCTGTTTAACGGCTATTCGCAGACGACGAAATATTTGTTCCAATTTCCGCAGGACCTGAAGAAAAGGTTCAAGGAAACGATGGCCCGCTCTTTCGGCCAGCAAATAACTTATGCCGATGTTCCTTCCGTATACAGGGACGAGCAGAAGCTGATCGTCGACGACCTGTTCAACATGCTTCATTATATATATCACAACGAGGTAGTGCTGACGTCGGACGGATCGGTGTACAAACGTCATCTGCTGCAGCTGCTCGATCGTCTAGCCGTCAAGGAAGAGCCGGTACCGAAAGGGGGATGGCGCTTCGGCTACGGGCGGAAGTATCGGGACTTGCCCGGCCGTCTGTCGCTGATGTACGACTACTGTTACTACCATGATCTTATCGCGGAGCAGCCCGGGTTATTGGTGCTGACGGACAAAGGCACGCAGGCGGTACTCGAGGGACGGCGCGAGGACTTGTCGCAGGTGTACCGGTTTTGGCTGAAGCTGTACAAAGGTCCGATTCCGAATTTGCAATCGATCGTATTCTGGATCGGGAAGCTCGCCACCGACTGGGTAGGGGCGCAATCGCTCGCTTCCGCGTTATGTCCGCTCATTCGCCCGTATTACTACGATTCGGCGGAATCGATATTCGATCAACGTATTTTGCAAATGACGATGCATCTGGGTCTGATTCGTATCGGCGAAGACGAAGAGATCGGCAAAACGATCGCCTTTACGAAATTGGGGGAAAGAATCGTATCCGGCACGTATTTGGCAGACGAGGACGCGATTCCGCTGCCGGTACCGGATCGATTTGACAACCCCGCTTTCCCTTGATACAATTTTCTCCATTTCAAAGTTACGAGAAACGGAGAGAGCGAAATGCTGCATGCATACAAGGAAACATTCCCGACGGTACATCCTACCGTATTTTTGGCGGCCGGGGCACAGATTGTCGGCGACGTATCCATCGGGGAAGAAGGATCGATCTGGTACAATGTAGTCCTGCGGGGTGATTTGGCTCCGGTCCGGATAGGGCGTCGAACCAATATCCAAGACGGCTGCATCGGACATGTCAATGCGAACCAACCGCTCATCGTAGGAGATGAAGTGTCTGTCGGACACGGTGCCATCATCCACGGCTGCACGATAGGCACCGGCACATTAATCGGCATGGGGGCTATCGTCCTAAACGGGGCGGACATCGGTGAATATGCTTTAATAGGGGCGGGTTCACTCGTCACGGAAAACAAGAAAATACCCGGCTATACGCTCTCGCTAGGATCTCCCGCCAAAGTGGTGAGGGAACTGACGGAGCATGATCTGCAACGAATGAAACGAACGATGGAAGGCTATTTGCTTAAAGGGAAGGAATTCAGAGGCGAGGCGTAACCGAGTCAGCCGCTGCTTCGTTTCCCGGCAATCCGGCTTTCCTTATTGGGAGGGGTGCGCTTTGGAAAAAATGGACGTTTCCGGCTATGCGGCAATGTTGGGACTATTCGCGGAAATGGTGCTGGACGATGCGATTCGCAAACAGAAGGAACAGACGCTCTACCGGGAAATCGACAGCGCATTGGCGAGAGGGGACGAGAAATCGTTTATCGTGCTGACCGAGCAATGGAAAGAGCTGCATTCCTGAGACAGCGGAATGGCGGCCTAGAGAAGAAGACGGCGAACCCGGTTCAGCCGTCTTCTTTTTTTCTGGACATTCCCGGGCTTTTTTGACAGTATAGAATTTATAAGTTTCGGGGTCCCCGCAAAGTGCCTGAATAAGCTTCGGAGCAGGAGCGCCACTTTGTGGGGTTATTTTGAGCTAAATTATAGAAGGCGCCTACCGGCGCCTCTAGCATTTGCGACGAGGGAGTGGACTGGCTTGAAATTCAGCGATATCGAACGTTCGGATTGGGAGGGACTTAAACCTTATTTGGACACATGCCTGCTTCCGGTAACCGGATTATCCGGATTCGAGCAGCCGTGGGAGGCTACTCAGGAGCTGGAATATTTGCGCGACGTAATGGATTGCGTGGAAGGACCGTACAAAGGCAGGATTGTCACATACCCGGCGTTTCATTATGCCGAGGGGCCTTCGGCGGCGGCGGCGATCAATTCCGTTTGCCAGAAAATCAAGGGGGCGGGCTTCCGCTATGTGATTGTAATATCCGGTCATCCGTCGGTCGGCGCCCTTCATTTCCCCGATGCCGATTTGCTGCTGTGTCCGGAATCGGCGGACGGGCAAGTGATGGACGGGGAGCAGTTCAAGCTGCGGACTTCGCGCGTTATTCGCGCGATGTGGCAGCCCGAGACGGCCGAGCAAGCATGAGCGGCGACGGGCATCATTTCAGGCGTATGATAGACGGAAAAATTGTGAAGGATAAGTTCGAGATGAACTTGTGACAATTTCGTTAAATGTTGGCTCGCACAAATCGAAACGTCTCGGAAATACGAAGTCAACATTCTTGACGCCCTACATGTCCTAAGCTATTATTATTATGTCCTAGTGTGCGGTGCAATGAATTGTCGTAATACGACGTGCGATAAATGGCATAAAAGGGGGTAGAAGACGAATGCATGACGCTAAACACAAGCACTCTTCCGAAAAACCAACGCGGCGCGAAATGTCCCGCCGTCAATTTTTATCGTATACCCTCGGCGGAGCTACAGCTTTCATGGCCGCCGGCGTAACGATCCCTATGATCCGTTTTGCCGTCGACCCAATCTTACAACCGTCCGGTGAAGGCACTTTCGTAAAGGTTGTGGAAGAGAGCAAAATCACGAACGAGCCCAAATCGTTCAAATTCCAGGTCCACCAAGTGGACGGCTGGTACGAGAGCGATACCGAGCTGGAAGCGTGGATCATGAAGGATGACAAAGGCGAAATTTACGCCCTGTCTCCGGTGTGCAAACATCTGGGATGTACGGTAAACTGGAATGCGGATGCGAGGTTCCAGAATCAATTTTTCTGTCCTTGCCACGAAGCGCATTACACGAAGGAAGGCAAAAACCTGGCGGTCGCCCCGGCGCCGCTTGACGAGTACAACATCAAGCTCGAGAACGGTTTTGTATATCTCGGTAAAGTGCAGCCGAATCAGCATGTCACGAAATAAGGAGGCGTTACGATCAAATGTTCAAAAGCATGTATAACTGGATTGACGAGCGTCTTGATATAACCCCTTTATGGAGAGACGTTGCGGATCACGAAGTTCCGGAGCACGTCAACCCGGCGCATCACTTTTCCGCGTTCGTGTACTGCTTCGGCGGACTGACCTTTTTCCTGGTAGTCATCCAAATTTTGTCGGGTATGTTTTTGACGATGTACTATGTTCCCGACATTATCAATGCTTATACGAGTGTCGATTACTTGCAGAATAAAGTCGCCTTCGGCGTAATCGTTCGCGGTATGCACCACTGGGGCGCGAGCTTGGTAATCGTTATGATGTTCCTACATACCCTTCGGGTGTTCTTCACAGGTTCTTATAAAGCGCCGCGCGAAATGAACTGGGTAGTAGGGATGCTGATTTTCTTCGTTATGCTTGGTCTCGGGTTTACCGGCTACTTGCTGCCATGGGATAACAAAGCATATTTCGCGACGAAGGTCGGTATCGGTATCGCAACATCCGTTCCGGTGATCGGAGAATACATTGGATTGTTCCTGCAAGGCGGCGAGATCGTCGGCGCCCAAACGTTGACCCGTTTCTTCGCGCTGCACGTATTCTTCTTGCCGGGAGTTCTCCTTGCGCTGCTCGCCGGTCACTTCTTCATGATCCGCAAGCAGGGCATTTCCGGACCGCTATAAACGAAGGGAGGACAAATGCGTGGCACACGGTCATAAATCAAACGAAAAAGTGGTCTACGTCGGAGATTCCCGCGTACGTAAAAGCGGTCCGATGGTTCCCCCCGATTATTCGGCTTACCCCGGCAAATCGGAAGTGTTCATACCGAACTTCCTGCTGAAGGAATGGATGGTAGGTTGCGTAGCGCTTGTAGGCGTGCTGGTGCTCGTTATGCAGGAGGCTGCTCCGCTCGGTTATCCGGCAGATCCGACCAACACCACTTTCATTCCGATGCCGGACTGGTACTTCTTGTTCTTGTATCAATTTCTGAAATATCCGTACGTTTCGGGCGACACGTTGAAAATCTTTATCGGATCGATCATCATTCCCGGCATTATGTTCGGCGGATTGTTGCTCGCCCCTTTTCTCGACACGGGAAAAGAAAGACGGTTCTATAAGCGTCCGCTCGCGTCCGCCTTTATGTTCGTTACGCTGATCGCTTGCATTCACTTGACAGTCGTATCTTGGATGCACTATCAAAAGGAACTTACGGACAAAAACATCATTCCGGAGCATATCAAGCGCGAGCACGAGATGGAAGAAGCGAAAAAGGCCGGCGGTGGCGGCGGATCTTCGTCCAAACCGGCGGCAGCCGCTCAAATCGTGGCACAGGACGACAAGGGCTATGAAATTTACCAAAAGGCCACTTGCATCAACTGCCATGCGAAAGATTTGAAAGGCGTCAGCGGAATGCCGGCTCTTCGCGGAATCGGCGACAAGCATTCCAAGGATGAGATTATGACGATCATCAAAGAAGGAAAAGCTCCAGGCATGAGCAAGCAATACGACGACAATATCAAAAAAGGCTTGACAGCCGCCGATATCGACGTACTCGCCGACTGGCTCGCCAAACAAAAGAAACAATAGTGCAATGACGATAAGGCCTGACCGTATACGACGGTCAGGCCTTTCATTTAAAGGAGGAACGGGATTGCCGCTCTTGTACTGGTTGAATCGCGTTTTTTTGCAAAACCGGGCATTTCTGCTCGCCTTGTTTGCCGTAAATGTGCTTGGTACCGTATACGGTTACGTCTGGTATTGGCAGCAAATCGTCTATACGGTAGACCGTATGCCCGCTTGGCTTGTGCTGTTCGTGCCGGATAGTCCGACAGCGAGCCTATGGTTCACCGTATCGCTCGGGCTCATCTTATTCGCACCGAAGACGTTGCATTCGTTCGGAGCCGGTTTCATCGCCGCGCTGGGTGCGGTATCTTCGGTCAAATACGGGGTGTGGGCCGTTGCGATGAATGCGGCTGTCGCCTACCAAGGCGAACCGCTCGTATGGGAAGAATGGATGCTAATCGGCTCCCATCTCGGAATGGCGGTCGAGGCCCTCCTGTTTATCGGGTATTTCCGGGTGAGGGCCGCACATTTGCTATTTGCGCTGCTCCTGCTTTTCCTGAACGATTGGCTGGATTACCATGCGTACATATACCCGTGGCTGAGAGACATTTTACTCGACGATCTTGGCGCCATCGAGCTGTTTACGTGGACAATGACAGTAGTAAGCACGGCGATCGTTGCGCTTGTGATCCGCTGGTCTAAAATCGGACATCCCCCCATAAGATGAAGTCGAGGGGGGATGTCCGATGTTTGTTTTTGGGAAAAAACGGTGGAGGTCGGCATGCTGCGTGTTGCTCCTCGTCATGGCTATACTTGCGGGGTGCGGGCAAGGAGAACCGGCTGGAGCGAACGACAATACGGCTTCATCGGAGCAGTTGAAGCAGGTGGAGCAGCTGAATGCTGCGGCAGACGAGATGTACCGTTATGTGATGGATGGAAATATGGATAAAGCGCGGGACAAGCTTAATGAAGTCGGCGCCAAATTGACGGGAATCCGGTTCGAGGGCATTACCTCGGTAGAAGGGGTGAGCGCTTTGTCGGAATCGATCGTTCAGGCGAAGCGGGTATTCCAATCGGTTCAATATTCGCAGGAGGCCGGACAAGCCGCCGCGGCCAAAATCCGCTTGGCCACCGATGCGCTAACGCACGCCAATCAGCCGATGTGGCTGCAATATTATAAAGGGATGAAGGAATCGGCTTATCAGCTGGAGCAAGCGGTCCAGAGGAGGAACCAGCGGGATGCGGTTGCCGGGCTCGAGCAGCTGCAATTGCGCTATAGCACGATCCGGCCATCGATTTTGATCAGCCGTCCTTCCGCTCAAGCGGAGAAGCTCGATTCGTTATTCGCGTTTTTACGCAATCAGTTGTCGCAGCCTGAAGCCGATCTCAAGCAAATCGGCGGCGGACTGGCGCATTTGCAGCAATCGTTGGACGAGCTGTTCGACCGGCGGGACAAAGCGGCTTATGTGCCGATGGTCGAACGACCGGTTCCGATTAGGTGGATTTTTACGTTCGGCTCGATCATTGTAGCGGTGCTGGCGTTTGCGGCTTGGCGTATATTTGATTTCGAGCGCAATTCGTTCGGGGGCGGCAATCGGCGCGGCGGGTGGTGATCCTTCTTGCACGCCGGTGAAAATAGGAATAAGTCCATTAAGGGAGGAAGCCGGATGGGGCAAGGAGCAGGAAGCATGCGCTGCGCTTCCGTTAAAGTTGCGTTGCTTGATTGTGATATAGTGGTTACAACGCAACTTTAAAGTCAGACGCTCCGCTCTTCGCCGCATGCCTCCAGCTCCTTTTGGCGATTCAAGCCTCCCTTCTGACTTATTCATATTTCTTTTTGACAGGCATGAAGGGTTAATCACCCTCCGTGCCTGTTTTTTTGGGTAATAGGTATGTAATCGTTCAACGGCCTTTGAAGCCCTCGCCCAGAACGTCATGCACGTCGGAAATGATGATGAAAGCGTGGGGATCGATTTCCTTCACGATCGATTTCAGCTTCCGCGTTTCTTGGCGGGCGACGACGCTGTATACGACAATTTTGTCGGTATTGGAATAAGCGCCCTTGGCGGCAAAGAGAGTAACGCCACGGTCCATTTCGCGAGTAATCGTCTGGGCCAGCTGTTCGCCCTTGTCGGACATGATCGTAAACGCTTTGGCGGAATAGGCGCCTTCCGTTATGAAATCGATCATCCGGGAAGCGACGAAGACGGCAACGAGCGTATACAGTACTTTTTCTTTCGGAATGTAGAGCAGGGATGTTCCGATCACGAGCACGTCGACGGCCAATATGACTTGACCGATGCTCCAGCCGTTCGTCTTGGACAACAAGCTCGCGATGATGTCGGTACCGCCGGTCGTGCCTCCGAAACGGAATACGATGCCGAGTCCGATGCCGATCGTAACGCCCGCATACAGAGTAGCAAGAAAAAAATCCGTTTGCGAATGAAACGGAACGATCCAAGAGCGTGCGATCGCGATTTCCATCAGCCGCAAAAAAAGAGAGAGCGCTACTGCACCGAGAACCGTATTGATCATTGCGGATTTGCCGATTTTCTTCCAGCCCAGAATGAACAGCGGGATGTTGAGCACCAGCGTCGTCAACGACACCGGGAACCCCAACGCATATTTCAGAAGCAATGAAATACCGGTTACTCCACCCTCCATAAGTTCATTCGGGATGACGAAATAATGGAGGCCGAAAGCGTATATGGCTGTTCCGAAAGCGATAGGCAGCCAAGATCGGAGCGTCCCGAGCATCCGTTTTTCCATGATGGTTCCTCCCGGCTATACCGATTGTAAGATCGCATCCGATAGTATGCCCCGAATAGGACCCCGGGATTGCCGGCGCGGAACGAAAAAAGATTTGTTTTCATCCTCCCTTTTGCGTTAACATGTAGAATAGAACCGACAACCGAAAGTGATGGGAGGGGAGCGAGAATGCCGGATAAAACGCTAACGGACATACAACGCGAAGTCGATGCATACATTTCACAATTCAAAGAAGGCTATTTCAGCCCGCTTGCCATGCTGGCCCGGATGTCCGAGGAAGTCGGGGAACTGGCCCGCGAAGTGAATCACCAGTACGGACCGAAGCCGAAAAAACCGGATGAAGCCGACAATTCGATCGAGCTGGAGCTCGGCGATATTTTATTTATAACCGTCTGCTTTGCCAATTCGCTGGGCATCGATTTGACGAAGGCGCATGACGCCGTCATGCATAAATTTCAAACCCGCGACGCCGAACGCTGGACGAAAAAGGACACCATCGAACAATAGCCGTCATATGCTGTACCAATCGGAACGCGAGGCGAATGCCCCCGCGTTGCTCGTATGCAAGGGAGCGAAGTCCGGATGGACTTGATTTCCCGGCAGAGGAGGTACGAGATGGACGGCGAATTCGAAATTAAAAAAGCTTACGCTTCTATATTGGAATCCGACTTCGAACGCGCGATCGACTGGTTCGAACGGGCGGTTCGGCTGGACCCGGACAACGCGGCCTACCACTACAAGCTGTCTGTAACGTATGCCCGAAGCAATAAACTCGCCAGAGCGATCGAGCATGCCCGATCGGCCATGAAGCTGGAACCGGGAAACGACGCCTACAAATTTCATGCCGACGCGTTGGAAGCGAAGCAGCTGCTGCAGGACGCCGAGAAGCAAATTAACGGAAAAACGGAACCGCATCTCGCGGTGGAAATGCTGAAGAAGGCGATCTTGCTCGATCCGCTGCTTATCGAGGCGTTTTTGCTGCTAGCGGTAGCATATGGGGAGCTAGACGAATTCGGATTTGCCCTGCAGTCGGCCAAAAATGCCGTCAAGCTGGACCCTCAGCATGCCGAGGCGAACCGGCTGGTCGAGGAATTCAAGTATAAATTGAAGCGTTATTTACGCTCCTAGCAGCCTCATTTCCATTCTTTTACTATCGATTAAAGGAGATCTGACATGGACGCAAAAATTCATGTAGCCGTAGCCGGAGCAAGCGGAAGAATGGGGCAGGAAGTAGTTAAAATGGTATTGGCGGATTCGGAGCTGCGCCTTGTGGCTGCCACCAGCCGTTCGCAAGACGGAATAGACGCGGGAACGCTCGTGGGGAAAGAACCTTGCGGCGTGCTGGTACGCAACGACTTGGATGCGGCTCTAGCATCGGCCGACGCTCACGTACTGGTCGATTTTACGACGCCGCACACCGTGATGGCCAACAGCCGGATCGCGATTCGCCACCGGGTACGTCCCGTAATCGGGACAACCGGTTTTACCCCCGACGATATCGGGGAATTGGACAAGCTATGCAAAGAGAACGGCATAGGGGGCATTATCGCTCCGAACTTTTCTATCGGCGCCATTCTTATGATGAAATTCGCCGCTCAAGCGGCCAAATATATGCCTCACGTCGAGATCGTGGAATATCACGGCGACCAGAAGCTGGACGCACCATCCGGAACCTCGATCAAGACCGCCGAGCTGATCGCGCAAAACCGCCAGGAGCTCCGACAAGGCAATCCGAACGAGCAGGAAACGATCGAAGGAGCCAGAGGCGGCTATTACAACGGGTTTCGCATACATAGCGTTCGTCTGCCGGGTATTTTCGCCCAGCAGGAAGTGCTCTTCGGAGGCTTCGGACAAACGCTTAAAATACGTCACGATTCGTACGAACGGGCCGGGTACATGCCGGGGGTGAAAATTGCCGTCCAGAAAGTGCTTGAAATAAGCGGCATCGTATACGGCTTCGAGCATTTTATCGACTGAGCATACAAAGACAAAGACATCAGCGCATAGTGGAGGGGTACCGGATGAATATCGCTTTGATCGCGCACGACCGGAAAAAAGAAGAGATGGTCAATTTCGTAATCGCTTATGAGGAAGTATTCAGCCATTATAAGCTTTATGCAACGGGAACGACCGGCACGAAAATCATGGAAGCGACCAAGCTGCAGGTACACCGGTTCATGTCGGGACCGCTCGGCGGAGACCAGCAGATCGGCGCGATGGTCGCGCAAAATGAAATGGATCTGGTCATTTTCCTGCGGGATCCATTGATGGCGCAGCCCCATGAACCCGACATTATCGCGCTATTGCGCTTATGCGACGTTCAAGGGATACCGGTCGCCACCAATATAGCGTCGGCCGAGCTGCTGGTCCGTTCATTGGACCGGGGGGAATTCGGCTGGCGCGAGCTGAAAGACAAATATAAGCCGGGTGTGATGTGAGCATGTCCGAACAATTGGACTTATTAATATTCGGGGCGCATCCCGACGATGCGGAGATCGGAATGGGCGGAACGATCGCCAAGCATACTCGCGCTGGATATCGGGTCGGCATATGCGATTTGACCCGTGCGGAAATGTCGTCAAACGGAAATGTCGATACAAGACGCGAAGAGGCGGAGGAGGCGGCCCGCGTGCTGGGACTCACCGCAAGGTCCAACCTGGGGCTGCCGGACCGGGGGCTGTATATGTCCAAGGAGCATGTGGATGCGATTACGCTAGAGATCCGCAGGTTCAAGCCGAGAATCGTATTCGCTCCTTATTGGCAGGACAGGCATCCGGATCATGTGGCATGCAGCCAGCTCGTGCAGGAAGCGGTATTCAACGCCAAGCTTCGCCGCTACATGCCGGAATCGGAGCCGGTACAGGTCGAGCAATTGTATTTTTATTTTATTAACGATTTATATGAATCCGACGTCCTAGTGAACGTGACGGACTCGTATGCGTCCAAAACCGCCGCGTTGCGGGCTTACGCTACCCAATTCGATCCTGCCGCCAGCGGAACCGGCTATGTCGCCACTCCGCTCAATCAAGGTTATTTGGAGCGCGTGGAAGCGCGCGACCGTCTGCTCGGACAAAAGCGGATGGTGCCCTATGCGGAGGGCTTCGTTTCCAAGCTGCCGATGATTGTCGACCTATTTTGACACCGGCGCGAATATACTATACGGATAAAGCCAACGTACGGGGGAGGAGAACGTCGAATGAACAGCGACCGTCTGAAAATCGGAATCACGTGTTACCCTTCGCTGGGCGGCTCCGGCGTTGTGGCCACGGAACTGGGGAAATTGCTGGCCGAAAAAGGGCATGAAGTACATTTCATTACGCATAGCGTTCCGTTCCGTTTAGGGAAATTCCACAAAAACATTTTTTATCACGAAGTCGAAGTGAACGACTACTACGTGTTCAAATATCCGCCTTACGACTTGTCGCTTGCAAGCAAAATGGCTCAGGTCGCGAAGATGGAGAAGCTTGACTTGCTGCACGTCCATTACGCGGTGCCCCATGCGGTATGCGCTTTTTTGGCGAAGGAGATGACCGGCTGCGATCTGAAGGTCATTACGACGCTGCACGGCACCGATATTACGGTGCTCGGACACGATGAGTCGCTCAGCGATCTCATTCGTCTCGCTATTGAACGAAGCGATGCGGTTACGGCGGTTTCGCAAGATTTGATCCGAGAAACGCGCGAGCTGCTCGATATTAATAAACAAATCGACTTGACCTACAACTTCGTGGATAAACGGGTGTATTATCCGCGGGACGTAGGGATGCTGCGCAGAGACTATGCAAGACCCGACGAAAAGCTGATTCTGCATATTTCCAACTTCCGCCCGGTCAAGCGGATCGGCGATGTCGTGGACATTTTCGCCAAAGTAAACGAGGAAGTACCGTCCAAACTGCTGTTTGTCGGCGAAGGACCCGAGCTGTCCAAGACGATTTGCAAGGTCAAGGAAATGGGATTGACGGACCGGGTCATCTTTGCCGGCAAGCAGGACGACGTCGCTCAGGTCATCTCGCTTGCCGACGTGATGCTGCTGCCTTCGGAGAAGGAGAGCTTCGGGCTGGTCGCGCTGGAGGCGATGGCTTGCGGGGTACCTACCGTCGGTTCGACCGCGGGAGGAATTCCCGAGCTGATTACCCATGGGACGACAGGCTACTTGGCGCAGATTGGCGATACGCGGCAGATGGCGGACTATGTAATTCGTCTGCTGTGCAATCCGGAATTGTATGAAGCGATGTCCGCGGCCTGTCTGGAGCGGGCGAGAAAGACGTTTTGCAACGATTTGATTACCGCGCAATACGAGCAAATTTATTATCGAGTACTGGGCCGGTCGGTTCCGGAAATCGATGTGAGCGAAATGTGCAAGGCTTGATGCCAATATGACGATACGGGGTAGTGCGGATATGTCGGAAGCGATGGAACGGGAAGGAAAGGAAGTGCTGCGACGTCTCGGTCTCGCCGGCTACGAGGCGTACTTCGTCGGCGGCTGCGTACGCGATTCGCTTCTGGGCCGACTGTTGAAAGATATCGATATCGCGACTTCGGCGCTGCCGGACGAGGTCATGCGTCTGTTCGAGCGGACGGCTCCGACCGGGCTTGCTCACGGGACGGTCACCGTCATTATGGAACGGTATACGTTCGAAGTGACGACGTTTCGGAAAGAGTCCGAATACGAGCAGTTTCGCAGACCGAAGGAAGTCGAGTTCATATCCGATTTGAACGAAGATTTAAGGCGCCGCGATTTTACGATTAACGCCATGGCGCTCGATGCCGACGGAGGTTATATCGATCCGTTCGGCGGCGCGTCCGACTTGGCTGCTGGACGGATACGCTGCGTAGGCGATCCGCTGGAACGGTTTCACGAGGATGCGCTGCGCATGCTGCGCGGCATCCGATTTGCTTGCGAATACGGGTTCGGGCTGGAAGCGGACACCTGGAGCGCGCTCGTGCGGCACGCTCCGCTTCTCGTTCATGTGGCCATGGAGCGCGTCAGCGCCGAATTGGACAAAATGATCGAAGGGCGCGCGCCGGACCGTGCCATCCGCTTGTTGATAGACAGCCGGCTGCCGCGGCACTTCAAGCAGCCGATCGAATGGCCGCTTTCGCGTTGGGAGGATTGTCCGGAATCGTTCCGGCAGGACAAGCTGAAGGCCATCGGCGGATCGGAGCTCCGCTGGGCGGCCTTGTTCGTCCTGATGGAATCGGACCCGGCCAGTGCCAAGGTTGCGATGAAGGGGCTTAAATTTTCGGGCAAAAAAACGGATACGATCGGCCGGCTGCTGCAAACGAACGACTGGATCAAGGAGCGGACACTGCGAGTCGCAAGCCGTGAAAAGTCGGCAGCCGTCAACGCGGATGAGGCGTTCGCAATGATCGCCGATTGCTGCGTGATGGTCGGCAAACCGGTCGTGCGCGATTGGTTTGCGTTAGCCGCCTGGCAGTCAGGGGCTCTCGGCGACAATCGTTTCCGTCCGTTTGTCGAGCGGGGGAGCGAGTGGCTGGAACGCGTACCGGTCGACCGGGTGAACGATCTCGCCATAAGCGGCTCCGAGGTTGCGGCGGAACTCGACGAAAAGCCCGGACCTTGGTTAGGCCGGCTGCTGAACGAGCTTCTCGCTCTGGCAGCGCGGCGCAAGGTGCCGAATGAGCGCGAAGCGCTGCTTCGGCAGGCGAAAATACTAGTAAAGCAGGAATGCAATTGATGGAACAACAAATACTGGCCTTTTTTGAAAGCAATCCGGACAAGTACGTCTCGGGCGAGCAGTTGAGCGATAGGCTCGGCTGCAGCCGTACCGCCGTATGGAAACATATTAGCAGCCTGAGGGATCAAGGCTATTCGTTCGATGCGATTCCGCGCAAAGGATACCGACTTACAGGAATACCGGACCGGTTGAGCGCCGCCGATTTGCTTGCCGGCTTGTCGACGAAATCGATGGGAAAGACGTTAAAGCTGTTCGATTCCCTGGATTCGACCCAATCGGTAGCGCACAAGCTGGCGGAGCAAGGAGTCGGGGAAGGTACGCTCGTGCTTGCCGAGCAGCAGACGGCCGGTCGGGGACGGATGGGCAGAAGCTGGCATTCGCCCAAAGGAAAGGGCGTCTGGATGAGCTTGGTGCTGAGGCCGCAAATTCCGGTTCATTTCACTCCCCAGCTTACGCTGCTCGTCGCCGTGGCTTTATGCCGGACGATCCGCAAAATCGAGCCGCTCCCGGTAGCGATCAAATGGCCGAACGATTTGCTGATCGAAGGCAAGAAAATAAGCGGCATCTTGCTGGAATCGAGCGCAGAGGACGAGAGGCTGAAATATGTCATAGCGGGCGTCGGGATCAGCGTCAATTTGCGCGAAGAGGATTACCCGGACGAGCTCCGGGAAATCGGGACATCTCTGCGTATCGCATCGGGCAAAGAATGGAGCCGGACGGAGCTGATCCAGTCGTTTCTCGAGCAATTCGAGACGCTGTACGAGCTGTATCACGCCGAAGGGTTCGAACCGATCCGGGTCGCTTGGGAAGCTCTCGCCGTCTCGCTTGGCAAACCGATCCGCGCGCGCACCCCGAAAGGGAACGTGGAAGGGGTGGCGGAGTCGATCGACGAGATGGGCGCCCTTCTTGTCCGTCTGTCCGACGGGAACGTGACCAAGCTTTATTCTGCGGAAATTTGACAAAAATAGATGTAGATTTTGTGAACAGTCTGGTATAATGAACGTTAAGAGGCGGTATCCTAGCTGGAACTGCACTCGGATCTATCCGGTTTCGCAATGACGCGTTTCATGCAAGTCCAGTAATTCTGCTCTGAGCCTAAAGGGACCGAGACGGAAAACTGATCTGACGATTCGTTTCCTGTTGCAACCTACGCCTTTTAGCGACTCGGCTAAAAGGCTTTTGTGCGTTTCCAGACCGGTTCGGAGCCATTCTCCAGAAAGCGGGTGTTACCAAGATGGAACCGAAAAGCATGAGCACGATCCGAATGAAAAAAATGAAAGCCGATGGCGTTCCGATTTCGGTAATTACGGCTTACGATTACCCTTCCGCCAAGCTGGCTGAAGAAGCGGGCGTCGACGTGATATTGGTCGGAGATTCGCTCGGCAATGTCGTGCAAGGACAGCAGTCGACTTTGCCGGTTACGCTCGACGAAATGATTTATCATACGAAGATGGTAACGCGTGCCGTCACGGCACCGTTTGTGGTCGGAGACATGCCGTTCATGACGTATCACGGCTCCTTGGACCAGACGCTTCGCAACATAGGACGCCTCATGCGCGAAGGATTGTGCAAGGCGGTCAAGATGGAGGGCGGAGCGGAAATCGCCCATACCGTTGAAGCAAGCGTTCAGGCGGGGGTTCCGGTTATGGGACATATCGGACTGACTCCCCAATCGGTATATCAGATCGGCGGGTATCGGGTGCAGGGGAAAACGAACGAGCAGGCGCGAAAATTGCTGGATGATGCGAAAGCGCTGGAGCAAGCCGGGGCGTTCGCAATCGTGCTGGAACTTACGACCGACGAGCTGTCCGAGCAAATTACGAAACAGCTGTCGATTCCGACGATCGGAATCGGCGCCGGGCCGCATTGCGACGGCCAAGTGCTCGTATTCCACGATTTGCTGCAATACGCTTCGCCCGTTTTTCCCAAAAAGTTCGTTAAAGCTTATGCCAACATTGGGGACGCTATCCGTACCGGTATCGCCGCTTACGTGAAAGATGTGAAAACACGGAGCTTTCCGACGCAGGAGCATGCCTTCCATGCCGACTTGGACATGTCGGGACCTTTATACGGAGGCAAATCCGAAGGCCAATAATCGGCGTAGACGAAGAGGAGAAACAGACAAATGGAGTCCATAGCGACCATTAACGAATTGCGCGCGAAGCTGAGGGCCGCTCGCCGCGAGATCGAAAAAACGAAGCTGGAGTCTACAGTCGGCTTCATGCCCACCCTCGGTTATATGCATGAAGGTCATATGAGCTTGATCCGGCAGGCGCGGCGGGAGTGCGACATCGTCGTCGTCAGCATTTTCGTCAATCCGCTCCAATTCGGACAAAACGAAGATTTCGACAAATATCCGCGGAACACGGAGCGCGATTTGCAATTGGCCGCCGAGGCGGGTGCGGATTTCGTGTTCGTCCCGAGCGTAAAGGAAATGTATCCGACCCCCATCAAGACGTCGGTCGTGGTCAAGCAGATTACGGACGTATTGTGCGGAGCTTCCCGTCCCGGTCATTTCGAGGGCGTCGCCACCGTCGTATCGAAGCTGTTCCAAATCGTACAGCCCGATAGAGCATACTTCGGCATGAAGGACGCCCAGCAAGTCGCCGTCATCGAGCAATTTACGACCGATTTGAATATGCCGGTCCATATCGTACGCTGTGAGACGCTCCGCGAGCCGGACGGGCTCGCCATGAGCTCGCGCAACGTATATTTGAATGAGGAAGAGCGGAAGCAGGCGCTCGTGCTATCCGAGTCGCTCGGAAAAGTCGCAGGCTGGGTCGCGGAGCAGGGAATGACGATGGAGCGGCTCGAGCGGAATATTCGCGTCACGATCGAAGCCGCGTCGCTTGCCCGGATCGATTACGTCGAGATTCGCACATACCCGGGTCTTGATGCCGTAACCTCGATGGACCAATGGAACGGATCGGAACCGATCTTGGTCGCGCTGGCCGTCAAGTTCGGCTCCACCCGTCTGATCGACAACCGCATCTTTTTTTCTTGAAGGAGGGAACCGACATGTTTTTGACGATGATGAAATCGAAAATACATCGCGCCACCGTGACGGAGGCGAACCTGAATTATGTAGGCAGCATTACGATCGACGAAGATTTAATGGATTTGGTTGAACTTTTACCTAATGAAAAAGTCCAGGTTGTAGATAATAACAATGGAGCCCGCCTCGAAACGTACGTCATACCCGGTCCACGAGGCTCGGGAGTCATCTGTTTGAACGGTGCGGCGGCCCGCCTCGTTCATCCCGGAGATACCGTCATTATTATTTCGTACGCGATGATGACGCGCGAGGAAGCACAATCGCACAGGCCGCGAATCGCCATTATGGGGGCCGACAATAAAGTGATCGATACGCTGAACGTCGAGACCCACTCCACGGTCATGTAAGGCACCGCGATTTCTCAGCTAAGGTGGGATCAGGTCATGTTGAAACAGTTGTTCGCCACGATGAACGACACGTTGGATGAAGTGATACAGCAATATCCGACAGCCGACGACAAGGGCAAGCAGGATCTGCACAACAAGCTGGAAGTTTTAAAATCGATGAGCGACACGTTTATCGAGCAGTGGCTTCATTTTGAAGAAAAATTGTCGGGCGTTCTGCAAACCGTCTCGGGCAACGGCTCGAACGATATCCCGGCCCCTATGCCCGAGCAGCCGCCGGAGATGAATGCCGCATCGGAATCGTTCAGAAAAGGTCAAGGCTATTTTCAACTGCTCATGTTCGACAATGCAAATCGCGAATTCGAGAAAGTGGTCGAGCTGCAGCCCGATTATTTGCTCGCCCGGCTATATTTGGCAATGGGGCATATGCGCTTGGGCAACGATGTCGAAGCGTACCGCCACTTCCGATTTATCATTTCCTTGTCGGAGCATGCGCAGATGAAAGCCATCTCGTACAACGCCATGGGCTGCATCCAGGCGAAAAACGCGAACATGGAACAGGCCCAGAAGCTGTTCAAGCTAGCCTATTCGGCCGATCCTTCCTGTGTCGAACCGATGATCAATATGGGCATCTGCATATCCCAAAATGTGGGGACGAAGCTATCCGGACCCGGATTTATTCATTGATCCTTGCATGATTCAATCGCACGGGGCTGTCCCGCGAGCATGTCCGATGCTTGCAGGACAGCCTTTCTTTGCTTGTACGGAATCAGGTATAATTAGGATGCAAACAAACATTCGGAAATCTTTCCTTCCCTTTTGGCTTCCGAATTTGTTATGCTAAAGAGTGAATCTCGAAGAAGGGATTGAACAAAAGCCGGATGAGATATGCGGTAATCGATTTGGAAACGACGGGAGACCAACCTTCGGATGATATCATACAGGTTGGTCTTGTTATTATAGAGGATGGTGCGATAAGCCGGCGATACGCTTCGATGGTGAAGCCGAACAAGCCGATCCCGGAATTTATCGTACAATTGACGGGGATAACGGACGAGATGGTGGCGGATGCGCCGGAAATCGAGGACGTGCTGTCCGAGATGCTGCCTCTGTTGGCCGATAGCGCATTGGTCGCGCACAATGCCGGGTTCGACCATATGTTTTTGCGATATGCTTGCGAGAAAAGCGGATACTTGCCGTTCGACGGTCGCGTACTCGACACGATACCGGTGCTCCGGATGTTATTTCCCGCCTTGACGAGCTTGCAGCTGTCCATGGTCAGCGCCGCTTTCGATCTGGATCACGATCGCCCGCATCAAGCGGACAGCGATGCCGAGGTGACTGCGCTCATATGGCTGAAATGCTTGGAAAAATTCGATACGCTCCCGCTGCTGACCGTCCAAAAAATAGCCCAGCTGTTCGAAAATGATCCGGGCGACATGGGCTGGTTTTTGCAGGAAATGCGGCTGCGCAAAGAAATGAGCGTCAGCATCGACCCGGACGGGCACCGGTACTTCCGTCAATATGTATTGAATGTTGGCGATTGGGAGCACGAGAAGCCGGCGCGGGAAGAAGAAGAGGCGGCGGAAATCGGCAAAGCCGAGACGTTCGAACCGTTCTACGAGCGCATCAAGGACAACTTGAGAACCAAATTCGAACGGTTCGAGGAACGCGAAGCGCAGGAACAAATGATTATCGAGGTGGAGAAGTCGTTCGACGCGAACCGGCACCTGATGGTGGAAGCCGGTACCGGAACGGGCAAATCGCTCGGTTACTTGATTCCTTCGCTGTATTACGGCATCAAGGAAAACAAGAAGGTCGTCGTCAGCACGCACACGATCAACTTGCAGGAGCAGCTGCGCGGACGGGACATTCCGCTTCTGCACGATATTTTTCCGGTACCGTTCCGGGCGGCGGTGCTGAAGGGCAGAAGCCACTATTTGTGCTTGCGCAAATTCGAGCAGAAGCTGTATAATCGCGACTTTGCAAGCGAGAAGGACGACCGGGTAAGCGCGGCCCAAATGGTCGTATGGCTTAGCGAGACGAAGCACGGCGACGATGAGGAGCTGTTCTTCGCCAACCGTGGCGCCGAGTTTTGGCAGACGGTCGCCAGCGACACGGATTCCTGCCTCAACCGGATGTGTCCTTGGTTCAAAAAATGCTTCTATCACAGAGCCCGCCACGAAGCGAGCATCGCGGATGTCGTCATCACGAACCATTCCTTGCTATTTACCGACATTCAGGCGGAAAACCGGCTGCTGCCCGCGTACAAGCAGCTTGTTATCGATGAGGCCCATCATTTCGAGGAGGTCGCGGGCAAGCATCTGGGAATGGATCTGCACTACGGTTCGTTGCTCAATACGCTGCTCTGGCTGTACAAGGACGCGAGAAACGGACAGCTGCCGTCGCTCCAGTTCAGGCTGGAGCGCGGTTCGGAGGAACGGGCGACGGAATGGAATGCGGTAATCGAGTCCGTATACCCGCGGCTTGTCCGGATCAAGGAGGAATGGGATAAGCTGACCGAGTTGCTGTTCCTGCTCGTATCCGAACGCAACGACGCGGCCGGTAGCGAAACGGGCCAGTACGTAATGCGGCTGAAGCCCGAGCTGCTGCCGAAATCGTGGAGCTCGCTGCAGGTAATCGAGGAAAATATATATCTCGAGGCGACCGAAATCGCCAAGAAGCTCGAGAAGCTGGTCTCCGAGCTGAAGGAAGAAACCGATGAGTTCACGACAAGCAGCGTGCTGACGGATTTGTCCGGCTCCATCAAGCAATTGGTGCGCAACCGGGACGTGCTTCGTTTTTTTATGCGCATGCCGGATAACGATTACGTGTATTGGTTGGAAGCTTCGCCTTATTATAAGAGTAAATCGGTACAGGTGTTCGCCGTTCCGCTCGATGTGAGCCAATTGCTGAAGCAGCACTTCTTCGATACGAAGGACAGCGTCGTGCTCACCTCCGCCACGTTGACGGTCAACAAATCGTTCCAGTACAGCGCATCCTTGCTGGGCCTGCAGCCGCTTTCCGACGAGGAGAAGGTGAAGACGGTACAGCTGCCTTCGCCGTTCCAATACCGTCAGCAGGCGCTCGTATTGATTCCGCGGGATTTCCCGAGCGTAAAAGGGGCAACGGCGGACGCCGCTTTTCTGGAGGCGCTTGTCGGTTCATTGGCCGATGTAGCTATCGAGACGAAGGGGAGAATGCTCGTCCTGTTCACGTCTCACCGGATGCTAAAGCAAATCCATCCGGAGCTGAAGGATCGGCTGAAGCCGCATGCCATCCAAGTGCTCGGACAAGGCGTAGACAGCGGCAACCGGAGCAAGCTGATCCGCATGTTCCGCTCGCAAGCGGCAAGCGTGCTGCTCGGCACGAGCAGCTTCTGGGAAGGGGTTGACATCCCGGGCGAGGCATTGACCTGTCTAGCGATCGTCAGGCTGCCTTTCCAGCCGCCGAATCATCCGCTTGTGGAAGCGAAGAGCGAGCAGGTCAAGAAAAACAATCAAAACCCGTTCACTGCCTTGTCGGTCCCGCAAGCGGTGATCCGATTCAAGCAAGGCTTCGGGCGTCTTGTCCGGACCGCCCAGGACCGCGGCGTCGTGATCATTTACGATACGCGCGTGCTGGAGACGTCTTACGGACGCAATTTCTTATACTCTTTGCCCGGACCGAAAATCGAGCATATGAGTACGCAGCATCTGGTATCGAGAATATCCGGTTGGATGGGAGGGGAGAACGAATGAAGACGCCCAAAATATCGGAGGCGGTCGTTCGTCGGCTGCCGGTGTACCTCCGATTTTTGAACGAGCTCAGCAGGCGAAGCGTGCAAATGGTCTCCTCACAGGATTTGGGGCAAAAGCTGGACTTGAATCCGGCGCAAATCCGCAAAGATTTGGCTTATTTCGGCGAGTTCGGCAAAAAAGGGATCGGCTATGACGTAGCCTATTTGATCGAGAAAATAAGGCAAATTTTAAAGCTGGACCAGACGATACCCGTCGCTCTGGTAGGGGCGGGCAATCTGGGCCGGGCGCTGTGCAATTACAACGCCTACTTGAAGGACAACATGAAGATCGTAGCCGTGTTCGACAGCTCTCCGGACAAAATCGGGATTCAGATGAACAATTTGACCGTGCTGCCTATGACCGCGCTCGGCGAATCGATCAAGGAGCATAAAGTACGCATCGGCATCATTACCGTGCCGGCCTTCGAAGCGCAGCTCGTCGCGAATCAATTCGTCGAAGCGGGCGTCGAGGCGATCCTCAACTTCGCCCCGGTTATTATCAAAGTTCCGACCGAAATTCGCGTGCATCACGCCGACTTTACTACGGAACTGATGAGCTTGGCTTATTATTTGGATCATTGATGAAAAAAATAAAGGCGGTCTGCTCTGCGGCAGACCGCTTTGTTTTCGTTTAGTCCAATAGAGAGGGTTAGGATGCAAAAGGGGGTGGGAAGAGGTGCGGAAGAGCGAAGCGGCTGAGTGTAAAATCGAGCTGTAACCTCCATATTCCAATAAAAGACAACTTGATTATTACGGAAGTGGAGTGCATTCCCCCACCCCTTGCCTTCACCGCTTCCTCGCTGGCGAGGGGCATCCCCGCAGCCTGTGTACGATCAGAACAAATCGAAAAACAGCTTGTACAGCACGAAAGCGAGCACCATACTGATCGGAATCGTAATGAGCCAGGTCATTATCATCCGTCCGACGGTGGCCCACTTCACGTCCTTAAAGCGGATTACGCTGCCCGTGCCGATAATGGCGGAGGTGATGACGTGAGTTGTCGATAACGGTTGACCCATCGCCGTCGAGGTCTGAATGACAATGGAGGAGGTCAGGTCGGATGCGAATCCGTTTACCGGCTCGATTTTCATAATTTTTTTGCTGACCGTTTTAATGATTTTCCATCCGCCGATCGAAGTGCCGAGACCCATCGCCGTGGCGGCGGATATTTTAACCCAAAGCGGCACGTCCAAGTTGGTGTGATAGCCGCCGGCTACCAATCCGAATACGATAATTCCCATCGCCTTTTGCGCATCGTTGCCCCCATGGCTGAACGACAGCAAACCCGCGGATATAATTTGGAACGTTCGGAACATACGGTTCAGCTTCGATCGGGATTTGTTCCCGCTGAACAAAATGATATATTTCAGCAAATACATAATGAGAAATCCCATAGCGAAAGCGATAATCGGCGACAAGATCAAAATATAGACGATTTTCAAAAAGCCCGACATATGAAGGGATTCGAATCCGGCTCCGGCGATAACCGCCCCCGCGAGCGCTCCGATCAGCGTATGGGAGGACGACGAAGGGATACCGTAATACCAGGTAAGAAGATTCCAGATGATCGCAGCGACGAGTGCGGCAATTACGACTTGGACGCCATTATCGATTTCCGCCGGGTTGGCGATGCTTCCGCCGACGGTTTTGGCGACCTCGGACGACAGCAAGGCGCCCACGAAGTTCAATGTCGCCGCGTACAATACCGCGAATCGGGGAGACATGGCCCTTGTGGAGATGGAGGTGGCGATGGCGTTTGCGGTGTCGTGGAAGCCGTTGATGAAGTCGAACAGCAACGCCAATACGACGATGAATATGATCAAAGTTAACATGATTTTCTCCTAACGCTTGGATTCAAATACGTTACGCGTCCATGGCTCGTATGTATACAACCGTTCTTATGCGTAACGCAGCACGACGCTTTCCAAAATATCCGCAACGTCCTCGCAGCAATCCGTCGTCTGCTCCAGCCGCTCGTACAGCTCTTTCAGCTTGAAGTCATGGTAAGGGTCCGTCGGATGGGTGAATATTTCCCGGATTCCTTCGCGCATGAGCCGGTCGCCTTCGTTTTCCAGACTGTTGATCTGAACGGTATGCTCCTGGATTTGCATATATTTCTTTTTGGAGAGCAGCTTGAATGCGGCAAGCAAATGCTCGCAGGAGGACACGAGCACCTCGGAGAATTCCTTCATATATTGGTTCGTAAACGTGATGTTCAAGTAGTCGAATCGGGCGATGGATGCCTCGATGCCGTCCAGAACGTCGTCCAGCCGCACGGCGAGCTCCATAATGTCCTCGCGGTCGAGCGGCGTAATGAACACTTTGTTCAGTCCTTTGAAAATTTCGTGCGTAAACGAATCGCCGATATTCTCGATTTCCTTCAGCGCCTCGAAATAGGTGGCGGGCGGCTTGTCGCCCATCATCGCCTCGCGAAACATATGCGCGCCTTTCAAAGTGTTCTCCGCGCCTTGAATGAGGAGATTGAGAAAATCGATCTCGCCCTTTTTATTGAAAATCATCAAGCGTAAAACCCCCAGTGTTCGATGGATGAAATCAGTTATTTACACAAAATTAAAATTATCATATCGGGGCATGGAAAAGCAAACGACTTTTGTCGAATGTTCGCGGGTTTTGCGCGGCATGTCTTTGTTTTGCTTGATTTTGCCCAAGCGAAAAGGTACATTGGAAGACGGGCGCATTGATTCGATATTATCCGAAAGGTTTGATGCAGATGGCGAGAACGCTAATCAAAAACGGCACATTCGTGACCGTTGCGGATGAATTCCCGATCGTACGGGGGAGTATGACGATAGAGAACGATAAAATCACATATATCGGAGAACATGCCCCGGACGATGCCGAGAAGTTCGATGCGATTATCGACGGCAGCGGGAAGCTATATATGCCGGGATTGGTCAATACGCATTGCCACGCCGCCATGTCGCTGCTGCGCGGGTACGGGGACGATATGGCGCTGCAAGTTTGGCTGGAGACAAAGATGTGGCCGAACGAGGCGAAATTTACCGGGGAAGACGTGAAGTGGGGAACGCTTCTGTCGATATTGGAAATGATCAAAGGCGGAACGACAAGCTTCGTCGATATGTACGATCATATGGATGAGGTGGCGAAGGCGGTCGAGCAATCCGGCATGCGGGGATGTTTGACCCGCGGCGTCATTGGACTATGTCCGCCTGACGTACAGGATCACAAGCTGCGCGAAGCGGTCCAGTTCGCCAAGGACTGGCACGGGAAAGCGGACGGCCGCATTACGGCGATGATGTCGCCTCACGCTCCGTACACTTGTCCGCCGGATTATATTGAGAAAATCGTGCAGGCGGCCCACGATTTGAATTTGCCGCTGCATACGCATATGTCCGAGACGCTGCGCGAGGTGCTGGAGAACGAGAAGCAATACGGCTTGCGGCCCGTCGATCATTTGGCCAAGCTGGGCCTGTTCTCCCGCCCGAGCCTGGTCGCTCACGCCGTTCATCTGAACGATGCGGAAATCGAAACGCTTCGCGAGCACGATGTGCGCGTCTCGCATAATCCGGGAAGCAACCTGAAGCTGGCGAGCGGCGTAGCGCGCGTCCCGGATCTGCTCAAGGCGGGCGTTCTGGTGTCCCTCGGAACGGACAGCTCCGCCAGCAACAACAATCTCGACATGTTCGAGGAAATGCGGCTCGCCGCCCTCATCCATAAGGGCGTATCGGGCGATCCGGTCGCCGTTCCGGCCAAGGAAGCGCTCAAGCTGGGCACGATAAACGGAGCGAAATCGATCTGGCTCGACGAGGTCGGTACGCTTGCCGCAGGGATGAAAGCGGACTTCATCGCTCTCGATATCGATCAAGCGCATTTTTTGCCCAAGAGCGACTACATTTCGCACGTCATCTATTCGGCATCGGCCAAAGACGTTACAGACGTATTCGTGGACGGGAAACAAATCGTACGCGGCGGCGAATGCTTGACGCTTGACGAAGAGAAAATCAAGTTCGAGGCGCAGCGGCGGTTCGAGCTTCTGACCAACTGAAACGAAACAAAAGCATGGGGAGGGAGAAAACGACCGTGGCAAGAAAAATTACATACAGCGCAATTATCGTACTCGTGCTGATGACGGTCGCGCTCGTTTTTTTCTACCGGACGATACATGACGAAGAATGGGCCATGCGCGTCGCTGCCGAGAAGACGGTAACCGAATCGACTTATATGGAAACGATCGACCGGGTGGAGACGTTCATCGGCGAGAAGGAGTACAGGATCGTATTCGGCAAAGACTCTGACGGCCGAGAAGCGATTGTATGGGTAGACGGCGATGCGGCGCACATGGAATACGCCAGCTCGGGCGTTTCGAATGAGGACGTCAGGCAAAAAGTTTTGGAACAAAATCCGGCCAACGAAATCGTCCGGGTAATGCCCGGCGTCCTGAACGGCACTTATTTGTGGGAAGTGCTGTACAACCGCAAGGAGGACGAAGGCAGCCGGTACTATTACGGATATTACCGGTTCGATAACGGCGCGGAAATCGATACGTGGCGAATGAGCAAGCGCTGATAAAATGCAAACGGAAGAGGCTGTGCCCGGATATTAGTCCGGAGACAGCCTCTTTGCTTTTTAACGCTGCCGCACCTTGCCGAACACGTTAACGACGAACACGACAACGGAGGCGATTACGAGCAAGCCCCCTACTGCGGCAATAGGAATGCCTGCGCCATTGATCCCGTTTGCGAAAAGCAGCATGCTGACGACAAGCAGCGGAAGACCGATATTGTGCAGCCAGAACTGTACGCCCGCCAGCTTCGTTTTACCCGCATCCGGATATACGGTGTAGATGACTCCGATAATCGCCAGCGACGCCCATCCGAGCAGGTTGATGTGGGCATGCGCGGACGTATATTTGAATGCTTCCGCGATTCCCATGACGAGACCGACAATGACTCCGATCAAGAAGTAAATGACCGATACTTTAATAAACCGGGCTCCCATAGACTTTCTCCTCCCATATTCTCATTTCGACAAAGATTACAACTTTATTCCTATTCGATGAAACCGATTCGATTCCTTTTCCTCCCAAAAATATTTATAAACCGACAAAAGGCGCGTCATTGGTGCGGTTTCCACACATTGCATCGGAAAAAGTATATACGATGTGATATACTCTTTGTATAGCAGTTCGATAGTGAAACTAAATATGCGAAAGAAAGGGGGACGTCGCGTGAAGTTGCGTCTCTTGCCTGTTATTACGAGCGTTATTGTTTCTTCGGCCGTATTGTTCGGAGGTTGGTTTCTATATGACAGCTTGGCCATGGAGAATCCGCTCTCGCGGATCGTTCAGGAGCAGCCGGGCATCGAGCAGTCCAAAATCAATATCGGCAGCGGTACGGTGTCGATCGAAGTAACCCCGACGTCCGACGCGAATCTTCGTGAAATATATAATTCGATTGTGGAAAAAGGCGGTTCGATTATCGGCGATCGCCAAGTGGAGCTCGTGGTGAAGGATACGAGCACGCCCGAGCTCGACCGGTGGTGGTCGGACGCGTTGTTCGACGTAGCGGAAGCGATGGAAGGCAAGCGATATGCCGCGATTCCCGCCGCATTGGAGGCGAAGAAAGCGACGTTTCCGGGACTTCGGGTCGATACGGAGATGGACGACCAGTATGTGTACGTTCATATGACCGACGGAACCCACGACAAATACAAGCTGCTTCCCCGCAAAGCTCAGCGGATAGGAGTGTGGCCGAATGAGTAAAATAAGCAAAGAAGTGTTGATCGGATTCGTGCCGGTATTGCTGGCATTTCTTATTTTTATGGGCGTGAACGTCATCCCATTCGTGCTGGTCGGCGTTATTTTGTTCTCCTTATTGTACGTGACGCGCATGCGGGACAATTTGGGAGTCTCTTCTTCCGATCGGAAAGGAAAAAGCCGGACGCCTTCTTATTTGACTTTCGATGATATCGGGGGGCAGGATCGGGCCAAGAACGAGCTGAAGGAAGCTCTCGATTTCTTGATTCGCCATGAGGAAATACGCAAATTCGGCATACGGCCCTTGAAGGGGATTCTGCTTACGGGACCTCCGGGAACCGGGAAAACGCTGATGGCGAAAGCCGCGGCGCACTACACGAACTCGATTTTCGTATCGGCTTCGGGCAGCGAGTTTGTCGAAATGTATGTCGGCGTCGGGGCTAGCCGCGTCCGCGATCTATTCAAGGAAGCGCGCAGCCGGGCCGCCAAGGAAGGCAAGGATAGCGCGATTATTTTTATCGACGAGATCGATGTGATCGGCGGCAAGCGGGAAGGAGGTCAGCACCGCGAGTACGATCAGACCTTGAACCAGCTGCTGACCGAGATGGACGGTATCCACACGTCCGAGACGCCGCGCATTTTGATCGTGGCCGCCACGAACCGGAAAGAAATGCTGGACAGCGCGCTGCTGCGTCCGGGACGGTTCGACCGGCACATTCAAGTCGATTTGCCGGACAAGAAGGGCCGGATGCATATTTTGCAAATCCATGCCAAAAACAAACCGGTGTCGACCGAAGCGAGCATGGAACGGGTAGCCGGGGAAACGTTCGGATTCTCCGGCGCCCAGCTCGAGAGCGTCATGAACGAGGCGGCGATTTATGCGATGCGGGACGACAATCCGGAAATCGCGCAGAAGCACTTCTCCCTCGCGATCGATAAAGTGATGATGGGCGAGAAGACGGACCGGGAATCGACGATGGAAGAGCGCAAGCGCGTCGCGCTGCATGAGCTCGGGCATGCCATCGCCGCGGAAACGGTCAAGCCGGGCTCCGTATCCATGGTGTCGCTTAGCCCGCGCGGCCAGGCGCTGGGCTACGTAAGGCATAACCCTCAGCAGGATCAATATTTGTATACGCGCACCGAGCTGGAGCAGCAAATTATGATCGCCCTCGGCGGAGCCGTCGCCGAAGAAATGTTTTACGGCGGACGCAGCACCGGCTCGAGAAACGATTTCGAGCAGGCTCTTCACCTGGTTCGCACGATGATGGATTCCGGACTGACCGGTCTGGGCATTATCGATCGCCAGATGGTGACGCAGGAAGAGCTGATGAAGGAAAACGCGGCCATTCTGGATGCGCTGCATCGGGCGACCCGCGATATGCTGGAGACATTCCGTTACGTCTTCGAGCAATCGCTCGACATCCTGATTCGGGAAGAGGTACTGACCGGCGATACGTTCCGAGCGCTGCTCGTCGAAGCAAAGTCGGGCAAAACCCCGGCTTAGCCGGGGCATGCATCATTCGCAAACTTCAGCAGACGCTGAAGTTTGTTTTTTTTCTCCCATTTTGCGGACTTTTTGTGTCCGTGGATGAAAATTTTCTCCTTTAGGTGTATCATCGGAGTATGGGGTTCGTGGCATCGAGGATAAGTCCGGAAGGAGAAGCAAGCGTGCAAATTACCAAAATCGGCGTAGTCGGCGCCGGGACAATGGGTCAAGGAATCGCGGAAATGCTGGCTGCGAAAGGAATCGATGTGCTGCTGCTGGAGAAAAGCCCGGAGCGGCTCGAGCACGCCTGGAGGAGCATCGAGCTTAGTTTAGCGAAGCAATTGGAAAAATGGGCGATTACCGAAGCGGAAAAAAAGCTTGTATGGAGCAAAATTCATAAAACGATTGCGATCGAGCAGCTCGCTTCCTGCGAGATGATCATCGAGACGGTGACCGAAGATTTGGACACCAAGAAAGAAATATTCGAGAAGCTGAACGCCGTATGTCCGGATGCCATTATCGCGAGTAATACGTCCACGCTCAGCCTGACCGAGCTGGCAGGGGAAACCGCGCACCCGGAGCGCGTGATCGGTCTGCACTTTACTTATCCCGCCGGGAAAAGTCCGCTCGTCGAAATTGTTCGGGGCTTGAAGACGTCCGAGGAAACATATGCGACCGTTCGCAATTTCGTCGAGCAAACGATTCGCAGAAAAGGCATCATGGTGTATGAATCGCCCGGGTTCGTTACGACGCGTCTTATCTGTACGCTGATCAACGAGGCGATGCATACTCTTTCGGAAGGGGTCGCTTCCGCCGAGGATATCGATACCGCCATGAGAGTCGGCTACGATTTCCGTTACGGGCCTCTCGAGATGGCCGACAGATTCGGGCTCGATTCGGTATTGGCCGCGATGGAGCGGATGTTCCGGGAATACGGGGATTTGAAATACCGCCCATCGTTCATGCTGAAGCAAATGGTCCGGGCCGGACATCTCGGAGTCAAATCGGGAACGGGATTTTTCCATTACGACGAGGATGGTGACCGGTTATGAACGTATTAGTCATCAATGCGGGCAGCTCGTCGGTCAAATATCAGCTGTTCGACATGACGAACGAGACGGTTATGGCCAAAGGAAAGGTCGAGCGGATCGGCATGGAGACCGCGATGCTGACGCATGAGCCTGCCGGCAAGTTGGAGATTCGCGAGGTAAGCGAAATATTGGACCATACGACGGCGATCCGCAAAGTACTGCGAATTCTGACCGACCCGAAGGAAGGCGTCCTGCGATCGCTTCACGATGTTCATGCCGTCGGCCATCGCGTCGTGCACGGAGGGGAAACGTTCTCGGGGTCCGTCCGTATCGACGAAGGAGTAAAGCAGGAAATCAAGAGGCTGTTCGACTTGGCTCCACTGCATAACCCCGGGGCGCTGACGGGCATTCTAGCCGTTGAAGCCAATTTGCCGCACATTACGCAGGTTGCGGCGTTCGATACGGCGTTTCACCAGACGATGCCCCCCGTGTCGTTCCGGTACCCGATTCCAAGCGTCTTTTACAAAAAGCACCGGGTCCGGCGTTACGGCTTTCACGGCACTTCCCATCAATACGTGAGCGGTCGGGTATCGGAGTTGAGCGGCCGGCCCTTGGACCAAATGAAAATGATTACGTGCCATATCGGCAACGGAGCAAGCGTGACCGCCATCATGAACGGGAAATCGTTCGACACGAGCATGGGATTGACCCCGCTCGAAGGGCTCATGATGGGCACCCGGAGCGGCGATATCGATCCCGCTATCGTTCCGTTCGCGATGGACAAGGAAGATTTGTCGCTGAACGAAGTGAACTCGATGCTGAACAGGCATAGCGGCTTGTTCGCCGTATCGGGAGGCTTGGGCGACATGCGCGAAATTATAGAAGCCGCACAAGAAGGAGACCGCAATGCCCAGCTCGCCTTCGATATGTACGAATACAGGCTGCGCAAATATATCGGCGCTTACGCCGCCGCGATGAACGGCTTCGACGCTCTGGTGTTTACGGCCGGCGTAGGGGAGAACAGCGCCTTGCTACGCAAGACGGTATGCGATCGGCTCAGCTTCCTCGGCGTCAAGCTGGATGATGAGGCGAACGAAAGGAGAACGGGGGACGATCGGATCGTTTCTGCCGCGGATTCGCGAATCGAGGTATGGGTAATTCCGACAAACGAAGAGCTGATGATCGCAAGGGATACGTTCCGCGAAGCGGTCAACGAGACGATGCAGCCGTCGACGTAACGACAACAATCATTGGAGGGATGAATATGGAGCTTAATACGATTCGGGAAGTGAGCTCTCATGCCGGAGAAGCCGTACGGATCGGCTGCTGGGTGCATGGCAAGCGGTCTAGCGGAAAAATCCAGTTTCTGCAGCTGCGTGACGGAACCGGCTTCATCCAGGGCGTCGTTGTAAAAAGCGAGGTTTCCGAGCAAGTATGGGAAGCGGCTGCCAAGCTGACGCAAGAAAGCTCGCTCTACGTGTCCGGGACGGTCAGGGAGGATGCCCGCAGCCAAAGCGGTTTCGAGCTCAACGTTACGGATGTGGAAGTCATACAGCTGGCCGTCGATTATCCGATTACGCCGAAGGAGCACGGCGTGGACTTTCTGATGGACCATCGTCACCTGTGGCTGCGGTCGCCGCGTCAGCGGGCTATCATGGTCGTAAGGGCGCAGATTATCCGCGCCATCCAGCAATTTTTCGACGACAACGGGTTTTATCTCGTCGATCCTCCGATTTTGACGCCGTCGTCCTGCGAAGGAACGACGAATTTGTTCCATACGAAATATTTCGACGAAGACGCCTATTTGACGCAGAGCGGACAATTGTACATGGAAGCGGCCGCCATGGCTCTCGGCAAAGTGTACTCGTTCGGGCCGACGTTCCGGGCGGAGAAATCGAAGACGCGCCGGCATTTGATCGAATTTTGGATGATCGAGCCGGAGATGGCGTTTGTCGATCACGAGCAAAACCTGATCGTCCAGGAAAGGTTCGTATCGCATATCGTACAATCGGTATTGGCCCATTGCCCCAAGGAGCTGGAGACGCTCGGCCGGGACATTTCCAAGCTGGAGCCGATCCAAGCGCCTTTTCCGAGAATTACGTATGACGAAGCGATTCGCCGGCTGAAGGAGAACGGGCACGAGATCGAGTGGGGAGAAGATTTCGGTGCGCCGCACGAAACGGAGATCGCCAAGCAATTCGACAAGCCGGTGTTCATTACGCATTACCCGGCTTCGTTCAAAGCTTTCTATATGAAGCCGGACCCGACCCGTCCGGAAGTCGTACTTTGCGCCGATATGATCGCCCCGGAAGGCTACGGTGAAATTATCGGGGGAAGTCAACGAATCGACGATCCGGAGCTGATGCGGGAACGATTCAAGGAGCACGAGCTTGCAGAGGACGCGTACCGGTGGTATTTGGATTTGCGCAAATACGGCACCGTGCCTCATTCCGGATTCGGTCTCGGCTTGGAGCGGACGGTCGCCTGGATTTGCGGGCTGGAGCACGTAAGGGAAACGATACCGTTCCCCCGTCTGCTGTATCGGTTGTATCCGTAACCGCTTTGTATATTGAAATAGTGGGGAGGAGATCGTTTGGCCAAAGGGGAAGAGCATAAGCAAATCGAACGGGGCATGACGGCGGCGATGCAAGCGGGCGGCGTCTCCATCCCGGTTACGCTCCTCAGGCTGTACAAAAGAATGAAGCTGTCCGAAGTGGAAGTGATGCTGCTGATCCAGATCATGGCCTTCAAGGACAAGGACGGCAAAGAGTTTCCGACTCTCGAGGAGCTACAGGAGCGGATGTCCGCGCAGCCGGAGGCCGTCATCAAGGCACTGCAGCGTCTGATGAAAAATGAAGTGCTGCAGATCGACGAAGAGATCGACCAAGTGACCGGTGTTTTAAGCGAGAATTACAATCTGGCCCCGATGTACCGCAAGCTTGCGGCCGCATGGACGGAGGAGGCACGGGAAGCAAGGGCATCCGCGGCTCCGGGTACCAAAGCCGCACCGGCCAAGACGGACGTCGAGGACATTTTCACCGTGTTCGAGAAAGAATTTGCCCGCCCGCTCACTCCGATGGAATGCGAGACGGTATCCCAATGGCTGGATCGCGACCGTTACCCCGAGGAGCTGATTATGTTCGCGCTGAAGGAAGCGGTGTTCGCCGGTGTCATTCATTTCCGGTATATCGACCGGATTTTGCTGGAATGGAGCCGCAACCGCGTGCAGACTCCCGAGCAGGCAAGAGAATATACGCAAAAATTCAGAGGAGGCCGATAAGCGGTCTTCGAGGAAAGCTGTCCCTTTCGCTCTTCGCGTGCGCATTCGGGGACAGTTTTTTTAATTGAAAAATATTACATTATAACCTATATCGGATAAAAAAGGGTTCTTGTGAGAACTATATTACAACAATCCACTGATTAGAGTTCTCATTCGATGATGCGGACATCGGCCGCAGCGCTCCGGAGGCAGTCTTCATGGAACATCAATCCCGACAGGACCTTCCCCGAAGGTATCTTTCCCACATCAGCTCCTTCAATTTGAATTACTTGCATTTACGCAGTCCCGTGATTGTTGCCTGGTGGGCGGCGGCATTTCCGGGATTCGGACATTTGCTGCTCGGCCGCTATTTGAAAGGGTATATTTTGCTCATATGGGAAGTCGTCATCAACTGGTATTCCAGGCTCAACGAAGCTATGGTGTACTCCTATACGGGGCAGTTCGATTTGGCTCGCCACGTGTTGAATAAAAGGTGGCTGCTGCTGTACATAGCCGTATATATTTATTCCATCTGGGACAGCTATCGGTTGACGGTCGATACGAACAAAATCGTGAAGCTCGGACGTATGGCGAAATCGCCGGTCCAGTCCTTATTCATCGGACCGTATTCCGCCAATTTTCTAGACAAGCGAAGTCCCGGTTTAGCCGTGGCTTGGTCGTTGCTCATGCCCGGATTGGGCCACCTGTATCTCCATTTGGTCCCGACGGGCTTTCTTTTGCTATGCATGACGATCGTGCAGGTCGTCATGTCGCACTTTCTCGAAGCGTTCTATTTCACGATGATGGGGTCGTTCCGGGAAGCCGTCGCTGTGCTGGACGTCGAATGGACATTGTTTCTGCCGTCCATTTACGGGTTCGCGATGTATGAGTCGTATGTGATCGCGGTGGAATACAACAATTTGTTCCGGCGCGAGCAGTCCTTGTATATGAAGAAGGAATATCAATCCGAGTCGTTCGACATGCCTTTGTGAAGATCGTGAGGAGGGGGCGGCGCCAATGTATTTGATCTCGGCGTTTCAGCAATCATTGGATGTAGAGCTAGCGGTTACCGAGCTTGAGCAGCTGGGAATCGGAAAGGAGCGCATATTGGCGGTTCCGCTTGACCAGCTAATGGGGGGCAGGCCTTTGCTCGACACGATCCATCGTTCCGACGGGATCAGCTTGTTCGATTTGGGCTCCGTACTGGGAACCGTCTGCGCCGTTCTGGGTGCCAGCTTCGGCTTCGTATGGGTTTGGGGACCCGTTATATGGGGGCTGATCGGCTTTGGCGCCGGATTCGTCGCGGGATTTGCGCTGGATGTGCTCATTAACAGGCATTACTTGAAGAGGAAGCGGGTCAAACGGCCTGCCGCCGAATTAATCCTGATGGTCCGCTGTCTGAGCGGGGAGCAATCGAGCGTGCGGCAAGTGCTGGAGCGGCACTTTGCTCTGGGAGTCGGGAAGGTGGAGCGGCCTTGATGGCCGCTCGGTACATCGCGCTCCTACAAATTCAATGCTTTCCATCGATAAGCGTATTCGAACAAAAATTCGAATGCCTCCAAATGCCTCTTTGCTTCGAAGACGTTGGCCCCCCAGGCGTAAATGCCGTGGTTACGAAGCACGATACCGGGTATTTTGAGGTTCAGGCGGTCTTCCACAAGTCCGGCGATTTTGGCAATATCGGCATAGTTCGGGAGGATCGGCACTTCGATCCGTGCGTCTTCCTCCCAAATGTTGAACGCCTTGATCAGCTCGACCCCTTGGAAGGGGACGCTGCCCGCTTCAGCGTACAGCTCGGAGACGATATTATTGAACACGGTATGAACGTGAAAGACCGCCCCGCAGCCGGTCAAACGGTATATTTCGCAGTGGATGAGCGTTTCCGCCGACGGCTTCAGCTTCGTGGGCTCGATCGGCCGGCCGCCGCCGTCCACGATCAAGTAGTCTTCGGCCGTATGCTTCGACTTGTCCCTGCCGCTGGAAGTGACGGCGAAGGCGAACCGGTCGGGCGTGAACTCGCCGACGCGTACGGACAAATTCCCGCTTGTGGCAGGAAACCAACCTCGCTCGGCCAGCTCCGATTTGACGTCCTTCAGTTGACCGAACGCCTGTTGGCGTTGTTCCAATGTATAGATGGGATCGTTCAATGTTATTCTCCTTCCCGCATCGAGTTCAATTGACGGACTATATCGTGAAACGTTTCATATGGAACATACGGCAAGCCGAGCTGCTCGCATTTCGTAATCAGGTGGGAACGGGCGAAGACGAGATCGGCAAGCTTGGCCCCTTCGAAATCGGTCACGCTGTCTCCGATCAATATGCGCAAATACTGCTCCTTCGGATAACGGCGTATAACCGTCGTCTTGCACATTCCGCAATCGTTCGAGCAATGTTCGTCGCAAGGATGCGGCCAGACGATACGAATCCGTTCGCCGGAAAAATCGCTGGCGTTGCAAAAGATGCGTTCCTTCGATACCGGAAAAGGCTCGAGCAGGGGCAGCAGAAAAAAATCGATGCCGCCGCTCGTAACAAGAAACTCGACGTCGTTCCGTTCGCAGTAGCTCAGCAGCTCCGGAAAGCCGGCTCGAATATTCGCGGTATCGAAGACGAATTTCGCCACCTCGTCCCGGCTCGAGGAAGGGAGCAGCTCGAACATTCGTCCGACGCCGTCCCGGATGCTGATCTTGTTCGTTACGACCCCTTCCACCAGCGATTCCCAGCCCGGCGGATTGAAGTGCCGCATAATGGCGACGATATTGTCGCTCTCCGTAATCGTCCCGTCGAAATCGCAGAAAATGATCGGGCGCTTCATTCCTTGGCCCCCCATCGCTCGATGGCCGCGCCGAGCTCCGGATGGGACTCGGCATACTCGGCAAGCGATACGCCGTTCATAACCGCGTCTATAGCTTGACGGAAAGCTTGTCCTCCGGCTGCCGTACCGAGCGGATGGCCATGTATGCCTCCTCCGGCATTGACGACGACCTCCGTGCCGAAATCGCGAATAATCCATGGGACAAGCCCCGGATGTATGCCCGCCGACGGAACGGGGAAGCTTCCGCGCAGAATGGGATACGTATCCGTTCCGGATTGTTCGGGTGCACGGTATACGTAATCCTGTTGAAGGTTGTTTGTCACGAGCGCATGACGGATCGCCATATTCTCGGCCTTCGGCATGACGACGGAGCCGTAGGGCGACGGGAACAAGACGAGATCGGCGCCGCTAAGCCTCATCAGCTTGCCGAGCAGCACGGACGCGGAGATGCCGTAATGCGGCGAAGGATACAAGGCGCCGGACAAGGCCGGGTGCGCCGCGATCGGAACGTTGATATCGGGATCGGCGCTCAGCTCTCGCAATGTATCGAAGCCGTACGCCAGCACGTTGAACAACAGCGCATTGGCGCCTGCGTCAATCGCCCGTTTCGCCTGATCGGCGAGCTTCGAGGCGGGCCCGGTCACGTTGACGGCGTAGAGCAGCTTTTGCCCGGTTACGGCTTGGGCCCGTCCGGCCGCTTCCATGCAAGCCTCGACCCGTTTCTCGATAGGGGTGAGCGGGTTCTCGAACAAGATTTCGTCGTCCTTGATCAGATCGACTCCTCCTGCCGCTTGGCCGTAAAACTGATGACTCAGCTCCTCCAGATCGTGACCGACGACCGATTTGAAAATGCTCATGAGCAGCGGACGGTCGTGTACGCCGAGCAGCTCGCGCACGCCGGCGATACCGAATTTCGGCCCGCCGAAGCCGTCCAGGAAGGACGGCGAAAATTGCAGATCGATCAGCTTGACCTTCCCGTCCATCGACAGCTTCCCGAAGACGGTGACGAGCAGCGCGGGAATGTCGGCGCTGAAATTGATGTCGGGATAGGCGATCCGGATATCGGCATACCGTTCGGCAGTGCCGTTCGCCAGGTCGACGGCCGAGCCGGTCGGCTCCGTTACTTCGACCGAGAGAACTTGCCCCAGATGCTTCTCCATTTGTTTCTGCTTCGCCGAGGGCAGCTCGGTCCAACTGCCGACGGTCAACCCGACGGCAATCGATTGGGCCTTTTTGTGAAAATCGGCTTTATCGTCATGGCAGCGGTAAGTGGCAACACAGTAAGAGCTCAAAGGTACACCTGCTTTCCATACACTCAAGATTGTTCGGCGAGCGCCTTGCCCATTTCCCGGGCACGCTCGGCGGCGCGCAGCACGGCACGGGAGACGGAATTCGCTACGCGGTTCTCCTCCAGCAGCTCGATGGCGGCTTGGGTCGTGCCGTTGGGCGAAGTGACCTTTCGGCGCAGCTCGCCCGGGAGCTCGTTCGTAGTTTTGACCATTTGAGCGGCGCCCAATACGGTTTGGACCGTCAACTGACGCGCCGATTCCTCGGATAAGCCGCCCTCGACGCCGGCGGATATCATCGCTTCCATCACATAGTAAATATAAGCGGGGCCGCTGCCCGAGACGCCGGTAACGATGTCCAGCCGGTGCTCGTCTACGACGGCGACGACGCCGACAGCCTCGAACAAGGCGAGGGCGATCGATCGCTGCTCCGGAGTTACGGATCCGGAGAAGCTGATTCCGGTAGCGCCGAGTCCGATCGTGCTCGAAGTGTTGGGCATTGTACGGGCAATAGGGAACGTACCGCCGAGAAAACGCTGGATCGTCTCCATGGACAATCCGGCGATGACCGAAACGATCAATTGGTCCGGACGAAGCAAATGGGCGATTTCGGCAATGCCCGAAGCGGCGTCTTTCGGCTTCATGTTGAGAACGACGATATCGGCCTCGCGGATCGAACGGTCCCGTTCCTGCGGATGCCGCGTCGCGCGAATGCCGTATGTGTCGCGCACATACTCCAGACGCTCGTCGCTTTGACGGTTCACGGCAAATATGTTTTCCGGAATGGCGATTCCTTTTTCGATAATGCCGCGAAAAATGGATTCGGCAATCGAGCCGGCGCCAATAAATGCGATTTTTTGCTGCAAGGCGGTTGTATGGCTCATCGGATGTAGCACTCCTTCCGGCTGTAAAGCCGCGTATTATCCGCGAATTTGTCCGCTTCCGTGTACGACGTATTTCGTCGAGGTCAAGGCGGGCAGCCCCATGGGACCGCGCGCGTGCAGCTTCTGCGTGCTGATTCCGATCTCCGCGCCGTATCCGAACTCGAAGCCGTCGGTAAATCGGGTGGAGGCGTTATGATACACGGCGGCGGCATCGACTTCCCTCAGAAACCGTTCTGCGCGGTCTGCATGCTCGGTCACGATACATTCCGAATGAAGCGTACCGTAAGTGCGTATATGCTCGAGCGCTTCGTCCAAGCCGCTTACGACTTTGACGGACAGGATCAGGTCGTTGTATTCGGTACGCCAATCCGTATCCGCGGCTTCTCCCATCCAAGGAACGAGCGTACGGCTTTTGGCGCAGCCTCTCAGCTCGACTCCGTGCTCTTTAAGCTTCCCGGACAGTGCCGACAAATGCAATCCCGCGTAACGCTCGTGTACGAGAAGCGTCTCCAGGGAGTTGCACACCGAAGGGCGCTGCACCTTCGCATTGATCACGATCGGATCGGCTTTGACCGGGTCTGCCTCTTCGTCCAGATAAGTGTGGCAGACGCCTTCGCCCGTCTCGATTACCGGTACGGTAGCGTTTTGCACGACGTTCTGGATGAGGGAGCGGCCGCCTCTCGGAATAATGACGTCCAGCAGCCCGTTAAGCTTGAGCAGTTCGTCTACCGAAGAGCGGTCCGAGCTCTCGATAAGCTGCAGCGATTCAGGCGGAAGGGCGGAACGGGACAGCGCCCTATGCATGACACCCACGATCGCTTTGTTTGACTCCAGCGCGGCCGATCCGCCGCGAAGCACGACAGAGTTGCCGCTCTTCAGACAAAGCCCTGCGGCGTCCACGGTAACGTTAGGGCGCGCTTCATACACGATTCCGATTACGCCGAGCGGGACGGTATACTTGCGGATGACGAGGCCGTTCGGGCGTGTCGTTTCCTCCAATAAACGTCCCGTCGGATCGGGCAGGTCGATAATTTGCCGAAGTCCTTCGGCGATGCCCCCGATTCGCTTCTCGTTCAAGGCGAGACGGTCAAGCAAAGACTCGGATGTGCCTTCTTGCCGGCCGCGCGCCAAATCTTTCGCGTTCGCTTCCAGTATGACTGCGGATTCCGCAATCAGAGCATCCGCCATCAGAGCGAGCGCCTCGTTTTTTTGTTCCGTCGTCAGACGGTTCATCGTCCTGGCGGCTTCCTTTGCCAAGGCCGCTTTCTCGCGAACTTCACTCATGATTAGTTATCCTCCTTCGGAATTCGAATAGGGTCCGTTACAGGTTTCGCACGAAATCGGGCAACCGCTCCGCTTCCAGCTCGAAAGATTCCGATTCGTTTCTCCGTTTGCACTCGACGATGCCTTCCGAGGCGCGCTTCCCGACGGTTACCCGCAGTGGAAGACCCAGCAGATCGGCATCCGCGAATTTGGCTCCCGGCCTGTCGTCGCGATCGTCGTACAGCACTTCGCAGCCCGTCTTGCGCAAGCCGTCATACAAGCTCTCGGCCAATTCCTTCTGAACGGGATCCTTGTTCTGAACGACGATAAGATGAACGCGGTAGGGTGTAATTTCAGTCGGCCAAACGATACCGGCTTCGTCGTGATGCTGCTCCACGATTGCCGATAGCAGGCGGGAGACTCCGATGCCGTAACAACCCATGATATAGGGCCTGGACTTGCCGGTATCGTCCAAATACGTCGCGCGCATCGCCTCGCTATACTTCGTGCCGAGCTTGAATACGTGGCCGACTTCAATGCCTTTGTCGAAGCGAAGCTCCCCTCCGCAGCGGGCGCACCGGTCGCCGGGCGAAGCCGTACGCAGGTCACCGTAATGGCTTACTCGGAAATCGCGTTCCGGATCGACGCCGACCAGATGACGGTCGGAAGCGTTGGCTCCGACCGTCACTTGCCGCATTCCGCGAATCTCTTCATCCGCAATGACCGCTACATGATCCGGCAAGCCGACCGGTCCGATATAACCCGGAACGGACCCGAGCTTCTCCGCAATGTGCTGCTCCGTCATCAGTTCCGTCGTTGTCGCGCCCAGCAGTCTCCTTACTTTCGTCTCGTTTAATTCGCGGTCCCCCCGAACGAGCGCTACGACGGGAAGTCCGTCTGCCAGCAGCGCGATCGATTTGACGATCCGGTCCGCCCCGATGCCGAGAAAGCGGGTCAGTTGGGCGATCGTCTTCACATCCGGCGTCTCGACGATTTGTCGCGAACCGGAAGCGGAGGGAGTTCCTTGTCGAACGGACTCATCGTCAGTCATCGTTGCCTTATCCGTATGCGCGTTTCCGTTATCGGTACATTCCGCCAGCTCCAGATTGGCCGCGTAATGGCAATGGGCGCAGTGCACGATCGTATCTTCGCCGATATCGGCAAGAGCCATAAATTCGTGCGTATCGGTGCCTCCGATAGCTCCCGAGTCGGCTTCGATAGCCCGGAACGACAACCCGCATCTGCGGAAAATGGCGGAGTACGCGTCGTACATCCTCGTATAGCTTCGGTCGAGCCCCTCCTGAGAGGCGTCGAACGAGTAGGCGTCCTTCATTATAAATTCGCGGCCTCTCAGCAGCCCGTAGCGCGGACGTCTTTCGTCGCGAAATTTGGTCTGGATTTGATACAGCGTGAGCGGCAGCTTCTTGTAGGACTTCACTTCATCGCGAACGAGCGCCGTGATCGCCTCCTCATGCGTCGCTCCGAGCGCGAACGGCCTGTCGTTCCGGTCCTTCAGCCGCATCAGCTCGTCGCCGTAGACGTCCCAGCGGCCGCTTTCCTGCCATAGCTCCGCCGGATGAAGCGCCGGCAGCAGCAGCTCGACCGCTCCGGCCTTCTCCATTTCTTCCCTCACGATCCGCTCCACATTGCGCAGCACGCGGAAACCGAGAGGAAGGTAAGTATAAATCCCGGAGGCGAGCTGCCGGATGAGTCCCGCGCGCACCATGAAACGGTGGCTCGCGGTTTCCGCATCGGAAGGGTCGTCCCGCAATGTCGGGATTAACGTTTGTCGAAACCTCATAGCGTCTTCTACCTCCCGGCAAATACGATCCATTCGTCGCGATGAACGACTTCGATCCGCGATACGTCCACGCGCTTGCGCACTTCCTCGGTGGAAAGCCCCGCAACGGCCTTCAGCTGCCAAGAGGCGTAGTTGACGACTCCGCGGCCGAGCGTGCGCCCCAGCGTATCGGTTACTTCGATGACGTCTCCGGGATGGAAATCGCCGTCGACTTCGGTTACTCCGGCCGGAAGCAGGCTTTTCCCACCGTCGACTAGCGCGCGTTCCGCCCCTCCGTCGACCTGGACTTTGCCTTGCGGCTCGGAGTGAAAGCCGATCCATTGTTTTTTGGTGGACAAGGTGTGGGAGCTCGTATCGAAATAAGTGCCCTTTCCCGTACCTTGTACCGCTGCGAGAAGATCTCCCGGTTCGTCCGCCCGTCCTACGAAGACGGGCACTCCGCCGCTGGTGGCGATTCTGGCCGCCTCGATCTTGGAGCGCATGCCGCCCGTGCCCACGGAAGAGCCCGATCCCCCTGCAATCCGGAAGACGTCCTCGCTGATCTCATCGACGCGGTCTATGCGCTGCGCATTGCTGTTTTTCCGCGGATCTTCCGTATATAGGCCGTCGGTGTCGGTCAAGATGACCAGCTTTTGCGCTCTGATCAAATTGGCGACCAGCGCGGAAAGCGTATCGTTCTCGCCGAACTTCAACTCATCGACGGCAACGGTGTCGTTCTCGTTAATAATCGGGATGACTCTGCGGCTCATTAGCTCCTGCATCGTCATGAGCGCATTGTGGTTCCGTATCCGGCTGCGGAAGTCGGAGCGGGTGAGCAATATTTGCGCCACGGAATGGTCGTGCTTCGCGAAAGCTTCATTATAGCATTGCATGAGCAGCGCTTGGCCGACGGCCGCGGAAGCTTGTTTCTCGTGCAGCGCCTTCGGCCGTTTGGCATAGCCGATTTTGCGGAAGCCGGCGGCGACGGCTCCGGAGGTAACCAGCACGACGCCGTACCCCTCGTCCTGCAGCCGGGAGAGCTCGCCGGCGAAAAATTCGATTTTGGAACGGTTCAGCCCGCCTTCGTCCGAAGTGAGCGAGCTGCTGCCGATTTTGACTACGATTCGTTGGTGCATCCGATTTCCCACCTTGATCCTGCGTAATAACGGCGGATATTCCGCCAAAACAAAAAGACTCCCGTCCTGTTAAGGACGAAAGTCGGCTTCCGCGGTACCACCTTAATTGACGGTCCCGTGGCAACGGAATCGTCATCTTAGTTCCCTGATAACAGCAAGGAGCTGTTCAACTCGTCGTTGACCGTTCGGGGGTGGGTTTCGGCAAAGCCATCACGGTAAATTTTCGCAGCCTTCGAAATTTACTCTCTGGGCGTGTGGGCATGTTTCCTACTGGTCCCGTCATCACGTTATGATCGAAATGTTACTAACTAGAATATCACTCAAGCCGCTTTTTGTAAAGAATCACCGGAGCCTTTTCACGAGCGTACGTTGGAGCGTGCGACTAGCCGAATAAATTCAGCGCGCCGATTCGCCTCACCGCTTCTTCCAGCCGTTCCTCGGAAGAGAGGAGTCCGACGCGCACATAGCCTTCACCATGGGTACCGAAGCCGATTCCCGGAGCGACCATCACATGAGCTTCGTTCAGCAGCAAATCGGCGAACTCGGCGGAGGAATACCGCTTCGGCACAGGCAGCCAGGCAAAGAAGGAGCCGTCCGACGGCTTCGCTTCCCAGCCGATACGGGACAAGGCGCCGAACAGCGCATTGCGCCGGCTTTCATACACGTCGTTCAACTGCCGCACGCAGTCCTGGGGAGCGGTCAAAGCGTACGCGGCCGCGGCCTGGATGCCACCGAACAGGCTGACATAATAATGATCCTGGATCAAATTGATCAACCGTACGACATCGGCGTTGCCAAGAGCGAAGCCGACGCGCCAGCCTGCCATGTTGTACGTTTTCGACAGCGTGTAAAACTCGACGCCGACTTCTTTCGATCCCGGCCGTTCCAGAAAGCTCACCGGACGTTTGCCGTCGAAGCCGATCGCGCCGTAAGCGAAATCGCTGGCGACGACGATGCCGTGCTTGGCGGCGAATTCGATCGTGTCGTCGTAAAAAGAAGCGGGAGCGCATGCCGCGGTCGGATTGTTCGGATAATTGACGAACATCAGCTTTGCTTTGTTCACGTCGTCCGGGGACAAGGCGGAATAGTCGGGAAGAAAGCCGTTCTGCTCCTTTAGCGGCATGAACGCCATGCGTCCGCCTGCAAGCTCCACGCCGGACCAATAATCGGGATAACCGGGATCGGGGACGAGGCAGACGTCTCCCGGGTTCAACAGACACTGGCTTATTTCGACGAGCCCGGTCTTGCCTCCGAACAGGATCGCGACCTCTGTCTCCGGATCGAGCTCGACGCCGTAATCGTCGAGATACCGCTTGGCTATTGCTTCCTTCAAGAAGCCATACCCGCTGAAGGGAGAATATTTATGATATTTCGGATCCGGTGCGGATTGCTGCAGAGCGGTGACGATATGAGCGGGCGTCGGTTGATCGGGATTTCCCTGGCCGAGGTTGATCACATCGTGGCCCTGTGCGATTTGACGGTTTACTTTGCTCACGAGCGAGGCGAAAAATTGAGTCGGGAGCCGCTTGAGCCGGTCGGCGGCCTCGATCGGGAATGCGGAAGTCGGTTTGGCGGATAAATTCATCGTATTTCACTCCGAATGGTAGACTTATCGTTGACGATATCTCTGATTATACCTGCCGGAAGCGTCGTTTCCAACCCCCATTTCATCGCCAAGACCGAGGCGTCCGCCTGCTGCAACCTTGCTCATTGCTCATTCGCGGCTAATCCACTAATATTAAGGAGAAACACGGATCGAACCGATCAAACGAAACTATATAAGTTGAACTAAAGAAACAACCAAGAGCTGCCCGATGCAGGAAGAAGGGGATTGCCTTGTGAGCGAGTTTTGGCTCCCAAGTTTCTACCTTGCCGCAGGCTTATATATGCCCCCAAAAGTGAAGCCTGCCTTCGAAGCGTATTCCAAGTACTTTTGGGGGAGCCCCCTTAGATCAAGGAAACTCAAAACAACCTGTCTGAAGCTGCAAGGCAATCCCTTCTGGAATGAAATGAACGTCCACACCTTTAGTTCAACTTATATAGTTAATGAAAGAATAGGATGATCAATACGGAACGGAGTGAAGCCGGACATGTCCGAACATAAGTTAACTATCTCCCTGCTTCAAATGGATATTGCCTTAGGGGAGCCCGAAGCAAACTTTGCGAAGTTGTCGCAAATGATGGAGGAGGCCGTAGGGTCCGACCCGAAGCCGGATGTCATCGTATTCCCGGAAATGTGGAATACGGGCTATGCCTTGGATCGCATTCGCGACATCGCGGACCGCAACGGGGAGAGAACGGCCCAATTCATATCGGGCTTTTGCCGCAAGCACGGCGTCAACGTCGTGGCGGGTTCCGTCGCGGAGCTGGACGACGAGCGGGTGCGCAATACGATCTATGCTTTCGACCGCGAAGGCAACCGCACGGCGGAATATTCGAAAATCCATCTGTTCCGGCTCATGGACGAGGAAAAATATTTGCATGCCGGAGATCGACTGGGACTGCTGGATGTAGACGGCGTACCTTCCGGGATGATGATCTGTTACGATATCCGTTTTCCCGAGCTTACCCGCAAGCTGGCCCTCGGAGGAGCCAAGCTTCTGTTCGTGCCGGCCGAATGGCCGCATCCCCGCCTGCACCATTGGCGGACGCTGCTTACCGCCAGAGCGATCGAGAACCAGATGTACGTGGTGGCGTGCAACCGGGTAGGGACGAGCGGTACGACTTCGTTTTTCGGACATTCGATGGTAATCGACCCGTGGGGCGAGATTATAGCCGAGGGCGACGAGTCGGAGCGGATCTTGAAAGCCGAAATCGATTTGTCGGTCGTGGATAAAGTCCGCTCGACCATACCGGTGTTCGCGGATCGTCGACCCGAATTATACTGAACCGGCAATGAGGCGTCTGCGCGAGCGGACGCTTTTTGCTTTTTCCGGAGGATGGTCGCGTGGTGCGGGCGATTGTCGGGCGTTATATGACGTTGCCCGGAAATAGAGGAACTATACTCCGTTATGGTCGCCATTTCCGCCGTACTCTTGAAGATAACGGAACAGGCTTCCGCTATCTCGATCTTTCGGGGGCGCAAATGATCGTGAACAGCGGAATAGCGGAACGATTTTCCTTTATTTTGCAATGAACATGAGTAATCGGGTTAATAGCATACTCAAGTTCCGCTATTTGTCGGATTCGCTATCCCGCAAAGCGAAGCGGGGAAATTTCCGGCTGAGAACGAACGGTTCAGCTCGTACATGAATGTAACATTGCCGTGTAAAGTCTTCGACCGCCCGAGCTGTTAATCTCCCGCAGCACCCGATGGGTACAACCTGCGGTCCGACGGCAAAGTTTAGTCTTGCCTTGCTTCACCGGATATGGTTCAATAATATACAGGTCGGAAACATGTATATTCGAATAAGGAACAATGGGGGAATGTGCGCATGACCACATCCATGCAATGGCATGAGCGTCTCGAGAAGGCGATTCCTTGGGGTTCGAGCACCTGCTCGAAGGCGCCGACGCTGCTGCCCGAGGAACCGGCCGTTATCGTAAAGGGAAAAGGCTGCCGAGTCTGGGATGCCGACGGCAACGAGTTCATCGATTTTCGCAACGGTCTCGGTCCCATAACGCTAGGCTATCAATATCCGGAAGTCGACGATGCCATTCGCCGGCAGCTCGGGAACGGCATTATATTCGGCCATGCCCATCCGTTGGAGGCTGAAGTGGCGGAACAGCTGTGCGAGCTGATTCCTTGCGCCGAACGCGCGCGTTTTCTGAAAACCGGCGGGGAAGCGCTAGCCGCTTCACTGCGGATCGCCCGGGCATATACGGGGCGCGAGCGGATCGTGCAGGTCGGCTACAACGGATGGCTGAACGCGCTCGCTGGAGGCGGCCAGTCGCTGCCGGGCCAGAGCGCGACCGGGAAAGGCGTCCCCGGAGTGCCGGGAGCACTCGGCGAGCTTCACCATGCCGTGGGCTGGAACGACATTGCCGCGTTGGAGCGTTGGTTCGAGCATTGCGGCAAAGAAATAGCGGCAGTCGTCATCGCGGCCGATTATGCGGGAATGGCGCTGGGCGAAACCTTTTATCCGGCAGTGAGGGAATTGACACGCAAGCACGGAGCGCTGTTGATCTTTGACGAAATCGTTACCGGCTTCCGGATCGCGATCGGGGGAGTACAGCAATATTTCGGCGTCAATCCGGACTTGGCCGTGTTCAGTAAAGGCATTGCCAACGGCATGCCGCTGTCCGCTTATGTGGGCAGCAAGGACGTCATGGCTGCATGCGATCGGGGCGGCACCGTCATTTCCAGCACGTTCGGGGGGGAAACGCTTTCGCTGGCCGCCTCGAAGGCTACGCTCGCCGTGTACAAGGAGCAAAATGTAGTCGGTCATCTGTGGAAGCAAGGGGAGAAGCTGTGGAGCGGCTTGAACGCCATTTTTGCCGACAACGGCATCCCGCTCGAGCTGAAAGGCTTTTGGCCGTGCCCGACGTTTATGCTGCGGGACGGCGGAAGCGCCTCGTGGAGGGAGAAGTTTTTCCGCGCGGCTTATCGCAACGGGGTCTCGCTCTATAACGTTTCCTACGTCAACTTCAGCCATATGGACGAAGACATAGCCGAAGCTTTGGAGCGTTTGGAGCGTGCCTGCAAAGAGATCGCCGTATAAACGGTTTCCTGCCACATCACGGAATAACGGAAAGCGGGGTAAGACATGATCATCGACGTGCACACCCATATATGGGGCGGCGATTATGAAGGAAGCACCCGCGAGCTGCTGCGGGCTTGCGACCTGTTTGGCATTTCGAAGCTGCACGTATCCGGACTGAAGTCGCATTATCCGGACGAGGCGGAGGTCGACAGCCTGAATGCGGACGTGTACCGGTTCATGAAAGAGCAGCCCGGCATGGTAAGCGGCTATTGCTATGTAAGTCCTGCCCACTCCAACGCCCTGGACGTATTGAAGCGCGGCATAGAAGTGTACGGCATGAACGGGATGAAGCTGTGGGTCGCGACCTATTGCGACGATCCGCGCGTATTTCCGCTGGTGGAGACTTGCATCGAGTCCAACATTCCGATCCTGATCCATTCGTTCCACAAAGCGGTCGGTCAGCTGCAATACGAGACGACCGGCATCCATGTGGCCAATTTGGCGAAACGGTATCCGAACGCGAAGCTGCTGATGGCTCATTTTGGCGGCAACTGCTATCACGGCATCAAAGCGGTGCGCGACTGCCGCAACGTATGGCACGATTTCTCCGGAAGTCCGTTTCGCCGCGACGACGTCGATTATGCGGTCGAGCGGGTCGGAGTCGAACGGATCGTGTTCGGCTCCGATATGCCGATCACCTATTTGGTCAATTTCGGCCAGGTCGAGGAAGCGGATTTGACGCAGGAGGAAAAGGAACGGATTTATTACAAAAACGCGCTCCAGCTGTTCGATCCGGGCTTTAAAGTCGGGTAAGACGGACATGCGCGGCGCGAGGAGGGAATACGGATGTATACGGATGTGAACGCTCTGCTCGGCCATTGGCCGTTTCGGAAAATACGCAAAAACTCGCTCGAGGATCTCCGGCGCGTTCACCGCGAGAACGGGATAACAGGCGGATATGTCGCTTCGCTCAACAGCATTTTCTATAACGATCCGTTCGAGGGTGACGAGGAGCTTCACGCATTGATCGGCGGAACGGAATACAAGCACGTATTGACGGTCAATCCGACTTTGCCTGGATGGCTGCGTGACATCGAGGACGGCTTGAGCAGGTTCGATATACGCGGGGTACGCATTTATCCGACTTATCACGATTACGATTTGAACAGCGAGCCTGTAGCCGAGCTGTGCGAAGCGTTGGAGCGGCATGGCCTTCCCTTGTTCGTGACCAAGCGGATGGAGGATGAGCGTCTCGACTATTTGGTGAAGCCGAAACCGCTGGAAGTGGCTTCGCTCGGCAAATTTTTGTCCGGCCAGCCCGATTTGGATATCATCGTACTCAATATCCGTTTCAACGAAATCGTTTCGCTGCAGGAGGTGGCCAAGCGGCTTCCGCGACTTTATTTCGATACGTGCGGTCTGAAGGACAAAGTGTTCGTACTGGAGGAGCTGCTGAATATCGTTCCCGCCGGGAAAATCCTATACGGCTCCCAGCATCCTCTGTATTGCTTGAAAAGCTCTTTCTGTATTGTCGACATGGTCGAGATTCCGGAGGAGACGAAACGGGGCATCTTATCGGAAAACGTCAAACTTTTGTCAAGGAATGGGCAATTGCAGGGTTGAAGCGTGATGTATAATGAAGAAAACAGACTGCCTCGACGTTGAGGTAGTCTGTTTGTGTTATGTTTTATGACATGAATGCGTAACATTGAAAAAATATTTCGATTTTATGTAAGAAAACCTAACATATCCTATTGATTTCGATTTGCTTCTGTTGTAGAATTCAGTCATAAGATCAATATACGTTATGAATTCTCACATTAATCAAGAGGACGAAGGGAGAGGTTAGTATGAATATCGCATTAATCGCTCACGATGTAAAGAAAGAGGAACTGGTGAATCTCGTCATTGCCTACGAGAAGGTATTCGAGCAACACACTTTGTTCGCAACGGGTACTACCGGACAGAAGATCGCCGATGAAGCCAAGCTGAACGTCGTGAAATTGAAATCCGGACCGCTCGGAGGCGACCAGCAAATCGGCGCTCTGGTGGCGCAAAACGAAATCGATGCCGTCATTTTCCTGCGGGATCCGCTCGTCGCTCTTGCACACGAACCGGATGTAACGGCGCTGCTCCGCTTGTGCGACGTACAGTGCGTTCCGGTGGCGACGAACATCGCAACGGCCGAGCTGCTTATCAAGTCGCTGGAGCGGCACGATCTCGCTTGGAGAAACGTAGTTCACCGCTATCGTACGGAGCGTAGAAGCGGAACCGAAGGTTAACTCGCCGGCCTTCAACACTCCCCGGGATGACGAAGATTCCCGAGGAGATCGGATGAACGAATCGTGCTTGGCAACGGATCGCCCTCTGCTCCGACTGTCAGAGCCCGAGCGTCACGGCCAGACCGTGCCGGGCGAGCAGCGCATTGGCGGGAAGAACGTATCCGGCTCCAATGTCGACCCCGTGCGACATATGCGTAAAATATACGAGTCCAGGCTTCGTTTCCAGAAGCAGGTCGAACGCTTCCGTCATGTCATATACGGAACGCGATTCGATCGCCGCGTCCTCCTTGTAGAAATTCGTGCCGAGCACCAGCATGTTCAAGCCGTGAAGCGGCTTTTTTTGTTGTTCCGTCAATTGGAACGCATCGGAGCAATAAGCCCAGCGATAGCCGTTTTTCTCGAAACGGTAGGCGAAGGAGGTGCCGTTTTTGCCATGGCACACTTCCCATGGTCGTATGCGCCAGCCTCCGAAGTCCATACCGTCGTCGTTCGGTACGTAGGTTAGCCGCTTCTCCAGCCATGGATACTGCCGGCGGATCGTGGCGAAGACGCTGTCGGGAGCGAAGACGGTTCCTCTGCTCTTCGTCCAACGGCAGGCGTCGAACCATTCGGGCATCCCCGCGATATGATCGTGATGCGGATGGGTAATCAATGCCCGTCCGAGCGAACGCTTGCCGAGCATCTCCATTTGCGTGACCCAGTCCGGCCCGCAATCGATCAGCAGTTCCCCTTCCGGGGTATTCAGCATGACCGAAGAGCGGTATCTCCGGTTATGGCCCGACGTGCGCGCATCGGCGCATACGGCGCATTCGCAATACATCCGGGGCACCCCCATGGAATCCCCCGTCCCCAAAAAAGTAAGCTGATCCATCCTTTTCGTTCCTTTCTTCGATCCGGCTGACATGATGCGCAAACGGCGCGGGCGATAAATCGCGGCACTGTTTATTTTTTTCCTACCAGCTCTTGCATCGTGGAGATAAACGCTTCCGCGGCCTTCGATACGTACCGGCCCCTTCTCCGGGCAATTACGAGGGTACGGGTAGGCCGACTGCTAATCGATAAATAGGCGGGTGCGGTATCGTTCCATTTCCCCCGTTCGACCATGGCGGGTACGAAGGCGACGCCCATCCCGGCCGCCACGAGCGACTGAACCGTTTCGATGTTGCTGCTCTCGAACACGATGCGCGGGGAAAATCCGGCGTCCAGACAAAAATCGATCGCGGTTTGCCGCAAGCCTTGCCCTTTCTTCAGCACGATAAAAGGCTCGTCGCGGAACCGGGCCAGGTCGACCGTGCCGCCCTCGGTCATCATGTGCGCGGACCGGTGACGGGGCGGCACGGCCAGAAGGATTTCTTCCTCAGCCAGCAATTCGTATTCCAGCGCATGCTCCTGCAGAGGCAGCGACAGGACGCTTAGATCGGTCCGTCCTTCCGCGGTCAGCTGCGTTAAATTGGCGGACGTTTCCTCGACGAGCACGATTTCGATTTCGGGATACCGTTCCCGGAAAACGGGAAGGACGAGCGGCAGCATGTGGGCGCCCGTTATCGGCATGCTTCCGATTATGAGCCTCCCCTTGCGCAATTGGGATATATCGTCCATCTCTTGGCGGATTTCGCCGACCATGTCGACGATTTTTTGGGCTTTTTCGACGAATAGAGCGCCTGCGTGCGTCAGCTCGACCGAGTTCGTATTGCGGTGGAACAGCAGCACGCCAAGCTCCTTCTCCAGCTTGGACAGCTGCTGGCTGAGCGAAGGCTGGGCGATGTGTAGCTTCTCCGCGGCCCGCGAGAAGTTTTTTTCTGCCGCGATTTGGATCGCGTATTGAAGCTGCCTAAATTCCATTCGGTCTTTCCTCCCAGTAGTGTCGGACATTGCCGAAAATGCCCTGCGGCGAATTGGAGACAATCGAATAGGCTTCCGATGAAAACATTTCGTATGGCACGTCTCCATCATATACGATTATGGTTCCTCCCATAAAGGGTTTGCATCATCATAATTGATTCGAAATTGTTCGTCTGCTCGCCGCGTTAGTGAAAATACGGTCATGAGCCTATGCATGGATGCGGCAAAATTAGTACTTTCGTGTCGTTGTTGCCAGTTGTGGCCCCGCATGTTATCCGGTGGTAATGAGAGTACTGTTCGAGAGCATCAGATTGCATTGTCCGTCCCGAATCGGCTCCGTATAATGGGCATCATCATAACAAAACGTTTTTGGGAGGAACGAGGATGAGCACCATTCGTATCGGTTTTATCGGCTGCGGCAATATCGCCCACAGCCATGTATTGAGATTGTCTCGGGTAGAGGGAGTGGAGATCGTTGCGCTTGCGGATCCGGGTGAAAGGGGCAGACGGCTGCTTAAGCAGAAATTCGGGCTGGACCGGGCCGCGGAGTACGACGATCATGCGGAAATGCTGAACGGCGGCGATGTGGATGCCGTAATCATATGTTCCCCGCATACGCTGCATGCCCGGCATGCCGAGGAAGCGCTTGCGGCAGGCAAGCACGTATTGATCGAGAAGCCGATGACTTGCTCCTCCGAAGAGGCGAAGCATCTGATCGCCACCGCAGAGAGGGCAGGCAAAGTGCTGCAGGTTTCGTTTCAAAGGCATTTTTTACCGCCGTTCCTCTATATTCGCTCGGCCATTGCCGACGGTGTTATCGGCAAGCTTGCATCGGTCACCGCTACGTTGTATCAAAATTGGAAGCAGTCGCAGGAAGGAACATGGCGGCAAATGCCGGAGCTGTCGGGCGGCGGCATGCTGATGGATTCCGGCAGCCACATTATCGACGTGCTGCTGTGGACGACCGGACTGACGCCGCAGCAGCTGTCCGTTCAATTGGAATGCCACGGCGCTCCGGTGGAGGTCGACACGTTGACCGCTTTCCGCTTTGCGGAAGGGGGGATCGGCAGCATGAACATCATCGGTTTGGCGCCGCTGGGCAAGCTGAAGGAAACGTACGCTTTTATCGGCGAAGCCGGCGGCATTTTTTATGACAATGGCCGCGTAACCTTGACTCTGAACGGTCAAGAGCCGATCGAGCCGGAATTGCCCGAATCGGTCACCGATCCGGACCGCAGCTTCGTTGACGCGATACTCGGCAAGCACGAGGTTTTGGTCCCCGGGGAATACGCCTTGAAGGTAGTCGCCTTTACCGAGGCGATCTATGCGGCCGCCGGATACGTGGTCGAGCCGGCCGGTCGGCCGGACGCGGCGGGGAGGGGAGTGCGATGAAGCTTCGGATAGCGATACTCAGCTTTTGGCACGTGCATGCGAGAGGGTATGCGAAGCAATTGGGCGAAAGGCCGGACTGCGCCATCGTGGCCGTGTGGGACGAGCTGCCCGATCGCGGCCGGCGGATGGCGGAGCAGTTGAACGTTCCGTTTATCGAAGATTTGCAAGCCGTGCTCGCAAACCAGGACGTGGATGCCGTTGTCGTGAACGCGCCTTCCAGCATGCACCCGGAAGTGCTTATTGCGGCGGCGGAAGCGGGCAAGCATATATTTACGGAAAAAGTGTTGGCTCTCCATACCGCAGATGCGGAGAAGATCGCGGCCGCCGCAGCACAAAGCGGCGTCAAGCTCACCGTGTCGCTGCCCCGGCTGGGCGATCAGAAGACGATGTACGCCAAAGCCGTCATCGACCAGGGGCTTCTCGGACGGATTACGTTCGTCCGCGCCAGGCTGGCCCACGACGGCGCGCTTCCGAGGGAAGGGGCGCCCGACGGTTGGCTGCCCGCGCATTTTTTCGACAAATCGGAGTGCGGGGGCGGGGCGTTGATCGATCTGGGCTGCCACCCGATGGTCATGGTTCACCATTTTCTCGGTATGCCGGAATCGGTATCGGCGCGGTTCGGTTATGTGACCGGACGCGAGGTGGAGGATAATGCCGTCGTCACGCTGAACTATCAGGACGGAGCGATGGCGGTCGTCGAAGCGGGCTTCGCCAGCAGACACTGTCCGGCGCTCGTGGAAATTTACGGGACGGAAGGCTGTCTTCTAATCGGCAACCAGCTGGAAATCCGCAGTTCGCTGCTGCCCTCGGAGCCTCATTCCGGGTGGATACGGCCGGATAAGCTGCCGCCGAGCTTGCCCGCGCCGATCGATCAGTGGGCGGACTATGTAATCTACGATAAAGCTCCGGCCATCACGGTCGAGCAAGGGATCGCATTGACCAGGCTTATGGAAGCCGCCTATAGTTCGGCTGCCGAGGACCGGATCGTCGATCTTTCGTCCATCGGCTCCGCAATGAATCGTTAGAGGAGGAGGCGGCTGTGTGAATCCGCTGAAACACGATATCGGCAAACGCGATAATGCCGTCCGGATCTATACGGACAAATGGACGGTAATGGAGAAAACCGCTGCATCGGCTAACGACGGGGAGCGCGTATGGACAGAGGCCGCATCCATTGGAGGCTTCGCTACGGCTTATTATAACCGGTCCGCCGACCGGGACACCCGGGCGAGACTGGCCGTCGACCGGGACTGTCTCTACATCGAATTGGCAAGCGATCCGACGACGGGACCGGTTCCCGACGCGGAGACGGTGTTCGTTCTGCTGGCGACGCCTGCCGACGACGACGCGTATTATTCGATTCCTGTCCCGGTGACGGCCGGGCCGCACCCGTTCGTTATCGACTATAACAATTGGACGGGAGCGGAGCCGCGGGACAGACGGCAAACGTTCGCGACTCTCGGAGAAGAGGCGGGTGTCCGTACAGCTGTCGTGAAAGGGGAGCAAGGAAGCTGGAGGGCGGAAGCGGCGATTCCGCTGGCTGCTTTAAACGGGCCCGATACACGGACCGGCGCGGAGTGGCGGCTTGCCATCATCCGTTATTGCGGGCCGGACAGCGAGATTCCGCTTACTTCCTGGGTTCCGATCCGCACCGGGACGGTCCGGATGGACGATGTTCGCCGACCGTTGGATGAAAGGGTATACCGTCTTACTGTGTACACGGCAAACGAGGGACGGCTCGGCGCCGTTTTCGTCGGACAGCCTCCGGGCGCGCGTCTGTCTTCATCGGCGGCGCTGCTGTATACGGGCTTTATTGAAAAAACGCTCGTTTTGCAAGGCGACGACATGCCGGAATCCGCCGATCCGGAACGGCTCGTCGTTACCTGGATCGATCCTTGGGGCTGCTCGACCGCAATCTCACCGACCGATTCGGTCAGGCGAGGCTCGGAATGGTCGCTTCATTTCGTCCATCCCGAGCCGTTACTGGACGGGATGTATCAAATCCGGCTTTTCGTGGAGGGGGAAAGGGCGGACGACAACCGGTTCGCCATCATCCGATTCGACAGGTTCGACTTGATCGCTGCCGGAGAACGTTCGGCGCTCCCGGCATCATTCGCGCCGGACGAACCGAAAAGGCGGGTTTCCCCGGCTCCGCCATCGGAGCAAGTGCAGCTTCTGGAGCGTCTCGTTCCGGACAAAGTCGGCTTTTTCGCCGCGGGTGTGCCGCATCGTCCGCTGCTCGGCTTCCGCTCGGCCAACTATACGTGGTCGCCGGAAGCGCCCTGGAGCATCGTATCCGTCGACGAGGACGGAATGGCCTATCCGAACGACCGGTATCCGGAGTCGAATAAGCTGACCGTCCTCGACCGGACGGGAAAGCCGGTCGATTACCCGTACTATGAAGACGAACTGGGCAGGCGTTATTTTTTGTCCGCCCACCTATGGCATCATCAGCGCAGGCATACGGTCGCCGAAACCGCCAAGCTCGCGGCCGGCGATCCGCTCGGAGCGGCGCGACTGCTGCTGCGCTTTGCGACAGCCTATGAAGGCTGGGTTCGCTTTAACGACTCGGTTTGGGTACAGCATCCGATACCGGGTCACGCCGAGCCGCCGTATCCGTATTTCGGCGGGATGTGGGACCGGTGGAGCTTGATGGATTTGCACGGGCTGCTGCCTCTGATCGACGCTTTTCTCGAGGTCGACCGGACGAATGCGTTCGAGCTGTTGAGCGGGGAAGCCGGGGAGGACGTTCGTGCTCGCATCGTCGACCGGATGCTGCGTCCGTCGCTCGAATCGGTCCTTACGTACCCGGTGCTGCATCACAATGTCGACTTTCCTAATTGGATCGGCTTGTGCCGGCTCGGCATGGCGCTTCGCGAGCCGCAGTACGTTCACGAGGCCATGGAACGGATGACGCGGTTCGTGCAATGCTCCTACTTGGCGGACGGCTTCTGGAAAGAAATTACGCTCTCCTACCACAAGCAGACGTACGGCGGCTTGGTCGGGACGATTCGCAGCCTGGACGGATGGACCGACCCGGCCGGCTATACGAGCGCGCGGGACGGCCGACGCTACGATCGGCTCGATCCCGGGGCGGCCGTTCCACAGCTCGCCCGCATGCTCGAGCTGCGCGATCTGCTCGCTTATCCGAACGGAAAATGTTTTCCGGTCAACGATACGTGGGCTTTCGATAAGGCGTCGGCTCCCCGGTCGACGCGATCGTTGATTATGCCGCGTGCGGGCATCGCCAAGCTGACGCGGGGCGAAGGGCCGGAGCAGGCGCAGCTGTATTTTACCTTTTCGCCCAATAACGGTCACGACCATAAAGATCCGCTGAACATCGCGCTTTACTCGGACGGGGCGGAGCTGCTGCCCGATCTCGGCTACACGCACACGTTTTACCGGCAATGGTCCGTTTCCACGCTCGGACACAATACCGTAACGGTGAACGCACGGGACGCCCGGATCACGGACAGCGCGAAAAATGGCGGGAACATCGGGATGTTTGTCATGGATGGGGATGTTCAAGTCATACGCGCCAGCCAGGAAGCCGCGTACGAAGAAGTGAACGAATATTCGCGGGAGCTGTGGTTTGTCGGCTTCGAAGGGGCGTCGGCCGCCGAAGGCTACACGATCGACCTGTTCCGCGTAAGCGGCGGCGCGCGTCACGAATATGCGTTGAACGGAGAGGCCGACGGAGAATCCGCAATCGTCCCGAATATCGGGATGTCGGATTACGGACCGTATTTGTTGGAAGGGCAGCCGGAAATTATCCACCCGAAGCAGGAAACCGATTACGGCGGCACGAGCGACAATCAGTATTACGCCTATACTTTCGTGAAACAGGTGAAAACGGCGCCTTTGCAGGACGGCGTTTACGACATGTCTTTGATTTCGAGTGACGGACAGACGGCTCGCGCCGGGCTTAAGGTGTTCGGCTATGCCGGAACGGGGAACAATCGGCTGTTTCTGGGGCGCGCGCCTTCCTTGAGATCGACCCGCCTGAACGGCCTGGATGGGGATCGCAACAGCGAAGCGGTCAAATACGATATGCCGAAATGGATCGTAAGGCGGGAAAGCCGGGAAGGAACCGAGTTGGACAGCCAGTTTGTCCATGTGATGGAGTCTTACACGGCCGAAGGCAGCCCGATTATCGGAAGGGTGGAGGTGCTGTTGTCGGACGAAACGACCAAGCAAGCGGTGGTGGCCGTATCGTACGGCAATGTGACCGATATAGCGATGAGCTCCCCGCGTTATGACGGAGGACAACCGCTGCGTGCAGGCGAGTGGGAGCTCGAGGGGAAGAGCGGGTTCATCCGGATCGAGAACGGACGGGTCCGGCGCATGATGCTGACAGGCGGAGTCCGATTGGCGGCAAACGGACATACGTTGCACGGGGGCGGCCCGATAACCGGCCCGATTCTGGACGTGATCGGGCCGGACCGGACTGGCGAAGGACATGCGCTGCTCGTCGACGGCGACATTCCGCAAGCCGTCGTCGGCCGTTATGTCGTCATTACGCATCCCGATCTTTCGACCGCCGCATACCCGATCGTCTCCGCAACCCGGCTGCCGTCAACGGGACAAACCGCTCTCGGCCTGGACGGAGATCCGGGATTTGCCTACACGGATTTTGCCGCAAGCGGTCCGGCATCGAATCGTCCGTCCCGAATGACGTATTATCCGGGGAGCGAATGGAGCGGGAGCCACCTATTCCGGATCGACAACGTCGTCACGGCTTCATTTCCCCGGGAGTGACTCCCCAATATTTACGGAATACGCGAATAAAGTAACTGGCCTCTTTGAAGCCGGTCCGGTCCGCCGTCGCGTTGACGGTCGTGCCGATCAGCAGGAGCTCCTTGGCGAGCTCCATCTTTTTTTCCAGCACATAGTCGGAGAACGACATCCCGATTTCTTTCTTGAACCTTCGGCTCAAGTAGGAGGAATTCAGATGAAGCCGGTCCGCCACGGCTTGGAGAGACAGCTCTTGATCCAATTCCCGCACGATGATGTCGGTCGCCCGGCGAACGATTTCATTCGTCCTCCCGCGCTGCTTGTTGTCATACTCCACGATACTCTTCGCCATCTGCTCGAGCGCTTCGTAAGCTTGGCCGGCTCCGGCGTCCGGACCCGGCTGAAACCGGTGCGACGGGTCCTCTCCGAGCACATCGCCCAGCGTTCTTCCTTTGCGCTCTACGGATCGTACGAACAGTCCGTTCAGATACAGCCAATGCTCGCGAATGTCTTCCGGCGAACGGTCTCCGGCTGCCCGCACTTCCCACCATTGCTCGAGCGCGGACAACGCCTTCGCCTCGTCACCCGTTTCCAGCCCGATCTCAAGCTCCTTCTCCAGCTCGCCCGACGTTTTCCCCGGCTTGCCGCCGTACCGGGCGGGCTGCGGCTCGGAGCGGCGGGTTTCCTTCTCGGCGGAATACATCATCTCCATCCGGGCGGGCCGGGGCGACCCGGCCGCCGCTTCGTGGATCGACAGCCGGATCAGACCGGCTCTGCGGTTGAACGACCAGTGCGACGGCGCCGGGTCTTTGCGGGCTCCCGCCGCTTCGCGCCACGACTCCCCGTTTACTTTCACGGACGCCGGCTTGTCGCGCGTATGGATGAACACGTTCCAATCGCGATGTTCCGGCATATCGCGAAAATGTCCGATGCGAGGCCCAATTTCCACGCGGTAGCCGCCGCGTTCCTGCGTGCAGACGATGCTCGTTTCCGCCGATTCACCGCTCAAATAGCCCAGGCTGCCCCCATCGTCCTCATAAAACGAATATTGCCTGTCGCTGCCGGGATACAGGTGCAGCTCCATACGGTCCGCCGGCCGTTGCCCGGCATGCTCCACGTCCGGCCACATCGGGATAATCGCTCCGGCGCGCACGAACAACGGTCCGCCGGCTTGAGGAGGCGTCCGATAAGTAATGTGGGCCGGTCCGGCATATTTGTCGCCGGTCCAGTAATCGATCCATTCGCCGTCCGGCAAGTATACTTGATCGGTGAACACCGCGACGAGAAGTTCATCTCCGAACATATATTGGTTTTGCAGCGGAACGGCCGCGGCGTCGTCGGGATAGGCGAGCGGCATCGCTCTCGCGATCGGCAGTCCCGTTCGGGCCGAGACGCTGGCTGCCGAGTAAATATAGGGCAGGAGGCGGTAACGCAGCTTCGCATATGTTTTGAATAAGGCGAGCAAGTCCGCATCGAGCAGCAGCGGGTGCCGCCAGTATGCCCAACTGTTTACTTTCGACCACGGCTGGAAGAAGCCGAAATGGATCCCTGCCGGGTTATGCAGATTCATATCGACGCTCATATTCGGAATGCCCGACAAGCCCAACCCAAGAACGGACAAATGCGGCTGTCTCCGGCCTCCCGACCACATCGCGGCGTACTTGTGCACCCCGATGTAGCCTACCGGCGTGTAGACGATCGGCCGCTTTCCGGTTTGCTTCGCGTACCCCTCCTGAATGATTTTGCCGATCGCTCCGGCAATTGTCAAAGCGGATTCTGCTTCTTCATCCTCTTCGGCGGCCGGCAAGTGTACCTGCTCCTGGACAGGCACGCTCGTGCTCAGCTTAAAGCCCTGCACCCCTTGTGCGACAAACGGCTCCAAATAGTCGTACCAGCTCGGGCCGATGTCGTCCGAGCCGGTTCCGGTTCCGGGGCGGGGGCTCTCCGGCAAATAAAGTCCCAGACTCAGCTTGAATCCCATCGTCCGCAGCGCGCCCATGAACGTATGAGCGCCTTCCGGCATCCATTGCGGAATGTAAAATTTCTCGGGGTGCCACCGCACGGGAGCCTCATAGTCGAAAGGCCGGTCCATCCAGGTCGGCTCCAGCCCGATCATGTCGCACGGGATGCCTTCGCGTCTGAATTTCAGCGCATCCTCGATCATATCGCGGGCAGTCGTTTGCTGGTTGCAGATGAAGCTCAAGCCGTACGCCCATAGGGGAAGCATCGCGGAGGGACCGATCAGCCGGGCGTGCTTGCCGAGCAGCTCCGCAAGGGTGCCGCCCGCGATCAAATAGTAGGCCAGTTCCCCGCGTCTTCCGTGAAACCACAGCTCGTCCGGAGACGAACGGCCGACATCGAACTCGTGCTCGATATCGGTATCGACCAGCAGCGCCCAGCCGTTGCTCGACAGGAGCAGCGGGACGGGGGCATGTACCCGATTGCTCCGCAAGCTTATGGAAAGGGTATGACCTCTTTTCATAAGCGGGACGTCGTATTGGTCGCCCAAACCGTATAGCCGCTCATAGTCAGACAGCGCGAACTGCGCTCCGAAGCCGTCGGCCCCGCCGCCGTACGGCGGTTTCGTTTGCCGGGTCAGCAAGTTTTCCGATTTATCGTACAAGGATGCGCTTCCGGTTTGGCGATCCAGCCGCAGAACGGCTTCATCGGTGATCACATGCAAAGCGTCTCCGACATATTCCGTATGCCAATTGACCGGAGAAGTGGGAGGGGCCGCGATACCGAGCCGGGTAAGCGGAGACGGGGCTTCGAATAGGCCCGTCCGGTTGACGCGGATATGAAACGTATGGGAAGCGACCGGTACGACGCATATGGAAAAGCCGGATGCGGTTTGAAACGTGATGGAAGCAGGATTGCTGCACATGCGCATACCCCCTCTGCCGCTTATTCTCGATGAACGAAGAGCCAGTCGACGGGCTCGCGATATGTACTAGTGTAGCACATTTCGCGATCGTCGCGGATAGGGGAAAGGCCGACCTGTGAGCAGATCGGCCTGGACAGACGGTATTTTCGGCGAAAACGTTCCGCATTCGTCCGCTAGAAGCAGGAGGACGGGCCGCTTTGGCGTCGCGGATATTAGCCGACGACGGAGTCGGGCCAGGCGAGCTCGACGCCCTGCTTCGCAAGCAAGCTTTGGAAGTCGGCAAGCAGCGCCGGATCGTTTCGGACGGCGCGCGGCGATTCGCCGCGTTCCAGGCAAAAGGCCGCCAACGCGCCGGACGCTTCTCCGATGTTCCACTCCACGGGATGGAGCCGATAGCAGCCGTTCGTAATATGCGTCGTTCCGATATTTTTGCAGGCCGGCAGCAGATTGTCGATCCGGACGGGGATCAGGCTGCCGAGCGGAATTTGGAAAGGGAGCGAGGCCAAATGGATATAATGGCGGTTTCCGGTGCTCGGATGAAGATCGATGCCGTAAGATCCGATCCCGACGGAGTCGGCGAATACGGCGGCCCGTCCATCCGGTCGATCCAGCGGATTGACGTGTTGCTCCAAAATGGTAAATTCCGCTTTGATTCTTCTCGACTCGCGAATATACGGGTACAATGCCAAGCCGTCGTCCGTGCCGAATACGTCATTGCGCAGGCGAAAGCCGGGATAGCCGTATTTTCCGTCGGGACGCGGAGCTTCCGTTTGCAGCCAGTACAGCAGCGAAAGGCTCAGCTCCTTGGCCCGCCGGAGATGGCGGGCTTTCTCCGCTTCGTCCACGTCGATGATCGAGCCGAGGAAATAATCGTTCTGCGGCCAATTAACGACGGTCACATCTCCCGGGAAAGTGCCCGGGGCAAAGTTGCTTTTATCGGCCAGACGCCGGTACGACATGAGAGAGAAGCCTTCCCAGAACGTCAGTCCTTGCCCTCCGGGGAACAGATCGTAGCGTACGTGCTCCAATGTCGAAGGCCGGACACCCGAGAAGCTTAAAAATTGGTCGGGCCAAAAATCGGGACGGTACGAACGCCAAAATTCGTAATCGTTCGGCTTGTCGATCGTATGCTGACCGCCTTCTATATAGTCTGCGACAAAGCAATACGTAATCGCCTGCATGTCTTGCGGATCGGCCGGTCCATCGAGGGCGTGGCGTTCGCCGGTTTCCGATTTGGATTCCGCTCCCGTGACATATTCGGTCCCCGTCAGCGGCAGCAGCTCGCCGCAATCGGTGGCGTCCAGAAAATACGGGGCGGTCGCGACCGCCACGGTTCCCGTAACGGCATTTCTCACCGTGATCGAACGGATTCGGTCCCCGTCCATTTCCGCCGCCTCCGCCTTGCAGCGGGACAAGACGACGAGCTTGCCGCTAAGCGTATAGGGAGCCAGCATCTCGAGCAGCACCGCCAGGGCGACGCGCGGATCGTGGCTGATTCGGCTTACCTTGGCATTTCCCGGATTCAGGTTGGGAAGCGAGGCCGCCTCCGGAGTCAGCGGGAAATTGCGGCGGTAATAGTCCCTGACCCCGTCGCGGAACTGCCGATAGCTTTTCGTGCAGCCGAACTGCTCGATCCACCGGTTTTCGTCCGGCGGGACCGCTTGACTCGTCAGCTGCCCGCCGATCCATTCCGTCTCTTCCGTCATCAGCACCGACTTGCCCAGACGTGCGGCGGCAAGCGCGGCGGCGCAGCCTCCCAGGCTTCCTCCGACTATGACAATGTCGGCGTTCATTTCTCGTACCATGTTCATTCCTCCGTGTTGGTGTTAGTAGCGACCGGCGAGGACTATCGAAGGACTGCGGAACTCAGCCCCTTGGTACTACCTGTAAATGATGCAGTTATTTTCTGTAATAAAGCGATATCCGCTGAAATAAATGGATATTCTCCAGCAAAACCGACCACAAGCCGCCAAAAGTCGAAAATAAGCGAAAATAACTGGACTTTTTCCAGTAGCAACGGACACCGGACGCTCTTCCTCAAAAATAACTGCATGTTTTTACAGCTGGTTCGACTTATTCACCGGTCTTCCAAAAGCGTTATGACGATATGCGACTTTCCGTCCGTAGAAGGCAACCTATCGAGCGCGAACGCACACGAACGTGCCGTATCGTTCGGAAGTCTTCTTCCATGGTAGCTTGGAATGTTCGCCGGCATAAGCAAGCTTGATGACCTATAGTAGTACTTTGATGACCTCGTACTCGACCATTTCGGCAATCCGTCAAAAACGGGGACAACGGGTAACGAAAATACTATGCGAGGTCATGAGGATTCCTTGTTGATCGAAAATGCGGTCCGCTATAATCGAAGCAGCGAACGGGAGAAAACGCTGTCATAACAAGCGAGATGAACCGGTTCCGACTTATTATCGCCGAGAGGGGCAAGTCAAAATGAGAAACAAAAAGAGTTGGCTGGGTACGGCTGCGATGGCATCGCTGGTGCTGCTGGCGGCTTGCGGCAAAGAGGAAGGCGCGGACGGGACGGGCCCGTCGGCCGACGGGCAGAAGGCGCCTGCCGGAGCCAAAGCGGCCGAGCCGGTCGATCCGAACAAACAAGTCGAGCTTACGGTGTACTCGATGCTGAGCGGCAATTACGAAGGGTTTATGGCCTCGGAAGGGCAGTATATTCAGCGGAAATATCCGAATTTCAAATTCAAATTTATTGCGCCCGGGACGGGAACGTCCTTGAAGGATGTCGTAACGGCGAAAACGCCAATCGATATCATCATATCGACCCCGGATGTGCAGCCGATTATCGACGTGGGGCTCGATTCGGACATTTCGGATCTGGTGCAGAAGTACAACTACGACTTGAACCGGTTCCTTCCGGTGACGATCGATTCGATGAAGCATATTACCGGCGGCAAGCTGTTCGGATTGCCCGGAAGAGTGAGCTCGTACACGCTGTATTACAACAAAGACTTGTTCGATAAGTTCGGCGTCCCTTACTTGAACGATAAGATGACCTGGGATGACATCCAAGAGACGGCGCGCAGACTGACGAGGGTGGACGGAGGCGTACAGTATTACGGCTTCGCCGGCGATATTATCGCCATGCTGGACATGAACGAGAAAGCGCCCCAATACGTCGATCCGAAGACGCAGCAAGCGACGCTGTCGAACGATTATTGGAAACGGGTGTTCGACCGTCTCGTTCCGCTGTATTCGATGGTCCCGAACTTTGCCGAGCCGACCAAGCTGACGAACCTGACGACCTCGCGCAATATGTTTTCCAAAGAAAAGTCCGTGGCGATCGTGATCGGAGTCAATGATGCCGGTACTAGAGCGGTCAGCGAGAAATGGGACATGAACTGGGATATTTCGCCTTTTCCTTCATTCAAAAGCAATCCGAAGGAAGGGCCGCAGCCGAGCGTCCGCTATTATTTGGTCTCGGCGACGAGCAAGTTCAGGGACGAGGCTTTCGCGGCGATTACGCAGTTCGTGTCCGACGACGTGCAGCGCGAGCTTGTGAAGGAAGGCGCCACGCCGCCTCTCCAAAACGTGGGCTATGCCGATCTGCTGGCCAGCGGCGTCCCGGAATTGAAAGGGAAAAACGTGAAGGCGCTCATTCCCCCGGTTTACGGCGAGATGAATATGAAGGATCAATATTACATCGCGGCCAGGGCGGAATTGATCAACGGCTTCAACAAGGTGATAGCCGGTCAGAAGGATGTCAACACGGCGCTGCGGGAAGCGGAGGAAGCTGCGAACAAAAAAATTGCGGAATTGAAAAGCAAGTAATGCCCACGCAGGCCGGGATTATGCGATAGATCCAATTAGCAAGTCCATTCCATAGTCGAGGGAGCGATACACATGTCCGATATGACGGAAGTGAGAACGGAGTCGGGAGAAGGGGGAGCCGAGGGGCGGATGAACGCGATCCTTACCCGAAGAAAGCTGCTGGCTTCGTTCGGCATAACGGGGGCGGCGTTCGCGGCGGCCGGTTTGCTGCCAGGAGGGATACGGGAGGCGGCCGGTCAAAGCGGCAGCGTCGGGCAGTCCGTCTACGGAAACGGGGACCCGCACTGCGACGATTGCGTTCGGGACATTACGCTGGCGGAATTGAGAGGGACTCCGGATACGACCGAAGGGTACGTGTACTATGTGACCGATGCCGGACAGGACGGACATTTTTACTACGATCCGGGCGACACGACCTCGTCCGACGATACGGGCTCCGTCGTCGTCTCGAGCACGGGCCGGCGGTTCAAGCGGATCATGTCGGACGGGACGGTCAATGTGAAGTGGTTCGGCGCGAAGGGCGACGGCACGACGAACGATGCCGCTTCGATAGGGCTTGCGGTCGCTTATGCGCAGTCGGTTGCCCCGGTTGTTCGCAAGCCGACGCTTTATTTCCCGGCCGCAACGGGCTATGCGGTGGACTCGACGGTGACCGTTCCCGCCAATATTCATGTGTCGATGGAAGCTCCGCTTATCTACACGGGGTCTGCGAATATTGTTTGCCTGGAGGTAGGCGAAACGGCGGTAATCAATTCGATTACATCGTTGAAGCTGAGTGTGCAGCGCGCCGTCCAGGGGAACTGGCTCAGCGAGGATAGTGTCGGCATCCGGCTGATCAACAGCTACAGCTCCGACATCGAGATCGTCGAGGCGAGAGGCTTCACGATCGGCGTCCAATGCATCGGCGCATCGGCCGGCTTTGTCTACAACGAGGTCCATCTGGGATCGCTGACCAGCAACAAAATCGCGATCGATCTAACGAACCGCGATGCGGGAGGGGGCATCGGCTGGTGCAACGAGAACGTGTTTCTGAACGGAAGGATCTGGTGCGCGACTTCGGCGAACCCCGGCAAGGGCCGCATCGGCGTGCGGATTACGTCGCAGGACGGGACTTACATCAACAATAATAACAACGTGTTCTACAAACCGAGCTTCGAGCTGCGCGCGGACCGGGCGAATCCGCAGGAGGCGCTGCCGGTCCTGATCGAGCACGGCACGGTCAATTTCTTTACGGACATTCGCAACGAAGGCAACAGCCCGGTTACGATCCGCACGTTGAACCAATCGAATTCCAACGAACTGCAAACCGGATACGGCAGCGTGAGAGCGGACGATTTATCCCAGTACCCGACGACCGAAGTGAAGTCCCGGCTTGGCCGGTTGATCGAATTCAACGCCATGATCTATAACTCCGGGCCGCTCCATCGGAAAGCGTGCTATTACGACGGGAATACGGCCGTTCACATTCCGGGCATCGGCTTCGGCTCGTTTCAGACGGCGGACGTCTACCCTGCTTACCAACTCGGTTTGCATGCGGATTATGTGGCTGTCCAAGGTTCGACGTACGGGGCTCCCGGCGTGTTCGTGGACTCGTCGAAATGTAAAAGGGTCGTCGTCAAGCAAGACAGCGAGCCGGGATACGGGGGCCGAATCCATATCGTATGCTACGATGCCGCCGGGCAAATTTTGATGCACCCGGGAGGCACAAACCCCGAGCCGTATGTCAAAACGTATGCAAACCGGACCGTTTTCTGGCGAGGCTATTTCGGCGGAAGCTACTCGACCGGCAGCGACAACCCGGGTGATCTGTATTTCTCCGTAACCGAAGCGGTGAAAAAGGTGAGGGTGCTGTTCTGGAGAGGAAGCGCCGACCTGCGGATTCGCTCGTTCTCCTTGTATGCCCTCGACAAATATTCGCCGGCGGTCTGGTCCGGCTATGACGAGCCCGCGGGCGAGCTGAATATCGGAATCGTCGCGCCGACCGCCGGAGAATGGGTCAAAGGCAAAGTGGTGGTCAACGTCAACCCCGTGACGGTTAGCGGGACGGGAGGGCCGTACATCGTAGCGGAATGGCGGAAGATGACGACAGGGAGCGCGAACGTACTGGGGACGGACTGGCTCGAGCTTCGTACGCCGGTCGGGCCGTGATCGCCGACCCGTCCGTACAAAACAATACACTTTTCCGTTGATCCGAATCGATCCATTAGCGGTGGCTTGAACGGACCGGTCCGATCTGCCGGAGTGCTCCAATCAGGCTCTCCGGCAGTTTTTTTTGAACGATGGCCTCTGTAATGGGATTTTGATCGATCAATTGCTTGCTGGTGAACAAAGCGGTTCGTATGATCTAAGCAGCGGCCGTAAGAAAGCGCTTTCAAAGAATGGCGTTTCGTACCGGCAAACACTCGCAATTACCGAGAGGGGCAGTCGAATATGAGAAGGACGAATAGTCGGGCGGGAACGGTCGTTTTGGCGTCGCTGGTGCTGCTCGCAGCATGCGGTCATGGGGAGGGCGGAGACAAGAGCGCCTCGCCCGCCGAAGGTAAGCCGGCCCCGGGCGGGGGCAGAACGGCGGAGCCCGTCGATCCGAACAAGGAAGCGGAGCTGACGGTATACTCGATGCTTAGCGGCAATTACGAAGCGTTTATGGACGCGGAAGGTCAATACATTCAGCGGAAATATCCGAACTTCAAATTCAAATTTATCGCTCCGGGAACGGGAACGGCGCTCAAAGACGTCGTCGCGGCCAAAACGCCTATCGACATTATTATTTCAACGCCGGACGTACAGCCGATCATGGACCTGGGACTGGATATGGATATTTCCGACATGGTCCGTGCGCAACATTACGATCTCAACCGGTTTTTGCCGGTCACGATCGATTCGATGAAGCAGGTCACCGGCGGCAGACTGCTCGGCTTGCCGGGGAGAGTCAGTTCCTACACGCTGTTCTACAACAAAGATTTGTTCGATAAGTTCGGCGTTCCGTATCTGAACGACAGCATGACGTGGGAAGACATTCTCGAGACGGCGCGCAAGCTGACACGGGTCGAAGGAGGCGTGCAGTATTACGGCTTTGCCGGAGACATCATCGCGATGCTCGACATGAACGAGAAGGCGCCGCAATATGTCGATCCGAAGACGCAGCAGGCGACGCTTTCGACCGATTACTGGAAGCAGAAGTTCGACCGGATTGTTCCTTTGTATCAATTGGCCGCCAATGTGGAGAAGCCTGTGCAGCTGACCAACATTACTTCCGCGGGAAATATGTTCAACAAGGATAAGACGGTCGCAATCTCGATCGGCGTAAATTCGGTCGCGGGGAAAGCCGAAACGGATATGAAGTGGGATATCGTGCCCTTCCCGGCATTCAAAAACTTTCCGAAGGAAGGACCGCAGCCGAGCGTCCGATATTATTTGATCTCCGCGACCAGCAAATATAAGGAGGAAGCGTTCGCCGCAATTACGCAATTCACCTCGGACGACATTCAGCGCGAGCTGGTCACGAGAGGCGCCACGCCTCCGCTGCAAAACGCAAACTACATCCATTTGCTCGGAAGCGGTCTCCCCGAGCTTGCAGGCATCCATTTTCAGGCGCTGGTCCCCAAGGCGTTCGGCGAGATGAGTGTAAAGGATCAATTTTACATTCAGGCCAGAGCCGCCTTGATCAATGCATTCAATCAGGTCGTCGGCGGGCAGAAGGATGTCAACACGGCGCTGCGGGAAGCGGAAGAAGCGGCCAACAAGAAAATCGCCGAGCTGAAAAGCAAGTAAGCGGCAGCCGTTCCATGCAATAGAAAACGAAGGAGTGAAGAAAAGTGAAACCCAATCGTGCGCGCAGCATGGCATGGTTGCTTCTCCTTATGCTTTCGATTCTAGCCGTCACCTTCCCTGGACTGTATGCCGCCGAGACGGAACCTGACCCGGATGATTACCCGCGCGTCGGGATGCTGGATGATCGATGGGGAGTCTTCACGCACAACACCTATGGTCCGATAGTGGCGGACGGCATCCTGAACGAGCCGGCTTGGGGTCAAGCGTCGCCTTTGCAAGGATTCAAAACGTTTTTCGAAAACCGCGAGACCGAGCATGATACGGTTGTCAAAGTCGTGTACGACCCGAGCCGCTTGTACATTTCGCTGGAAAGTCCGACGGGTTACGACGCGTTGCCGTCAGCGGAGCGATTATTTATTGTCCTTGGCGACGGTACGGACGAACGAATGTTCTATACGATCCCGGTCAACGTTACTACAGACACGCATCCGGTAGGAATCAGCTTCAACAACTGGACGGGACAGGACCCTCAGGACAGCGAGCAGCAGTTCATCAATCTGGTGCTGGGCAAGCAGGTTTCGCCTGTCGTGAACAAGCGGGCGGACGGGAACTGGTCGGCGGAGGTTGCCATACCTTGGAGCGCAATCGGGGGACCCCGTCTGCAGCCGTCTGCGGAGCTTAAGCTTAATGTCGTGCGTTATTACGGTCCGGACTCCCCCTACCCGGCGAGCTCCTGGGTTCCGGTCCGGACCTCGACCTTGATCGACGACGACCGGAACCGGCCGTTCGACCAGAGGGCGCTTACGCTCCACGCCGGCGTTACGAATGAAGGTCGTTTGGGCGCCTTGTATATGGCGAACCCGCCGTCTATTTCCGCAGACGGCCCGGCTGAGGCTTGGAGGCCGGAAAACGTCCGTTTGCTGTTCAAAAGCTTCGGCGAGAAAGTGCTGGCGTTCAAGAAATCGAGCTATCCCCAGTTGAAGCATGCGGACATTCGACTCGTGTGGACTTCCCCGTCCGGCGAACAAACGATTCTCGGCGATGCCGCACTGGTCAAACAAGGAAACGACTATTTGCTCGAGTTCTCGCATCCGGCGCCCTTGGAAGACGGACTATACCGGCTGCAGCTATTCGCAGGTAGCCATGGAGGTCAGCCCGGGAAGCTGGCCGTGTTCACTTTCGACCGCTACAGTCTTATAGAAGCGGGGGAACAGTTGTATCATGTTCCGGTTTCCGAATCGACGGTTACCCGCATAACGTACCAGCCGCCGAGCGCGGAGGTGCAACTGCTTATGCAGCTCATTCCCGATCGGGTCGGTTTCTTCGCCACGGGCGTTCCGCACAATACGCAGCTCGGGTTCCGTTCCGCGAATTATACTTGGAGCGTCGCCAAGCCATGGAGCATAACGTCGGCGGACACGATTAAGATGGAATACCCGAACGATTCGTACAAGGAAACGAACAAGTTGACCGTCACGAATAAAAAAGGCCAGCAGGTCGATTATCCTTATTATGAGGACAGTTCGGGCAAACGTTATTTTTTGTCGGCTCATCTGTGGCACCAGCAGCGGCTGCATGCCGTGAAAAGAACCAAGGAAATGGCGGCGACCGATCCGCTTGGGGCAGCCAGATTGCTGTACCGGTTCAGTCAAGCCTATGAAGGCTGGGTGAGAATCAACGATACGATATGGAATCAATATCCGATGGACGGAGAGGCCGCTCCGCCTTACAACTACTATGGCGGAATGTGGGAGCGATGGACCTCGCAGGATCTCGTGGCGCTTCGTCCACTGGCCGACGCTTTCGCGGACGTGGATAAAACCGACGCATTCGAGCTGCTGAGCGCCGAAGCCGGGGAAGACGTCCGGAGCAAAATCGTCGACGGCATGCTGCTTCCGTCTATCGAAGCGATTTACACGTATCCGGTGCTGAGCCATAATGTCGAATATTCGAATTGGATCGGGCTCATCCAGCTCGGCAAAGCGTTGAAGGAACCGCGTTACATTCATGAAGCGGTGAACAGGATGGATGAATTCGCCAAGAGCGGCTTTTTGTTCGACGGCTTCTGGAAAGAAATCACGCTTTCGTACCATAATCAGACGAGCAACGGCATCCGGGGGACGGCGGGTTATGCGGCCGGATGGACCGATCCCGCAGGCTACGTGTCGTCCATAACGGGACAACGGTTCGACGATTTCGATCCGTCCGTCATGCTGCCGCAAATCGGTTCCCTACTCAACCTTCCGAATCTGCTCGCTTATCCGAACGGCAATTATTATCCGATCAACGACACCTGGGCATTCCAGAAGGCGACGGCGCCGCAGAACGATCATTCGCTCGTCATGCCGGCGGCGGGAATCGCCAAGCTGATTCGCGGGCAGGGAGCCGGTCAATCGCAGCTGTATATGACGTTCTCCCCGAAATTCGGGCATGACCATAAAGATCCGTTACATTTGTCGCTGTTCGGAGAAGGCCAGGAGCTTCTGCCGGACCTTGGGTATACGCATACGTTTTACCGGCAGTGGACTCTTTCTACTTTAGGCCATAACACGGTCGTAGTGGACGGCAAAGACGCTTCGATCAAAGATGCCGGCAAACAGGGAGGCAAGCTGACCGCTTACAATTTGTTCTCGGCATCGGGGGACGTTCAGGCGATGCAGGCGCATCAGGAAAATGCTTATCCCGGTGTTTCGGAGTACAGCAGGGAGCCGTGGTTTATCGGATTTGACGGGACGGCCGGGGGCTCGGGCTATGTCGTCGATCTATTCCGCGTGGCGGGGGGCGGCAAGCACGAATATGCGCTTAACGGCGACGCGAATCGAGATGCCGTCATAACGGCCAACGTACCGCTCGAGAACTACGGACCGTACTTGGTGAACGGCAGTCCGACGATTATTCAGCCGGCGCAGGAGACGGATACGGGCGGAACGAGCGACAATCAATATTACGGCTATATTTATGTGAAGGACGTTCGGGAGGCGGATGTGCCCGACGGGTCGTACGAACTGACGATGACGACGAAGAGCGGTACCGTCGACAAGGCGAATATGAACGTATTCGGGTTTGCAGGCAGCGGGAACAATCGGCTGTTTATCGGCAAATCGCCGTCGTTGAGAGCGACCCGCGTGAACGGCTTGAGTTCCGATACCAATGCGGAGGCAGTCAAATACGACATGCCCAAGTTCATCCTTCGCAAAGAAGGAACCGATCTGAGCAGCCAGTTCATTCATGTCATGGAGCCGTACGCAGCCGGAGCGGAAGCGGTAATCGAAAGCGTGGAAGTGTTGAAATCGGACGAGACGACGGGGGATGCGATCGTCGCCGTTTCGTACGGAAATACGACGGACATCGTCCTTAGTTCCCCGAATAACGGCGGACAACCGCTTACCGTCGGCGATATGACCATGATCGGGAAAATGGGCTTTATTCGGCTCGAGGACGGTGCGGTGACCAACATGTATCTTTCGGGCGGTGCGTTGCTGCAGAAGGGAGCCGATCGGCTGATCGGGGAAGGCTCCATTACAGGCGATATCACGAAGGTACAGCGCGGACAAATACCGGGCGAAGCAAATGGGTTTGTCACCCCGGCGGTCGTTTCTTCTTCCGCGGTAGGACGATACATGTTCGTTACCCACCCGGATCAGACCGCTCATGCTTATCGAATTACGGGCGTAACCCGCGATGAAACGAAAGGCGTCACGACGATTGCGGTCGACACGGACCCAGGCTTCTCGTATACGAGAGACGAGATCTCGTCCGATCGGCCTTCACAGCTGCTCTACTACCCGGCTACGAAATGGAAAGGAACCCATACGTTCCGAATCGACCCTATTGCGGTAAAGTAGCCCGGCCCGATCTGCCGGAGGCTCTGAACGGCTTCCGGCAGCTGCCATTATTTTAGACTCGTCAGATGCAACCGCGAACGCCTATAATTGGTTTTAGCAATGTTCCATTTTATTTGAAGCCATACTGAACCCTATAACACCAACAGCGAATTACATGCGCTAAATTGCCGATTTTTGGCGGGATTCCGGCATTGACGTTTCCCGATTTGGCGCGTCGGGTCATCCCTGATCATCAGTAAATATGTAGGTTTTCATTATCGTTTAGCGGTGCCGATACGTATATTTATTTTCGCCGCCGACCTCTTTAATATGCGCTCTGCATTCGAAAATGTGAAGGTTCGATGTCTCACGCTTATAGTCATTTCCTATTGGCGCTATAGAAATTATATCTTGGAGCAATCAAGCCGGAAGTGGTATGATCGAATCAAAGATCGGAGAGGTGATTCCTATGGCAAAGAGAACGTTGTTCGAGAAAATTTGGGACAATCATGTAATTTATCAGGAGCAAGGAAAACCGAGCATCATTTATATCGACCTTCACCTGGTGCACGAGGTTACGTCGCCTCAGGCATTTGAAGGACTCCGGCTGACGAACCGCAAAGTGCGCCGTCCGGACTTGACGTTCGCCACGATGGATCATAACGTGCCGACGAAGGACCGCTTCAATATCGCGGACCCGATCTCGAAGCAGCAAATCGACACGCTGTCGAAAAACTGCGCCGACTTCGGAGTTATGCTGTTCGACTTGAACCACGTCGACCAAGGCGTCGTACACGTTATGGGACCCGAAGTCGGCTTGACCCATCCGGGCAAGACGATCGTGTGCGGCGACAGCCACACATCCACGCATGGCGCTTTCGGAGCTTTGGCCTTCGGCATCGGTACGAGCGAAGTCGAGCATGTTCTCGCTACCCAATGCTTGCAGCAATCGAAGCCCCAGACGATGGAAGTGCGCGTCGTCGGCAAGCTGAGAACGGGCGTTACGGCAAAGGACTTGATCCTCGGCATCATCGCCAAGTACGGCACCGATTTCGCAACGGGATACGTTATCGAATATACGGGCGAAGCGATTCGCGGGCTGTCGATGGAAGAGCGGATGACAGTGTGCAACATGTCTATCGAGGGCGGCGCCAGAGCGGGTATGATCGCTCCGGACGAGACGACGTTCGACTATCTGCGCGGCCGCGATTATGTGCCGCAGGGCGAAGCGTACGACCGCGCCGTCGAAGAGTGGAAGCAGCTTGTTACGGACGAAGGCGCCGCATTCGATACGGTCGTCGAATTTGACGCCGAGTCGCTTATTCCGCAAGTAACTTGGGGAACGAGCCCGGGAATGGGTACGGATGTTACGGCGAACGTACCGATCCCTGCGAGCCTCCCGACCGAGAACGAACGCAAAGCCGCCGAGAAGGCGATCGAATATATGGGTCTGATTCCGGGCACGCCGATGACCGAGCTGAAAGTGGACCGCGTCTTCATCGGCTCCTGTACGAACGGCCGGATCGAAGACCTGCGCGCCGCCGCCGAAGTGGCGAAGGGCTACAAGGTAGCATCGCACGTGAACGCGATTGTCGTACCCGGCTCCGGCCGCGTCAAGCTGCAAGCGGAGAAGGAAGGGCTAGACAAAATTTTCAGCGAAGCCGGCTTTGAGTGGCGCGATGCGGGCTGCAGCATGTGTCTCGCGATGAATCCCGACGTTTTGAGTCCGGGCGAACGCTGCGCTTCCACGTCGAACCGGAACTTCGAAGGCCGTCAAGGCCGCGGCGGACGTACGCATCTGGTGTCTCCGGCGATGGCGGCAGCAGCCGCGATCGCGGGACATTTCGTCGACGTTCGCGACTGGACGTTCAAAGTCGAAGCAGGCGTATAATACGGACGATAGAAGCGATAAGGAGAGATAACCGATGGAAGCATTCAAACAGCATACGGGCCTCGTAGGTCCGGTGGACCGGGTTAACGTCGATACGGACGCCATCATTCCCAAGCAGTTTTTGAAACGGATCGAACGTACCGGCTTCGGCCAATTTTTGTTCTTCGAATGGCGTTTCGACGAGCAAGGCAACGTGAACCCGAATTTCGATCTGAACAAACCGCGCTACCAAGGCGCTTCGGTGCTCATTTCCCGCGCCAATTTCGGCTGCGGTTCGTCCCGGGAGCATGCTCCGTGGGCGATCATGGACTATGGGTTCCAAGTCGTCATCGCCCCTTCGTATGCCGACATTTTCTACAATAACTGTTTCAAGAACGGCATTTTGCCGATCAAGCTCAGCGAAGAGCAAGTGGAAGAGCTGTTCCAACGCACGGCCGCCAACGAAGGCTACAAGCTGAACGTCGATTTGGAGAACAAGACGATCACCGACGATCTGGGCTTGAGCATTTCGTTCGAGCTGGACGAACATCGTCGCCAGTTCCTGCTGCAAGGTTTGGACGATATCGGCCTGACGCTGCAGCACGAAAGCTTGATCTCCGAGTATGAGGCCAAGCAAGCGGCGCGTCTCGCTTAAGTCGAAATTCTCGCAAATAGAAGTCCGGAGTCCCGGGAAGCAGGCATACGAGCCGTAGAGCTTATATGCCGCCTCCGGGACTGTTTGCATTTAGGCCGGAGTGTCTATGTTCAACATGCGAAATGCTCGATCAAATCATAGAGACGAAGTCGCCGCATATCCGGATCGATCCCGTACGTTTCATAGAAAAGAGGGATAAATCGTTCTCCGAAATTCCGGATAATGCTGCGATGCGCGGCGGCAAAGTCCCGATACGGATCGGATACTCCGGCATCGGCTATGTCGATGAAGCCGCTTATTTCATTGTTGTCGATGACGATATTGGGAACGCTGTAATCCCCGTGGCAAAAGACCGGCGTTTCTTGCAAACCGGTCATATCCGACTGAAGCCGCTCGTGCAGCCGCTCCAGCGTGTCCCCGAAACGCTCCTCGACAGCGCCCCGATCGACCAGTCCCTCCGACAAGCGGCTCTCGATCAAGCGCAGCCTGTTATTCACGCTGTAATCGAAGGGACAATGTGCGATGTCCACGCTATGAATGGCTCTCAGACCTTTGGCGAGCAAGGAAACAGTATGTTCGGCGTTGCGGCGGAATAATTCGTCAGTAGCGTCGCGACCGGTAATTTCCGACATGAGCAAGTACTCGTACTCAGAGTCCGCCTCATACTCGAGCGCTTCCGGAACCGGGAGCCGGCCCTTCAGCCACACGAGCTTGTCCCGATATTGCACCAGCGGCTCCCGGTGACCGGTCGGCAATATTTTCAAGTAGCATGAACGATCCTTGCTTCGAAAATGAAATGTGTACGCCCCGGAATAAGGCGCATGAACGAACCTGGATTCTTTGTTCCGTAAGATTGTCTGAAATCGGTCCGGCAGCCGGAATTGTTCAAGTTTCATTGCGAGGTCTCCTTTCCGCAATCTGTTTCAGCGGGTTAAGAGTAGCATAATGCAGCCTTGTTGTACCCGGAACGATTCGATATAACGAATTTCCCCGCAGTCCGTCGGGAGGAGCCGTTGTCGATACGATTTGTCTCCATTATCCGCGGACTGTAACGAAAACGGGCGAAAGAACGGTTTAATCGCGAGCAGCAGCGCTCTAGCTATCCTTTTTTCAGAGGTTTTGTCAAAAGGATAGACTTTTTTGTGCTTTTCACGCAACTTTTGCTTCTTTTTGGGCGTCTAACGTTATGTCTGATGCTGGCAAATCTATGCAAACTTCTGTCCCTTTCTCTCGAAACTTGATAGAATGGAAGGAGTGATGGAAGATTTTGCCCGAACGGCTACCAAATCGAAATGAAGCTTAGAGGTGGACGATGAAGTACTTAAAACTGTTGCTGCCGACCCTGTTGATCGCCTTGATGCTGCTCGTGCCAATCCAAGCGTTTGCCGCCGACAAACCGATTCAGCTATTTCTGAACGAGAAGAAGCTGAATCCAGAGGTGGCTCCGCAAATCGTTAACGGTGGAACGACGATCGTTCCGGTACGGATCATTTCCGAGGAATTGGAAGCAAAGGTAACATGGCTGGAGAAAGAGCGCACCGTCAAAATCGAGCAGGGCCAAACGCTGATCGAGCTGAAAATCGACAGCGTCATTGCCAAGGCGGGAGGCGTCAGCTGGACGCTGGAAGCCGCTCCGATCATTCAAGACGGCAATACGCTCGTACCGGTACGCTTCATCGCCGAGCAACTGGGGATGAATGTGGTCTGGAACGAAACTACCCCGGCGGTTCGACTGTTCAAGGTGTCGCAGGAAGCGGCATCGTCGGACAATAGCGGCGGACAAGCCTCAGACGGCAAAACCGGCTCCACGGGAACGAACGGCTCTACGGGAACGAACGGTTCCACGGGAACGAACGGCTCCACGGG